>JBCCLB010000025.1:0-98568 GCA_039027095.1 Myxococcota bacterium
CGCCGAAGGAGACCGCTACCTCATCACCCAGCGTCGTCCCCAAGCCGCAATCCCGCTCCGATGGGAGTTCCCCGGGGGAAAGGTGGAGCCTGGCGAGTCCGACGCCGACGCCCTCAAACGCGAACTCCGCCACCGACTCGGCGTCGAGGTCATCCCCCACGAAATGATCAGCTTCGTCCGCCACCCGTACCCCAGCTACCGGGTCGACCTCTTCCTCTACAGCTGCAGCCTCGAAGAGGGTGACCCCGAGGCACGCAACGTCAACGCCTTCGCCTGGGTCAGGAGTCACGAGTTCGAACGGTACGACTTCACCCCCGCCGACGAGTCCAGCATGAACCAGCTCCTCGGCATCGACGGCGGCGGGCTCGAAGCTGAAGATGGCCCCGCCGCGGCGTCCGACGGTGGCGCCGACGACGGCGACAGGTCACGGGGCTGACGCGTATACTGAAGAGGAATGTCGTCGGGACCCTCATCCACGTCCTTCGTTCTCGTGAGCGGCGGTCTCGTCGTGGTCGGCGCATGCGCCTTCCCCGACTTTCAGTTCCGTTCCGACACGAGCGGCGGCGGCGGCGGCGGCGGGCCCATCACCAGCAGTATCCTCTCGGCCGGAGGAGACGGCGGCGGCGCCGCCGCGTCTTCGACCTCCACCGGCATGGGTGGCGTCGGGGGCACGCCGCTGCCAACCGACTGCACCCTTTATTCGACGGGGGAATGTGGACCCGGCCGCAAATGCACCGTCATCGCATCGGAGACGGGTGCCGCGGGATGTGTCGATGCGGGCGACCATCCGCCATGGTCGCGCTGCGAGGTCGATACACAGTGCGGCGAAGGTTTCTATTGCCACGATCGTCGCCATACGTGTCACCCCCTCTGCCAAAGCGCGCAGGATTGCGGAGGCCTACCCGCTCAATGCCTTCCGACCTTTACCATCGACGGAGACGAAATCCCGAACCTAGGCACATGTACCGCCAACTGCGATCCACAGAACGGTACCCCCTGCAGCTTGCTTCGCGGTCCGGTCAACTGCGTGCCGGACGGGCAAGCCAATCTCCTCTGCGTCTCATCGGGAGGGGGAACGTTCGGAGACCCGTGCGCCTCCTCGCTCGATTGCAATCTGGGTCATGCTTGCATCGATTTCGGAGGCGGCATCGGTTTGATATGCACGCCTCGATGTCAAGATCCGGACTTTGAGCAGGATGCCTTCTGCCCCAACGGAGCGCGGTACTGTAACCCGTCCAATCCCACCGTGATGTACGAGGGCGTCACCTACGGTGTCTGCGGACAGTTCATCTTTTAGCGACCGAGTCCGTGTCGCGCGCCGCCCGTCGTCCCGCAAAGGCCTGCGAGGGACAGCCCGTTGCCGCCCACCCGGACGTGGCGCAATGAGGAGGACGCCATGAGAATCGACGCGTCGTTTCGTGAGCAGTGGGAACCTACCGAGGACGGGTGGCAGTTCGTCTTGCCCGACGGGTGGATGCAAGGGCGCTCGATGTTCGGAGGGCTCACCGCGGCGGCCGCCGTCGCCCTCGGAGCCCGCTCGGTCGATGAGGCCCGCTCGCTTCGCGTCGCCAGCGTCCAGCTTCTCCGCCCGGTGAAGGCGGGGGTGCTCGGGGGTACGGCGACGGTGTTGCGTGAGGGCAAGGGCACGACGTTCGTGGAGGTACGGCTCCGGCAATCCTCGGACGTCGTCGCGTTGGTCCAGCTCGTCTTCGTTCGTCCGCGGACGGGCTCGGTGGCGCTGGAAGACGCGGCCCCACCCGACGTTCCGGGCCCCGAGGGTCTCGCGGATTTGCCCTACCTCCCGGGCATCACCCCCGAGTTTACGCAGCACGCGCGGCTGCGATGGGCACGCGGACCGCTGCCGTTCAGCGGGGCGGACGAGGCCGGGTTCGACGGATGGTGCCGGTTCCGCGGCCCTGCCGGGGACGCCGAAGGTCTCATCGCCATGCTCGACCTCTGGCCTACCCCCACCCTCGCGCTCGCGAACGGGCCGACCTTTGCGAGTACGGTCACGTGGACGGCCCACATCGTCGGCGCGCCGAACGCGTGGCGACAGGGGGAAGGATGGGCTCAGTTTCGGTACCGGTCGGTGGCGGCGCGCGCGGGGTTCCACACCGTGGTGGGCGAGCTTTGGGGCTCCGACGGAGCGCTCCTCGCGTGGACCGAGCAACTCGTCGCCTTCTTTGATTGAGATCCTCAGAACCGAAGCCGGAGCTCGGCGCCTCCGTCGGCGAACGGGCCCACGGCGACGCCGCGACCTCGGATCTCCGCGGCCTCCGCCCCTCCGTCGGGCTCCCAGAGAACGAACCAGAGCACCGCGCCCGCTGCGACCAGCCCCGCGCCGACGCCAAAGCTCACCTTGCTCCCGAGGTCGAAGCGGCGGGCCTCGTCGACGAGATCTTCGTCATCGGGGTTGCAGCCGGTGAAGCCCTCGTCGCAGCGAACGGCATCGATGCGGTTCGACCGGAGGCCCCAGAGCACGCCGCCGGCGATCAGCCCTGCCGCGCCCGCCCCCGCCACGACGTACGCAGGCCATTGGCCGACGCCCTCAGCTCCGGCTTCAGGGCCACCGCCGGGCGGCGGGGCCACCAAAACCGGGGGCGGGGCGGGGTCGGGCGCCGGAGCGGGCGGCACGGGATCGTCGATCTCCAGCTCGACCTCGGCGGCATCCCCCTCTTCCACGGTAACCTCGGCCGACGTGGTGACCTGACCGTCCCGTCGAACTTGAATCGCATGGGTGCCAGGGTCGATGGGCACCTCGGTCCCCGCGAGGGCCAGTGAGATTTCTCGGTCGTCGATGAAGACGGCGGAGCTTCGAACGGTGCCCTTGATGACGAGACGGAGCGTGGGGACGCGGGCGCGCAGCTTCGCCGCACGGGGAGGCGCGGATTTGGCGACGGTGGCGGCGGCATCGCCGACGTTCGCGGCTTCTTGGGCCGCCAGCTCGTAGCCGTTGATGGCGTCGACCCAGCGGCCCAGGTTTTCGTGGCAGAGGGCCAAATGAAACCTGACTTGAGGCGTCATCTTGACCTCGGCGACGCGTTCGAAACGCGCGAGCGCTTCGGCCCAGGAACCTTCTGCCTCGAGGGCCTTCCCTTCCTTGAACAGAGCCCGCGCCGCGGCGAGTTCTTCGGCGGTGGCCTCGCGACCCGGAGGCTCGTCCGCGGCCGCCGCCGAAGAGCCGGCCCCCGCGTCCTCGTCGCCAGCCTTTTCGGCACGCGCCGGCCCGACCATGGCGGTCACGCTGGCGACCACGGCGAACGTCACCGCTCCGCAACGGGTTCGAACGAGACTCCAGCCCACCATCCGACGACCGTAGCGCAAACCGGAACGGGCTAGGCGACCGGCGGGCGGACGGGACGGCGGTTGCGGGCGTGGATGAGCCGCAAGCCCGTGAGCGTCAGGTGGGCATCGACGGCTTCGATCGAGTCGGCCTCGGGGGCGATCAACGAGGCGAGACCACCGGTGGCCAGGACACGCACGGGGTCGTCGATTTCGTCGCGAAGACGCCGGCACAGACCGTCGACCAATCCCGCGTAACCAAAGACGATGCCAGACTGCATCGAGCCCTGGGTGTTTTTCCCGACGACGCGCTCGGGGCGGGCGATCTCGACGCGATGAAGGCGGGAAGCGCGAGAGAAGAGCGCCTCGGCGCTGATTTCAATCCCGGGGGCGATGACGCCGCCGAGGTACTCTCCGCGGGCGGAAACACAGTCGAAGGTGGTTGCGGTACCGAAGTCGACGACGATCACGCCGCCTCCGGCCCAGGCGTACGCGGCGGCGGCATTGACGATGCGGTCGGCGCCTACATCGTGGGGGTTGTCGTAGAGGATGCGAATGCCGGTCTTCGTGCCCGGACCGACGACCACCGGCTCACACGCGAAGGCGGTCTCGATGAAGTCGCAGATGGTGTCGGTGAGGGGGGGGACGACGCTGGCGATGATCGCCTCGCGCACCTGCTCGGGATGCACCCCCCGCAGGTCCATCATGTGGCGGACGATCACCGCGTATTCGTCGGCGGTGCGGGAACGAGCGCTCTCGGTGCGAAGGTGCAGCACCAGCGCATCTCCGTCGAAGATTCCGTAGCTGATGGAAGTGTTGCCGACGTCGACCGCGATGAGCACGCCGCCCCCGTTTCCGACCCGCGCCCGCGGCGTCGGGGGCTGCATAAAGCGCCCGAAACGCCGACACAACCGAGACGGCTGCTCGCTGGTCATACTAGGCTTCCGAGGGTGAAGGACGGCGCGGGCAACGGAGCGAGCGGCGACCCCTGGGCCACCGCCGAAGCGCTCCAAACCGCGATGAGCGCCCTGCAAGGCTTGCTGCTCGCCGTGGCGCCCCCCCAACGGGAAGCGCTGCGGCGGCACTGGCTTTCCCGCGGGGGTACCGCCCAGGACGTCACCCACGCGCGCAACCTCCTGATTCGCATCGTTCACGCGATGCAAACCGGCGACCGCCGCACGTGGAACGACCTCGCGCGCGCCCACGCGACCTTGCGGCCCCGGCCGCTGGCGACGGGGACGAGCCCGGAAACCGTCATGACGCCAGACGCGCGCGACTTTACCCTGCCCGCGGTGACCGAGTTTTGGGCCGCGGTGGACCTCGAGGAGGAGCCGTCACCGCCTTCCCACCCCACCTCGGTGGCCGAGGGGCCCCCCTCATCGATCGACGAGACCATCGCGCTCGGCCGAGCCTTTGTCGACGACGACGCCATCCGGAGGGCCACGCGTGCGCGGCCCCGCGACACGGGCACCCTCCACTCGAACGACCGCCGCGACGTCGACCCCCTGGTCGAGCTCGAAAAGTACGCCGTGCTCTGCGCCTGGACCGAAGCCCACCCCGAACGCCGCGCCCAGCTCCACGCCCAGTATGGTTTGGCCGACGAAGCAGCGCGTACCCGTCTGGATGCGATGTTCGAAGGTCGCTTTCAGGGCGATCCCCACCTCAGGAAGGCCTTCGAGAGCCGACGACGCCTCCACGCCAAGTTCATCCCCCGCCGCGACGCCTGATCCGATCCCCACCCGCCGCGGGACCGCGTGCCGCAAGCCCGACGGGCTCGATGGGCGCGGACTCCGAGGCCCGG
Organism: Myxococcota bacterium; assembly: GCA_039027095.1. Classification (GTDB taxonomy): domain Bacteria; phylum Myxococcota_A; class Polyangia; order Polyangiales; family Polyangiaceae; genus JAPYTK01. The sequence continues at coordinate 5,084 of JBCCLB010000025.1, forward strand.
CCCCCGTGAAAGGTGGCTGAACCGTGGAACTCGGTACATGCTCCTCTTCGACATGCGCGACGCCCTTTTGCGCACCCACCACCCGCTGGTCTCACTCGGGCTGGTACTGGCCATGCCCGTTCTGGGTGGCGGCTGCGACGACCGTGAAGCCGAGGCGGGCCCGGCCGCCGAAACGCTGCCTCCCCTCGAGCTTCGGGACGACACGGCAGATCTACTCGTGACGTGGGTGGACGAGCGCGGGGGCACCCACACCGAAACGCAGCTCGACCGCGTGCCGGCCGGCAAGCGAGACCTCGTCCGTGTCATCACCCGCGCGGCGGGCCACGGGGCCTTGTTCTACGTCGCAAACCTCGAGGAGAAAGCCCCGGACGGCCGCTACGCGGTGCGCACGATGGCTCGGGCGGAGTGGGAGCGTCTCATCGCCGAGCGGCGCTCCGCGTACCGTGCCCAGCACGCGCCAAAACCGCCGCCGGCGGAAAGGCCGGGAACGGGAGCCCCTCGCGACCCTCACGATGCTTCCACCCCGCGGGCGGACATCGAGGTCATCGTCTACGGAGCCTCGTGGTGTGGACCCTGTCACGACGCGGTCGCCTACCTCCGCCGCAAAGGCGTTCGGGTCGTCGAGCACGACATCGAGCGCGAACCCGCGCGCGGCCGCGAGATGCAACGCAAGCTTCGCGATGCCGGCATGGTCGGGGGCTCGATCCCGGTCATCGACGTCGCCGGAACCGTGATCCAGGGCTTCAGCCCGCGTCGGCTCGATCGCGCCCTCGCCCGCGCGACGCCGTCGGGGACTGCCCTCTGACGGGAATGGCCCGCCTGTCACCAAGCCATGCCTCACTATTTCGCGTTCGGATCGAACCTGAGCCACGCCCGTCTCGCCGCGCGGGTGTCGATTCGCGCCGACCTGGGCCCGGCCCGGCTCTCCGGGTGGCGCCTCGTCTGCGACAAGGCGGGAGACGACGGTAGCGCAAAGGCCAATCTCGCCGCAGACCCGACCGCCGAAGTGTGGGGCGTTCTCTACGATCTGACCGACGAAGCCCTCGACGTGCTCGACGGCTATGAGGGAGGGTACCGGCGCGAGGAGGTCGACGTCGCGATCGACGGGCGGACCATCCCCGCCGTCACCTATGTTTCCTCGGTGCGTCGGGACGGGGTCATGTTCGATTGGTACAAGGCGCACCTCGTGACGGGGGCCGCAGAGCACGGGCTTCCTGGGGCCTATTGCGACGCTTTGCGCGCGCTTCCGTCGCGTCCCGATCCACACCGCTGAACGGGCGGGGAGAGGATGGCAAAAGCGGCTCGACCGACCCGCCTTTCGGTGTAAGGTCCGCCGACCTGAAGCCAGGAAAAACCACATGATCGACGTTCAAATGCCCCAGCTCGGCGAGTCCGTCGCCGAGGGAACCGTCACCCAATGGCACGTGAAGGTCGGCGACGCCGTGAGCCGCGAGCAGCCTCTGCTCGAGGTCGCGACCGACAAGGCCGACAGCGAGGTTCCGTCTCCCGGCGACGGGGTGGTCACCGAGATCCTGGTCGCGGAAGGCGACGTTGTCCCGACGGGTGGTCTGCTCTGCAAGATCGACGAGAACGCGACGGCCGCCGCCACGCCGAACCCTCCCCCGGGCCCCGAGACGCCATCCGCCGGCGGCAACGACGATGGCGCCCGCGCGCTCGCGTCGCCATCGAGCCGCAAGCTCGCGCGCGAGCAGGGCGTCGACCTGAACACCGTCCAGGGAACCGGCGACCGGGGACGGATCACGCACGACGACATCCAGCGCGCCGCCGCCGGCCCCGCCGCCGCCCGACCCGACCCCGGACGTTCAGAAGCCGCGCGCCCTGGAGCCGGCCGCCCCGCCGCCGCGCCCGCGCCTCCTGCCCCGCCGGCTCCTGGGCCCGCGCCAATTGGGCGAACGGGGACCGGCGCGGCGGGGGACATCGCGGCGTTGATGAACACCGTGCCCCAACCTGGCGTCGGATACCGGTCGTACAAGCTTCCTCCGTACCTCCCCAAGGAGGGCGACGAGGTCGTTGCGTTCTCGCGTCGGCGTCGCATCACCGCCGACCACATGGTCTATTCGACGACCGTTTCGCCCCACGTGGTGACCGTCGCCGAGATCGACATCCACGCGACGTCCTTGCTCCGCGACCAGCACAAGCGCGCCTTCAAAGCCGAAGGCGTCTCGCTGACGTTCCTCACCTTCGTGGTCGCGGCGACCGTCAAAGCGCTCCGCGAGTACCCGAAGCTCAACAGCCGCATCCTCGACGACGCGTACGTTCAGTTCAAAGACATCAACGTCGGGGTCGCAGTCGACACGCCGAGCGGGCTCTTGGTGGCGAGCATCAAGAACACCGACCAGTTGTCGTTGCGGGGGATCGCGATGCAGATCACCGATCTCGCGAGCCGCGCACGGGTCGGGAAAATCACCGCCGACGACCTGTCGGGCGTCACGTTCACCGTCAGCAACCCGGGTCGTAAGGGGAACCTCTTCGGTGGCGCGATCATCTCGCAGCCGAACGTCGGCATTCTTCGCGTCGGCGAGATCAAGAAACGCCCGGTGGTGGTCGAAAGTGGTGGCGGCGACGCCATCGCCATTCACCCCGTGATGTACTCGGCGCTATCCTACGATCACCGAGTCGTCGACGGAGTAGAAGCCAACGAGTTCTTGTGGCGGATCTCCGACATCCTTACCCGCGCGGAGTTTGAAATCTGATGTCCCTCACGCCCCATCTCGCCGCAACCGATCCCGAAGTCGCCGGTCTCATCGCCGCCGAAACAAAACGCCAGGCGGACAGCCTCCGCCTCATCGCGAGCGAAAACTACGCTTCGGCCGCGGTGATGGAGGCGACGGGGTCGGTGCTCACCAACAAGTATTCCGAGGGCTACGCGGGCAAGCGGTACTACCAGGGGCAGGCCCACGTCGATGCGCTCGAGCAGCTCGCCATCGCGCGCCTGAAGGCACTCTACGGCGCCGAGCACGTCAACGTGCAGCCCTACAGCGGAAGCCCCGCCAACTTGGGCGTCTACTTCGCGTTCTGCAAACCGGGCGACACCATCATGGGGATGGGACTCCCCTCCGGGGGTCACCTCACCCACGGGTGGAAGGTGAGCATCACCGGCAAGTACTTCAACGCGGTGCAGTACGGGGTGAACCGCCGCACCCATCGGATCGACTTCGACGAGGTCCGGGACCTCGCGCTCGAGCACCGGCCGAAGATCTTGTTCTGCGGGGTCACCGCGTACCCGCGAACGGTCGAATTCGGCACCTTTCGCGAGATCGCCGACGAGGCCGGAGCGTTGCTCATCGCCGACATCGCCCACATCTCCGGGCTGGTGGCCGGCGGCGTGCACCCGACCCCGGTGGGGATCGCCGACGTCGTCACGAGCACGACCCACAAGACCCTGCGGGGTCCGCGCGGCGGGATGATGATGTGCAAGGCCGAGCACGCCAAAACCATCGACCGCGCCATCTTCCCCGGGCTCCAGGGAGGGCCACACAACCACACGACCGCGGCTCTCGCCGTGGCCGCCAAAGAGGCCCTTCAGCCTGAGTTCAAGGCCTATGCGGCTCAGGTCGTCGCCAACGCCAAGGCCTTGGCGGAAGCGCTCGCCGAGAAGGGGTTTACCATCATCACCGGCGGGACCGACAACCACATGGTGCTGGTCGACATGACCCCCAAGGAGCTGGGCGGGAAGCCCTACGCGACGGCGCTCGAGAAAGCGGGCATCGTCTGCAACTACAACTCCATCCCGTTCGACCCGAGGAAGCCGTTCGACCCCTCGGGGATCCGGCTCGGTACCGCCGCCGTGACCTCGCGAGGCCTGGTCGAGCGCGACATGGCGCAACTGGCGAGCTGGATGGACGAAGTCGTGACCCATGTCGGCGACGACGCAAAGCTCGGCGCCATCGCCCAGGACGTGAAAGCCCTCTGCGACCGAAACCCCGCCCCGGGTCTCCCCGTCGGCGATGCAACCACCGCCACCTGAGGGGCTTTCGCCGACCGACCGCCGCGCGCCCGTAGGCGTTGACCACGAGCGAAGGCCCGCCCTTCCGGACGGGGCCCTCTCTGGCCGGTCATCGCCGACAACTCAACGCATGTAGACGCGGCCGGCGATCAAGCCGGAGCCGGCGCGCGCTTCGTAGACGGCCTTGACGTTGATGCCGAGCGGCAGCTGCCAGGTGTAGCAGGGCTTGATGGATCCGTTCGAGCCCGTGCGCTTGTCCTCGGCGAGGACAGGGTTCTGCACGCCCGGAATGGGCTGCAGCGCGATGAATTGCACGTGGACCTCGGAGGGACCCGCGCCGACCGCGGCCGCGCCGTAGCACTTGCCCGGCTGCATCTGAAAGGTCTGCTCGAGCTTTTGTCCGGGCTGGAAGTTGCCCGCGATCACGTCGTTGACCGGCTGCATGCCCGCCATCTCTTGCCGCGCGAACAAGTCGAACGCGGCGTTCAGCGGGGGCGAGGGCGCCGCGAGAACTTGGGCCATGCCGCCTCCGCCACCGGGTTGCGGGGCGGGCGCTCCGGGTTGGGGCGCAGGGGGCTGCGCGCCGGGTTGGGGGGTCGGCATGCCGGGGATCGGGAAGGGGAACGCCCCCGGCTGAGGCGCGGGCGCGGGGGGCGGCATGGGCGCCGGCGGTTGGGTCCCCGGTTGCGGGAACGGTTGCGGCGGAACCCCGCCCGGTTGGGGTGGCTGGACGCCCGGTTGCGGCGCCGGAAATCCTCCGGGCTGAGGCGGGTACTGACCCCCGGGCGGATAAGGCTGCGGGGGGTAGCCCTGGGGGTAGGGCGGAGGTTGCTGCTGTTGCTCGCGCGGGCACCCCAAGAGGGTCGAGGCGGCGAGGGCGACGAAGGCGAGGGTGGTGAAGCCGTGTTTCATGAGGATGCTCGGTTCGGTGAGGTTGACGGTGCGCTCAGTTGCCCGCGTAGGCCTGCACGGACACGGGGCCCGAGCCAGCCTTGACGGTGACCTCGACCACCGCGGCCAAGGGGATTTCGAAACCGGGGATGAGGTTGAACCGGTAGCAATTCTCGCCCGCCCCGATACTCGCGTTGAGACCGATGTCGGCGTCCTGGGCGAGGACGGTGTTCGCGATGGGCGCGAGAAGCGGATTGGCCGGCCCGTCCCCTAGGTTCGGTTTCAAGACGACGTCGATGTCGGTCACGTTCGGGAACGAGCCGGCGAGCACGGTGTAGCAACGTTTGGGCTGAATGGTGATGGGAAGCTTGAGCACCTGGCCCTCGGCGACCCGCTCGCACATGAACGCGCCCTCGGCCTTCATGCCCCGCTTGAGTTCTTTGCTCTCGCGCGACTGGATGGCGGTCTGCATGGCCGCCGTCATGGTCGCGTCGCACGGTCCGGTGTCGACGACCGGGGCGGGGGGAGGAGGCGGCGGCGGCGGGACCGGAGCGGTGTTGCTCGCGACCGGCGGCGTCTGGGGGGGGTCCTGGGGATCACTGCCACAGCCGATGGCACCGATCACCACGAGCGAGGCGACGAAGGACGTTCGAAGCATGATGGGTATGGTTCTCCTGAGATCGGCCCGGGTCATACCATGAGGCCGCAAAGGGTTCAGCCGACCGCGTCGTGGCAGACCTTCAACGCACGGGCGCTGACGCGCCTTACAGCCGGTCGGGCGGGCATGAACCGAGGCTCGCCGAATACGCTACGGACGCCCGCGCGGGTGCCCTTGCGGCGCTTCACTTCGAGCTTGGCGAAGCCGGGAATCGTGAAGAGCCCCGACCGGCGGAGCTGGCGGTACCCGATGGTCCTCAGAGCATCGAGGACCTCCACCACCTGTCGCCGGGAGATGTCGGGACCCGTCTCTCGGACCAACGCCTGGATCAGCTCGGCCTTGGTCAGAGCCCGCTTCTTCTGCTTTGCCGTTGCCATGGCGCCCTCCGGAGTCGCGGTCGGCCCACTGCCGACGAGCGATCCGCAAAAGCTACCACGAACGCCGCTCGCATACGTTTTGCCCCCGCGGGCATGGTGCCCTCGACGCTCGTTTTTGATCGTTTTTCGTGGCGGGGGCGGGGGCTGCCGCGGCGCTGGTACGTCGGCCTGCAGCGCTGGTACGTCCGTCGGCCTCAGCGGCGCGCGACTTCGGCGAGTCGGGTGACGATTCCGCCGGCGACGATCTTGAGCGCGCGACGCTCGAGCTCGTTCCGATGCCGTGGATGGCCCCCGAGGCGAATGTGCGAGCGCACCTGCCGACGGACGTTGCGCGGGCCTTCCTCGATCCGGGCGACCACCGTCACGGCCACCCGGACCACATCGTCGCCCCGTGGCGTCCAGGTCAGCGCCACAACCTTCGCCGAGAGCACGAAGCCCGACGACGACGACGGGCGCCGCTTGGCACTCTTGCCCGAGCCCTTGCGCCAATCTTCGTGTTTCGACGCGCGCTTCAACTCCCGTCGGAGGAGCCGCGCGACCCTCGGACCGTCGTCGCCGGCCCGCACCTCGACGTCGCGCCACGTCACGCTCGGTCGCGCCATCGCGGCGGCCGGCGCGATGGCCGTCGCTACGGCGAACGCGAATCCCACCAGCAAGCCGCGGCGACGGCGGGTTCGCCCGACGGGGGTTCGTGCCGGCATCGGGTGACGCTAGGCGCCGTCGTCGTCACGGGCCAAGTCATCGACGTTCGGCCACCCCACCGAGTCCGACACCACGTCGAGTCCCGCTTCCGCCCAGCGGATGCGCCAAGCGTGGAGCGCGTGGCCCGCCTGGCCCCACGAGCTCCCGCCGTAGCGCTGGTCCCCGAGGAGAGGCGCGCCCCGCGATGCGAGGTGGACGCGAACCTGATGCCGCACCGCAGGGCTCGCAACCGCTTCGACGAGGGCGAATCGGGCGCCGCGGCGGAGCACGCGAAACGTGGTCGTGGCCGGCCGGCCGTCTGCCGCCACGACCACTTTCGGTCCCTCGGTGCGCACGGGAGCTTCGATGCGCCCGGCATCTTCGGGCAACGACGACGACGCCACGAGAAGGAGGTAGCGCTTGTCCACCGCGCCCGACGTCAACGCCGCGCGCGCCCGTTCGAACGCCTCTGACGACCGCGCGACCCACAAGAGACCCGACGTCCCGTTGTCGAGACGGTGGATCAGCCCGGGCTCCCGAGCTCCGTACCCGACATGTTCCAGCTCCGGGTAGCGGGCGACCAGGGCGTTGACGACCGTTCCTCGGTCGCCCGCGCGGCGGGGCGCACAGGGCTGGGCCGCCGGCTTGTCGACGACGATCCAATCGCGCGACGCGTAAGCGACGATGAGCGGCGCATCGGGCTCGGCCGGCACGATGGCCGGGGGTTGCCGCCAGCCGAGTCGGTCGCCCGGGACCAGACCCGTACCCTTGTCGACGCGACGCCGACGGCGATCGCGCTCGACCCAAACATCCCCCGCGGCGAACCAGTCGCGAACGTCGGCCCGGGTGAACCCGAGGGGTCGCACCACGTCGAGCACGTGGTGCTCCGCCCGGCCGCTCACCGTGACCTCGACGGTTCGCGTTACCACGGGTCCTTACCTCGTTCAGAACATGACCGTGCCGCTCGCGAAGACCTCGTAGGTGATGCTCTGGTCGACGTAGAAGCGGCGGCCCACGGCGTTGATGGTCGGCCGATAGGCGGGGTTGGGAATGCCCGTGACGTTGCCCCCGGTCGTCGACTGGCAGGGGCCGGCGCGCGACGGATCGACGTCGCCCGCGAAGTCGGGGTTGCAGGGTTGGTCGTGGGTGATCCCATGCGGCTGGTCGAACCGGAGCCCCACGCCAGCATTGAGCTTTACGTACTTGCCCGTTCGGTACGTGACGCTGCCCGCACCCCGGTAGGAACCGTAGGGCTCCACGACGGTGAGGCCCGAGAAGTACGTGCGCTGCGAGCCCTGATCGACCACGGACCGCGCCACGTCGCACTCGGCACCCTCACAGGCGCGAAACCGAGACCACCTGGGGTTGCGCAACGAGGGGGCCGCACTGCTGCCGAGCGCATCGAAGAGCTCGGAGTAGTCGCGCCCCTCCGAGTGGTATTCGCCCTGGAACCGAAGGTCGAAGGTGAGCCGGCCGAAATCCTCTCGGTCTTCCCACGGATGGATCATCATGCCGACGAGCACCGTGCCCACGACGGGCGGGAGATTGACGAGCGTGCCCTCGAGGTCGGTCTCGCCGAAGTCGCTGTTGCCGAGCGGAAACTCGAAGGCCGCGGTGAAGCCTCCGTAGGGCTCGATGTACTTGAGGCGCTTGGAGATGAGCGAGTGAAGCTCGAGCGACGCCGTGCCCCGCGTGACCCCCGCCCCGCGGGTGTCGATCGCTTGCGACTCGAGCGGATCGCCGGTCGCCGAACTCACCGCATCGGCATCGAATTGACCGTTGCGGTCGATGTCGCCCGGATGCGCGCACGCGACCTGCCCTTGGGCGGGGTTGGCGTTGCAGGCGTGCATCGGGGTCCCGATCGCAAAGCGACCTTCGACGCCGAAGATCCAGGTGGGCTTGGTGTGGTCGCGCGACTGGTTGAAAATCCCCCAATCGATCCCGACGGCGAGGTGCTCGATGCCGCTCCTCGACGGCGCCTCGAATGGGATGACGAAGAGGGTCTCACCGGGCGCCCCTCCGGTCGCGGCCGAGATGTTCCCCGCCGTGCCGTCGATGTCGTCGATGCGTCGACGATTGTCGAGGATGATGGGGAGGCGGGTGTAGAGGGCGAGGTCCTTGTAGAGTCCAAAGTCGAGGCGCGGGCTCAGGCGGCTCGTCGTCTCGATGTACCGCCCCACGTTCTGCCGACGGGAGGTGAAGCCACCGGTGGTGAGGCCAGGCGCGAACACCGCCGATTCTCGGGTAATGCGCGCGCGCTTGGAGGTGTAGCCGAAGTCGAGCCGGAAATTGAAGTCGTAGACGTCGTCGTTGTCGTCGTCGAAGGCGTCGATCACGTCGACCACTTCGCCCGGCTCCTGCATGATCTCGATGAACGGCGCCGGGGCGACCTGCGCCGCGGCCGGTTCGCTCCTTAAGCCCATCCCCAGGGCAACCGCCATCCCGACGGCGACGGCCGTCGACGAAAGCAAACGCCGCCGGCCCGATGTAACGACACGACGACACCGGCGGCGCCGGGGACGTACGCTCGAGGTTCGGCCGGGGGGCATGAGGGAGCGGTAGTACAGGCGCCGGCGGACGGTAAGGCCCTTCGCGGCTCAGTCGTCGCGTTTCTTACGGTCGCGCCGAGCCTGGGCGAGGCGCTCCTTGAACTCCCGACGAAGGTCGGCGAGCTCTTCCTCGAGCCCCTCTGGTTGCTCGAGCGGCAGGGTTTCGTGGCTGGGGCGAAACGCTTCGTCCGCCACGCGTCGGAGGCCGTCGGGGAGCGTCGTCTTTCCTTTGCGGTCGTCTTCGCGTCGGGGCTCGGCCGACTTGAGGGTGCGGGCGCGGACGCGGCGGGTGGAGGGGATCGAAGGCATCGTCCGCCGCGCATCGAAGGCGTCGTCGCCTCTCGCGACGTTCGGTTCGGGCTCGGAAGCACGCCCCGGCGGGGGGGCGGGCGGCGCCGTCATCCCCGCGTCGACGGGGCCGACGGCCGCGGTTTCGCTTGATCCGGCTCGGCGCGGGGTGACCGCCGCATCGTCGTCGCTCGGGGCCGCCGACCTCCCCTTCTCCGCGAGCGACGGCCCTGCGATCGACGGCGGGAGGTAAGACGACGAGGGCGGCGTCGCGAATGGATCGAGGGACGGCTCGTCGTCGATCCACTGCTGACGGGTTCCGAGTCCCGCCTCCCGGGCGAGGCTCAAGTCCTGGGAGGTGCGGTCGAGCCGGTGGGCGAGCACGCCGAGAAATTGCCACAGCAACTTGACGGCGACGCGGGGCTCTTCGCGGATGAGTTCGAAGAAGTCGTCCCGGGCGATGGCGATGAGCTGGCTCGGAACGGTCGCTTTGACGGTGGCGGAGCGCGGGAGGTTGCGCACCAACGACATCTCACCGAAGTGCTCGCCCCGTTGGAGTTCGCCGACCGCCGTCTGGTGGCTGAAAACCTGGAGGCGACCATCGAGGCACACGAACATCCGGTCGCCCGCTTCGCCCTGCCGCATCACCACTTCGCCCGGCGCGAAGGCGACGACTTCGGCGACATGCATGACCCGCCGCAACTCGCGCTCGGCCAGGCGGGAGAACAGCGGCATCGCCTGGAGCATCTCCCGCTTGAGCTCCAACTGTTTGGCCCTCGCGCTGTCGCGTAGGCCGCCGCGGCCGAGCCGCACGAGAACCGCGGTGATGTTGTCCTTGCCGCCGCAATCGTTGGCGAAGCCCACGAGCTGGTGGACGACCTGCTGCCCGTCGCCGGGTTTGGCCCACGCGGCGAGGTTCTCTTGGGTGGCATCGAGGTATCCGGTCAACCCATCGGAGGCGAGGACGAACTGGTCGTGCGGGAGCACCTCCAGGGTCAGCGTATCGACCTCGACGTGCTCGTAGATGCCCACCGCACGGGTGATGGCATTGCGTCGGGGCACCGCATGGAGCTGGTCGCGCGCGACCACGCCCAGACGTACGAGCTCGTTGCCGATCGTGTGGTCGTCGGTGATCTGCTCGACGCGGTCACCACGGAGCAAGTAGACCCGGCTGTCCCCGACGTGCGCGACGTAAGCGTGGGCGTCGAGCAGAACCACGACGCTGAGGGTGGTCCCCATGCCCCGTTTCGCTTCGTCGCGTTGCGCCTGGGCGTGGATGCGTCGCGACGCCTCTTGCACGGCCCACTCCAGCAATCCCAGCACATCACGACGACTGACCTCCGACCGGGGACCGGCGACCTCGGCCGGTTCGAGGAGGGCGCGATTCTGTTGCAGCACTTCGTGTACGGTGCGCACCGCGAGCGCACTGGCGACCTCTCCGGCTTGGTGTCCGCCCATCCCGTCGGCCACCGCGAAGACCCCCAGCTCCGCATCGGCGAGATAGCTGTCCTCGTTGTGGGCGCGCTTCCGACCCTGGTGGGTCGCGGCAAAGCACTTCGGGTTGAGCGTAACGGCCATGGATCGCCTGCCGATGGTCGCTGAGGGTAGTGAATCCAGGCGGTCGTGCCTACCGCGGCGTCGAGGGCTCCGCTCCCTTGACGACGATCGCGGCGAGCATGCGTCCGCTCACCCGACCGTCCCGTCGGTAGGAGTGGAATCGCCGGCTGTCGCACACCGTGCAGCCAGGGACGTGCTCGACGTGCACGCCTACCGCTTCGAGCTGGTGCGCGACAATCGCGCGCAGATCGACGTGGGGCCGGGTCCGAGAGGCGTCGACCACGCGGTCGCCCAACCCGGAGCGCAAAGCGAGCGTCTTCGCGACCTCGGGCCCGACCTCGAAACAGCAGCGTTCGATGTGCGGCCCGACGGCAGCCACCAGGTCGCCGTCACCCCCGACGAGGGTCCGCAACGCAGCTACGCCCGCCCCGGCCGCGTTGTCGGCGGTTCCGCGCCATCCGCTGTGGATCGCAGCCGCGGCGCCCGACGCGCGATCGCCGACGAGAATGGCCACACAGTCCGCCGTTCGCACCCCGCACGCGACCCCCGTCGTTCCACTCACCGTAACGTCACCTCGCCACTGGATGACGTCGTGGCGCGCCTCCTCGCCGGTCAGCACGTGGTGGTCGGTCCCGTGGACCTGGCTCAACACGTAGAGGCGCTCGACGGGCACGTCGAGATGGGCGGCCGCGCGACGATAGTTTTCCGCCACCGCGTCCGGATCGTCGCCGCTACCGGAAAAAAAGTTGAGCGTCGCAAAGGGCGCCGCACTCACCCCCCCGCCGCGGGTGAAAAAGGCGTGGCGGAAACCCGCGGCATGGAGCTGCTCCCCACGCAGCGCGAGGGCCTGGTGGTCCGCTTCCGCGAGCATGGCCTCACGGTGTGCCACGCCCCCCCGCCCGGAGCCATACCATCGGTCAAATCGTTAGATTCGACCGACGCCATCGACGAGCAGGGACTTCCCCCCCATCGTCAAGCAGCTTTGGCGTAGGCGGTCTCGTGGTAAGTCTCGCTGAGGCGAGGGGGACGCTTAGAGACCGAGATGAGCGAGGCCAAGGCACCAGCGCGTCCCCGTGACCGCTACATCGGGCGCGAGATTCTCGAGGGCCAGTTCCGCATCATCAAGAAGATCGGTACCGGCGGCATGGGCTCGGTCTACAAGGCCGAGCAGCCGGACATGAACCGCATGGTCGCGGTGAAAATCCTGCACGCGAAGCTCAAGAATCGACGTGACCTCGTCTCTCGTTTTCGCCGCGAAGCGCGGGCGATGAGCCATCTGACCCACCCCAACACGGTCAAGGTGTTCATGTATGGCGAGCTCGAGACCGGCGAGCTGTACATCGTGATGGAGTATCTGGAGGGGCGAAACCTCAACCAGGTCGTCCGTCGGAAGGGCCCCCTCCCGCTGGAGCGCGCCATCCCCGTTCTGGTTCAAGTGTGCGGGGCGCTGCACGAGGCCCACGAAAAGGGGATCGTGCACCGCGACCTGAAGCCCGAAAACATCTTCCTCACCACGAGCGGAGGCATGGCCGATTTCGCCAAAGTGCTCGATTTCGGCCTGGCCAAGGTCACCGAGCGCGAACTTCGGCCGGGTTCCATCATGCTCACGCAAGAGGGCATGGTGTTCGGGACGCCCGAGTTCATGTCGCCCGAGCAAGCGCAGGGAATCGAGCTCGATCGCCGCAGTGACATCTACTCTCTGGCGAGCATTCTCTACGAAGCGCTCACGGGAAAGCTCCCCTTCGAGGCGCGTACGAGCATGGAGTTCATCCAGCTCCACGTGACGACCCCTCCCATCCCGCTCAATGATCGGGTGGAGGGAAAAACATTTCCCGCGGGCCTCGAGAGCGTGCTGACCCGCGCCTTGGCCAAGGACGTCGACGACCGTTTCCCAACCGCGGTGGCATTCGCCAACGCGCTACGGATCTTCGGACCGGTCACCGCCGCAAGCGAAGCCGCTTTGCCGGCCTCGGTGACCGAATTCGAGACCCCGACGGCGGCGGTACCGCCCGTGTTCGGCCCTTCCGCGGGGGACGGACCGAAGGCCCCCGGCGTGCCGACGGCGGCTGAGCCCGCGGCCCGGGCGACGCCTCGCACGCGAGGCCAGCTCAAGACCGTGGAGATGAGCAATCCCGACTTCGGCGACATCCCTCCGGAACTCGCGCGGGCAGACCACGGTGGCGCCCGCAGCCTCGTATTGATCTCCGCGGTCTCCGTCCTCGCCGGGATCGTGCTCGCGGTCCTCGCCCTGCGTTTGCTGCACTGAGCTCGGTCGGCCGGGTTCGTTAGCTGAGCACTTTCGCTGGGCTCTTTAGCTGAGCCCTGTCAATGGGCTCCCGGGCGCCTGACCGGCCGCCCGCTTCATTCCCCCGGTGGGACCCGGGTGAGGTGCCCTTCGCCCTGCCACGGAGGCGTGAGGGTGCGGAACCGGACGCTGCCGTCGGGCTCGAACCGGCACGCGTTCTCGTACCGAAGGCCATCGTCATCGGTGATGGTGAGGCGGAAGTCGACGCCCTGAACCCGGTCGACGACGTAAGCGCGATCGAGCTCGAGACCCGGCGTGGCGCTTTGCACGCGCCCGGCCCCGAAGCGGACCCGCAGGTCATCCTCGCGCATGCGCAGCAAGACCAATGGCGAAAGCGTTGCATCGGCTCGGTAGTCCGCCAGGCGCCACAAACCGGCGATGCGACGGTCGACGAACGCGCTCGCTTCCGTCGCGTCGACCGCCGACGACGGGCGCGAGGAACAGGCGCCGATGGCTCCGGGGAGGAGAAGTCCGAGGACTGCGACCGGGGCGAAAGTTCGACCGTTCATCGCGTCTTTATACATTTTCGCAGAGGGAACGGTTCCTGGCCCCTCTGGCGTTTCTCCCGCAGACTGCTTTTCGCATCATGTCCCATCCCGACCGAGAAGACGTGCGCCTGGCCCGCCGGCGCCGCCGCTGGCTGCGGTGGGCCCGCTGGCTCCTCGTGGGCCTTTGCGCGACGGCGGCGGTGGGTTTTTTTGCCCTTTGGCTCGTGCTTCGCCACTTCGAGCGGGACCTGCCGTCGACCCGTGACCTCCGCAACTATCGGCCCCCTCAGGTGACGAGGGTCGTCGCCCGGGACGGGACGCCCCTCGCGGAACTCTTCGTAGAGCGGCGGACGGTCGTTCCGATCGAGCAGATCCCGAAGTCGATGAAGCTCGCTGTGCTCGCGGCCGAGGACGCCGACTTCTATCGGCACGAGGGACTCGACTACCTCGGCATGCTCCGGGCCCTCTACGTGAATCTGCGCTCGGCGCGCGCACGGCAAGGGGGAAGCACCATCACCCAGCAGGTCATCAAAAATGTGCTGCTCACGCCCGAGCGCACCTACGAGCGCAAGGCGCGAGAGGTGCTGCTCGCGAGGCGAATCGAGCAGCACATGAGCAAGGACGAAATCCTCGAACTCTACCTGAACCACATTTTCTTCGGTCACGGGCGGTTTGGGGTCGAAGAGGCGGCCCGGTACTACTTCGGCAAGGGGATCGCGGAGGTCACCCTCGCCGAAGCGGCCCTCATCGCCGGCCTCGCCAAAGGCCCTAGTCTCTATTCGCCACGCGTGGACCTCGCGCGGTCGCAACGGCGACGCGACCTCGTCCTGCAGCAGATGGCTGAGAAGGGGTTCGCCCTCCCATCCGTCGTCGCCGACGCCACCGCCGAGCCGGTCGCGCTCGCTCCCGCCCCCGAGACCCTCTCGGAGCTTGCCCCCGAGACGGTCGCGGAAGTGGAGCGGCAGCTCACCGCATTGGTGGGCGCCGAAGCCAAGCGAGGCGGATACACGGTAGAGACGACGATCGACCCCCAACTCCAGGCGCTCGCGCGCCGGGCGGTGCAAGAAAACCTCGACGCGTACGCGGCCCGACACGGCGCGGTGGGGCCCCTGAGCCGAAGGAAAAAAGCGCCGCCGCCCTTTCAGGGCACGCCCGAGCCGGGCCGTCACCGAATTTACCGGGCGGTGGTCCGAGGTCACGACGACGCCCACGGCATGCTTTTGGTGCAGGTCGGCACGGTCGCCGGCTTCATCCCGCTGTCTTCGGCCCTTCGCTACAACCCGAAACGACTTCCTCCGAGCCAATTCGCGCCCGAGGGCCGCGTGGTGCGGGTGAGTCCCGTACTCGACCGCGACGTCGGCCCGGACGGCCTGCCCCGTCGGTACCGGCTCGAGCTGGGGCCCCAGAGCGCGCTCGTAGCCCTCGACGCCGAGACGACGGAAATCCGTGCGCTCGTCGGCGGCTACGAGGCGGTTCGGGGCGTGTTCGACCGCGCGACGTCGGCCCACCGTCAGGTCGGATCGACCTTCAAGCCGTTGGTTTACAGCTATGGCCTCCACACCCGGCAGCTCACGCCGGCGAGCCCCGTCGCCGACTTTCTGAGCCAAAGCCAGGCCGACGCGGAAGCGCCCGAGCGCCCCGCCGCGCGGCTGCTGCTCCGAGAGGCGCTCGCCCGGAGCGTCAACGAGGCGGCCACCTGGTCTCTCGAGACGTTGGGCGCCGAACCCGTGGTCGGATGGACGCGGCAACTCGGCGCCACATCGACGATGAAGCCAACCCCTTCGCTCGCGCTGGGCGCTTACGAAATGTACCCGCGCGAGCTCGCCTCGGTCTATGCCACCTTCGCCAGCGGCGGAATGGCGCGCCCCCCCGTCCTCATTCGACGGATCCTCGACGCGGAGGGCCGCGAACTCGACCTCGCCCGGCGCGCGCCGGGGAAGCGTGTCATGAGCGCGGGCGTCGCCTTCTTGACCACCGACCTGCTCCGAAGCGTGATCGCGCAGGGGACCGCGCGGGCGGCTCGGTCCCTCCCCTTCGAGGTGGCGGGAAAAACGGGTACCAGCAACGACGCGCGTGACGCATGGTTCGCGGGGTACTCGAGCGAACTCGTCGCCGTGGTGTGGACCGGGTTCGACGACAACGTCCCTCTCGGGGGCGGGGAGTATGGAGCGAAGGCCGCGCTCCCGGCCTGGGTCGCCTTCATGCGCGGCGCCCACGCGCAGCGCGTTCCCCCGCCGTTGGCGCGCCCGGCCGACGGCACGGGCAGCGCGGGCGACATCATCGAGCTCGAGATCGATGCCCGGACCGGGCTCCTCCCCTTCGATGGTCAGGAGCGGGAAACCAAGGTGGAGCGATTTCTCTCCGGCACCGAGCCCACGGAACGCGCGGAGGCGCCCCCGGCCGAGGATCCGGGCGACATCTACGATGACCTCGACGCACCGCTTCCCGCACCGCCGCCCGACGGCTCGTCACGGCAGGAGGAGTCGACTCCGTTGCGGCAGGCGCAACGGTAGCGATTCCCAATCTGCGATTCCCAATCAGCGATTCATGGTGCGTCCGGGCCGAGCACCAACATGCACGGCGATGTAGGTTGTTTCGGTTGGCTGTGTGCGTATACTCGCGGGCTTGTCCCGGGCCGACCATCGGCTCGCGGGGTGCTGGGTCGGCCGCGGGGTCGGTTACGATGGGACGATCATGGTCCTCGCCCCTAGCGCGCGGGTCCGGGACGCGTAGTCTGAAGTTCGAGAGCGGTTGAAGTGGTTTGGGGCGACAACGGCGGGCAGGCCGCGCGAGAGGACCGGGCGTCTTGAACGCGGGTGACCTCGTCTCGGGCAAGTACCGGCTCCAGCGTGCCCTGGGGGCGGGCAGCATGGGATCGGTCTGGGCGGCCCGAAACGAGCTGACCAATCGCGACTTCGCGGTGAAGTTCCTGCGCGCCGACCTCGCCCGTGACGACGACGCCCTCCAGCGCTTCTTCCTCGAAGCGCGAGCGTGTGGGCAGATCCGGCACCCGGCGATCGTCGACGTCTACGACATGGGGCAGGCCGAAGATGGTTCGCCCTACCTGGTGATGGAACTCTTGGAGGGCGAGGGGTTCGACCAGCGTCTCCATCGCCAGGGCCGGCTCGACCCCATCGACGTCTGCCGGTGGGTGATGACGATCGCGGGTGGCCTCGAGGAGGCCCATACGCGCGGCTTGGTGCACCGCGACATCAAGCCGGGGAACATCTTTTTTGCCGTCGACACGGTCGGCGACGTTCACCCGAAGGTCCTCGACTTCGGCATCAGCAAAGAAACGTCGAACGAAGCCTTCGGACCCGAAAGCAGCGGTGCCGTCCTCGGGTCACCCGCCTACATGAGCCCCGAACAAGCCGGGGGCGAACTCGACGTCGACGCCCGCACCGACATCTGGTCCCTCGGCGTGCTCATGTACGAAGCCTTGACCGGCCAGCTTCCGTTCGATGCGAACAACTACAACGCGCTGATGGTGTGCATCATGCAGGAGCCGCACGCCCCGGTGACCCGCGTCGCCCCCGAGGTGCCGGCGGCGCTGAGCGAGGTGGTCGACCTCGCCCTCGCCAAGAATCGTCACGATCGCATCAAGAGCGCGGGGGAGCTGGCGGCGCGACTCGAGGGGGTGCTTTCGACCGTACAGCGCGGCGATGGAGTGGCCACGAGCTCGGACCCGACCCTTGTCCCGTTCTCGGATAACGCAACGCCGCCCGATGGCTGGATTCACGCGAGCGCGCGCCAACATCCCGCCCGGTGGCGCCCCCTTCTTGGCGCGGGGGTCGTCGTCGCGCTCGCCGCCGGTGGAGGTTTCATGCTCACGCAGCGCTCGGCGACCACCGCCCCGAGTCTCGGGCGCATCTCCGCCCCCCTCAACGCGACGGTGGCGCGCGCCGAGCGACAGCTCGCCGAGGCGGTCGCCGATCGGCGCACCGCCGCCGCCGAGGAGGCTGCGCGTGAAGCAGAGCGCCGGGCGGAGCAGGCCGAGTCGAAGGCCCAGTGGAAGGCTCAGTCTCAGGCGGAAGCGGAGCGGGCTGCGCGCTCCGGCGTCGCTCCCCCACGGCGACGCAACCCGTCGAACGCGGTCCACGGCGGCGTCGACGACCCGGGGTTTTAAAGGCGCGTCAGGAGGCGATGGGCGTCACGGAGACCTGCTTCTTCTGACGGGTCTTCCAGTGGAACTTCACGTTGCCGTCGACCAGGGCGAAGAGGGTGTAGTCCTTGCCAACCCCGACGTTGTGACCGGGGGCGATGCTCTGGCCGACCTGGCGGACGATGATGTTGCCCGCGAGCACGTGCTGGCCGTCGTGCGCCTTGATCCCACGGCGCTTGGCGTTCGAGTCGCGACCGTTGCGGGACGACCCGCCACCTTTTTTATGTGCCATGTCTCTTGCCTCGTTTTTGGTGGCCCAGACGGGGTGGCCCTCGGGGGTCCTTCAGCCCTTGACCGACGTGATTTCGATGCGCGTGTAGGGCTGTCGGTGACCCTGACGACGTCGGTAATTCTTCCGCCGCTTCATCTTGAAGACGATGATCTTCTTGCCGCGGTCCTGCCCGAGAATCTTGGCCTCGACCGATGCGCCGGCGACGTTCGGCGTGCCAACCTTGGCCGCCCCCTCTCCCCCGACGAGGAGCACGTCTTGAAACGTGACCGAGTCGCCCGGGTTTCCCTCGAGCTTCTCGACATGGAGCTGGTCGCCTGAGGCGACTCGGTACTGTTTTCCACCCGTCTTGATGACCGCGTACATCAGCTGCGTTTCCTCCCCGACGCGCCCCGGGGGCGTCAGCGGACGGCGGAGTATACGCAGGGCCATCGCAAACGCAAGCCACCCCCGTCCCCCACGGCGCGCCTGGCTTTTTCCGAGGAGGTCCCAGTACCATTCGACATTCGACCGCGTCGCCATGGCCAAGCAGAAGCCCCCTCCTCCCCCCCCCACCCAGCCGGGCGGAGGCTCGTCTCCGATGGACATGTCGGCGCTGACGTGGACCGTGCCCGAATCGGCCGCGCCGTCATCCTCCCACCACCCGCACGCCGGGGTCGTCCCTCCAGCGCCTCCCCTGGAGCCCGCTCCGGTCCCGCCGCCGTTCCCGCCGTCCCCGGCGCCTCTCGCGTCCGATTCCGACGAGGCAGACGACCTCCGAGAAACCGGCCGTCGAGACCGCCTCGTAGCCCCGTCCGTCTCCGACCGTGAAGGTGCCAGCGACCCCATGCGCGTGACGCAAGAGGTACGAGCCTTGGACGAAGACACCGTCAACAGCGACCCCGAACGTCAGCCGACGCCCCCTTCTCCGCCCGATGCCGCTCCGGCGTCGGCCCCCGAACCCAACATGACCAGCTCCCCCATCGAGGCCCCGAGTTCCTCCGCCGACGTCGCGGTCGTCGACCTGTCGGGCAACGACCTGAGCGGTGCCGACTTGACCGGCGCCAAACTGCCGGGCGTGCGCCTCGTCGAGACGGATCTTCGCGCGGTCAAACTCGAGGGGGCGCTGCTCGCAGGCGCCGACCTCTCTCGGGCGCAGGTCTATCAGGCGAAGATGTCGGGCGTGGACCTCCAGGGCGCCGTCTTGGTGGATGCGTCGCTCCGCTACGCCGATCTGCGCAACGGCCGGTTCGAGAACGCAAACTTCGAAGGCGCCGACCTTCGCCGCACCGACCTCCGCGACGCGGACCTCGCAGGAGCGCGCGGCCTGGGTCGCGCTCGGCTCGACGGGGCGGTGCTGAACGGGGCCAAGCTCTCCGGGGCGGACCTCGAGGGAAGCCACCTCGGGTTCGCCAAGCTGAATGGGTCCGACCTCACGCGCGCGCGTCTGGATGAGGCGGAGCTCGAAGGGGCCGACCTTTCCGAGTCCAAACTGGAAGATGCCAACTTTACGCGCGCCAACCTCGAGCAAGCCAATCTCGGCGATGCCCAGGCCGACCTCGTGAACTTTCAGGAGGCCCGCGCCCGCGGCGCCCGTCTCGCCAACGGAAAAATGCGCGGCGCGAACCTCAACGGCGCTGACTTCGAGGAGGCCGACCTGAGCGGGGTCGAGCTCACCGAGAGCTTTCTGAAGGGTACCAAACTCAGTCGCGCGAACCTCCGCGGAGCCAACCTGAACGGCTCCAACTTGTCGGAGGCCGACCTGACGGGGGCTGCCCTCGAGGGGACGAAACTCCGCGACGGGGAGATGACCGGAGCCAACCTCGCCGGGGCCAACCTCGAGGGCGTGGATCTCGAGGGCGCCAACCTCCGCGACGCCAACCTCGAGGGCGCTCGACTCCTCGGAGCGAACCTGAAGCTCGCCGACCTGCGGGGAGCAAACCTCGCCAACACCGACCTCCGCCAGGTGAACGACCTTTCCTCCGCCATGCTGGAGGGCGCCAACCTCGGGGGCGCCAACCTCGCCGGGGCCGACCTCTCTGGGTGCGTCCTCGAGGGTGTCGATCTCACCGACGCGGTCGCGACCCGCGCCAGTCTGCGAGAGACCAACTTCACCGGCGCCAAGCTCCTGGGGGCAGATCTCTCGGGGAGTCGGCTCGACGATGCCTGCTTCGAGGGTGCGGACCTATCGTCGGCGCGGCTGCGCGATGTTCAAGGCCTGGCCACGGCGAAGCTCGCGGGGTGCCGGCTCCCGAAGGCCGACCTCACCGGGGTCACGCTCTGCGAAGCGGAGAACCTTTCCGTCGTCGATGACCTGTCGGGCGTCATCCTACGCGGGGCCGACTTGCGGCGGGCCAAGCTCGGGGCGGTGAAGCTCGAGCGCGCCGACCTCTCCGCGGCCGACCTTTACGAAGCGAATCTGGCCGGCGCCAACCTGGCCGGCGCCAACCTCGACCGGAGCGACCTCTGGAAGGCCAACCTCGCCGGCGCCAACCTAACGGGTGCCACCCTCGAGGCCGCCGACCTCCGGGACGCAGTACTCCGCGAAGTCGACTTCACCGGCGTCACCTTCACCGGCGCCAACTTCCGGGGCGCTGATCTCACCGACGCCAGGGGCGACCTCCCGCACCACTGAGAACCGCCCCCCCCTCACCGGGGCTCTTGCATGGCCTCTCGCTACGCCGGGGGGCCAAGGCCGCCCGCGCCGCGCGCGTGCATTCGAGGCTCACGCCTCCTCAGCGCCGCTCCCCCCGGTCGGCGCGCCGTTGGCCAGGTCGCGGAGGTGGTCGGTGATCATGCGCTGATAGCGACGGTTACGACGACGTCCTCGCGCGGCGCCCGCCCGCCACGACGCGCGCTTGTCCTCCACGATCTCGTCGAGGTCGACGGCCGCAAGACCATCGTCGGCGTCGGTGGGTCGGGTTCGTCGCGTCATGGGGCGAGATTCAACGCGACCCGGCGCTGATGTCATCTACCCGGTCGCACGGTTCCACGGTCATCGCGACGCCGCTTGCTCGGCCTGGATGGCCGTAATGGCGATCGTGAACACGATGTCCTCGACGGAGGACCCTCGCGACAAGTCGTTGACCGGCTTGGCAAGGCCCTGGAGCATGGGTCCGATGCTGATGCAGTCCGCGCTCCGCTGAACCGCCTTGTACGTCGTGTTGCCGGTGTTGAGATCGGGGAACACGAACACCGTTGCTCGACCCGCGACGGGGGACCCGGGCGCCTTCTTTTTTGCCACCGTCTCGACCGCCGCGGCATCGTACTGAAGCGGGCCGTCGAGGATGAGCCCCGGGCGTCGCTCCCGCGCGATCGCCGTGGCTCGGGCCACCTTCTCGACGTCTTCACCGTGGCCCGAGCTCCCGGTGCTGTAGCTGATCATCGCGACCCGAGGCGTGATCCCGAACGCCTCGGCCGACGCCGCACTCTGGAGCGCGATATCGGCGAGCTGTTCCGCGTCGGGATTCGGATTGACGGCGCAGTCACCGTAAACGAGCACCTGGTCGGGCAAGCACATGAAGAACACCGAGCTCACCAACGCGGCGCCGGGCGCGGTGCGGATCAGCTGCAGGGCCGGACGGATGGTGTTCGCGGTCGTATTGATGGCGCCCGAGACCAAACCGTCGAGCTCGCCCTGCGCGATCATCATGGTGCCGAGCACGACGTTGTCGGCGAGCTGATCGCGGGCGGACGCGGGGTTGAGGCCCTTGTGTTTGCGGAGCGCCACCATCGGCGCGACGTACGGCTCCCTCAGCTCCGCGGTGGGGGCCATGACGCGGACCCCGTCGCCGAGAGAGACGCCTCGTTGGCGGGCCACGTCAGCGACCCGGTCGGGGTCGCCGAGCAGGACGCACGCGGCGAGGCCCCGGGCCGCGGCGATCGACGCCGCTTCGACGGTCCGAGGCTCTTCTCCTTCGGGGAGCACGATGCATCGCTTGGCCGCCCGAGCCGCAGCGACGAGGCGGTGGCGAAACGCCGGGGTCGTCATCCGAGGCGGCCCGGCCGACGCGGCGAATCGGCCCAACCAAGCCATGTCGAGGCCATTCGCGATGGTGGTGGCGATGAGCTCGGCCCGGTCGCCGTCATCGGGCGGCACGCCGTGATTCAGCCGATGGACGACGGCCGCGGTCGGGTAGCTGTCTTCTTCGACGAGGAGCATCGCGGGGCCGTCGCGAAAGGCTCGCGCGCACAACCGCATGACGTCTTCGGAGGGGGTGACGCCACAGGTGACGACGATGCCGGCGAGCTGCGCCCCTTCGAGTTCCGCGAGCGCCGCGGTGACCAGGATGTCCTCACGGTCACCCGGCGCGATCACGAGCGTGCCGCGTACGAGGCGTTGGCACGCGAGCCGCACCGTCGCCGCGCAGAGGGCAACCTGACGGACCCGACGCCCGGTTTGGTCGCCCTCCAAGAGGGTGCGGCACCCGAGTTCGGCTTCGAGGTGCGCGGCGAGCTCACGCATCCGAGGCGCATTGAGCGCGGGGCGCTCTTCGATGATGCCCAGGGGGTGCAGATGCTCGGCCTGCAACGCGTCCGCCAGGGGCGCGACGTCGGGCGCGGGGACGCGGTTGAGCACGCACGCACGCGTCGCTTTCTCGGGAAAAGCGCGCGCGACGATGTCGACCGTGTCGGCGACCCGGCGATGGTCCAGGGGGGCGTTGAGGGCCGACGGGCTCGCCTCGGGGTCACGGCCCGCGTCGACGCCGCCGACGAACACCAGCTCCGCGTCCAGAGCCCGGGCGAGCGCGACGTTGAGCCCGCTCGCGTACACGGCGTCGTCACCCGTGACCACACCCTCGATGACGACGACGTCGCGATCGGCTCCGACGGTTTCCACCGCGGCGACGATTCGCTCGAGCAGAATGTCCTCGCGCCCCTCTCCGAGCATGCGCTCGGCCTCCGCGGCCGTTACGGGCACCGGCGGGTCCAGCGACGACACCAACCGCACCAGCGACGTCGACCGGTCGGGCTCGTGACGGGCCACCGGCTTGTAGAACCCGAGCCTCAGACCGAGGCGGTCGATCGCCCGGAGGATCCCCAAACAAACCGAGGTCACGCCCACGCCGTGCGCCGTCGGTACCACCAGCAATCGGTGCGTCATCGGCGCAATGGTAGTCGGAGTCGCGTCGGCCTCGACCGTCAAATTGGCCTCCACGCACCACCACGCGTCGGCCGGGGATCGTCGGGTCGCGGCTGTGCCAGTGGCACACGGCCAACGTGCGAGGCAAGCCTCGGGAAACACGTGGCCGGGCATCGGGCGGCCGTTGGCACGCCGCTCGCAGCGACATGGTCTTCACAACGGAAGGTCGCTCTTGATGAATGCGCAAGGTTTTCGCCGCCTCACCTCTTATTCGCTCGCTTTGCTCGCGTTGGTCGCGGCGGCCTGCAGCAATGAGACGTCGCTGTTCGACGCGGGGGACGATGACGACGGCGGACAACCCGGAGCATGCCCCCCGTCGACCCCGAGCGGCGCCTGCGCCGACGAAGGCTTGGCGTGCACCTACCCCGGCGTCTGCGGCGGTGCGTTGGCCGAGTGTGTTTCAGGCCGTTGGCAGGTGAGCGAGGACGACTGCGTCGACCCGGGACCCTTCACCTGTCCCGCCGCCCTCCCCCTCGGGGGCAACTCCTGTCTCGAGGCCGGCAACGGGAACGAAGGTCTGTGCACGTACACGGTCGAAACCGCCTGCGGCATCACCCAAGTCGACGCCCGATGTGAACGCGACCCCGTCGCCACCGACGTGCGGTGGGTCATCGAGGCTCCGCCGTGCGCTTCGGCGGCATGCGGGTCCTACGCCCAGAAGGACCTTTGCGACGCCGATACGGGCTGTCGATGGCTACAACCGGGATGCGGCAGCGATCCCTTCATCGATTTCGTCGAGGGCTGTTACCCCGCCGAAGACTGCACCGACGACACGTCGTGCAACGACGACGAGGCGTGCTCCCCCATCCTCTTCGACCCCTGCGCCTTCTCGAGCTGCAACGTTTGCTTCGACGAGGCCGACATCTGTCTCCCCCCGCCCAACGACGGCTGAGGGGAGGTTGATAGGGGCGAAAGCGCCCCCGGGCGCTCAATCGCACGCCGGGCCGCGGGCGAGCGCTAGATGCAGTGGCTTCGGCGATGAAGAGGGCCAGCTCACGAAGAGGGATGCGCGCTTGTTGTCGGTACGACAAAAGCGAACCTTCTGGTTGCGGTCCTTCTTGAGCTTCAGCGTGTAGCTGATGATCTCGTTGGGCTTGAGCATCTCGAAGTAGTCGACCCCTTTAGCCCCAAAGTTCTCGCGGTTCTGAACCTTGTAGTACTTGCCGCGACAGCTGACGCGAAGCCATTCGCGCATCACCTTCATCTCGCAGTCATCGGGGTGGGAGTTCGCGCCCTGGGTGTTGACGGCACAGGCGCCGCTCCATTCCTCCTGCGTCGGCGGCGTAGAAGACCCGCCAGGAATGGCCGGAATCTCGTTCAGCGCACCGCACGCGACGTCGACCGCCTCGGCCGACGCCGAGGGCGCCGCGCTCGCGCTCGCTTCTGGTGTGGCCACCGCGGGCTTTGCGGTCCCGTCGCTCTTGGCCTCGGCCTTCTTCTCTTCTCGTTCTTTCTTTTTTTCCTTCCGTTCGTCCTTCTTCTTCTTTTTGGCCCGGTCTTTCTCCGCCGCGCGGTCTTTGACCTCGCCGTCATCTTTCTGGCCGCACGCGGTCGCCGTGGTGGCCGCCATCAACAAAAGCGTGGCGCCCGTCGCAACGCGCCCCTTCGTCCGCTGTCCCATTCGCGGAGCGGAACAGCTTCCGCTCGCGGACACCAGCGCGTTTTGGCGGCGCGGGGTGAGCACCCGGTGTCGACGCCAGGATCCCAGCGGTACGGTGGCGCATGACCACGACCGCCGAGCGCGTAACGTTCGCGGCCGACGCGGGCCATCCTCTCGTCGGACGCATTCACCGGCCCGCAGGCCCTCCCCGTGCCTTCGCGCTGTTCGCCCACTGCTTCACCTGCGGCAAGGATCTCGCCGCGGCCGTCCGCATCTGTGAGGCCCTCGCGACCCGAGACATCGCCACCCTCCGCTTCGATTTCACGGGCCTGGGCGAGAGTGGCGGCGACACCGACGAACTCGCCACCTTCTCCGCGAACGTCGGCGACCTCTTCGCCGCGGCTCGCTATCTCGAGAACCGACACCGTGCGCCGACGATCCTCATTGGCCACAGTCTCGGCGGCGCCGCCGTCCTCGCGGCTGCGAAGGGCGTCGACGCATGCCGGGCCGTGGTCACGATCGGCGCCCCGTCGGATCCCGCCCACGTGACCCACCTCTTCGCGTCGTCCGAAGCCGAGCTCGCCACCCGGGGGCAAGCGACCGTGACCATCGGCGGTCGCTCCTTTCGGGTGAGCAAGGCGTTTCTCGAGGATCTGGCCCACTCGTCGGCGGAGACAAGACTCCGCGATCTCGGCCGGGCGTTGCTGATCATGCACGCCCCCGGCGACACCGTGGTGAGCATCGACCACGCGGCCGCGATCTACCGGGCCGCCGCGCATCCAAAGAGCTTCATTTGCCTCGACGGCGCCGATCATTTGCTCCGCCGCGCCGCCGACGCCGCGTACGCGGCAGACGTGCTCTCCGCCTGGGTGAGCCGCTACTTCGCTGCGTCGTAGGGTACTTGCCGCCCCCAGGAGACCGGGTGACGCCCCCCCGCATGATGTCCGTTCCTCGGTGGGCCGCCGGTATGTTGATCCTGTCGACCCTCGGGTGCAGCAACGAGGCCCCTCGTCCCACGGCGACCGGGACGTCGCGCCCCGGCGCGTCGGCCACCGTCAGCACCGGCACCACCGCAACATCCACGGCGAAGGCCGCCACGACGGGGGAGGTACCAGACCTGTCGGCCAAGGTGGCTCAGTTTGCTCCGGCCGTGCTCACCGCCGACGTTTCCGGCCTCCCCGCCAGCGAGCGTGCTGCCCTGGACAAGCTGATCGAGGCGAGTCGGCTCCTCGACCCCGTCTTCAACCGCCAGGTCGTACGCGACTACGACACCAGACGCGAGGCGCTCGCCAACGACGCGAGCGAGGCCGGGAAGAACAAGCTCGCGTACTTCGACATCATGCGGGGGCCATGGGACCGCCAGGACGATTTCGCCCCCTTCGCGACCGACGGCCCTCGACCTCCGGGCGCGGGGTTTTATCCCCCGGACATGACAGACGACGACCTCGAGGCCTATCTGAAGAAGAACCCGAACCAACGAGATGCTTTGCTCGGGCTGTTTACCATCGTCGACCGCAAAGACGACGGGACCCTGGTCGCGGTGAAATACAGCGAGGCGTACGGAGCGTGGCTGAAGCCCGCCGCGGCCGCGCTCCGCGAAGCGGCGGCCCTCACCGAGAACGCCTCCCTGAAGACGTTTCTCGAGGCCAGGGCGGCGGCATTTCTCAGCGATGACTACTACGCGTCCGACAAAGCCTGGATGGATCTCGACAGTACGGTCGAGATCACCATTGGCCCCTACGAGACGTACGAGGACAAGCTGAAGGCGGCCAAGGCGTCCTTCGAGTCGTTCGTCACCGTCGCTGACCCGAAGGCGTCGGCCGACCTCGCCAAGTACAAGGCACTGCTACCTGAAATGGAGCAGAACTTGCCCGTCGACGATGCGGTGAAAACGAAACGGGGGAGTGAGAGCCCCATCCGGGTCGTCGACCTCGTCTTCACCGCCGGCGACGCGCGCAAGAGCGTGCAAACCATTGCCTTCAACCTCCCCAACGACGAACGGGTAAGGAAGGAAAAGGGCGCCAAAAAAGTTCTTCTTCGCAACCTCATCCAGAAGAAGTTCGACCTCATTCTCAAGCCGATCGCCCAGCAGATCATCAATGAGGACCAACTCCAGTTCCTGTCTTCCGACGCGTTCTTCAACCAAGTGCTTTTTCACGAGCTGTCCCATTCCTTGGGTCCGGCCCGGGTCGGCAACGTCGACGACGGCCCCGAAGTACGTCAGGCGCTGGAAGCGACCTACGCGCCCCTCGAAGAGTGCAAGGCGGACGTGATGGGCGCGTACAACATCCTCTTCATGATCGAAAAGGAAGCCTTCCCCAAGGAGTTTCGGAAACAGCTCCTCGCCTCGTACTTCGCCGGCCTGTTTCGCAGTGTTCGCTTCGGCGCGGTGAGTGCCCACGGCAAGGGGGCGGCCATTCAAATCAACCGCTTCTTGGCGGCGGGCGGCGCCTCTTTCGACGACGCCGCGGGGCGCTTTACATTGGACTTCGACAAACTCGAAGCCGCCATCGCAGCCCTGGTCAAAGACCTGGTGATGGTGCAGCACCGTGGCGACAAATCCGAAGCGCAGGCGATGCTCGACAAATACGGGGTGGTCTCTCCTCCTATGAAGAAAGCCCTCGACAAGCTCGACGGCGTCCCCGTCGACTTGAAGCCCATCTACCCGCTCGCCGGCGAAAAGTAGCGCTCCCGGGCGTCCTGGACTGAGCCCTTCGCCACGGCCTCGGAGGTCTCGCCGTCTGGCACGGCTCGCTCCGTGCGCTCGTCGCATCGTGACCTATACTGTCGGTCAAATCGGTAGACTTGGCCGACGCAAACAGTAGGGTGTCCCCGAGACAATAGTGCCGGCCCTGAGGAGCGATACTCGCCCTCGCCGACCTGTCGGCGAGCATCGCGACACCATCAACGGTTGTGGTCGAGGGTGTAGGTCGGAAAGCGACGCTACGGGAGGCGCGCGAACATCGCGGTGAACCGAGTGGGCGCGGCAGGGTCGCCCTTGGGGATGACGGGTCCGAAGGCTGTGGCACGCCGTAGGGTCTCCGGGTCGGTCTCCGCGGAGTAAAACACGACACGTCGGACGCGGCCGAGGTGCAGCAAGCCCTGTGCGAGGTCGATGCCGTCCTGGTCCGGGTCCCCGAGGTCGATGTCGATGATGGCGAGGGCGAACGCCGTGCGGGGCGGAGGGGGGACGGTGGACATCGCGGCCGTAGCCCCCGTCACGGAGGCGACGGTGGCACCGGTCGAGCGCGCCAGACGCGTCACCGCCCGGAGCACGTTCGGATCGTCGTCGACGATCAGTATCGCGGGCGGAGAGGAGGCGGTCGCCGACGAGCCAGAGGGCGGCGCGGGGGCGCAGACATACGACCGGAGCGAGGTGATCGGGGGTTCCACCTCAGGTCTTCGTCTCGGGGGGGTCGAGGGTTGCGCGCGATCCTGCGCCGGGCCTCGTCGAGACGCGGCGGGAACGGGGCCGCCATCGCGGTATAGTCGGCCCGATGGGCATGATGAGCGCGAGCTTGGCCCCCGCCGCGGCGGCCCCGATGAGCTGGCAAATCGGCGAACGGCGCTTCGTCGGCATCGTGGTCAAAGGGGCGTTCTCCCTCGTCGCCGACGGTCGGATGACGGTACGGACCGCGCCTCCCGTCGAATACGTGGGCCGCTTCGAACGGAACAGTCCCGCCCGCCCTCTGCGCTACCCGAGTGACGTCGTCCCGTACCGAACGCGCGCCGACCTCCTCGTAAATGCGCAATTGGGCGCACGCGACGAGAAGATCGACGTCGCGGTGGGTCTGCTCACACCCGAAGGAAAGGCGCTGATGTACAAGCGCCTCGTCGTTGGCGCCGGCGGGCCCGTCACCCTCAGCGGGTCCGCCACCTTCTCCGGCGATGACAATCCCCACGGCGTCTCGCGGCCCGAAGAAGCCACCGTAAGCTACGCCTCCGGTGGGCCCGCGCCTGCGTTTCTGAACCCGTTGACGCCCTACGCGCGGTCTCGTCGAGGACATTCAGGGGCCAAACGCGCGGGGCGATTCGGCGCGGAGGTGAAAAAGGGCGAGACGCCGGAGCTTCCCCCCGACGTCGACTGGTCGGTGTTCCAGGCCTCGTCGCCCGATCAACAAGTGCCGTTTCTCAGGGGCCACGAATGGCTCCTGCTGCGCAACCTCCACCCCGCGCACCAGGAGCTCCGATGCCAACTCCCCGTCGAGCAGGGCTACGCCTTCGTGGCGGCGCCATCGGGAGCCGTTGCCCCCCCGCTCGGCGCCACGTGGACCCAGCTGAACCTCGTGGCGGACCTCCTCGCGGTCGACCCGGGGCGTTTCGCCGCCGTCATCACGTGGCGCGGCTACGTCGAAGTGGACCCGGCCACCGACCTCGACGCCCTCCGCTTCGTATCGGGCGTGGCCTCCCACCCGCCCCGGGCCGACGACCTCCCCTCGCCCGCGAGCATCGAGCGCGAGGTCACGGCCCATGCTCCGAGCCACCACGAAGATGCCCCGATGGACGCCGTCGACGTCACCCTCACCCTGGACGGTGCGGTCGCCCGGAGCCTGAGCTCGCCGTACGTGATCCCCGAGGCCTCCGGCGCGACGACCGAGGGCCCCATCATCCCGGGTGCGCCGTGGGGCCCACGCGCCCCCGTGGTGCACCCACCGACCGGTCCTTCCAAGACGACGCTCTTGCAGGAGCGCGCGGCCCCCCCGGCCTCGGCTTCGCCGCCTTCGTCGCAGCCCGTCCCTCGCGATCCTCCGGCGCCGGAACCGCCCCCCGTCGCCGCTGAGGTGCCCGGTCCGTCGCCCCGCGTCATCAAGGCCGAGGGCTGGAAACAAAATGCGACCGCCTCCCCGTCGCGCCGACGCGACCGGCCGCCTGAGTCGTCGCCACCGCCAAGACCACCGCCGAGGCCCGCGGTGGTAGACCTCCAAAGCCTCGTCTACGGGAGATTCAGCTGATGCCCGACGTGTCCCTCCGCCTCGAAGCCGACGCTTTCGACGCGTCCCTCCTGCAGATCGCCGCCGTCGATGGGACCGAGCGCCTCGGGCAGCTCTTCCGCTTCGAGATCCACGCCGGAATCCCCGCCTCCACCGCCCCCCTGTCCCCCGAAACCATTCGTGGGGCCGACGTCGCGCTCGTGTGGTCCGTCGATGACGAGGTGGTGCATCGCGTGGGTGGCATGGTGACGCAGGTCATCGACCTCCTCGCCGCGACCCTCGAGTACCGGACCTACCGCCTCGTCATTGCGCCCCGAGCCCACCGCCTCGCGCTCGTCCGCCTTCAGGACATCTTTCTCGACATGTCCATCCCCGCCATCATCGAGGCGAAGCTCGAGAAGAATGGTCTCTCCGACGCCATGGAGATGAGCCTCCGGGGAGACTATCCCGACCGGGAATTCGTCCTCCAATACGATGAGACCGACCTCAGCTTCGTCTCCCGTCTCGCCGAACACCTCGGCATGACGTTGACCTTTCGCCACGGCGACGCCAACGACACGCTCCTCTTCGTCGACGATAACGCCGCCTTCCCCGTCCTCGCCGACCCGATTGCATTTCGCGAACGCGGCGAAGCGCGTGGGGTGTTCGAGCTCACCCACCAACTCGACGCCACCGCCGCCCAGTACGCGGTGCAGGACTACAATTACCGAACCCCCGTCGTCGATCTCACCGCAAGTGCAGCCATCGACGACGGTTATGGCGGCGGGATCGTCGAATACGGCACCCACCACAAGGAGCCGCGCACCGCGGAGACGCTCGCCCGCATCCGGCGCGAAGAAGTGCGCGCCCATCAGGACCGCTACACGGGAAAAAGCGTGCACGTGGGACTGGCCGCGGGCCATCGGTTCACGATCGAGGGCCACCCGGTGGCGGGCGACCTCGACCTGCTGGCGGTCGAGGTCCGGCATCGGGCGCGGTTTC
Organism: Myxococcota bacterium; assembly: GCA_039027095.1. Taxonomy (GTDB): domain Bacteria; phylum Myxococcota_A; class Polyangia; order Polyangiales; family Polyangiaceae; genus JAPYTK01. The sequence continues at coordinate 35,870 of JBCCLB010000025.1, forward strand.
CCCTCTTTTTTGCGAGCGGGCCCGCCGACGACTTCGCGTACGCGAACGAATTCGTGGCCATCCCTTTCGACCGTCCCTTCCGCCCCCGTCGCCTCACCCCCCGGCCCCACATGGCGGGGATCTACGTCGCCCTGATCCAACCGACCCCCGACGACCTCGTCGGTCCGTCGGCCCAGATCGACGACGAGGGGCGCTACCGCGTACGGTTCATCTTCGACACCAAACCCCGCGAAGGCGCGTCCTCGCATCCCATTCGCATGGCCCAACCCCACAGCGGCGCGGGCCACGGCATGCACTTCCCTCTCCGTCCCGGAGTCGAAGTCGCGATCGCTTTCGCCAACGGCGACCCCGACCGGCCCCTCATCGTCGGGGCGCTCGACAACCCCGCGACGAAATCGCCCAGCACCGCCAAAACCTCTCGCGCCAACATCATCAGCACCGCGAGCGGCATCACCTTCACCCTCCACGACAGCGAGTGACGTGCCGCGAGCGGGCGTCACGAGATGATCGTGAAGCCAGCCACTTGGAGTTGGAGCGGCTTTGTTTCTGCGACGGGCAGCGTGTTGGTGCGAAGAGTTGCCGCTTGTACCACCTCGACGCGTGTCGCAGCGACGATAGTGTCCATGACCATCGGGGCCGATGTCGTCTCAATATGAGGCCCGATGGACGCCTGGACGCTCAGGCTGCCCACGGCGCAAATCGATAATTGCTCCCGCGCCGCCGCGAACACTTGGTCGTAGACATTGCCTCCGAGAGTGAAGCTTGTGACCGCAGCTCCCGAAAGCGACGTCCTCACTCCAGAGGGACTCGTTGTCGTCGTCGAAGCGCCTCCTCCAATGGTACTCGACTCGACGATCTCTGCCGCCTGCACCTTGGTAAAGTTCTTCGCGACGCCGCACTCGGCCTGGTCGAGGTGATGGGTCGGCGCGAGTTCCTCCAGCGCCTTGGTCGCGCCTACCGTCGACTCGTCGCGAATGCTCGTTTTCGCGACGTCGACATCCAAGATTTCATTCGCGTCACAGGTCTCCTTGGCCGTCCCTCCGACCTTGACCTCGACCGTAACGTCACCCGAAGCCTCTCGGCTCTCGGTCATGTCCTTGGCGCTGACCATTTCGTCGTGGCGCTCGGTGGTCACGAATTTCTCCTCGATGACCTTGGCTTCGATCTCCTCGTAGTAGAGTTCGAGCGCGCGGTGGGGAGGGTTTTCTTTGGGGGGCGGAAAGCCTCCCATGGGCTTCGTCGTCGCCACACCAAACCGCGCCTCGAACCGATTGCACGAAAAGTGCTCGGCGTATGAGCCTCCCCAGAACCGGTAATGGTAGGCGGTATCCGCCACGACGGTCTCCGTCACTTCGCTCCCATCGGCGCTGACCTGGGAGATGTAGCCCGGCGTTTTGGCCCACGACTGAAGATGACCCCCGGAAAAGTCGATTCCCGACTGCCCGTCGCACGTGACGAGCTTGTAGTTTCCCTTGATGATTTCGACCTTGTTGCCTTCGGTGGTCGTCACGCGGTCGCCCGACGCATGGTCGACCCAGGTCGAGTCTTCGAGCAGGTCGTGCGGCGACCGCGTCGCGCTGTGGTGTATGAAGCCTTTGGCCATGTCGGGCCAACCGGAGTCGGCACTGTCGGCGTCGGAAGGCGTCGAGCCGCCGGCCCAATGGTCGAGAAGATCCTTGTTGTACTCTTCGCCCGGCGGCGTGGCCGGATCGCCGGGCAGGGGCCGATCGCCCAGGCGGAGGTAGGTGCGATAGAGGCGGGCCTCGAGCGCAGCAAATTGGCGCTTCTGGGGGACGAGGGCGTCGACGGCCGCGCTCGCCACGGCGCGCACACCGTCCTTCATTTGGTCGACCGCCATTCCTGCCGCGCGCGCCACGGTGCGCGCCCTATCTCCCCCGTCGCGTCGAGCCCGGTCGTCTGCGTCGCGACGCCGCCGGTCGCGTTCGCTGTCCCACCGGCGCCGCTTGCCGCCCGACCATTGGTCCCAACCCGGGGGATGGCTTCCGTCGGCAGGAAAATCGGCATCGTTGAACTCAGGCATCGCGACAATTCCTAGGGGCTCAGGTTTCGGTCATTGCGCGGCACGCCGAAGCGAGGGACGCGAGCATGTCGGGGAGAACCTGCATCGTGACCTGACGGCGGCGCCCTCCTTCGCGGAGGTCGAGGGTCAGCAGCCCGACCCGTTTCGTCTCCGCACTGCCCCGGTCGGAAGCGAGCATGCTGTCGACCCGCCAGCGCACGCCCACCAACACGTGACCATGGTCGGCGATGGCGCCCACGACGCGCTCTTCTTCGAGTCGCTTCATCGCGGGCGTGAACACCGGCAGCAGCCAGGACTGCAGCCGGTCCGCTTCGTTTTCGGTGCGCCCGAGCCGGCGCAAGTCCTCCCCGTAGTCGGGCGGGGCCACCTCGCGGCGCGATGCCTCACGGATCATGAAGCGATGGGCGCGCAGGGTTTGGCGCAGGGCGTCGCGCTCCATGCCGTACCGCAGCGCAAAGGACTCGAGTTGGTCCTCGAGCTCCGCGGCGACCGACTCCCCTAGGACGAGCCAGAGCAGCGACGCGAATTCCTCGGACGGCGCCTCGAGCGTCACGACGCGGCGGAGGTCATCCGCGAGGACGTCGGGGACGACCGCATCCCCAAGACTCACAAAGCGCAGCGGTTCGGCCGACGTCACCATCTGGGTCGGCCATCAGGGCGCGAGGAGCAGGACCTTCGGCTGACTGGGCACCGTGCGAAGCCCCGGACAATTGGTGCTGTTCTGCAGGGCGACGCTGGTGAGGCGCGTTGCGGGCATGCCGCCCACCAATACGGTGAACGCGCCGGTGAGGTGCCGCGCGGGTCCCATGACCGTGCCCGAGGCAACCCCCATGAGGACCCCCGTATTGTCTCCGTTCGAGAGGGGGATCGTCGTTCCGAGATTGTGGGCGGGCGTCGCCATGAACATCACCTTTGGATAGAAGCCGAGGGCGGTAGGCCCGAGGGCGAGGTTCGGGTAGGGGACCGGGATCGGGGGCACGGGGGGCGCCGGGGTGAGGCAGACGTCGGGAAACCCGGTGTCGAGTCCCATCATTTGGGTGTTTGCGAACATGTCGTTTCAGCCGATGTGAACCTGTTTTCCGTCGACCTTGACCAACCGCTCCGCGGTCACCACCGCGTGGTCGCTGCGGACGCTGTACGTAGCTTCGGCCACATGGTCGATGACGTTGGCGCGTACGTGCGCCACCTCTTCGATGCGGCGCAACGAGCGTTTGAGCCGCTGGCTCAGCTGGTCGGCCACCATCTCGACCTTTCTCGCGATGTGCCGCACGTCGTCGATCCGGCTGACCATGGCTTTGCCGACCACCTGCACCGTGTCGATGGCCACCTGCGCATCCGCCGCCATCAGCCCGAACCTCCCCGCGAGCACGTCGACGGTCCGGGGGGACGTGACGGAGACCCCGCGGTCCCCCTCCAAACGGACCTGCCCGTTGCGGGCGCGCAGGGTGACGTCGCCCTCGACGGCGATGGGGGTCGGCACCTCGTCGGCGGCGGCGCGATCGAGCACCGCGAGAATCCACACGTCGCGCCCGTCGGCGCGAACGGCGACGGCGACGGTATCGCCGTCGGCCGGGGCCACGAGACAGCTGGCGGCGCGACGGGCGAGGCACGCAGGCACGAGGCGATACCGGCCATCGGGCTCGAGGCCCGCGACGGTGGCGGTTTCGTGGTGCAAGGAGCGGGGTTCGATGCGTCGGGCGGCGATGGTCATGATGGGGAGCGCGGGGGAGGGCGACGAAACGCTTCGGCCCGGGCAAGGGCAGGGTCGTCGCCCAGGGCCAGGGACCGTTCCGGTCCGAAGACCGTATCCCGATCGACGATGCGGTGGAACCGCGCGCGGGTCATCCGGGCGCCAGTGAAATCGCTCGCGCTCACATCGGCGTGGGAAAAGTCTGCGTAGGTCAACCTGGCCCCCCCAAACCGACAGCCGCGCGCCTCGGCTCGAATGAAGATCGCTTCCGTCAGGTCTGCGTCCCGAAAGTCGACCGCCACCGCATCCGCTTGCTCGAACAATGCCCCCCGGAGATCGGCGCCCCGGGCGTCGGTGCGGTGGAGCGTGGCCTCGGTGAAGATGGCCATCCGTGCGGCACTCTTCGCGAGGCAGACGTCGGTGAGGTCGGCGCGATGAAAGTTCACCTGCGTGAGGTCGGCGCCTCGGAGGTTTGCGCCCGCGAGCCGACAGGCGATGAGTTGGGTGAGTTTCAGGTTACGCCCCGACAAGTCGAGGCCGCCGAGATCACAATCGTTGAACACGACGTGCTCGAGGTTTAACCGGGGCGCTCGCAATGAGGTCAAGTCGATCTCGTGCAGGACCGATTGCCGAAGCGTCACGTCTTCAAACCTCGCCTCCGAGAGCGTCACGCTCATCAGCGTCGCGGTGTCGAGGTGCGCGTTCCTCAGGGTCGCCCGCGACAAATCGACATCGTGCATCGTGATGGCGATGGCATCGACGTCCTCGAGCCGACAGTCCCGCGCACGGCACCCGGCCCAACGCCCCCCCGAGAGGTCCGTGCGGGAGAGCGTCGTCTCTCCTAGGTCCACATCGCTCAGCAGGGCACGCCGCATCCGCGCTCCGTCGAGCCGCGCCCCGCACAGACTCGAGCCGGAGATGACGACATCGGTTAGGTTCGCCCCCGAGAGGTCCGCCCCCTCGAAGCGGCAATCGAGGAACATTCCTCCGCCTAAGGCAGCCCCCGCGAGGTCGGCACCCGCGAGATCGAGGCGGGTACACGTCTCGCCGGCGCAGACCTTCGCTTCGAGCTCTTCACGCGTCATCGGGACGCTCCTTGAAGCGCATTTGGTCCATGTGCGCCTCGCGCACGCTCGTCGTGCGGCTGGTGTGGATACGAAAGAGGTCGGCGCGAAAGAGATGACTCCGGGAGAGATCGGTGCCCTGGAGATAGGCCTTCTGCAGCACCGCTTCCCGGAGGTCGGCCCCGTAGAGCGACGCCTCCTCGAAGTGGGTACGGACCGCCATCAGCTTGGGGGCGACGACGCGCTCGAGTCGGGCGGCGTCGAGCCGGGCCTCGCTCACGTCGGCCGACGAAAGATCCGCCTCGTCGAAACGAACGGCCCTCAGCGACGCCCCCCGAAAGGTGGCGCGGACGAGGCGCGCGCGGCGAAATGAGGCTCCGTCGAGGGTCGATTCGTGAACCACACGAAAGCTCTCGCCCTGCACCTCGTCGAAGTTCGCGTCCGTCGCGTCCACGGTGACGAAGCAGGCCTGCTTCAGGCTCGCCCGTCCGAGGTTGGCCCCGCGGAGCGTACTCTCGATGAGCACGACGTCGTCGAGCACCGCTTCCCGGAGGTCGACCCCACTCCAGTCGAGATGCATGGCGACCAAGCCCGACGCGCGCACCCCACGAAAGCGCCCCCCTTGGACCTTGGTCGCCATCCAGAACGAGCCTTCGATCATCGCCTCCTCGAGGCGCACGTCGACGAGGTCAGCCTCAGAAAAGTGCGCGCGACGCAAATCGGCCCCCCGAAAGTCCGTGCGGCGTAGGCGGGCGCGACCGAAGTTGGCCTCGGCGGCGTCGACCCCTTCGAGTCGCGCTTCTTCGAGGTTGGCGCGCGCGAGCACCGCGCCCACGAGGCGGCAACCATCGAGCCGAGCCCCGCGAAGGTTGGCGGCTTCGAGAAACGCCCCCGTCAGGTCCGAGCCGGACAGGTCGAGCCCCGCCAGGTCCGCCCCCGTCAAGTCGCGATGGGCGAGGCTGGTTCCCGCGTCGCGGGCCCGCAGCACCTCGGCCCGGACCCGCGCGGCATCCGTGCCCTCCATCGGCACCGCCGCGAGCATGTAGTGCGCATTGCTTCGGTACGCGGCCAACAGCTTCTCGCGCATCGCTTCGAGCCGCTCGGGCAGATGGGGATCGTCGAGTTGCGCGTCGACCTCGGGCAGCGGCACGCCCGCATGATCGGAAAGCTGCTTCATCGCGCGGAGGTGATCGAGCTGCGCCTGCGGGTCGAATTCGGGTGGACCCGCGTGACGGCGTCGGATCTCGAGCATCATCGCGTCGTAGTCGCCACCGCCCGCCGTCACTTCCGCGCGGAGACGCTGCTCTAGCTCTCGTTGCTGGCGTTCGCCTTCCGCCCGTGCCTTTTCGGTCTCCTCGCGCGCCCGCTTCACCTGCGCCTCGATCTCGTCGGGCGTGGGTGCGGATGACGCCGCCGCCGGTCCTCCCGGAGGTAGCGCCCCCATCTCAGTGAGGGCGATCGATTGCTCAGGGGTCGGCGCCGCCCGTCGCGATTGGTTCATCGCGAGAAGATTTTCTTCCGCCAGGACATCGACCAGCGGTCCGGCCGCCTCGTCGAGGCCCATCGGATCGACCCCCGGCGGGAGCGGGGGCAGGAGCTCATCGTCTTTCATCGCCTCGAGACCCCGAAGGTCGCCTTGCGTTCGGCGTGCGAAGACGTCGGCGTAGTGGGCCACGGCCCGGGGCTGTCCCGGCGCCTCTGCGGCGAGCAGTAAGTGGGTCACGTCGGCGGCATCGTCTTCGCGGACCCGCGTCAGGCCGCGGTAGGCCGCGACCCCCAACTCCGCGTTGGGCAGCAGCCACAGCGTATCGAAGCGCAGCGGTACTTCTTCGGGCGCCTCGACGCCCTCGCGCCAGATAAAAGCGCGCGGTCGCAGTCGGGGACATCGGCCCTCGCGTCGTCCGTCGGGGTGCATCCCGGTGACCGCGAAGGCTTCCCCTCCCTCGAAGTCGCGCTCGAGCCATTGGTCTTCGGGCGCCTGATTGAAGTACCGGAAGTCGAAATCAGCGGGAAACCCAGGGTAATGCGTCTCGAGCCAGGCCCGGTCGTAGGTCCCGGCCCACTTCTGACGGGCGGAGGCGCGCGCGTCTCGCGGCCCGAGACCGATGGGGGGCGGGCGATCCCCGGGGCGACGCACCATGCGGCGCGGGTCCTCGACGTTGGGCAGCGGGCCCTCGGCGTCGAGCCCACGACCCAGCGGATTGTCGGGACTCGTCTCGCCGCCGAAGGCACGGTCCCACCCCAACGGCATCGTCACGAACGGCTCCGGCTCGGTCATCGCCCCGCTCGCGTCCCAGCGGCGTTCGCCCACGACGTTGAGTCGCTTGTCGATGATCGGCGCATCGCCGCCGAAGGTCAGCCTCACCTCGCACCCCGCCGTCGGGACCCCGCGCACGGCGGCCGCCGACCCGACGACGAGCACCTCTCCGTGCTCCTTGCGCATCGCCTCGTCGAAACCGCCCGACGGGCCGATCGCCTCGCTCACCGCCCGCCACAGCGCAGCTTCGTGGACGGGAACATCGGGACGGTCGAAGTGGAACCCCACCAGGACCGACGGCACGAAGTAAAACTTCTGCGCATGCTCGACCGTGCGCTGAAGCACACCGAGGCGCTGCGGCTTCGTGGTCCTCATCGGCGCGCCGAAACTATCCCGAAATCGGGCCGGAAGACCGAGTTTTTGCCTACGTGGCGTGCGTACGCCCGGGCCACGGCTCGGTGACGGCGCGGCTCGCCCTCACCGGCCCTCGTTTCTCCGCGCCCGGTGAGCCGTCACGCCCGCGGCTCCGAGATGACGTCGTGGCGCAGCTGATGACGCGCGTTGAAGAGTCGGCGTCGCACGAGCACGGCCGCAATCATGGACCCCACCGCCGTACCGCCCGCGATCATGAACATCACCACCACCTGGTAGGCGACAGCGGTCAGTGGCGGGGTGCCGGCGAGGATTTGACCGGTCATCATGCCAGGGAGCGCGACCACCCCGGCTACACTCATCGCGTTGACGATGGGAATCAGCCCTCGCCGCAGCGCCTCCCGCACCGCGTCCCGCGAGGCTTCTTCGGCCGTGGCGCCGAGGGAAAGCGCGAGCTCGACCGTCGCCCGGTCTTCGTCGAGCGCGGAGAGAAGGTGGTCGGTGCACAAGGAGACGCCGGTCAGCGTGTTGCCGAACACCATCCCGAGGAGCGGAATGACGTATCTCGGCGCGTACCAGGGTTCGACCCCCACCACGAGCTGCGTGACCACCGCGGTGGTGACCAACCCCGTTGTGAGCAAGGCGACGAAGGCATCGCCAAACGCACCCCGGTAGCGTCGACGCGGACGCCGCACGGCGGCACGCGCGGCCGCCACCGTCATCAGCGCCGCGAGCGCCAACACCAACGCGGGATGGTCGACCGCGAACACCCAGCGGAGCAGGTATCCCACCACCCCGAGCTGCACCACCGTCCGCACCCCCGCCCACAGGAGCCGGCGTTCGAGCCCCAATCCGAGCCCCACGCTGAGGCCTCCCGCGGTGAGCACCAATCCGCTCGCAACCGCAAGTTCGACCGCGCCCAGCTCGATGACCCGCACCCGCGGCACCGTAGCGCGTTCCCCGGTGGCACCAACCCCCAGATGAGGTGCCACCCTGGCGGCGAGTGATATCTAGAGTTTCCAAGACGGCGCGCGCAAGCCGGGCCCCGAGAAACGACGCAAGGCAGAGCTCTATGGGAGGAAAAGCCCCAAACCTCCCGGCCTTCGCCCGCCGAGACGTCTACGCGGCGGCGCGGCGTACTGGACGGCACCGTCATTGCAAAGGCCTCCTCGAGGTGACGACGTCGGCTCCGATAAGCATTCGACCAATGGTGCGTCACGAGAAAGGCAAATCATGCCTCGAAGATACATTACCACGAGTCTCCTCTCGCACCATCGACGGGTGCTGCAATTGAACCTACCGTGGGTCGATGAGGCCCCTCCAAGACAACAGCGTGGTCTTGCCCTGGAGCCCCGCCCCTGCCGTCGAGGTGCGATGAGCACCTCTCGACCCGACCCCGCGGTTGTCCTTATGGCCAGTTGTCCCCCTCGCCGGCATCTGGGGCGTAAGGGACATCTTGCCACGACCAGAAGAAGTCGAGCCCCCCGTCGACGACATTATCAATGTGGTCCACCGAATCCGGGGTCAGGCGCGTGACCCAGTGCTCCCCGTTCTGACAGGCACTGACGGGACTACCGATCTGGACCCCGAGCAGAATGCGGTTTCCACCGATGAAGGAATACACCGGAGATCCGGATTGGCCCCCGCTCCCATCGAGCTTCGTCAACAGCAACCCCTTTTCGCCCCCGTCGAGCCAGCGGTAGGGCTGGCTGCCGTGCAGGGCTTGCGGCCCCGTCTTCCACGCGCGACCGACCCATCCCCCGTCGGGCGGAGGATTGTCACCGGGGTAGCCAACCGCCCTGACCTTCTTCCCACTCAGCTGATTCCAGGGGACGTAGCCCCAATTCGCGGGCTGGCTTCCTGGAATGTGGTTGTTCAACTTGAGAAGCGCATAATCGAGGGCATTGTTCTCCTCGCTGCCATTGCCGTGGATGTAGTCTCTTGGGATATAGATGCGCTCGACGGAATGCGTTCCGAACGGGCGTTGTTCTGGGCTCTCTGCCTTCTGGGCCAGGGCAAACCCCACTGGCCCGTTGACACTTTCGAAGCAATGCGCCGCCGACAGCACCCATCCCGGCTCGATGAGGGCGCCGGTACAGGTGCCCTGGCCAGAATGAATCTTTCCGGTGTAGCGCCAAGGCGCGGTGGTCGTAGGGTCGGTCGACTCGGGTCGCGGCTCACGGTTGTCGCAACCGATGATCATTTGTTCATCTGCTACGCACGTGTTGGGGCACGTCCGCACCGGCCCGTTGTTGAGCGGCTCGACCGAGGGGGGCGCCTCGGAAGTCGACCACGCTTCGGTCTCTGGCGCCTCGGCGCAGCCCGTGAGCAACACGCACGTGGCGGCGGTGATGGGGGTAATGAACAAGAGTCTACGCTTGGTACATGGCTGAGACATGGGTGTGGACGATTGCACTCGGCGTACCGAGGTGACGCCGTGTGATTTCGCGGGGATGTGGCCGTGGAAGCACGGCGCGTGGCACGTCGAGGTTACGGTCAGGAAGGCCTGTTACCTCGAAGTGTCACCGTCGCACTCGCCGACCCCCCGTCGTCCTCACCGCGCACGCGGCGGTGGCGTTCGCATTCAGCCGCGCGCGATCGTCGCGGGCGTGGGGCTTCCTTCGCGGCCGAAGCGAAGGGCATAGACCCCCTCGGGCGTGGTCAGGAGCAAGACGGCGAAGGTGCCTCGTCCCACCAGCTTCATGTCGAGCACGGTGCTGTTCGACGTGACGCTCCCGCCTCTGACCAAGTCGTCGAAGACCGTGCGGTCGGCGCCCTCGACCCCGAGGTTCTTGCCCGCGCTGAACCGGTAGCGCAGCCCGCCCCGTCGTTCGGTTTGCGCCACCGCGAGGACGCGACCGGCCAATTCGGCCCAGTAGACGTCGCGCGCGGAGAAGGGTTCCCAACTGGGCGCGACCCCGTCCACGTAAGTACAACCGGCGGGCGTACAGCGCTGCTGGCCCCCGAACGCGTTGACGAACACGGCCTCCCCCGCGTGGCAACTGAAGGCACCACCGACCTCGCTCATGCGCACCGGCGTGCTCCAGCCATCGCCCTCGAGGAAGGAGATGAAACCACGTCGCCGCCCCACCACGACCGCGAGCGCATCGTCGACTTGGCAGCCGAACATGTCGGCGTTGACCCAATCGACGTCGGCGACGAGCTCGAACGGCAACGCCTCTCCATCATCGGGGATGCGTGCCGCCATCAGTCGGGGGTGGCGCTCATCGTCGCGCTCGAAGAGAACCTGCACCAGCAGATGACCCCACAGAATTTGCTTGCGGTAGATCACCGCCGCGTCGGCGCCGAAGTCCGCGGGTGAAATGACCTTCTTTTTCGGCTCGGCGCCTGGCTTCGACTGAACGACGAGGTCGAAACGACCATCGTCGCGGTCGGTCGGATAGCCGGCCAACGCGACGACGCCGCTCCGAGCCGACCACGCAGACTGCACCGACATGGCGGTAATGCGGTCACCTTCGGACCGAAACACGCCGCCGTCCCCCCGCTTCCCGGCGAGCACCAGGGGTCGGGCGCCGACGTCGACGGTGCCCGCGAGCCGCAGTCCGCTCTTGCCCTTCAACGCCCCTTCGAGAGGCTGACACGCGTCGCGGCCGTCGGGGCGAAAGGTACAAACGATGGGCGTTGGGTCGACTTTCTTGTCGTACACCATCACGTGGATTTCGTTACCGACCATGGGGGTCGCGGTCACACCATCCAGCGTGAATTGATGGGGTGAAATCCGGGACCCAGGAGGTAGCGTATCGAGACGCAGCGCGGGGCTCGGCTCTGGGGTCGGCAGCTCCAAGGTCGCGGGCCTCGCGACGAGCCCCTGTTGCGCCGCCGCAGCGAAGAAGCCGTCGACCTCATCGCTGAGGTCATCCATGACGTTGGCTTTACGGATGGAGACGGCGAAGGCCTCGGCGCGACGGGCGAGCGTTCCGTCGTCAGCTTCTCCGCTCTGGCTTCCGTGCGACCTCAGCGCTTGGTGGAACGCGGCGACCTCGTCCGCACAGCGGCTCGGCCAGCGTTGGTCGCCTTTACGGTCGCGCTCGTCGTGGATCGCGCGCAGCTGAATGGCACGCATTCGCACGCTCGCCGCCTCCCCCTCGAGGAGCGGCGGCCCGACCAAACACGCGGACGCTTCATCCCAAGTGGTCGCGAGCGCCCCTTGGGCGGCCTGACCCCCGTAGTACGTCGCCGCGCCCACGGCGCCGACGACCACGGTCGGGATGACGCCGAAGAGAACGACCTTCGCCCTCCGCTTCGATCTGGCCGCGTCGGCCGCGATGTCCTCGAGTGCCTCGGTGTCGTCAGCGAGCGGGTGCATGGTCGTGCCCTTACCGCGTCCGCGACGCACCGCCCACGCTCCCGCCGACGGCCTCGAAGCGCTTGCGTTCGCAGTTGATCAAGCGGTAAACGTTCTTGAAAGTCGTTTTCATTTTCCCAAGGCTGTCCGTGTCGTCTTCTCACCTTCGCGAAGTTCTCTCGCCCCACGCCGGTAAGCTCGGCGCATCTGTCGCCCTCGCGATCGTCGCCGCGACGCTCGAGCTCGCCCCGCCTCTGACCATTTATTACGCCGCGGTCGACGTCCTGAGCCCCGACCCCGAGCTCGGCCGTCTCCCCTGGCTCGCCGGGGTCGTGTTTCTCGCCGCGGTGGTGCGGTTCGTGGCCCTGGGGACGAGCGCCATCCTGTCCCACGCGGCGGCCTTCGCCGCGCTCCGTGACGTGCGTCTACGCATCGCGGACAAGCTCCGCCGGGTGCCGATGGGCTTTTTCGCGACGCATCCCCCCGGCGACCTCAAGAAGGCGATGGTCGAAGATGGTGAGGCGATCCAGGAGGCGTTGGCACACCAGGTCCCCGACTTTGCGTCGGCCGTCGTCGTCCCTCTGGGCGCCCTCGCCTTCATGCTCGCCGTCGACTGGCGCATGGCGCTCGTAAGCCTGGCGTTGCTTCCCGTCGGCATTGCCGTGCAGGCGTACGCGATGCGCGACATGAGCGCGATGTTCGAGAACTGGCACGCTGCGGAGAAGCGCGCGAACGAGGCGATCCTCGAGTTTCTCCGCGGGATCGTGGTGCTGAAGGCGTTCGACCGTGACGCGAGCTCCTTGAGCCGTGTCCGCGAGGGGATCTACGGGGTTCGCGACCTCGCGGTGTCGATGACCCGCGCCACCGTCTGGGGGTACACGGCGTTCATGTCGCTCTTCACCTCCAACCTCGTGGTGGTGATCCCGGTCGGCGTCGCCTTTCACCACCGCGGCACGCTGGCGGCGGCGGATCTGCTGCTGTTTGCCCTTCTCGGGACCGGGGTCACCGCCCCGCTGATGAAGCTCTTGTTCCTGTTCGGAACGGTGCAGATGAACGCGGTCCGCGGCCGGCGGATCCTCGCGGTGCTCGACGCTCCCGAACTCGACGAACCCAAGGACCCCGCCGAACTTCCCCTCGGTCCCGCCGACGTGGTGTTCGATGACGTGCACTTCGCCTACGGAAAAGAGCGCGATGAAGCCCTTTCCGGCGTGTCGTTCATCGCCCCCGCCGGGGGCATCACCGCCCTCGTCGGTCCGTCGGGGGCGGGCAAGACGACGCTCACCCGCATGCTCACCCGCGCGTGGGGTTGCGATCGGGGACGCATCACCATCGGCGGCGTCGATCTCGAGGCGGTAGGAAGCGAGCAGCTGGGCGACCTCGTGACGGTGGTGTCGCAGTCGACATTCCTATTTCACGGCACCGTGCGCGACAACCTGCGCCTCCCCGCCCCCGACGCCAACGACGACGACCTCATCGCGGCGGCCCGTGCGGCCGGGGCCCACGACTTCATCGCGGCGCTGCCCGACGGCTATGACAGCCCCATCGGCGACCGTGGGGGCCACCTTTCGGGGGGAGAACGCCAGCGGATCGCCATCGCCCGCGCCATGCTCAAGGATGCGCCGGTGGTCGTGCTCGACGAAGTCACCGCGCACCTCGACCCCGAGAGCGAGCGCGCCGTGCAGGGCGGGTTGAGCGCGCTGCTCCGGGGCCGCACGGTGTTGGTCGTCGCTCACCGGCTCAAGACGATTCAAGACGCCGACCGCATCGTGGTCCTCGACCGGGGACGCGTCGTCGGCGTCGGCACCCACCCCGAATTGCTCCGCGACTGCGACACCTACCGACGCCAGTGGGACGCCCAGCGCGAAGCGGAAGGATGGACCCTCAACCCGCCTCGAGAGGTGGTCGCATGATGGACTTCGGATTCGACATGGCGGGCTACCGCGACCGGCGTCTGGGCCGGGGCGCCGTCTTGGGGAGCGTGGGGGCAGCGCTCGAAGCGGGCCCGATGCTCGTCGCCTTCTACGCCCTCGACCGGGTGTTCGCGGGACGGCCTCCCGACCCGCTCTGGCTCGCGGCGGTCATGGTCCTGTTGCTGCTCGCCACCATTGCCTTCAAGGCGTGGGGCGGGGTCGACAACTTCGTCGCCACCTACGGCCTCGTGGCCGCGTCGCGCATGCGCCTGGCCGACCATCTCCGTCGGCTCCCGATGGGCTTTTGGAACGCACGCCGCACCGGCGCCGTGGGGAGCGTGCTCACCGATGAGTACGCGCTCTACACCGAGATCGTGACCCACACCTGGGGCCTCGTGGTGGCCAACATCGCGCTGCCGGCCACGGTAGGGCTCGGGCTTCTGGTCGTCGATTGGCGTCTCGCCCTCGTGGCGTTCGCGCCGATCCCGTTCGCCGTGTTCGCCATCCCGTGGAGTCACCGCCTGCTGAACCGCGCGGCCGACAAACTCGCGGCGGCGAAACGGACCGGGGTCGCCTCGATGGTGGAGTACGTCGAGGGGATCGAGACCCTTCGAAACTTCGGTCGGGTACACGCGGGTCGGGCACGACTGGAACAACACCTCCGGACCCTCGAAGCCACCACGATGAAGGCGGAGGTGGCGCCCGCACCGGCCATCTTCACCTACGGCCTTCTCGTCAGCCTCGCCTTGGCGCTCGTGATGTTCGTCGGCGCCGAGATGGTCGGGGCGAAGGCGATCGACGGCCCCCGTCTGTTGTTGGTGCTGTTGCTCGCCATGTACTTCACGCGGTCGTTGTCGCAACTGGTGCTCTACCTGGCCGCGACCCGGCTCGCGGCGAGGACGCTGGAGCGGATCCGAACCCTCTTCGACGAGGCCGAGCAAGCCTCGGACAAAGGAATGCCCAAGCTCGGTCCGCCCGAGCTCCGCGTCGAAGACGTACACTTCGCCTACGACGACCGGCCCGCCCTCCGCGGGATCGACGCGACCTTCGCCGCGGGGACCGTCACGGCCCTCGTGGGTCGATCGGGATCGGGTAAGTCGACCCTCGCGCACCTCTTGTCGCGTCTATGGGACGTAGACCGTGGCGCCATTCGCTGGGGCGACGTGGACCTCCGCGACATCCCCCTCCCCGAGCTACAGGCCCGCGTCGCGACCGTCTTTCAGGACGTCGTCTTGTTTCAAGACACCGCGCTCGAGAACATTCGGCTCGGTCGGCCGGACGCGACTCGAGAGGAGGTCGAAGCCGCCGCCCGCGCCGCGCGCGCCCACGACTTCATCGCGGCTCTGCCCGAGGGCTACGACACCGTGCTCGGACCCGGAGGGGCCGACCTCTCCGGCGGACAACGCCAGCGGCTGTCGATCGCCCGGGCCCTGCTGAAAGACGCGCCGGTCCTCGTCCTCGACGAGGCCACCGCCAGCGTCGACCCGGACAACGAACGACTCATTCAAGAGGCGCTCGCCGAGCTCATGCACGGCCGCACCGTCATCGTCATCGCCCATCGCCTGTGGACGGTGCAACGCGCCGACCAGATCCTCGTGCTCGACGAGGGCGCGCTCGTCGAGCACGGTCCCCACGAGGAGCTGCTCGCCCGCGACGGTCGCTACGCCTCGCTGTGGCGCGACCAACGCGACGCCGCCGGCTGGCGCCTCGAAGCCGCGCGCGCCTGAACAGGCCCTGGCTCATGCTGCCGCGCTCGCCGCGCACAGACGTCGAGGCTCGCTCGCCTAGGGATTCGCCGCCGAACAGGAGCCAAAGGGCGTCGCGCTTACTGTCATGGGTTTGATCGATCCGACGATTGACTTGAAGTACCACGCTCCGCGCGGTCGAAGCGAAACACGGGGCCAACTACGACACTATAGCGATATGCGAGTTGGTCGACCGTACGATCGAGAGGAACCTCAAATCCGAGAGCATTGATTTCGAGAAAAAGCCCAACCCCCAATGTTGGGGTAACCATGTTCCATGCGGTCAAACGTAACGGGACCGAGAAAGAGAGAAACGTGTATCCTCCGAAGGGATAGAACTGTTCGAGCTCAACCGACTGAACCTCCCCGCTAGCGACGAGGCGCTCGACTTCGGCGCGCTGAGCGTCGGGGGAGGGCACTTCGTCGCTCGACGGTGCGTTGGGCGTGGCGTTTGCGCCCCATTCGAGGCTCGCCGCATGCGCTTCTAGGGTCACACCCCAACGCCCCTTTCTCGCCTCGGGCGCAACGTCTCCGAGCGGATCGTTGAGATATACTCCCAGTCCGAGAAGGCCCGTTTCCACCCCCACGAGATGTCCCGCGCCCCCCAGCGACCAGAACCGCGTAAAGCGAAGCCGCGCGTAGGGTGCGTAAAATACCCGACTGCGGCCGGCGTACCTCCAACCTGCCCACACCGGAAGATCTTTTCGTGACCCCTGAATGGCCGGGTCCCATCCGAGGGTCGGGGATGCCCCCGTGTTTTGCCAACCAACCCCAGCTTCCACCACGTGCTGCCCGAACGCCTCCGGCGACTCCGCGACGGCAGCGGTGGCCAAGATGAGGCCGAGGGCACGTGAGTTTATCGTCGCGTGAGACAGCGCAGAGCTCCTTTCGTGCGTTGCGAGCGCATCACGCCGTGCGCGTGAGCGACATCCTTGAGTCTCCGGTCCCGCCGAGAACGTTAAAAAATAGTCACGCGTGTTTTCACCAGATTATTTATGAACATCTCGCGCCGGCGAGGGCACGGTCGAGAACCACCCCGCAACCGCGGCGGGCCCACGGTCAAGAGAAGATGATGATTGGAAAACGACGACCAAGCGTCTGGTGGCCGTGCCTCACCTGGGTCGCACTCGGAATGCCGTCCTCGGCACGGGCCGAGGGCGGGGGGCCTCACTACCTCGTCGTCGATGCGGTCGCTCCTCTCGAGGCGAAGCTGCGGGCAGCGGTCGCGGCGGAATTGGGATCGGAGCTCGAATCGGGCCCACCTCGGCGCGTCTACGTGCGGGTCGATGCTCGTACCATTTTGGTGGAGCTTCACGGACCGGGAGGTACCCTTGCCTCGAGGGAAGTATCCCGTCCAGACAACCCGAACGCCGTAGCGGAAACCGTCGCCCTGCTTGCGGGCAACGTCGCTCGCGACCAGGTCGAAGCTCTTCTTCCGCCGGGCGACGCGGGCGATTCAAGCGATGCAAATCCTGCTTGGCGAGGGCGGCTGCGTATCGCGTCCGAAGAGCAAAAGGTCCCGCTCCCCATCGCCCTCGCCTCGACCCATACCGCGCCACGGCTCGACTTCGGCGTGTTTCAGCTCGCGTTGGCTTGGCCCGTAGCGCTGCCCACCAACGGCGAAGACCAACGTATCGCCATCGACACCAGTGTGCTTTTCGGTCGGGCCGGAAGCGTGGTGGGCGTCGGCCTACACGGGCTCGGCTCGATGGTGGCGCATCAACGGACGGGCGTCGGGCTCACCGGCCTGGTGGGCTATCGCGGTGGGAACCTTCGGGGCCTGGAAGCGGCGGGACTCGCACGGCTCGGGGGAGGCCGCCATGGACGCGGCGCGACCATGGCGGGCGTGGCCAACCTCGAGCTCTTCTCCGAGGGCGAGAGCAAGTTTCAGGGTGCGCAAATCGCCGGTGTTCTGAACGCCGTCGACCAGATTGAGGGCGGCCAGTTTTCCTTTGGACTGAACATGACGCGGCAAGGCGAAGGGGTCCAGCTGGGGCTGGTCAATGTGGGCGAGACGATGGCCGGGGCGCAGCTCGCCGGGCTCCACAACTTGGCGCGCCGTATCGACGGCGTTCAATTGGGAGGCATCACCAACGTCGCAGAGACAATGACCGGAGGTCAGATCGCGGCCGCCAGCAATCACGCTGACATGATACGCGGATTTCAGCTATCCGCCGGCGTCAACACGGCGCGAAGGGTATCAGGCGCGCAGGTCGGACTCGTCAACATCGCCAAGCACGTTTCCGGGACCCAAATCGGCGTTCTGAACATAGCGGAAGAGAACGAAGGAACGGCGGTAGGACTTGTGAATGTCGCCGGCGATGGCGCGCTGAAATTGGCGACGTGGGGCGCGACGAGTTCTTTGAGCAACGTTGGGCTGTACATGCGGGTCGGACCCCTCGTCGCCATACCCGCATTTGGCTACCACCCCGTTGGAGGGGGTGAGGTTCGTACGGGCATCGCCTTTGGAGGACACCTCGATGTCGGGCCGGTCTTCGTCGAGCTCATGCCTGAGTACGCCTTCGCCCATCCACTCGACGCTTCCAGACGGCATAGCGGCGCCTGGGGCCATCATGAAGTGGCCGTCACCACACGTGTCGGACATCAGCCTGCCCCCAGTTTCGGCTTCTTTGGGGGCGTCGGCGCCCGACTGGACGTGACGGACGCCGCCCGCACCGTACGGGCTGACCCGAAGGCGGAACTCATCGCCGGGCTGTTGCTGTTCTAGCGAATTTACTTTGAACATTTCAGGGGGCGTCGGGCACAGATGGTTGCGGTCGCATGACAGTCCCAAGCCCTTCCCTCGCGATACCCCTCGAGGTGTCGGCGCGTCGGCCCGCCGACACCTCGATGCTGGAGTGTGCCCGCCGTGGCGAGGCAGATGCGGTTGCCTGGCTTTACGACGAGCATCATCATGCCGTCCGCAGGTTCGCTGTCCGCCTCCTTGGCGACACCGACACCGCCGAAGATCTGGTCCACGACGTCTTCCTGAGTCTGCCGGGTGCGATGCGTCGCTGGCGTGGCCAAGGCAGCATCAGGAGCCTCCTCTTCGGCATCGCCGTCAACAAAGCCCGTCGCCATCTTCGTAGTCTTCGGCGGCGCCGGGCGGCGACAGACCGATTCTCTCAGCAACCCAGGGCTGCGAACGAGGAGTCGCCGGAAGCGACGATGAGGCGTGCGGAGCTCGTACAGTCGCTCCAGTGTGCGCTCGACGACCTTCCGCTCAAGCAACGCGTCGCTTTCGTGTTGTGCGAGCTCGAAGAGCGGACCTCCGTGGAAGCGGCCGCGATCGTGGGCGTCTCCGCGGGAACGATGCGCAGCCGGCTTCACCACGCGAAGGCGAAGCTGCGCGCTCGGCTCGAGCGAGAGGGATTCCGGTGAACGACCTGCTCAATGAGGCAGCGCGCGGCCTCCGCGAGCAGTCGATGCGCGCCCCCGACCCGTCTCGAGTCGAACAGACACGGCATCGGATCCATACGAACCTGTCGCGGAGAACAGAGCCGTGGTGGGCCCTCCGTCTGCTATTTTCGAACCGCAAGCCGGCAAGGGGAAGCCTCGTCGTCGTACCGGTTCTGGCGTTCATCGCCGTCTCGACCGCATGGGCCAGCGGTATCCTCCCGCGAGCGATGAAGTCGCCATCGCCGGAAGTTGCGTCGGCTGAACTCGCCGAGGCCGTGCTCGTGGCCATCCCGCAGGTCCGCGCGGTCGTGGATGCGCATCCTTCGTCCACGACGCCGGCCCCACAGAGTCCGAAACCTTCAACGTCGGGCCAGGCCACGGTCGCACGCCCCGAGGCACGGCATCCTCGGCGGTCGTCGTCGATGCCACGTTTCGACCCCAGAACCACCGTGTCAAAACCTCAGCCCCCTACGGCAGCACCGGTGACATCGGTTCAAGAGCCTCGCGTCGCGAGGATCGACGCTCTGTATCGCAAAGCTCACCGCGCCCACTTCGGAGGTGGGGACCCAGGCGAGGCCCTCGCTCGATGGGAGGAGTACCTGGCCCGCGCGAAGGGCGACCGATTCGGCCCCGAAGCAGCTTTCAATCGCGCCATCTGCCTCGTTCGACTCGGGCGGACAGCGGCGGCTCGCGACGCTTTGACCCCTTTCGCGGCTGGTCACTATGGGAGCTACCGTCGGCACGAGGCCCAGCGACTTCTCGCTGCCCTCTCCGGCACGCCGTGACCCGCGGCGCGCTCCCCGCGCGACCCACGTCGATCTCGTGCGAGCCGTCGACCGCAAACCCTCAGCCAGGAGAGACTCGAGCTCATGGGCAGAAAGGGCGCCTCACGGGTTGCTGCATGTGCCGGCGGAGCGAAACGCCGCGTCGGGGGTTCCGCCGGCGTTTGTGGGAACCCCATCGGTGAGAAACCACGTCCCCGCCGAGATGAGGGTGAAGCTGCAGCAGGTGCCCCCGTTGACGTGATTCGCTTCGCACGAGGCCGCGGCGACGGAGCCGAGGTCGCTACCGTTCATGCTACCCATCGCGAGCGCGACGCCGGTGCACCCCATATCGTTGAGATCCAAAACTGTCTCGCCGGGCACGGTGCACGTCGCACCACCGCCCGCACCTGAGGTCGTTGACGTCGCCGCGGCGCCGGTCGTAACCGTCGCGGTCCCCGCGCCTCCCACGCTGCCTCCCATCCCGCCCTTGATGCCTCCGGCGCCGCCGATGGCATCGTCCGGGCCGCTCCCACCGAGCACGTCGGTACCACCCGCTCCGGTGGCCACCGATGTGGCAGCGGAGGAGACCGTCGTCGTAGCCGTCGGCTGCCTACGGGGGTCGAGCCCGTCCCACGACAACGAGCACGCACCTAGCCCGACGAGTGCATAACACCCGTGCTGCATGCGTCGATCCACCGTAGCCATTCTATCAGCCGGTTGGACCGGACGGGGTGGCCGTCGCCTCGTCGAACGACCGTGTTGCGGGGATTAACGACGCGTAGCGCCTACGCCTTCACCGCTCGTCGGAGGGGCCGTTGGGCACGGGGTCATCTTGGGACCACAACGTTGCCGATAGTTGTTTCGACGCGACGCAGCATCGCGCGCACGCGCTCGTGCGCGACCTCGGGGCCGATGCTGTGAGCCCACCCCAATGTTGCGGCCGGCGCGTAGTGCGGGACCCGCGACAACCGGGGTGATCGGGGCGCGCCGCAGGCGAGGGTGAGCACGAGGAACATTGGCAGTGGGCGGCAGCCCCCGAGGGCCGTCTACTTCGTCTTCGATTTGTCGATGAGTTCGTCGGGACAAACCTTGGCGTGGCCCGTGGGTCCGCATGCCTTGTAGCCAAGCGCAACACAGCCCTTGCCCTCGCTGAACTTGGGGGGGCTGGTTTTCAGGCCGAGCGACATGGCCCCCACCGAGGCCTCGTTGCACGCGTTGGCCTTCCACTTGTCGAGGCACACCTCGAGGCCCTGAGGCACGGTGCCGTCCGGCGACGATTGCTCGAACCCGTACGTGCAAGCCCCGTCGGGAGGCCCCATGAGCTTGTCGCACCCCGTGAGCGTCGCGACGGCGAAGCCCGCCAACACGATCGAGCGCGCCCCACGATGGCGTCGGGTCGTCCCAGGGATGTCTGCGCTACGGCTGCGCTCGTCGTTACGCAAGGTCGTCTTCATGAGCGCCACGCAGCTACCGTGCTCTCGCCCCTGCCTCAACCCGAAGGCGCCGCGGCGCTGGAGGGTGCGCACGGTCGCCTCTTGCGACACGGATACAACCCAGCGCTACGCTGCCTCGCGACAACCCGCGTGCCCGCTGGCGCTGGCACCGATTGGCACAATCGGGTGTCCAGCTTACGAACGGTCCGAAAACGCGCGCGGGCCAACCACAGCGATTTCGGGTCGATACGTGTCCACTCGGGTTGGCCTGACCCCTGCAAGCAAACCCAACCATGTTCGCCATATCGAACGCTTCTGCGGTTCATGTCGACGCTTCAGGGCCGGTATTTTGCTCGCCGCGGGAGGAGCGACGTCGGCTCGATCTCCACTTTCGACGCGTGCTGCGTCACCTCAGAAGTCGCCCTCCCGCCGGGCTGTCGCGCCGGGCGCGCCGCCGGCGGGCAAAGCACCTCACGGCGCTCGAGAGATACCGCCGCCGCGGGCTTTTCCCCCTGAACGAGCGCCACGCCGGGCGGCGGGTCCCGATCTTCGTCGACGACCACGGCACCCACTGCGCGATGGGCCACCTCATCGCACGCGCGGGCGGCACATCCCTCGTGGACTTCGTCGCGCAAACGAACAACCTCGGGCGGGTGCACGAACTCGCCGCGGTGCCCGCCTTCGCGGCCTGGCTCGCGGCCAACGGCCTGACCGTCGACGAGGCCGCCCTCATCCAGCCGCAGTACTGCTCGGCCCCAGCCGACTGTAATTGCCCCACGATCGCGAGCACCGGGCTCGTCGAGGGCACGGTCGGCGAAGAGCCCGCCGTCGGAGGCGGCCCAGACGCGCCACCGGGGCGCATTCTCACCGTCGACGCCGTGCACGGCGACGTCGGTGGCATCCGGGCGGGCGAAATTTTGCCCTATCCGGAGTGGGCGCAGGGCGACGTCGGCGACCTCGTTCTCGCCCAGCCCAGCGCGACGATGCCGCGTACCCTGCAGTCGACATGGACGGTCGACGACGGAGGCATTTCCCTGGGCCCTTGCTCGCCTGCGGGCGGGACCCCGGGGCCGCTACCCGTTCCCGTGTTCGTCGAGGCGGCACTTTCGGGCGATGATGCGGCGTGCGCGTCGGTGCTCCAGAATCACGACCCCGCGTGGACAGAAGAGCAAGGCGACGCGTGCGACTGGGACGACTCCCCTGGCGAGATCGACGAGCCGCAGTACGACCCCGACCAGGGAGGTGAAACCATGGTCGTCACCAACAGCAGCTGCGCCCTCGCCGCGCCCGGTCTCTCCGCCCCCACCGCCGGCGGACTCTGCTTCGTGACCGTGGCCGGTCTCGCGGTGCTTCGACGCCGACGCCACGTGTCTCGAGGGGGACGCTGAAGCGATGTTGCCTCGCCGCTGCACGCTCGCCCGACGTCGTGGTCTCCGCGCCGCGATCGCCACGCTCGCTACCCTCGGCACCGCCGCCGTCGTCTCCACCGCCTCGGGTCAGACCCTTCGGCGCCTCACCGGCGATGCCGACGTGCGCGCTAAAGTGCGCCAAGGGCTTCCGCTGGCGTTCGTCCGGCGCCCCGGCGTCGCGACGCGCCGGGGCTCGAGCCTCCCGGCCGTCTCGCGCGCGCCCGTCGTCATCTCCCTGAAGGGCGGCGTGCAGCGTGGCGACCTCGCGGCGCTGCAAGGAGCGGGCGCCATCCTCGCATCGCCGCCCGTCGTCGTCGGAGACCACGTGCTCGCACGCGTCACGCCATCCGCGATGGCCGCGGTTTCGCGCCTCGAACGCGTGGCCACCCTTCGGCTCGACGGGGAGCCGTTCGGCTCCGCGCCGCCGCTCTTCGAGACGGTGCCGGAGATTCATGGCCTCGACGCGCACCGTTCGCAGCAACCTCTCGGCGTCGACGGGCGTGGGGTTACGGTGTGCAACTCCGACAGCGGCATCGACGTCCTCCACCCGCTGTTTTTCCGGGCCGACGGCGGCTACTTCGCCTGGCGCGACGTCGACGCCGATGGACGACTCTCGCCCGGGGTCGACACCGTCGAGGTCGATGGCGTGGAAGTACCGCTCGGCGTTCTCAATGGGCGCGTCACGAGCCGCCTCGACGGTTCGGCCCTCCTCGGCTCCGAGGACACTTCGTTCCAGGCCCTCAGCGACTATGTGTACGCCGACCTGAACGGCAACGGACAGCGCGACGTCGGCGCCGCGGCGGGTTTCGACGACACCACGCCCGCGTTCGGGGAGCCGCTCTTCGTGCTCGATGACGTCGACGGCGACGGCGCCGTCGACCCGGGCGAGAAGCTCGTCCGGCTCGCGACCTCGAAGATCGCCGCCGTGCATGCAAGCGGCGAAGTCTTCCGCCGCGGTCAGAACTTGATCGACGTGCCGCGCGACGAGGACATCTCCCACGGTACGGGCGCCAGCGGGATCATCGTCGGGGGGCACCCTGGGTTGGGTCGACTCGTCGGCGTCGCCCCACGGGCCGACTTGCTCATGGCGATGCGCTCCGGCGAGGACGGTCTGCTCGAACTCGCCCAGTGGTGTGTCGCCGAGGGCGCCTCGGTGATGCTTCACGAGTACGCGCCCTGGCAAGGCCACTTTCTCGATGGGTCCGAACCCCTCGAACAGTTCATCGACGACACCTCGGCTCAAGGCGTGGCGCACATCAACCCGGCGGGAAATCTCTCCGGCTCGCGCAAGTCCTACAAGCGCGCGCTCCCCGCGGGGATGACCAGCGACATTCAGATCCGCGTTCCGTCGACCCCGATGCGATTCTTCGGCACCACTCTCTTGTGGCGCGAGCCGAACCGCCCGGTGGCCCTCACCCTGGAGACCCCGTCGGGGGACACCGTCGACGTGCCCCCGGGAGATGGGCTCTCGCTTCACGAGGCCGAAGGCATCGACGTGTACGTCGAGCGCTCGGTTTCGGGTCGCGGCACCGTCAAGGTCGACCTGTTCATGTTCGACACCTCGAGCGCCGCCGAGGTCGTACCGCCCGGGGACTACGTCATGCGTGTGACTGACGGCGCGAGCGCCACGAGTTCGCCGCTGGAGATCATCGGCTACGTCATCGACGAAGTGTCGGGCTGGGGCGAGGGCATTCACTTTCCCGAAGACGCGAGCGAAGAGCACCTCATCGGCTTTCCGGGCACGGCGGACGAGGGCATTCCCGTCGCGGCGTACACCGGCGTCGGGTACTTCGGCGGCGTGTCGGGAGCGCGGGCGCGCTATTCCGGTCGCGGCCGTCGCATCGACGGGGTCAGCATCATGAGCGTCTCTGCGCCGGACGACCCCGTGAGTGCCTTCTTTCTGCCCGGGGCCGAGGCGACCTTGTCGCCGTTCGGCGGCACCTCGGGAGCGAGCCCGCACGTGGCCGGCGTGGCCGCGTTGCTGAAGGAGAAAAGCCCAGACGCGACGGGACGACAGGTCCGTGACGCCATCGAGGCGGGCGCGGCGGTCGACGACGAGGTGGGCGACGCGCCGAACGGCGACTGGGGCTACGGCAAGCTGCGGGCGTACGAGGCCGTCTTCGGGACCTCGCCGCCCGGCGGCGAGCCTCCGCGCGCCGACGACGTTCGCGTCGACGCCGCGGTCGGGGTCGAACAAGAGGTCACGCTGCCGGTGTCCGATCCAGACGACGCGCTCGCCGACCTCACGGTCGAGGTCGACCTCGACTACGACGGTACCTACGACGTCGTGGCCGACAACGGCGTACTGGTCACGACGCCGACCGAGGAGGGCCTCGCCGTGGCGAGAATACGGGTCACCGATCCGAGCGGCCGCACGGGGAGCGCGCTCCTGAGCATGACCGTGTCCGTCGATGACGATCGCGCCGGCAGCGACGACGACGACGACGACGACGATCGTGATTCGGCCACGAGCGGGGGCTGCCACGTCGCGGTCGCGGGCGACCCCGGCGGCGGCCACCCGGGTGGTGTCGTCTCGCTGCTGCTCGGGTTCTGGGCGCTCCGGCGCCGACGGCCAGGACGACCGCGAAACCGAGGGGCGGCTTAGCTCTTGTCCCGCCCGGCGATGAGGATGAAGCTGAACGCGGCGCCGATGGCGGTAAAGACGCCGCCGACGATGTACAGGGCCATTCGTGCCGGCACTCGGGTCCCCGTGCGCCAGTCGTAGCCCTGATGGTCGCCAAAGAACACGCCGGCCGCGATGAGGGCCAGCCCCAGGAGTATCGGCACCACGGCGATGACGATGCAGCCGACGTTGCCCGTGTCGTCATCGCGGCGTGGCATGACGGCCTTAGCCTACCCACCACGGGGCAGGGCGGTCCACCGGCCTCGCGCTGGTGTCGTCGCCGGCGCACGAGACCGGCCGCATCGCCGCCGCCCTCGTTTGCGCGCCCTGGCGACGTTGTAACCGAGTTGTCTCAGCGCAGACGGGCCTCGATGGTGTAGCGTGCCGCGCCATGAGGAAGTGGGCGGTGGCGGCGACGTTGATGTCCGTGGCGTCCGCCTGCGCGGCGGGATCGGACGAGGCGCCCGGCGATGATGACGACGACGACGGGGGACCGGGAGGTTCCGTTTCGTCCACCGCCACCGGCGGTGGGGGCATGGGCGGCAACCCCAGCGCGTCGACGGTGTCCGTGGGCGTCGGCGGGGCCGGAGGCGGCGGCGACGTCGACACCGAGGTCTTCGGCCATTCGGGCGCGACGTTGTTTCGCCTCGATCCCGTCACCAACGACATCACTGCGGTGGCGGACTTCAGCGGCTGCAACGACGCCAACATTCTCGACATCGCGCTCGACCGCGACAGCACCATCTTTGCGGTGAGCCGGCGCGGGCTGTTTCGCGTCGACCGCACCACGGCGGCGTGCACCGAGGTCAACGAGTTTCCCGGCGGAGGGCAGGAGTATCCCGACTCGCTCGCCTTCGTGCCCGCGGGCACCCTGGACCCGACCGAGGAGGCGCTGGTGGGGTACGAAGGCGACGATTACGTGCGGATCGACACCACGACCGGCGCCATCTCCGTGGTCACCACCAACGCGCTCGGCAACGGGCTCATCTCGTCGGGCGACATCGTCTCGGTGATCGACGGCCCCACCTACCTCACCGTGAAGAACGACTTCTGCTCGTGCTCCGATTCATGTCCGCCCGACCGCATCGTCCAGGTCGACCCCGCCGACGGCCGAATCGTCGCGGACTTCGGCACCGTGGATTACCCCAACGTGTTCGGGGTGTCGTTTTGGGCCGGCGACGTGTTCGGCTTCAGCTGCAACGGAGAACTTTTTCGGGTGACCTTTGGCGATTCGAGCGTGACCACGAACCTGATCAACTTCCCGTCGGCCCCCCCCGGGCTCGCCTTCTTCGGCGCTGGCTCCTCGACCGCCGCGCCCGTCGCACCGCCGCGCTGAGACGATCGTCACCCCAGGGCTCCGCGAGAGCTCCCCCCCCCTTGCCCGGGTCGACCTCCGAGCCATGACTTCCGTGG
Organism: Myxococcota bacterium; assembly: GCA_039027095.1. GTDB lineage: Bacteria > Myxococcota_A > Polyangia > Polyangiales > Polyangiaceae > JAPYTK01. The sequence continues at coordinate 62,296 of JBCCLB010000025.1, forward strand.
TTCCGGGGCGTCGGCGGGGCGCAGCTGCAGCACGCGCGCCCCGAGCCGCTCCGCCTGCGCGGTCTCGTGGGTGACGAGCACCACCGCCAAACCCTCTCCTTCCGCCCGCTGGAGGAGCAGCGCTTCGACCCGGTCCCGGTGCGCGGGATCGAGCGCGCTCGTCGGCTCGTCGAGCAACAGCACCTGCGGCCCGACCGCCAACGCCCGGACGAGCGCCACCCGCTGTCGTTCGCCCTCGGACAGCCGCGCGGCCGACGCCTCGAGAATGCCCTTACCCAGGCCGAGGGAAGCCAACGTCGCGGCCGCGACCCCCAGGGCGTCGGTCGCCGCCGGGTCGCCCTCGTGGCCTCCTGACGCGAACGAACGCGCGCGGTGCAGGTTGTCCGCCACCGAGCCCGGCCACATCACCGGCCGTTGGGCTGCGTACACCACCCGCCGCCGGTACTGCGGCACCCCGAGCGCGTCGGGGGTGTGCCCGTCGAGGGCCACGGTGCCCGACAACGGGTTATCGAGCCACGCCAGGATGCGGAGGAGGGATGTCTTTCCCGCCCCGGAACGACCCGCGATGCGGAGCACCTGGCCCGGGGCCAGGGAAAACGTCACCGCTTCGAAGAGCACCCGGGCGGGCGGTGACCCCGGCGACATGGGGACCGCGGCCGCCAACGCCTCAGCGACGAACACGCGCCAACCCTACACGCAGCCGGCCCCGTCGACAGCCCAGGGGGAGCGAGGCTGCGTTATCGGCCGCCTCAACGGGCTCGGCCAGAAAAAAGGCGCTACCGTGGACCGTTGGTGGATCGGTCGCGAATCCCTACGGATCCCGCCCACCCCACGACCCCACACGCTTCCCCACGACGATCCGCACCCTAGGCCCTTACGATCGCGGCCTGCCTCCCGCCTGATGCGCACGGATGCGTCTTGCCGCTTTGGTGCGACCCCTGACCCAGTACGGTATGAGACTCGAACGATGAGCCCAGCCGCCCCTCCGCCTCGTGTCGCCGCGCCTCCGGGCGAAGCGCCAGAGGACGCGCCGCCCGACTTGGGGCTGTTTCGCGTGCTCGACGACGACGGTCGGCGGCGGGCGGTCGAGGGGTCGAGCCTATCGCCGGCGCGGGCGCTCGAAGCGTACCGCTACCTGCGTCTGATGCGGCTCCTCGACGCCCGTATGGTCCTGCTCCAGCGGCAAGGCCGGGTTGGCTTTTACGGCACCTGTACCGGACAGGAGGCGGTACCGGTCGGGGTGGCGCTCGCGCTTCGCGCCGACGACTGGGTTTTTCCCGCCCTCCGCGAGGGCGCGATCATGCTGGTCCGCGGCGTTCCCCTCGCCACCTATCTCGCGCAGGTCTTCGGGCGCGGCGGCGACGTGCTCAAGGGGCGCATGCAACCGTCGCACATGGCCGCTCGCGAGGTGCACTTCGTGTCTTGGTCGAGCAACATCGGCACCCAACTCCCCCACGCGGTGGGGGCCGCGATGGCGGCCCGGATCCAAGGACGAGACGACATCGCGGTCGGCTTCGTCGGCGACGGGGGGACGAGCAGCCCCGACTTTCACGTCGCCATGCACGCCGCGGCACACCACCGTGCCCCCTGCGTCTTGATCTGCCAGAACAATCAGTTCGCGATCAGCGCGCGGCCCTGGCACCAGACCGCGTCCGAGACGTACGCGATCAAGGGTCGCGCCTACGGAGTGCCGTCCATCCGCATCGACGGCAACGATCTGCTCGCGGTCCACCAGGCGGTGGCCGACGCCGCCGCGCGCGCGCGAAGGGGCGATGGCCCTACCTTCGTCGAGGCGATCACCTATCGCATCGGGCCCCACTCCACGGCCGACGACCCCGGACGGTACCGAGCCCCCGAGGAGGTTGCGGCTTGGATGGCGCGCGATCCCATCACCGTCTTGCGCCGCCACCTCCAACACCTCGGCGCCCTCGATCCGAGCGCCGACGAGGCGATCGAACGCGAGCTCAACGCGGAGATCAGCGCCGCCGTCGCCGTCGCGGAAGCTCAACCAGCGTTCGATCGGGCCACAATGTTCGACGACGTCTATGCGCGCGTCCCGGTCCACCTGCAGGCGCAGCGAGCGGAAGAACGCCGCGGCCCTCGCACGGCGGACGACCCGGGGGCGCATGGGGCCGTCGCGCACGGCGCCGACGACCCCGCGGTGGCCGAGGAGAGGGGTTCGGTTTAGGCCATGGCGGGCGGGGAGGCGCGGTTCTGGGTCGCGGCGGCGCTCATCCACGGGGTGGGGATCCCCGCCGTCGCCAAAGTAGCCCCCGAGGTGATGTACCGCTTCGAGCGCCGCGCGATGGCGCCGACGGAGGTGTATGAGATCGACACGGACGGCAGCCTGTTCGCGCCCGTCGAGAACCCATCATCTCCTCGCTTCGACCTCGGCGGTCGCGATGAGGCTGGAGGCGACGGGGCGCCGCGACGGGGCGTCGTCCAGCGCGGCACCGAGTATCGACCGCGCGTCCCGCTGCTGCCCCCTGAGGCGGACTCCGACCTCGCCATGCCCATCCCGGGATCGCCGGAGATCCCCGCGGATCCCGACGGCGGGCCGGCCGAGCCCGACCCGTTTGGGGCGGCACCATCCCTCGGCGAGGTCAACGGCATGGGCGACGGCATGGGCAGCTATGCGCTGCCCTCGCCCATTCTTCCCGATGACGGAGGCAAGGTCCGACCGGCGGCCCCGACCCAAGCCCCCCGCCGCGAGTACGACGAGGATTCCGGCAACAAGCTCGTGCGCGACGGGGTGCGCGAGGGAGACAAGAAGCTCGGCCTCGACTTTCCGGGGCGCGGCATCATCCGCAACGCCTTCGTGACTGCGGTGTACTCCTCGGACGCCCCTTACCAGTGCACCGCGAACTTCTCCGTCACCGTCAACCCGAAGGGCAAGATCACCGACGTCTCGCTCCTCGGCTACAACGGCGGCGCGTCGTCGACGTGGGCGGCGGTGCGCAAGTCTGCGAAGGCGCAACTGGCGGGCGCGAGCCTGGTGATGAAGAGCGGGTACGCGAAAGGCGCGATCGTCGGGGTGGTCCTCCGCTCGGAGGAGCGGGCGACGAGCAACTCGGGCGGCGTCTCGCGCGACGGTGCCGGCGCCAAGTTCGACATCAGCGAGATCGGCAGCCGCCGCACGCGCTACGTGTCGGCCGGGGTGAACCCGCAACCGCTGTGACTCCGTTCCCCTGGGTTCGCTACACCTCGACTCGGCCCGGGGGCGGGGCGTTGGCGGGGGGGAAGCGCTTGCCACCACGCGTCGCCGCGGCGAGCGTGGGCGCATGAACGAAGGTTGTGCCTGGCTTTTCTCGGGGGCCTTTGCGACCGCAGTCATCGGCTGCGGCATGCCGTCGTCAGGCGACACCCAGGGGTCCGCAACCGCCGCGGCCGCGAGCGCCTCGTCGCCTCTCGTCGCGACCGCCACCGCCGCCACGCCCGCGCCCGCTAAGCCCCTCGACGTCGGCGCGCGAAAAAAAGAGCTGAAGTGCAGCCCCGAAGCCACCGAAGGCCCCTGCGGCGTACTCGCCGCGTTCGACGACTGCACGGCGTGGACGGGGCAGACCTCGGGCGGCGACGGTCGATGGATCGGGATCGGGTACGACCGCTACGAGGGAGAGATGAAGGAAGAGGTCACGCTGGTGCGCGCGCTTCGGGTGCCCCTGGACGAGGTGGGGCCGGGTCAGATCGGCGCCAAGCTGTCGCTCAGCCGCATCCCGGAGACCAAGCCCGACCTCGTGCGCGAGGGCAAACGCGCCGCGCAGGCGTTGTTCCGAGGCGACGTGCCCAAGCCACAGAATCCGGCGCTACAGTACGTGAATGCCCGAAAGGACTGGTCGGCCCAGTTCGCCACGACCGCGGAAAAACACCAGGTCGTCAGTGCGGACGGCAGCTACTTCTGCAACCGAGCCGACCAGCGATTGTTGGTGTTTCGGCCCTCCGCCGCGAGCGGTGGGCAACCCGGCGACGGCCTCTACGCGGTGCTGCGTCCCACCAAGTGGTAGCCCCTGGCATGGCGGCCGCGCACCGATGGTAGGGTGTCTCGCGATGGTCCGAAGATGGTCACGAAGAGCCTTGGGGCTCTTCACCCTACTGGCCTCCGTCGGCTGCGGTGCCACCCCCGTCAACCTCGCGGAAGGCCCTCGCGCCTACGTGGCCACCGATTACGAGGCCGTGCGGAGCCGATGGACGCGCGAGGAGAGCCTCATCCTCTTCGAAGATCTGGAGCGCGCGCTGACCGTCACCGCCACCTTCGAGACGTGGGACTTTCGCTGGGCCTACGTCGTCCGGTACGCACGCGACTATCGGCTCACGGTGGCGCAACGGCAGCGCCTCATGCGCCGCCAGCTCGAAGACACCCGTAAGGAGCACGAGTTCTTCGTGTCCCTTTATGGCGCCGAGCTTCGGCTGAACGACCTCACGCGAGACGACGCGGCGTGGGTCGTTCGCCTCGTCGACGACCAGGGCCACGAGACGGCGCCGAGCCAAATCCAGCGCATCCGCTCCCCCAACGCCATTCACCGTCGCTACTACCCCGACACCAACCCGTGGCGGCAGAGCTTCCGGATCCGCTTTCCCGTCGCCAGCAGCGAGGGCCAGCCCTCCGTCGACCCCGGGGCCAACTGGCTCGGCCTCCGCTTTGCCGGCGCCTGGGGCAATGTCGACCTCGTCTGGGACCTGGCTCAGCCCGACGCGACGGCCTCCGACGACCCGACCGTCGCGATGGCGCGGGCCAAACCGCAAAGAACGGTCGACGGACGCGCCGCCCCGAGAAGGCGCGCAGGCTCAGGGACGGTCCCCTAGGAGATATCCGTCGCGTCGTCGGACGCTCCGCCGGGCTGACGCCTGGCATCGCACGGAGGCCGATCCCATGGCATCCGACGGGCGAGCCAACAGACCAAGTCGAGTCCGGCGCGTCGCGCAGAGCCAGGCACGCCCGGGGCGCTGACGGCGCAGACGATCTCGTCGATGAGGCGGGTGCGCTCCTGCTCCGAAGGCCGATGGGGCACGGCCGGCGCCGCCCCAGTGCTCACGGCCCCAGTGCTCACGGCCCCAGTGCTCACGGCCCCAGTGCTCACGGCCCCAGTGCTCACGGCCCCAGTGCTGATGGCCGGAGCGCGACGCGACTCTGAGGAGGGTTTGGGCATGGGCAAGCGAACCATGTGACAGGTGCGGTCCGGCAACGCAAGTTTCTCAATGGGCCGAAATGAGAATCTCGCGGGGTTTGCTGCCGTTGGGCGGTCCGACGATGCCATTCTTCTCCATCGTCTCGACGATCTTCGCCGCGCGGTTGTAGCCCACGCCGAGTTTCCGCTGCAGCCAAGAGGTCGAGCATTTGCCACTCTCGGCCACCGTCTGGACCGCCTGGTCGTAGAGCGGGTCGCTCTCGGCGTCGGTCGCCCCCTTCCCCTCTTCGTCGTCGTCGCGCCCGCGCACGATGCTCTCGTCGTACTCCGGCTCTCCCTGCGCGCGGAGGTGATCCGTCACCCGCTGAACCTCATCCTCGGAAACGAAGGGGCATTGCACACGCTTGACGTCGTTCTCCCCGTTGAGCTTCACGAGCATGTCGCCGCGGCCGAGCAAAGCTTCGGCGCCTTGCTGGTCGAGAATGGTCCGGGAATCGACCCGCTGGGCGACGCGATAGGCGACGCGGGTAGGAAAGTTGGCCTTGATCATGCCCGTGATGACGTCGACGCTCGGCCGCTGCGTGGCGAGGATGACGTGAATCCCGGCCGCGCGCGCCTTTTGCGCGAGGCGGGCCACCGATGCCTCAACTTCCTTGCCTTGCGTCATCATGAGGTCGGCGAATTCCTCCACCACCACCACGATGTAAGGGAGTTTGACCGGCAGCTCGACGTCACCCACCTCCGCGGTGGGGATCTCGATCTGGCTCCCGTCGGCCGCGATCGCTTCGACCGTTCCTTTGCGCCTTGGGATCGGGACCTCACCGTCGCGTGCGCGCTTCACCCATTGATTGTACGTCGTGATGTTCCGCGTCCCCGCATCGGCGAAGAGTTGATAACGGCGCTCCATCTCGTCCACCGTCCACTTCAACGCATTGGAAGCCTGCTTCATGTCGGTCACGACCGGGAACAACAGGTGGGGAATGCGATCGAAGGGTGCGAGCTCGACGACCTTCGGGTCGATCATGAGGATGCGTAGGTCTTCGGGCTCCATGCGGTAGAGCAAGCTCACCAGCATGACGTTGAGGCCCACGCTTTTCCCCGCGCCCGTCGCGCCCGCGACGATGACGTGGGGCATGCTGGCGAGATCGGCGAAAAACGGACGGCCGATGATGTCACGCCCGAGGATCGTCGGCAGCCGAACGTCGAGTTTCATGAACTCTTCGCTCTCCACGAGCTCCCGCAGGTTCACGGCGAGCCGATGGTCGTTTGGCACCTCGAATCCGATGCGGTTCTTACCTGGGATGGGCGCGATGATCCGCACCTTGCGCGAAAGACCCAGCGCCAGGTCGTCGGCCAGCCCCGCCACCTTCGAGACCTTTGTCCCCGGGGCGGGCGAGACCTCGAACATCGTGACGGTCGGCCCGGGATGAATCTCTTGCACCCGGCCTTCGACCTTGTAGTCGAGCAGCGTCTTTTCGAGCAGACGTGCCATCTCCTTGAGGCGAGCGGGGTCGTGGCCGCGCGCATCCGACTCTGCCGGCGAGAGAAAGTCCGCGGCGGGAAGCGCGAACGCGCCCGTGTCCCGCCCCCGTCGCCGCCGCGCCTTGGTCGTCGACGCCTCCTTCGACGTGTCGACGATCGTCGGCTCCTCGGAGGGCGACGCGTCGTCCGCCGGCTCCGTAGGAAGCGCCGTCGTCAGGTCGTCAGGAGCGACGAGAACGGCCCCCGACGAACGGGACGAGCGCCGGGGTGGGTTCGGAGATACTTCGGCCGCCGGATGCGGCGAAGTCGTCTCCGTCGCCGCCTCCGCCTCCACCTCGACCGGGGCCGCCGACGGCGTGACGTCGCGGGCGAGGGCGGCCACCAGGGCCGGGTCGGGCGCACTGATGCGCGCCTCGTCCTCCGGCGCCGCAACGGTCGCTTCCGGGTCGGGCGCGTTCTCGTCGTCGTCGTCGGGGGCGATGCGCCCCGCGTACCCGTCGGGGGGCACGACGACGGCGGCTTCATGAGGCGCCCCCGCCGCCGGGTCCGAGGGCGTGGCTTCGGGCGTCCGACGGGGCGGGACGAATCGGGTCCAGTCTTCGTCCCCCGCGTCCGAAAGGGCAGCGATGATGGCCTCGGCGCGCTCAGGAGACGCGATGATGGGTTCGCTCGCCCGCGCCACCGCTTCACGCCGGCGCCGGTCTTCACGCCGCGCTTTGGCCCACGCCGAGGAGATCATCCCGGCCCCGGCGTCGGCCCGCGCGCGAAGCCGGGCCACGCCCGCGCGGGTTCGCTGCGCGATTTCGATGAACGAGAATGTCGCGCGCTCCACGAGGATGAGTCCGACCACCGTGGCCCCGATGAGAAACGAGCCGAGCGTCGAGAACAGACTCTGCAGGACCTCGCCGAAGAGCGTTCCGACCGCGCCGCCGACCGGCATGTGGCCGAAGGCGGTCAGGTGCGGAAACGCGATGTGCGCGAGGGCCGAAAGGAGGACGGCCATGACCACGTTCCCGCTCAAACGCGTCGGGCTCAGCCGCAGGCGACGGTCCCGGAGGAGCGGTTGTGCGAGCGCCATCAGCTCGAACGGGATGAGCCAAGCGACGATCCCAACCCCCTCCACCGCGACGCGCGCCAGCACCTCACCGACCGGCCCCACCCAGTTCGGCCCATGAAACTCCGGCCGGAGCGGGTCGGCCGCGTACGAGCCCAGCGCCAACAGCCCGTAGAGCGCGCCCGCCATCAGCGTGAGCGCCGCCGCCTCCCGCGCGTACGTACGGGCGGTCCGCGGCGCGGACCTCAACGCCGCCTCGGACGGAACCGGGCCTTCTTCGAGTTCGTCGTCTTCGACGTCGTGGTGGTCGTCGGCCGGTGGCGCCCCGGGGTCCGATGCCCGAGGCCAGAGCGCGCGAATGCCAGGGATGAAGAACGCCATCCTTACAGTTACCTACATGTAGGTTAGCGCCGATTGGGCAGGAGGCCAACTTCGGACCCATCGATCGCTGAACAGGTGGCTAGAGGTCTGGAGACGCTGAATCTCTCGACAAAACACCACGGAAATTCTTTCATCGCAGCGGCCGTGGGGAGTAGCATCCGCGCGAGTAGTCGGCGGTGATGTTGTTGAGGACGCGAAGCCCAAAGCGGTCGTGGATGGCCCTCGCCCTGCTGGGGGTGATGGCGGCGGCGCCCGGATGTGCGGTCGACGGAAACGACCTGGCGCGGTGGCAGACGACGCAAGGGGGACCGAAACGCCTCTCGGCCGTGGTTTTGCACGAAAAGTACCCGTTTCCGCTTCGCGTGGAGGCGGCGCTGTCCCTCGTCGCCATGAAGCCTCGAAAAGGGCGTCACGTGGGCATCGAGCGCCTCGTCAAGGGCACGCTCGTGTGTGACCCGGAGTACGACGACACCGAAGAGCCCTGCCAGAAGCGGCAACTCCCCGTCGAAGAGCGAGCCAAGCTGAACGCGGATTTGGTGCCCGCCCTCATCTCCGAGCTGCAGAAGCCCCCGCCGGCGCCCACGCAGAACGGGCAGCCGGCGCCAGACCCGTCGTTTCGCTACAAGGACGCGGCCTTCCTCATGCTCAGCTACGAGGGGACCGAGGTGATCGCCGACCGCGAGCTGCGGGCCCAGCTCGAAAAGGCCCTCGTCGATTGGGCCATGGCCGACTTCGAGACCCGCCTCGAGGACCGCAATCAGGCGTTCGGGATGGAACAGCTCCTCAACCTCATCGGCCCGCCCTCGGTCGAGCGGCTCCCGCAGCTGATGACCAAGGAGGGGCGGTCGCTGAGCAAGATCGCCGACATCATCGCCCGAATCGGGAGCGCCAAAACCAAAGAGCAAGCCGGCGCCGCGCTCGTGGAGGTGGCCAAGCGGGTGGCGAGCGACGCCTGGCGAACCGAGAAAGCATCGGAGCTCAAAGAAGCGAACCGTGCCCGGGGTCTCGAGGGCATCAGCGAAAAGAGCTTTCAGAAGCAGCTCGAGCGCTACCAGACCGAAACCCTGATCCGCGTGTATGCGAGCATGAAGAAGATCGGGGGGCCTGCCGTCCGAGACTTCGGGCTCGAGGTCGCCGCCGACGGCAAGGTCGACACCGCGCAGCGCGTCGCAGCGCTGGCCGCCCTGGAGGGGCACATCGGAGCCGAGGACGAAGCCGCGGTCTCGCGTCTGTTTGCCCTCATCGAGGGTGATGCGCCCCCGCAGGTGAAAGACAAGGCGTTCGCGCGCGTGCGAGAGCTACCACGGGACATCGTGGCCGGTCGGCTTTACAAGCTCGTCGATGGTGAGGACTGGCTGTTGCGTCGGGTCGCCGGCACCACCCTCCTGACGCTGAGCAAAGTCGAACACATCGACGAGTTCTTCAAAGAACTCGAAGGCGCGCGCATCGAGAACCTACACCTCGACGAATCGCTCAAGTACGGGACGTACCTCGGGCTGCTCGAGGGGGGGGACGCGCTCGCGGCCCTGAAGCCGAAGATGACGTCGCAAAACGGTGTCGTAAGCCGGTTGGCGGCGCTGTCGTACTATTACGCCAACGGCAGCAAGGACGACGCGGCGGCCCTCGAGCCCTTCGCGCGCGACCCGCAGCGCATCCCGGAGTGCAAGGGCGCCGAGGGCGAAGACTGCGGCTGGACCTGCGTGGTCAAAGAGAAGGACGAGAAGGTCCGCAAGACCATCGAGACCATCGGTGACTTCGTCACCCACTGCATCAAGCCGAAGATGATGACGAACGAGCCGGCGACGGATCGACCGGGTACTGCTCCCAAACCGGCTGGCCAACCGGCTGGCCAACCGACCGGTCCGGGGGACAAGCAAGACGGAAAGTGATTCGCCCTGGCCGGGGGGCGTTCCCCCGCGTCGGCGCGGTGTGACGAAAAGATGAGCGGCGACCCGAACAAAAAGAGCTCGCGGAATTTCCAGTGTCGAGACGTCCTCTGGGAGACGTTCGAACAGATGGCCCGCGACCTGGAATGCTCCATCGATTACCTCATCAACGAGGCGATGAAGCAGTATGCGCGGCAGCGAACGTATCCGGCGCGGGCGCCGTTTCCGGCTCAGCCCCACAGCAATGCGCCGCCGGTCGCCGATTCCCGGGCCCCCTATGCGCCCCCCGCGCATCAGCCGCCCGGGGGCGCCATCAATGCGCCCCCGCCCGGACCGCCAGGGATGCCCCCCCGTCCCCCCGGCGCCTCCGCGGTGCCGCCGCCGCCTCCGCCCGGCCACGGCCACCCTCCCGTCCCGCCGGGACCTCCGCCAGGCCCCCCGCCCGGGATGCCCGCCGGGCATGCGGCCTCCGCCCCGCCGGCGGGGTACCCCGCCCCGCCTCCGGGCCCTCCGCCCGGGATGTCCCCCGGTCGGCCGCCTTCGGTCGCGCCGCCGAAGCCCCCCGGAGCGCCCCCGGCTGCAGGGCCCCCGGCGGGCGGGCCCCCGGCGGGCGGGTCCCCAGCTGGCCACGCGCCAATGGGCGCGCCCATGGCGCCGACGACCGGGGGCCGTCCCCCGGGACCCCCGCAAATGCCGCCCGCTCCAATGAATCCGCCCCCCGGGCCGCCGGGCGCGCCTCCCCCCATGCCGCCGGGCGTGGGGCCCGCACCTGCCCCGCAACCTCCCGGGCCGCCTCCGGGGCCCCCGGGCTACCGACCCCCGGCCGCTCCGGGGTACGGCGCGCCTCCGGGCATGCCCGCCACGGCCTCGGCCGCACCGCCACCCCCGCCGCCCCCCGGGGCATACCAACCGCCACCGCCCGCCCCCGGCATGGGGGCCCCGGGGATGGGACCGCCAGGCATGGCCCCCGGAATGGGGGGCGCCGCGGCGCCGCCACCTCCGCCCCCGCCCGGGATGCAAACCAACGGGTCGAGCCTCGTGCTCTACTACCGGGGCCAGCGTCATGCGGTGAGCAAGGACCGCTTCATCATCGGACGGGGCAAGCAGTCCAGCGACCTGACGATCAAAGACCCCAACGTGTCGCGACAGCACGCGATGATCGAGAACCTCAACGGCCAGTTCTTCATGGTCGACATGGGCTCGACCAACGGGATCGAATTCAACGGCCAGCGTCTTCAGCGCAAGCCGATCGCGTCGGGGGACGTCTTCAACATTTGTGACCACGAGCTTCGCTTCGTGCTCGAATAGGGCATGCGCCGGCGTGGCCTCGCGACCCGACCTCGCTTCTGGCTAACGCTGGCGACGCTCGCCGCGACGACGGGTTCCCCGGGGACCGTGCGGGCGGCGTCCCCCCCGACGGAAGGATCGGCGACGGGCGCGCGGCCGCTGACCTCGGCCCTGCCCCCGTGGTCGCGGGCTCAGCTCCCTGACTGGGCGAGCAGCGTGCACGTCCTGAAGGACGACCAGCCGCTCCGTGTCGCCCCTTCCCGCGACGCCGACCGGCGCGGGAGCGTCGCTCGTGCCGTGCATCTTCCCCTCTACGGCGCCACCTCCGGCCGTGGCTGCGGGCTCCCATGGCTGCACGTCGGCCCGCGGGCCTGGGTCTGCGGGGACGACGTCAAAATCTCGGCCGGCGCCCCCATTGCGGCGGGGCGTCTCTTTCCCGACGACAGCGCGGACGGCCTGCCCTACCGGTACTTTTTCGCCGGCCCGGACGGATCGCTCGCCTACGCCCGCCTGGAACAGGTGGACATCGGGGAACCGGTGATGTCGCTGGAGCGCGGTTTCGCCGTCGCGATCGTCGAAGAACGCCGGCTCTCGGGTCAGCGCTACGGACGCACGAACCGCGATTTGTGGGTCCCCCTCCGCGACTTCGGACCGGCGCGGCGCTTTTTCTTTCGCGGCGCCGAGCTCGAGGACGTGACCTCCGGGTCGCCGCTCCCCGTCGCGTGGGTCGTGTCCAACGTCGCCCCCGAGTATCGCCGCACGCGGACGGGGTTCGCGGTCACGTCCACGACGCGCAAGAAGTTCGACCAAGTCGCGTTCCACGAGCGCCACCGTCACTTTAGTGGCGGGTTCATCCGCACGGGCCGCGACCGATGGATCCGGGCGCGTGACCTGAGGCATCACGTCGTCGCTCCGCCTCCGAGCGAAGTCGACGTCGTGCACGAAGAGCGTTGGATCGACATCGAGCTCGAGACCCAAACCCTGGTCGCGTACGAGGGCGCTCGTCCGGTCTTCGCCACGATGGTCTCGACCGGTAAGGGCCGCACCCGAGGGCACCCGTTCGCGACGCCGAAAGGGGTGCATCGAATCTGGGTCAAGCTCTTGTCGACCACCATGGACAACCTCGAAAACGATCGGGCGCATCGGTACTGGCGGATCGAAGACGTCCCCTACGTCCAGTTCTTCAAGCGCGGCGTCGGCCTGCACGGAGCATTTTGGCACCGCGGGTTCGGTCGGGTGCGCAGCCACGGATGCGTCAATCTCGCGCCTCTCGACGCTCGCCGGCTGTTCTGGTGGACCCAACCCATCGTCCCCGCCGGTTGGACGGCTTCCCTGCCGACCCCTTACGACCGCGGCACCATCGTCCGCGTCCGGTAAGACGGCATGGCGTCGCTGCTCACCGCCGTTCGGGACATCGGTCGCCTCCGCGAGATCTACGCGGTCCTCGTCCGACACGGCTTCGGCGAGCTCGCGCAGCGACTCGGGCTGTCACGCTCCGCCAAGGGCGACGAAAGCCTCTCCGGCGCTCGCGCCGAGGGGGCGTCCTCGCGAAGCCAGCCTTCGCTCCCAGAGCGGGTACGGCTCGTCGCGATGGACCTCGGTCCCTCGTTCATCAAGCTGGGCCAAATCGCGTCGACCCGGGCCGACGTGCTCCCCGAGAGCTGGATCGTCGAACTTCGCAAGCTTCAGGACGAGGTGAAGCCCTTGCCGTTCGAAGCGATCGAACACCAGGTCGAAGCTTCCCTCGGCGTTCCGCTCGACGAAGTGTTCGTGTCGTTCGAGCGCGAACCGCTCGCCGCCGCGTCGATCGCGCAGGTGCATCGCGCCGTCTTGGCGCATCCGGACGGACCGAAGGAGGTGGTGGTCAAGGTTCAGCGGCCGAAGATCGCCGACACCGTGGCGCGCGACGTCGACCTGCTGCACACGCTGGCCCGCTTCGTCGAACGCACCATTCCCGAGGCCCACATTTACCAGCCGACGGCCTTGGTCGAGCAGTTCGACCAGGCGATCACGAGCGAGCTCGACTTTCTTCTCGAAGCCGACAACGCGCTCCGATTTCGACGCAACTTCGAAGGTCACCCCCACGCGCGGTTCCCCCGGATCTTCAAGGAGGCGAGCAGCAAGCGGGTGCTGACGATGGAATTTCTCGACGGCCACAAGATCGACGACGCCATCGACCACCACGGCTTCGAGGGCCCCAAGATCGCCAAGGCGTGCACGGGCATCGTCATCAAGATGATCTTCGAGGACGGCTTCTTTCACGCCGACCCCCACCCCGGGAACATCATTCTTCTCGGCCGTCCCGAAGCACCCCGCGTCGGCGTCATCGACCTCGGCATGGTGGGGCGCCTCACGGCCGAGATGCGCCGCAAGACCGTCGACATCATGATCGCGGCCATTCGCCAAGACCACGAGGCGCTGGCCGAAGCCCTGTACCGGATCGGAACGCCGACCAAGAAGATCGACATGCGCGCGTATCGGGCCGAGGTCGCGTTCCTGGCCGACCGCTACCTCAACCGACCGCTCCGGGAGATCGAACTGTCGGCGATGATCAGCGACCTCGTCCAGGGGGCGACGAAATACGGGCTCGAGATCCCGTCCGACTTTCTCCTCGTGGGCAAGTCGTTGATGACGATCGAGGGCATCGGCAAGCGAATCGATCCCGACCTCGACGTCTTCGCCGAGGCGCGGCCGTACTTCATGGACCTCCTCAAGCAGCGTTACGCCCCGGAGCGGGTGGCCAACGACGTGTGGCGGGGCCTGGAGCGGCTCAGCACCGCCGCCTACGACCTTCCCCAACAGGCCCGGGAGGTCCTCGACGACCTCCGGCTCGGGCGCCTGTCGCTGCGCACCCACGACCCGGAAGACCACAAGATGGTCGACCGCCTCGGGCGTCGCGTCTTCGCGGGCTTGGTGACGGCGACCTTCGTGTTGAGCGGCACGTGGCTCTTGTCGGGCCCGCGCCTCGCGCTTCAGTACGTGGGCGGGACCATGCTCGCGTTCGGGGTGGGGCTCATGTGTTGGCACATCCTGCTCGACCTCCGGCGGTGAGCGCCCGGCCTGGGGTATGATCGTGACGATGCTGGTGAAGAGACGCCCGCGACTGCTGCTCTGGGGGTTCATGGGCACGGGGAAGAGCACCGTGGGCCGGCGCGTCGCCGCCGCCCGCGGCGTTCCCTTCATCGACCTCGACAAGACGGTGGAGACCGAGGTGGGTGAGCCCCTCGCCGCGTTCTTCGCACGCGAAGGAGAAGCGGCATTTCGCGCCGTCGAGGCGCGAATTCTCCGCACGTGGCTGGCCCGGGAGGGCCCGTACCTCGTGGCCCTCGGGGGCGGCGCGCTCCTCGACGAGGCCCTGCGCGTCGAAGCCAAGGAGCGCACCTGGGTCGTCGCCCTCGACGCTCCGCCCGCCGTGCTCGCGGCCCGCCTCGCCGACGAGCACGCGGCGCGTCCCCTCCTCGCCGAACCAGCGGATCAGCCCCTCGAGGCGCGCATCGCCGCCCGTCTCGCCACCCGCCGCGACGGCTACGACGATGCCCACGAGCGGCTCGACGCCAGCGGCCCCGTCGACGAGGTCGCCGACGCCCTCATCAAGATGTGGCGCCCCAACGCCTGACCTCGCCGCGCCCGAATTTTTGGCGTAGCCGAGATCGTTTCGGTAGCATTTCTCCTTGCGGGCCTGCCCGCGCCGGGAACACCACCATGCCGCCACCGATCTCCACACCCCCTCGTCGCGCCCTCGGCGCCTTCCTCGTGACCGCGGCCACGGCCCTCGTCACCAGCGGCTGCGCCGAAAACGACGCCACCATCTACGTGCTGCGCCTTCAGGCGCGCACCGTCGACAACGAGTGCGTCGTCACCGACGAGCCCGACAGCGAGGTGGTTTTGCGAGGAAGGTACGACCCCCTCTGCGCGTTCGACGAGAATGGTCAGGTGACGAACGATTGCCGGACCTCGCCCTACGAGGGCGTGCCCTTGGTGGGGAACGGTATGGTCGCGCGAGGCAACGAAGACCTCCTGCGCGCCGAATCGAACAGCGTGCAAATCTTCGGTATCGAGCGTGAAGTCATCGTGCCCGGAGGGGGCGTGGTGGGCTTCGAGATCGACGACGACGAAAGCTTCGCCCCGGCGGCAGGCTTCGTTGAGGTGGGCTCCCCATCGAACCCCGGATTTGGCATCACGAGCGTCAATCTGCTGACACAGGAAGAAGCTGTGGCCGCGCTGCAAGCCGTTGGCAGCAGCGCGGTGAACATCCTGATTCGCTTTCGCGTCCTCGGCGAAACCCTGGGCGGATCCGACGTGGAGACCGGCGTGTCCGACTTCCCCATCGAGGTGCGCAATCGTCCCGGGCGCTTCCAAAACTGTGGTGCGTTCGACCTCACGATGGTCCCCGAGGAGGGGGATTTGCCCTGCTCGTTGAATCAGGACGGGGGCGTCGGTTTCGGCAATCCTCTGTTCGACCCTCGCGCGGCCGACAACCCTTGCTTTCAGTGACGCGGCGCGACGCGCTCATTCGATGACCGCGGCGTCGTCGCTCGGACCGCCGAGGGCCTCGACGAGGTAGATGAACGGGAGCACGAGCAGAGCGCCGTCGAGGTCTGCGGCCACGCTGAAGATCTTCTCGTCGACCGTGGTCCCCAAAACGCTCGAGGCGACGCCGAAGGAGTGGTGGTAGCCCACCCTCAAACCACCCGCGAGATTGTACGCCCCGTGGTGGTTGAAGCTGCGGGCGCCCCAAAAAAGGGTCGTGTCGAAGCCGGGTTGCGGTCCGAGATCGTCGCGCGCGATCCGTGCGTGCCCGCCCCCGCTGACGACCAGGGGAAACGCCTCGTGCACCGGGAGCAGCGCGCTCAGCCCGGCGCCGAATTGACCCTGGTCGAAGGCGAAGGTCGCGACCTCGACGAACGGCCCCAGCCCGAAGTCCCGCGGCCCCGCACGCCACCACAACAGGTCCGCCCGGAGCCCGAGGTGAAGCTCGACGTGGCCCGCGAGGCGGCCCTCGCCGTCGGACGCCAAGGCCGGGCCCACGACGAGCCCGACGCGGACCTGGGTCCGCGCGGGCAGGGGTACGATCTCGGGACGAACGCCTTGCGCGCTCACCTCGGGCTCGGGCGAGACGCGAGGCTGCGGCCGCCCGGTCGATGAAGGCTTCGTAGCCGCGGGCGGTGCCATCCCCTCGGCGTGGGCGACGGAACGGGACGCCGCGGCCCCCCCCGCGACGCACGCCGACGTCACGGCCAACGCCGCGATGCGCCTCGTTCGTCCCCTCGTCGCCACGCTCGCCGTGTACTGCACTCGGGGCCTCGGGGGCAGGTTGAGCTGCTCCCCCCTGCGAGCTAGCGTCGGGACCATGGGCAACGACGCGGTGGAGCTTTGCGTCGCGGGGCAACGCTGCCGCGTCGTGACCACCGCCGAGCCCGAAGAACTCGCCGAATTGGCGGCGATGGTGGAGGAAAAGCTCGCGACGATCCTCACCCCCGGACGGCCGGTCACCACGCAGGCGATGTTGTTGGCGGCGGTGGCCCTGGCCCACGATGCCCGCGAAGAGCGGGCCCGGGCGCAGGCGGTGGCCACGCAGGCGAAGTCACACCTGCACGCGATGCTCAGACGGGTCGATGCGACCCTCGCCGAGAGCGAGGTCGAGGCCGCGGCCGCGGCCCGCCGGCCGGGCCGCAAACGCAAACGCAGCCAGAAGGACCCCCCGCCGTGAGTTCCGCCCTCGACCACCTCGGCCGACGGCTGACCGAGCTCGATGCGGAGGGGCGACGCCGAGCGCCGTCGACGCTGCCGGCGGGCACCATCGTGTGGTGCAGCAACGACTACCTCGGGTACGCCGCGTCGCCCCTTCGGCCTACCGCGGCCGCCGCCGGCAGCGGAGCCTCCCGCCTCATCAGCGGCGACGACCCGCACCACCGGGAGGCCGAGCTTTCCCTCGCGTCGTGGGTTGGCGCCGAAGCGGCGCTCATTTTCAGCTCCGGCTACGCGGCCAACGTCGGACTTCTCTCGGCGCTGGCCGAAGCGGGAGACCTCATCCTCAGCGACGCCCTCAACCACGCCTCCATCATCGACGGATGTCGGCTCTCCCGGGCCGAGGTCGCCATCGTTCCCCATCGCGACCTCTCCGCGCTCGAACGGCATCTCGAAACGGCGCGCGACCGCCGGTGCTGGGTGGTGACCGAGTCGTATTTCAGCATGGACGGCCAGAGCCCCGACCTTCGCGCCCTCCGCGCCCTGTGTGACGCCCACGGGGCGGGGCTCATCGTCGACGAAGCGCATGCGCTTGGCGTCTTCGGTCCCGAGGGACGCGGCCTCGCCGCCGACGCCGGGGTGCGGCCCGACGTGCTCGTCGGCACCCTGGGCAAGGCGGTCGGGCTTCAGGGCGCCTTCGTCGCGGGGCCGGCCCGTCTCCGCGACTGGCTTTGGAACCGAGCGCGGAGCTTCGTGTTCAGCACCGGCCCGTCGCCGGCCGTCACCGCGGCCCTCCCCGAGCGCGTCGGGGCCGTTCGCCGCCACGACGACCTACGGGCGCGCCTGCGGCAGGCATCCGACGACCTACGGGATGCGTTGCGGACGCGGGGGGCCGAAATCCCCGGCGACAATCACGGCCCCGTCGTGCCGTGGATCCTCGGCGCCGAAGGGGTGGCGATGGCCGCCAGTCGCGCCCTTCTCGAGCGCGGGCTCTTCGTGCAGGCGATCCGCCCGCCCACCGTCCCGGTGGGTACGTCCCGCCTGCGGTTCACCGTGTGCGCCGCGCCGGGGGACGCCACCTCGCCGCCGGGCGGCTGTCCCGTGGCCGCCCGCATCACCGACCTGGTGGCGGCGATCGACGACATCCCATCGGTGGTGGTCACGCCGCGCTGATGCGCGAGGGGCGGGGGGACGCCGTCGTCGTCGTCGTGGCGGGGACGGTGGCCGGGGTCGACACCGCCACCGTGAGTCCCATCATCGTCAGCCGCACGCGGTCGGCGTCGACGAAACCCGCGCGCGCGAGCTCCTCGAGGAGACGGTCGGTAGCGGCGCACGTCGCGCCGAGCGCCGCGGCCACCAACGCGAGATCCGCCGGCTGATCGTCGCGAGCGAAGTCGAAGAGAATGCGGAGGGCACGTCGTTTCGTGGCGTTCAACATGACCCCACCATCGCGGTGATGCTGAATGTTTGTCCAGTTTTGTGCAGTACTTTGTTTTTGTTCAGTATAAGGTTCCCCGAGCGCCTGCCTAAGCACATGATCTCATTCATCTAGTTCTCGTCGCCACACTGCGTCGTCGCGGTCGACCCACCAGAGCTGCGCGCCATTGGTCGCCACCGTTTTTGCCTCAGCCTCCACCGAGACCACCCCGGAGGTACCGACCGCGAGCACGCGGTCCACCGACGCGAGGGCGAGCCACCCACCGGCGGTCGAGAGCGACGCGGGCGCAGGCGCATCGACGATCCGCCCCCCGTCGGGATGGCGCACGACCCCGTCTGCCACCGACACCGCGACCCACCGGCGGTCGAGGGCGACGACTTCCCCCGGTTGTCGATACGACGACACCACCCTGGGCGACGCAGCATCGCCCAGCGTCGCCGTCCACAGCTCGGCGCCGGTGGTCCACCAGAGTCGAACCCCCGCCATCGCCAGGCCCTCGGCGTAGCTCGCGGGTCGCCCCGGAACCACCCTCTGGGGCGCGGTTTCGCCGCGGCGCCAGATGGCGCTCGTCTCGCGCTCGATCCAACAGACCCCCGCCCCCGCCGCCAGCCGCCACGCCGGACCCGTACTCCACTGCTCGCGACCCGCCCCGGTGCGCGGCAGCGCGACGACGCCCTCGTCGGTCGCCACCACCCAACGGTCGTGCACCACGAGCACGTCCCGGGGGTAGGCGAGGCGATCCAATCGCTCGGTGACGACCCCGTCGGCGGTCACCGTCCACAGTCGACCGCGGGCGCCCCCGCCCACGACCGCCACCTCGTCGTCGTCGTCCGCGTCATGCGAGACCGCCATGCGCTCGATCCCCGCCCCCGTGAGCCGAACCACCCGTCGGTTGGGTCCACACCCGCGGCCCGAGCAGCTCGCCGTGCCGAGCAACCCGGCCGCGAGCGCGCGGCGCGACAGAGCGCACGACGCCTTCATCGCCGCCGCGTCCGGGCGATGGCGAGGCGATAAAGGGCTTCGTAATGCGCCGCCGACCGATCCCACCCCATCGATTTCTCCATCGCCGCGCGGCGCATGGCGGCGAAGTGCTCCGGGCGCTCGCGCATCGTGGTCAGCGCATGGCGGACCGCACCCACCAGCCCGTCGACGGTGAGGTCGGCGAATACGAACCCCGTCCGGTCGTGGGCGACGGTGTCGACGAGGCCGCCCACCGCCCTCACCACGGGGAGGGTGCCGTAGCGTTGGCTGTACATCTGGTTGAGGCCACACGGTTCGTACCGCGAGGGCATGAGGAAGAGGTCGGCCCCCGCTTCGATGCGATGGGCGAGACGCTCGTCGACCGCGATGTGCGCCCCCACCTTGTCCGAACGCTCCCCGAGGTGGCGAAAGAGCGCCTCCGCCCACGGCTCCCCCTTGCCGAGCACCGCGAGTTGGAGGTCGAGGGTGAGCAGCGACTCCAGCGCCGCCGCCAAGACATCGATCCCCTTTTGGTGGGCGAACCGCGACACCACCCCGATCAGCGGCACGTCGGCGCGCACCGGAAGGCCGAGCTCCGCCTGGAGCGCCGCCTTGCACACCGCCTTGCCGGCGAGATCGTCGACGTCGTACCGCGCCGGCAGATGGGGGTCGCGACGCGGATCCCACACCGTGTCGTCGATCCCGTTGAGCACGCCGATCACGTCGGCTCCGCGCGCGCGGATGGCGCCCTGGAGGCCCATGCCTCCTTCATCGGTCGCGATCTCGGCGGCGTAGGTCGGCGAGACGGTCGAGACCATCGTCGCGTTCAGGATGCCTCCCTGAAGCAGGTTGAGGGCGCCGCCGTGCTCGTACCCTCGAGCCCGCGCCTCCCCGGGCGAGACGCCCGCGACCCCCACGTCGTCGAAGGAAAACCAGCCCTGGTACCCGAGGTTGTGAATGCTCATCACGGTGGCCACCGGGCGCCCGAGATGGCGCGCGTAGAGCGGCACCAAGCCGGTCGGCCAGTCGTTGATGTGGACCACGTCGGGGCGAAACGCCACCGCATCGGCCACCGCGAACGCCCCCCGCGAGAGGACCGCGTAGCGCAACAGATTGTCGCCGAAGCTCCCGTGGGCGTCGCCGTACACCCCGTCGCGGTCGAAGAGCACGTCGTGCTCCAGGAAGTAGACGGGGGTGGCCCCCGGAAGCGTGGCCTCCACGAGGCCGCACCACCGCGTGCCGCCGCCCCCCAGGGGAACGCCAACCGACACATCGCGTCGGCGCGAGGGGAACGACTTGGTCGCCCGGTACCTCGGCATCACCACCCGCACGTCGTGGCCCCGTGCCGTCAACGCCGGCGGCAACGCTCCGGCCACGTCGCCCAGCCCCCCGGTCTTGACGAAGGGCACGCACTCGGAAACCACGAAGAGGATCCGGAGCCGGGGCATGGCGGGCGGTATACGCCGCTGCGTGAGCCTCGCCCATCGGAATGCGCCGTGGCGGCCCAGGGCGTGTGTTTACGTTTCTCAGCCGCCATGTCACGCCTGCCCCATGGCGCTGGAGACGTTCAAAAAGCTTCCTCTCGGCGGGGTCGACCGGCGTTCGCTCGTCGGCACGCTCAAAGAACGGGGTCCCGCCGCCGCCGAAGCCGTCTTGACGGCGCAGCGGGAGGGGCTGAGCGCCGCGGGGATCGGACTCCCCGACGACGCGGCGGTCCTGATCCTCGGGGGCAGCAACGGGATCACCCGCGCCCTCGCGGTTCAGCTCCTGCTCGGAGAGCGCGTGCCCGTTTACGGCGTCCACTACGACTCAGCGAAGATGCAGATCGGCGTGCATCACGTCGCCGCGATGGAACGCGCCGTGGCCGCCGCCGGCGTCACGTGCCGGTTCTTCAATCGGGACGCGACCCGAGAAAAAACCATCGACGAAGTGGTGGCGCAGCTGAAGGCCGACGGGGTGCGCGCGGTGCACCTCATCAACGGCATCGCCGCCGGGGCGACCAAGAGGTACGCGCAGCACGGCCCGATCAAGGTGCGCGATCTCGACGTCGCCTTCGACCCGGTCCTCCAGGTGCCGGCGTTCGACGACGCGAGCGCATACCGTCAGTTCGGCCTCGTCGACGTCGAGGTCGCGACCGAGGCGGAGATCGAGCGCACGAACAAGTTCATGGGGCACTCGTCCCGCGCCTGGGTGGAGCCGCTGGCCGAAGCCGGTCTCATCGCGGCCGGCGAGTCGATCGTCGCATTCTGCGACTACGACTTCGAGAAAGACGACCCGGTCTACGGCATGGGGCCGCTCGCCGGCGCCAAGATCCTCCAGCGCGAGACCATGGATCAAATCGCGCAGCGCTTCGGGGTCCGGACGGTGCGGATCTGTTACCCCGCGATGGCGACGACGGCCCTCGGCGCGATCCCGGGCGGGACGTTGATGTACGCCTTGACCGGCCAGATCCTCCACGAGCGGGGCGCTTACCGTACCATCGACCAACTCGCCGCCGACACGATGCCGATGTGGACCGAACCGACGACCGAGCTTCGCCTCGACGAGGCCTACCAAGCGACCCTCCCCGAGTTCCATCGCCGCAAGGACGAGCTGACCCCCGAGCACCTACCCGACGCCTTCGCCGCGCTTTACGGCGGATGACGACGGCCATTTTCATTCGCGCCCATTTTCATTCACGAAACGTCGCCCACCGTGCCCCCAGCGCGGCGGCGGCGACGGTCTCGGTGCGCATGGTGAACGGCCCGAGGCGCGCCGGGGTGTAGCCGGCGGCCCGGGCGGCCTCGCGTTCGTCGTCCGTCCAACCGCCTTCCGGGCCGACGGCAAAGGTGACCGCCCGACCGTGCGCGAGGGTCGCCCCGACCGACGGCCCCCGAGCGTCGAGAAGGATGCATTGCCCCTCCCCGTGCGCCCACGCTTCGGCCAGCGGGACCTCGGCCACGAGGTGAGGGACGTCGCCCCGGCCGCACTGGCGCGCCGCTTCGCGCGCGATCCGCTCGTACCGCGCCGCGGCGGCGCCTCGTTTGACCGACCGCGCCGCCACGGCCAGCACGATGTGGGTGACCCCGAGCTCCGTCGCGGCGCGGACCACCGTGTCGAGCTTGGTTCCTTTGCCCACCGCCTGGATCAGTCGCGTCTCGACCTCAGGCCGGCGGGCCGTGCGCTGCGGGCGGGAGAAGCAAACCCGGGCGGGGCGGATCCCGACGAGCGTCCCCTCCGCTTCGAGTTCCGCGTCGGGGTCGAAGCCATCGACGCGCGCCCCTACGCCGAGCCGGTGGACCCGCGTGACGTAGCGATCGGCGTCCGGGGTCAGGGTCATCTCCCCGGCACGGAGGCCGAGCACGACCACCCGCAGCGTCATGACCGCCGCAAGACGAGCGCGGTCCACGCGTCGTCCTGCCCCACCTCGTCGCGGCGCAAAGTCGCCACCGACGCCAGGCCCGCCGACACGAAGGGGGCGCGCACCGACGCCGCTTCGCTCGCGAGCACGCCGGACAGCACCAAGGTGTCGGTCGTGCGCGCGACGAGGGCGTCGACCATGCCCAGAAGCACCGGCGCGCGAATGTTGGCCACCACGAACGGGAAGGTCGCGTCGACCTCGGAGACGTCTCTCGTGTCGACCTCGATGCGCGCCGCGAGCCCATTGCGGGCCGCGTTGTCGACGACCACATCCACCACGTCGGGGTCGCAGTCGATGGCGACCGCGCGCCGGGCCCCGAAGCGCAGCGCCGCGAGGGCGAGGATCCCACTTCCCGTGCCGACGTCGAGGACCACGCCGTCCCGGAAGGTCTCCCGGTGAGCGTCGAGGGCGGTGGCGACGAGCGCCGTCGTGGCGTGAAGCCCCGTGCCGAAGGCGCGGCCGGGATCGAGCACGAGCGCCCCGTCGAGGCGCTCCCAGGGCGGACAAACCCACAACTCCGAGGTCAACGCGAACGGCTTGAAGTAGGCCTTGTACGCGTCGCGCCAGCCGTCGCCGACGATTTCGTCGACGTGTGCCCCCGTGAGGCTTGCCGCCACCCGCTCGGCCTCGGCGCGCTGGGCGAACCACCCCACGACCCGGACCCGACCGTCCCCGGGCCCGCGTTGCATCGTCGTGCCGTCGCGGAGCTCGACGCCGGTGGCGCCTTCGGCGATGAAATGGGCACCGCAAGCCTCCGCGGCGGCCGGGGCGACGTCCCGCCACACGTAGGAAAACCGAGGCGCGCTCATCGGCACGGTCAGGGGTCGAAGACGTTGACCGTGACCGTCGAATCCTGGGGCTGGGTGGTGACGAAGACCACCGGGATGACGACCGCCGCCACCACCGCGATCCCCACCGGAACCCACAACCACGGGCTGGTGATGACGCTCGCCTCCTCCTCGGGCACCGCGATGCGCAGCGGGTTGCTCACATCGCCACGCGACGCAACCGGGACGCCCTGAGCGTCGACGGCCTGCAGGTAGTACTCGACCAGCGGCGGCGCGACCGCCGACGCGGGCAGGTCGACGGTGAACTTGCGCATCGCATAACGTACCCGCTTCCGCGCGAACGAGCCTTCGTCCCCCGCGCGGTAGTAGAGCCACACCTTGTCGACCGACGCGTCCGGATCGTCGATCTGGCCGTCGAGATTGACCGTGCGGCCCGAGGTCACTTGGGCGGGAGCCCGGTGGCGAATGCGGACCGGTTTGACCGTGGGCTCGGGGTCGTCCTTCGAGACGAGCCCGGGACGACCTTCCGCGTTCCACGCCTCGCGCGTCTTTTCGAAAAAGTCGCGAAAGCGGGGCGACTCGGTATCGGGCAGCGCGTACTCCGGGTCGAGCACGAGGAGGCCACGCACCGCGCCGTCCGCCTCTTCATCCCGTTGCAACACGATGTAGTTGTAGGCCAGCAACTGGTAGACCCGCGTTTTCTCTGCGGTCGCGATCCCCGGGCGAAGCAACGCCGCCGAGAGGGTCTGAATGGAGTCCTCGTAGAGCTGCTCGTCGAACTGTTGCTGACCCTTCTTGATGAGCGCATCGACCGACTGCTTTTGCGCGTAGGCGAGCCGGGGCGACACCACCCCTCCGGCCACCATCGTCAAAGCCCCCAAGGCCAGCGCCAGGGGCAAGACCCAACCACAGCGATGACGGGGCCGGCGGCGGCGGCGGCGAAGACGGAGCCAAGTCATGGGCGCAGCCTACACCGAAACGCCGAGAGACGCCGCGGAGGACGCCAAAGCCGCGCCGCAGAGGCTCGATCTCGACCCGGACGAGGCGTCGGTCACCGCCGCCGTTGCCCCTCGCCGGTTCAACGGTCGCTACTTCAGCGCCACGATGCCGGCGTCGGACTGCACGTAGAGCACGCCGTCGTGAACGTGCGGCGACCCATACCAACGGAAGGCCCCCTCAAAGCTGGACCCTTCCCGCATCTGTTCCTCTTTGATCGCCTTCTTTACCGGTTGGCTATCGAGATCCCAAAGAACGTCGCCCGACGCAGCGTCGAGGCCAGTGAGATATGTATCCGGCATCGTTGACTCCTCTACCGTGATGGTCACGATGGTCTCGCCCACCACGATCGGACCAGCGCTGCCAATCCAGTAGGGCTTGTCGCGACCCCCGTCGGAGCTCCAGCGCGACGTCCCGGTCGCGAGGTCGTAGGCCTGAATCCGACCCCCGTCGTCCCGCAAGAACACCGCGTCGGTCGATGCGCTGATGAAGCGCGAGCCCACCAGCGCGTCCACGTCCCGGGTCCAAACCTGTTTGCCGGTCTTGCATTCCGCGGCCGCCAGCGTGCCGCGGCCCGCCATGTAGATCACGTACCCGTTGGCGATCACGGGCCCCGCGCACAGCGGCTCCGCGGCGGGTACGCTCCACGCGAGCCTCCTCGTCGAGAGCGCCACGGCCAGCAGGTGGGTGTCGGCGTACACGTAGAACAGCCCGTCCGCATACGCCGGCGCCGTACGAATGCGGTCTTTCACCTCGAAGACCCAAGCCTTACGTCCTTTCTTGTCGAGGGAACGAGCGTGTAGCCCCCCTTTCCCTCCAATGACGCAAACATCTTCGAAGACCATGGGGGCGCCCGCGGCGCCAGCCACGCGCGCCTTCCACAGCTCGGCTCCGGTCGCGTCGTACGCATGGAGCCCCTTGTTGGTGGCCATGAACACCCGCCCGTCGGCGATGCTTATGCCGCTCGTCGCAAAAGACATCGACGTCGAGGTCTCGATCTCCCACTTCGTGTCCCCCGTCTTTGCATCATGCGCTGCGAGCCAACCGCCGTTCGAACCTACGGCGAGACCGTCGCCGACGACGACCCAACCGCCGAACTCATCACCGCTGGCGTAATGGGCCGTGCGTGCCCACTGGACCCGGGGCCGGTTCTTCAGGTCTCCTGCGTAGGCGCCCTGACGCCGCGGCCCGCCGGCCATCATCGCGCCACGGGGAAGCGGGGCCGAGGCATCGACCGGCGCCTCGGCGATCACCGGTTCGGCGCTCTTTTGGGGGGGCACCTTCGTGGCGGCATCCCCCATCAACGATGCAATCGCCACCCCCTCTCGTACTTTCCAGGCGAAAAGACCGCCGAGGTACGTACAACAACGACAATCATCGAGTTGGGAGGGGGCGTAGATCGCCACCAGGGCTCGCGTGGCCTCATCGATCACGGCGATGAAGTTGTTCGTGCCGCTGAAGGGGATGACGATGTGGCCCGCCCCCACCATCGGACGGTGGATCGACGGCCCCGCGTCCTCGACCGGAAGGGTGATCTTGGCTTCGATGTTCAAATCGGTGTCGAGCCAAACGACGGCGCGCTCTTCGCCCTCTTTGAAGCATGCGACGAACCCTCCTCGTGTCGCGGCGATGCCACCGAAAGGGGTTCCCAACGCTTCGGCCGGCGCGAGCACAACCTCCGTTCGCGGCTGGCCGTCCGTCGCGGAGAACGTGCGCACATGGCCATCCTCGGCCGCGACCGCGACGACGTCATCGACGACCGCCATGCTCATCGCACCTGACCCTTTACCCGGCTTCGCCTTGTAGCGAAGCGCGCCGGTCTGCGTATCGAAGGCGTACAGAAAGCGGTCGTGCGTATCCATGAAGTTGCCGCCCCCCGACCACAGGGTGACCCCGTCCGAGGAGAGGACGAGCTGGTTGGCCGGCGCCTTGTGCCCTTTGAAGGAGAGACGCTTTTTCCCCGCGATGGGGTCGATGAGGTGCATCGTTTTGCTGCCGACGACGAGGCCGTCACGCAGGAAGACCATGTCCTTGGCTTCGCCCGACTTGTGCGACTTGGTCCAAGTGCGGCTCGGCACATCGACGATGTGGACGGAGCCGATCCCGTGCGCCGCGAGGGTGGAACCGTCGGCGCTCAGCGCAAACACACGGGGGTAATCCGATAGCCGAATGACGTCGCCCGTCAGCGCCTTGGCCGGCATCGACGGGTAGGGTGCCGGCACCACGGCCGGGCCGGCTTTCTCGACCGGAGCCTTCCGGGGCGCCGACGTCGCCGCCTCCGCCGACGCGGTGATGGCGGAGGGCGCGGACGTCGAGGTCGCCGGCGTAGCTGAAGCCGCCGCGCGGACCTCTTCGTAGCCCTTTTTGGTCTTCGAGGCCGCCTTCTTCACGAGCTCCGCTTCGGCCGCCGCCGCGTTCGCGAGCTCCTGCGTCTTGGTCTGGCCCGCGGTGCCAATCTTTCCAAAACGAACCGTGAGCGTGCGGCCACGCGTCTCGCCCTCCCAGAACTTCTGCGACTTCGCGTCCCGGTACTCCAGCGATACCTTCATCTTCAACCTCCGCGCGGTGGTTCCCCCTTCATACGCGAGGACACCAGCGTTGCCCCCTCCAGCCGAGGATGGGGCCGTCGGAAGCGCGCCGCCTTGGCCACGCGTCGCGGACGCACCGAAACGTCGAGAGGCGTCGCACAGGACGCCGACGACGCGCCGCATCGACGCCCCGAAGTCGCCCCGCGGAGCGAAGCGCTCTTCATGACCCCAACCGCACAGGCCCCGGAGGGGGTCGTCGAGGTCGCCCCTCAGCGCTTCTTATCGACGAGGCGGATCCCCAGCACGAGGATCCCTTCTTTGTACCGCTGACCGGCGAGAAAAAAGTACTCCCCTCGCTTGGCGTTGACCGTCGCGCCGGGGAGGAACTTTTTGCCGCTTTTTTTGGTAATGCTCGCGACGACGGTGAATCGGTCGTCGGCGGCGGACTCCAGTCTCAGGGATAAGGCGCCTCCGTCGGGTAGGGTCATCGACCCGCTCGGCGAGAGGTCGACCTTGCCCCGCTCGAGCAGCGCGTAAGAGTCGTACGCGGAGAATGGCGGCGACTGGAGCTGGGGCATGTCCCCCAGACTCGGGTCGATGCCTTTGCCATCGTTGGTGGCGTACAAGACCACGACTTCGCCGACG
Organism: Myxococcota bacterium; assembly: GCA_039027095.1. Lineage (GTDB taxonomy): Bacteria > Myxococcota_A > Polyangia > Polyangiales > Polyangiaceae > JAPYTK01. The sequence continues at coordinate 89,952 of JBCCLB010000025.1, forward strand.
GCCTGCTTGGCGGCGTCGTCGACTGGATCGGCACCCGCACCCCCGCCCCATGCAAGCGCACCGGCGTGGGAGGGCACCGCCCCCGCCAGCGGCGTGGTCAGCGCGATGGCGGCGGCACCAGCCATCGGCACCAGAGCCCGAGACATCAAGAAACGCTTCATCGTTCTTCCTCGTCGTTCACCCACACCACCGCCGTCGCTCCAGCTTGCCGTCCCGCGACGTAAAACACCGAACCTTGATGCCGCCCGAAATCGACGGAAGCGACTTCGACGGCCGGCACTGCGTCGTCGTCGTCCGCGTCGTCATCCCTCGCCGCCGTGAGCGCCGGCATCTTCGCCTCGCTCGCCCCCGGGGCGGCCGCCGCCGGCATCGCCGCCCCGTCGCGTGCACGGGCCCCGGGCGCCCCCATGGACGATGGCGCGGACGATGGCGCAGACGCGCGCGCTCCTGCATCATCGGACGCCGACGGGGCCCACACGAACAGCGCCACCGCGGCCGCGGCCGCCAAGCCCGCGAGCGCCGCCATGCCGTAGAGGAACCGTCCGTTGTCGTTGCCCACCGCAGCGGCGGGGGCCGGCGACCCTGGCTCGCCTTCTTTTCGACGGGCGCCCTCTCCGACCAGCCCGACGGCATCCAGCCCGACCCCATCCAACCCAGCCGGAGCCAGCCCCACTGGAGCCAGCCCAGCCGGAGCCAGCCCAGCCGGAGCCAGCCCAGCCGGAGCCAGCCCAGCCGGAGCCAGCCCAGCCGGAGCCAGCCCAGCCGGAGCCAGCCCAGCCGGAGCCAGCCCAGCCCCATCCAGGCCAGGCGGAGCCGCAGGCGCCTGGGCCCGCTCTGCTTCGAGCCGCCCCAGCACCGCGTCGGCAAGGCCCGCCCCCCTCGTGTCGCGCGCCACGTGGGCACGAACGAGATCGCCCACGAGGGCCATCGTCTCGTGTTTGGCCCGGTCCGACGCGCTCATCGCCTCGCCGCTCGGGGACGGCGCCGCGTCCGCCTCGCCTTCGCGCCACGGCACCTCGCCGTCGTACCGCTGCATGAGCCACAGGTCGTGGGATTCGGGTCGTTCAGTCATGCGTCACTTCCCCTTGGGGTCCCGTCCAAGCTGATCGCGAAAACAATCCGCGAGCGCCAGTTGAAGCTTTTGTCGGGCGTGAAAGAGACGGCTCATGATCGTGCCTTTCGACACCTCCATCGCATCTGCCATCTCCTGGTAGCTCATGCCCTCGACCTCTCGCATGATGATGACCGCGCGATGGTAGGGCGGTAGCGCATCCAGCGCCTGCTGAATCCGCGCGGCAATTTCCCGTCGCTTGACCACCTCGTTGGGGTCCGTTCCCTCGAGGCGCGCGATGAAGGGCAGGTGGGGCCCCCCATCGACCACGCTCGGGTCGTCGATGGGCTCGGACTCGCGCCGAGCCGGCTTGCGCATGTGGTCGATCGCGAGGTTTTTGACGATCCGATAAAACCACGTGAAGAAGGCCGAACTCCCCTCGAACTTGGCGAGGTTGCGATGGACGCGGATGAACGCTTCCTGGACGATTTCGCGCGCGTCCTGCTCGTCGCGAACCAGCCCCACCGCCACCGCGAAGGCCCGCCGCTCGTGGCGTTCGACCAACGAACGAAAGGCGCTTTGGTCTCCTCGCTGCGCTCGTTGAACCAGGGCACGGTCGACTTCGGCCTCCCGACGGCGCTCTTCACGCTGTCCACTCGAGTTGGACGAGCCCTGTCCTGAACTATTCACCCCTGCACCAAGATGAGATGCGGGGGCGGCAGCGGACCCGGTTCCTCGACCTGAACCGATGGTCAGATCGGGCGGGCCGTCCGCGGTGGTGGCCCCGCCGTTCACGGTGCTGCGAGCTCCCGGAGGGTGACCCGCATGTCGAAGACCCGCGCCCCCCGCCGTACCTTCATCGTGACGGTCTTCCCCACCCCCGAGATGCTGGCGAGCCAACGGAGCTCGTGGTGGCTTCGAACCGGCTGCCCGTCGAACGCGACGACCACGTCCCCCCGCGCCAGGCCGGCGCGGTCCCCCGCTTCACCCGGCTTCACCCGGACCACCCGTGCGCCCTCCTTGAGCCCCTGCGCCACGTCCTCGGGCCGTAAATCGTCGGCGACGATCCCGAGCGCAGAGCGCACCACCTTCCCGTCGCGGAGCAGGAGGGGCAAAAGCTTCAAGACCATCCGCATCGGGATCGCGAACCCGATGCTGTTGGCGTCGGCGCGGACCGCCGCGTTCATGCCGACCACCTGGCCCGCCAGATTGAGCAGCGGCCCCCCGGAGTTGCCCGGATTGATGCTCGCGTCCGTCTGGAGAAAACTGAAGTACCCGGCCGGATCGAGGCCGCGAACGTCGTCCCCGGTCCGACCCTTCGCCGAGAGAATCCCCGCCGAGACGGTGTGCTCGAGCCCAAACGGGTTGCCGATGGCGACCACCCAGTCGCCGACGCGGAGCGCCGCGCTGTCGCCGATGTCGAGATGAGGGAAGGGCCCCTCGTCCTCGTCGAGGCGCAGTACGGCGACGTCGGTGGGCGGATCCGTCCCCACCCGCGAGGCGTCGAGTTTTCGCCCGTCGGCGAGCTTCACCTCGACCGAGGTCGCTCCCTTGATGACGTGGTTGTTCGTGAGGACGAACCCGCGCGCGTCGTAGATGAATCCGGTTCCCACGCCGATCTCTTTGACGAACGCGCGCCCGAACGCGTTCGTCTTTTCTTCGAAGCCGCGCACGAGCAAGACGGCCGGCGTGACCCGCTCGACGAGCGGCGCAAACGAAGGGACGGCGCCCTGCCCATCCACCGCCGGCGGGGCCACCACCGGCGGGGGCGCCTGCACCGTCGGCACGGCCGCCGCGTCCTCGACCGGCGTACCCGTCGTCGACGCCACCGGCGCCGCGCGCTCCGTGCCATCGGAATCTCGGGGGAGCCGGTCGCATCCGGCCAGAAACCCCACCCCGACGAGACCGATCACCGCGGGCCACGCCGCTTGGCGCCACCACCGAGCGTTGGCCTTTGCGAGCACGGCCACGACAAGACGTCGCCGCCGTCCCCGCCCCTGACCGTTCACGCGCCTCCCGCCGACGCGGCGTCCTTTTCGACTTCGAGCAGCCGCATCCGAAGGTCGGTCAGCCCCTGGTTGAGGACCCGCTCCTCATCCCCGCTGAGGTTGCCCTTGGTCTTGTCCACCAGCAGGGAGAGCAGTTGAATGTCCTGACGCACGAGCACCAGGTTTGGCTCCGGCGCACCGCCCCCCTCCGGGTCGGGGGCATCGCCGAGGTGGACGTACGCCGACCCGAGCACGGACATCACGAAGGTGGCGAAGTCCAGCTCGGGCAGCGCATCGTCGGCGCCCGAACGCGTGGGGTTCGCGCCCGAAGAGGTCTCGGCCTCTTCGCTCATTCAGACGCCGCCGCAGACGACGCGTTGCCGCCCTCGGCCTCCGCGGAGTCGCCCTGGGCGCTTCCGATCGCGGGCTGCGGGATCTCGACGAGATCGACCTTCTCGGCCAGGTCCGGGAGCTTGGCGAGCCCCGCGTCGAGGGCGCTCTTGTCTTCCTTGGACCACGAGACCCTTCGGTCGCGAATGCGCTTATCCATGCTGGCCCAGTCGGTCTTGTCACTCATGAGTCTTCTCTTCGGGGTCGGGTGCACCGACGTAGGTCATCAGCCGCGTCAGGGCAACGCGACGGAGACCATGTCAGAGCTTATCCTTGAGGAGGTCGGCGAACGTCCCGAAGGACGACTCGCGCTGCACTTGCTTGCGGTACTCGCGGTACGCCTTTTTCTCGACGTCGGCCTTGAGGGCCTTGATCGAGAGCCGAGACTCGCCCCGGCGGGCGTCCGAATCCGTGATCTTGGCGTCGAAGCGTTGCCCGAGGGGAAACCCCTTGCGCAGGTCGCTCCCGCGGGGCGTTCCCGTCTGGCTGGCGTGGATGAAGCCGCGCGCGTGACGACCCGTCGCCCCGATGATGCGCACCCCGAGCCCCGCCTCTCGGTGCTGCACCACCTCGACTTGAACCACCTGATGCGGCGTGAGGCGACCGCGCCGCTTTTCTTCCCGCTCGCCCTCGGCCGGCGCCGGGTGCAGCGTCACCTTGCGCGCCTTGGGATCGATGTGCGCCACGATGACGTCGAAGTCTTGACCCTCTTTCACCGCCTCGCGGGGATGCTCGATCGGCTTGAACGAGAGGTCGGCCACGTGACAGAGGCCGTCGATGCCAGGCTCGAGCTGGACGAAGGCGCCGAAGTCGGTGAGCCGCACCACCTTGCCCTGGTGAATCGTGCCCGCGGCATACGTCTTCGGGGCCGCCTCCCAAGGGTCGGTCTGGGTGGCCTTGTGGCTCAGCCAGAGCTTGCCCTTGTCGTCGATGCGGAGGACTTTGACGTCGATCTCCGCCCCGGGCTTGAAGATGTCGGCGAGCCGGGCCGAGCGGTTGTGGCTCGCTTCGCTCATGTGGATCACGCCCTCGATGTTCCCGTGCTCGGGCAGCGCCACGAAGGCGCCCCACTGCAGGACGTTGCGGACGATGGCCTTCACCTGCATCTCGGGAGATAGCGCCTCGAGGTGCTCCTTGCGCTTGGCGTGGTGCTCGGCCTCGACCATCGCTTTCCGCGAGACGACGACGTCGCGACCTTTTTTCGCGTACTGCGTGACGACGAAGTCGAGCTTCTGGCCCAACAGCGGGGCGAGGTCGGCATTGGGTTTGACGTCGACGTGGGAGGCGGGAGCGAAGGCCCGGACGCCCTTGTAGTCGACCTCCAGCCCGCCCTTGATGACGGCGGTGACCCAGAACGGAAGCGGCGTCTGGCTTTCGACCGCCGCGCGCACCTCGGTCCGACTCTCGGTGGTGTCCCAGAGCTCGCGCCCCAACATCAACACACCGCCGCGCGTCGAGTAGCTCTTCACTTTGGCGATGAACTGCTGGCCCTCCTTGGGGACGACCTGGATCAGCTCCTCGCGCGCGTAGAGACCCGTCGCCTTGCCGCCAGCCACGTCGAGCCAAATGGCCGCGTCGGTGACCTTGGAGACGCGACCGAAGATCTCGTCGCCCACGTTGAACGCGGGACGCTCAGGGGGCTTGCCGCCACCGCCCGGGCGCCGCCTCGAACTCGGTGCGCCCGAAGACGACGAAGTCGTCGCCGCCGGCGCACCATCGCTTCCCTCTTCGCCGGGCTTCTTTTTGCGGCGCCGACGACGCTTTCGCTTTTTCTTCTCGCCGCTGGGTCGGTCTCCCGCGGGCCCATCGCCAGGGCCGCCGGCCGCAGCCGCAGCCGAGCCTTCCGCCGGAGCGGCCGCAGCGCCTTCCGCCGGAGCGGCCGCAGAGCCTTCCGTCTGGGGAGCCGCAGCAGAGCCTTCCGCCGGAAGAGCCGCAGCCGAGCCTTCCGCCGGAGCGGCCGCAGAGCCTTCCGCCGGAGCGGCCGCAGAGCCTTCCGTCTGGGGAGCCGCAGCGGCGCCTTCCGCCGGAGCGGCCGCGGGGGAAGAAGTGGTGGCGGCAGGCTCAGAGGGGCGCCCTTTGGGCTCTGAAGCCGTCGACGCGGGCGCCGGCGATGACGCGGCCTCCGAGGGGGGCTCGGACAAGGGAGAGGAAGGAGGCGGCGCCGGGGGCAGCGAGGGGGGGGCAGCTTCCGTGACCGCATTGGACACCGACACCGCGGGGGTGGTCGGGGCTTCGTCGGCGGAGGGGGCGGGCGACACCGGGGCCGGTGCCGTTCCCTCTTCGACTTTCTCGTCGTCGTGGCTCATGAGCGATTGTCCGGAGGGCGGCACGCGCCGCATCCTGCTTCGTCGGTGACCAGCCCTCGTCGCCCGGTGACGTCACCCGCGACGGATGTGGCTGCCGCCGGCCCCACGGGGGAGCACCCATAGCGCGATTCGCGTCATCGCGCGATGGGCAGGTGCCGGTTTTTGCCGCCGCTCCGGTCGATGGTGAGGGTCGGCGCCCGCTCGGCGTTGACCTCGTTGCATCGTTCGGCGGTACGCTCGGCGACCTGGCGGAGCGCCAACGCCACGTCCGTCTCCGGCGCCGCTTGAACCACCGGCGTGCCCGCGTCGGCCCACTCGCGCACGCGGGGATCGATCGGGATCTGCCCGAGCAGCGGCGCCTCGGCGAACGCGGCGACCTTCGCCCCGCCTCCCGACCCGAAGAGCTCATGCCGCGTGTCGCAGCTGCCGCACACGAAAAAGCTCTCGTTTTCGACCACGCCGAGGAGCGGAATTTCGACCTTCTTGAGCATCGACACCGACTTGTAGACGTCGGCGAGGGCCACGTCCTGCGGGGTGGTGACCACGACCGCGCCCGTGCAGCGAACCCGCTGTGACAGCGTCAGCACGACGTCGCCCGTCCCCGGGGGGAGGTCGAGAATGAGGTAGTCGAGCTTGCCCCACTCCACGTCCTTCAAGAACTGGAGCAACGCGCCCTGCAGCATGGGCCCCCGCCAGATCACCGCCGTCTTGTCGCTCTCGAGCAAGAACCCAATGCTCATCAGCTTGACCCCGAACCGCTGGAGCGGCGCGATCCGCCCCTCCGCGTTGCCCGCGGGCCGCCCCGACACCCCCAGCATGGTCGGAATGCTCGGGCCGTACATGTCAGCGTCGAGAAGCCCCACCCGGTGCCCGGCCCGCTTGAGCGCGAGGGTCATGTTCGTGGCCACGGTGCTCTTGCCCACGCCGCCCTTGCCGCTGGTGACGAGCACGATGTTCTCGACCCCGGGGCAGGGGTCATCCGGCGGGATCTCCCGCTTCAGCGTCTTCAGGCTCCAGTCGATGGTGACCGCCTTCGCCCCGATGCCCTCGACCGCAGCTTTTACCGCCGGCTCGAGGCCCGCCTTCTGCGCCGGGTTGATCAGCTCGACGCCCACCGTGACCGCATCGCCGTCGACCCGGATGTCCTGAATCATCTCGAGCTCGAGCAAGGTCCGCTTTCGCTCCGGGTCCCGGACCCGGCCGAGCGCCTGCACGACGGCTTGTTCGGTGACGGCCATAGGCACCCATGACGTAACGCGCCGTGGCATGCCCGACCACTGAGGCGAACGCTCTGCGCCTCACGCCCCATCGGTTCGGACGACGGCCACGCGGGCGCGCCGCGCATGGCGCCGGTCGCGGCGACCGTCAGCTCTTCTCGTCGTCGCCGCTGCAGTACGGCTCACACACGTCGACCAGGCAGAGGTCGACGTCGAGCTCGAGCTGGGCACACTCGGGCTTGCCCGCGAAACACGCCTCGGTGCAGGCGCAATCGCCGCGTTTGCACTTGTAGCTGCACTGCCACGCCTCGTCGCACGTCTCTTTGGCCGCGAGACGCTTGTTTTGGAACGAAGCGCACATCCCCGAGTACGCCTTCTCGTCCTTCTTGCAGCCGCACTTCGGCGCCTTGGCGAGCGAGATGCACTTGGTGCAACGGGATCGGATCTTGTGCTTCCAGGCATCCTTGTACGCGCACGTCTCGGCCACGCTGGTAAGCGTCACCCCCTTGGCGTTGGTCGTGGGCGATGGCGCGGCGGGGTCGGACGACCCGTCCGCGCCGCTGCAGGTGCACGCCGCGGGGCCTCCGGCGAACCCACCGGCGACGATGAAGAGGGCGAGAAGGCGTCGTTCAACCATGAGTCACGCGGATAAAGAAAACCCCGCCGTGGCGCGTCGCCAGCCGGCGGGGGTCGTGTCGTTTCGGGCGAGCCCGAGGTTCAGCCGCCGACGGCGCCGATGACGTTCACCGAGGCCGACAGCGAGGCCGCCACGTCGGAGCCCGCCTCGCCCGCCGCCGCGATGACCACCGGGATGCACGCCGCCTTGATGTCGACGAGCAGATCGGCGTTGATGCTCCCGACGAAGGTGCCGGCGATCTCGCCCATGCCCTCGAGACGTCCCTCGAGCGCCGCCACGAGCCCGAGGTTCGCCTCGAGCACCGCCTTGAGCTTGCCGCCGATGTCGGCGTCGCCGGTCACGTCGATCGAGATCCGCGGCGGGCTGCACTCGGCTTTCGCCTCGAGCGACGCATCGCAGTTGGCGTCGCAGCTCGCCTCGACCTCACAGCCCCCGGTGAGCATGCCGCCCTCGCAGCGCAGCGGCTCGAATTCAGCGTCGCATTGGCCGTCGCAGGTAACGCTCGCGTTCGCCGTGGCTTCGCAGGCCGCGTCACACGACCCCGAGCAGGTGCCATCACACATAACTCCCGGTGCCGTCGCCTCACACGTACCCATGCACATACCCGTGCACGTGCCGTCGGTCTGGATGGCCCCAGCCTCGCACTCGCCGTCGCAGCGACCCTGGCACATAACGCCACCCGTTGAGGTGCAGGAGCCGGTGCATCCGCCGGTACAGCTTCCCGTACAGTTCAGCGTTGCGCCCGCCTCCGCCGTGCAGCTTCCGCTGCAGGCGACCTCCAAGCTTCCCCCTTCACACGTCGGGGGCGTCGCCTGGATGTCGCACTCGCCGTCGACCGAGCAGCGGGCCTGGCAGTCGGCCTTGGCCGACACGTTGACCGAGCACTGGGCCGGCTCGATGTTCACGGTGATCGAAGCCTGCGCCGTGAAGACCCCGATCTGATCGACGGCGAGGTTGCAGTACGCCTCCATGCGGGCGCGCTTGTCGACGATGGCCTCGGCCGCGGCGCGGTCGTCGGCGGTGGCGTC
>JBCCLB010000026.1:0-86635 GCA_039027095.1 Myxococcota bacterium
CCGAGTGGTCGAAGGCAGCGGTTTTGAAAACCGCCGTGGGTGCAAGCTCACCGGGGGTTGACTCGCGCTTCGCGCTGCCGGCTTCGCCGGCCGTCGTCCTGCGGGGACTCCGTGCAGCACACTGCACTCCGTCCCCTCGGGTCGAATCCCTCGACCCGTGGCTTCGAAACCAGCAGACCGCCCTTGACGAACTTCGCCACGAGCGCGACGGTAACTTCTCCGGAGGAGTGGCCGAGTGGTCGAAGGCAGCGGTTTTGAAAACCGCCGTGGGTGCAAGCTCACCGGGGGTTCGAATCCCTCCTCCTCCGCCGACGAGCCTGACGTCGCGGGCTTCTGTCAGTGTAGTGCGGCCGCCGTATCGACGAGGGTCACCGCCGGTACCTCACGTAGTCTTGCACGCAGCCAGTAACCATGTTCCGCACCCACCAGGGCCACGACCCGCTGGCCACGGTGGGACGAGACCGCCTGCTCGATCTCCTCGAGAAAGTGCTCGTTCCACGCTTCCCAGCCCTCACGCTCGCCCTCGCCCATGAGCTGGCTTTGAATGGCGTGCTTTCCTGCGAACACGGCGTCCGTGATCGCGTCATTGACCTCCGCCGGCGAGGCCCAGTGGGACTTCAAAAGCGTGTAGTTCAGCGTCACGTACTCGCCGAACGACTTGGCCAAATCGGGCTTTCCCTCGTTAAAGGCGGCGTTGGCCGAACGAAGCCGTTGAATGATTTCGTCCGCCACCTTTCCTGAAGGCTCGAGGGTGCAGGCGTCCCACCCTTTTGCGTCCAGCAGCGGCAAGACGACCTCGGGGTATTCCACCTTGCTCCCGAAACCATCCCGTTTCTGGAGATCTCCCGAGTCGAGCTCCATGCACAACACATCGGGCTCGAGCGCCAGAATCGCCCGCTCCAACGCGTCGAAGTCGTAGCCCGGCACCTCCCGATGAAGACCGTGAAGCGTCGCGAGTACCGCGACCTCGGTTGGCTGGACGCGACGTTCCTTCGTCGTGGCGGCCTCGGCGCGAGCGCCCTCAGCATACGCCGCCGGAGTCACCACCGTTGGCGCTGCACAGCCGGCCAGGCCGCCCACGGCACCGAGGGCGATCAACCTACGCCACGTCGTGTTGCGCATGCCCCGCGCACCCTAACCCGACGACGTCCGAATGCCGCAACGAAATGTCGGCTCATCGTCACGCCCGGCGATCGGCAATTCTGAGCAGAGTCGGCTCTCGAGGACCGGACGCTCTGGCGCGCTCATCGACCGCGACCCCACCGACGTACCAGATCGGCGGTCTCGAAAACGCGTACGACTCGTCCATTAGACCTTGCGCGAGGTCACGCCGTGGTTGCGCATTGAGGTACGCCCCCCGTGTCATTCATTCTGCCTCGACGAGGTCGTGAGTCCACGTCACGTCAATACAGCCTTTGACTGATTGGTAGGCCGGGCAGCCTTGGCTGTAAAAGCCGAGAACCTGCTCGACTTTCTCCGTCATACCCAGGGGAATCGTACCGTGGAAAGCCAGACGAATCTTGGTGATGCGAAGGACACCTCCCACCTCCTCGATGTCGCCTTCGACGGTAGCGGTAAGGTTCTCGGCGGTGCGGACGTTGCGCGCTTCCAGCGCGCCGGCAAGGGTGCCAGTCAGTCACCCGGCGATGCCGGCGATCATGTGGTCGAGCGTCGCCGGGTATTCGGGTCCTCCCGGTGCGCTGCCGTACTTATTGCCGTAGAAGGCCTTGATTCCGCCGTGGACGCCAAAGTTGATCGGGACGTCGAATCCGTCGAGAAGCGCGGTACGATGTGCCCCCTCATGCTTGGTTACGGTCATCCTGCTCGTGTGCGCAACGGCCATAGCGCCAATATATCACGCTCGGCCACGCCCCGTTTAGGCGCCGGGCCGTTTGGAGCGCAGCCGTGGGTCGAGAGCGCCCTCCGCCGCGCACCAAGCGTCGGGGCAGCGATTCAGCGAGGTCGATCTACGTCGGGGCGCCTCACCACGGGTTGTCGAGCGCGAGCCGACGCACTGCGCCAAGAGTCACCGGTAGGGGTTGGTGCGGTCGATGGGTCGGTAGCGACGGCCTCGGATTCTTCGACCCAGGAGGGTGTCCCGGGGTCGTGCTCGTTCGCCGACGGCAGGTTTGGGCGGGGCGGGGTCGGCTACCGCGCGACGAGAACGCATCGTTTTGGCCAGGTCCTCGCCGGTGGCGACGACGGGCGGGGCGAGGTCGGCGCGGGCGACGCGTAGCGGGGCGGCGGGCGCGGACGAGAATCCACTCGCGAAGAGCAGCGTGTAGGTCGCGACCGCGGCGGCCCAGACCCGACGACGAAACCCCGCGCGCGGCGGCGTTGAAGAGACCCTCGCCGAAGGGACGGGTTCGGGGCTGGGCGACGCCGAAGGGACCGGCGATCCCGTCAGCCGGGCGACGACCTCGGAGCTTCTGGGACGATCGGAGGGAGCCTTCGACAGCATCGCGGTGACGAGCTCGCGCAGCGGGGCAGGCGCGTCGTCGAGCGGGGGAAAGTCGGCGCCGAGAATGGCCTGGAAGACCTGACCGGCGCTCTCGCGCGTGGTGGGGCTGAAACCGGCCAAGCACTCGTACATGACGAGGCCGAGAGACCAGACGTCGGCCTTTTCGTCGACGTCTTTCGGGTGCAAGAGCTGCTCGGGCGACATGTAGACCGGCGTGCCCACGAGGATGCCGGTTTGGGTGAGGCGGTCGGTGTCGGTCGGCCCCCACAGCCCGACCGCGATCCCGAAATCGATCAGCCGAACCCCGCCGTCGGCGGTGAGAAAGATGTTCTCCGGCTTGACGTCGCGGTGCACGATCCCAACTTCGTGGGCTACAACGAGGGCCCTTGCGACCTCCTCTCCAATCCTCGCGACCTCGGACGAGGGCAAGACGGGTTGGGCTTCGAGCCGGTCGGCGAGGGTCTCGCCCTCGAGACGCTCCATGACCAGGGCCGCGTGAACCGGGTCTTCGATGACCTCCTCGATGCGAACGATGCCGGGGTGACGAAGGCGTTGAAGCGTCCGGCCCTCGCGGAGAAACCGCTCCAGACGGTGGGGCGGCTCATCTGCGGGCAGAACCTTGAGCGCCACCGGCTCTTGGTTCGAGAGGCGCACGGCCTCCCAGACCTGACCCATGCCGCCGGCGCCCAGCCGCCTTACCAGCGCGAAGCGTCTGAACAGGACCGCGCCGGGTGCAAGCTCGGGAGGAACGGTCATGCTGCTACCACTCGCCCCCCAAGGGCCCTTCGGACCCGACGAGACGTGAGGCTAGCACATCATGGTGTCGCCACCGGTGGTGAGGCGTGACGCATGACGAAGGGTAGCAGCTTTGACTACCTCGTTGGCGACAACCCTGCCGGGCGCAGACTCGGGAATCGGCGGAGCGTCAAGCGGAGCAATCGTAGGCGGCGGTATCGATGAACAACAGCGACCACACGCCATCGACCCGACCCCAATAAAGCGCGACCCCCGTCCGCGTGTCGAGAGTGACGATCTCCGTCAACACCTCCCGACTGCGGATGTCGGCGAGTTGGTATTCCGAATACATCTCGGTCTGAAACGCATCGTTGAGCGCCGCGCCGAGGTCGGAGAACCGCGAGAATCCGTCCTCCACCTCTTCGAAGAAACATCCCTGCTTGGTGAAGTCATCGCAGTCGAAGTCGGGGAGGTTCGCTTCGAGAAAGCAACCTCCGGCCGAGACGAAGCTCACCCAAGGCACCAACGCGGCCGCATCAGCTGCCGTCTCGGCGTAGCCAACCACGTCGATCGCGCCGGGCCGGTAGACGACGTTGACGCCGACATCGGGATTGATGAACGACCCGGCGTCGGTTCCCGATGTCGCATAGTGATCCGCGATGATGGCGTGCGCGGGCGTCTGGCAGCCCTCCCCGGGGACGAAGACGTCGTAGGCCGACGCGCCGTCCTGGGCACACGCGCAGGCGCCCTCTTCGTAGACGCCCCCCGTGGCGTCGCACTGCGACTTCACGTCGATGCACCCCGCGGAGGTGAAGTCGGTCCCCTCGGGGCACGCACACGTGGCGGCGCCCGACACCTCGGCGTCACACGCGGCGTAAATGTCTCCTTGGACCACGCACGCGCATGCCGTCCCCTTGCAGACATGACTCGCTTCCTGCGCGCCGAAGTCGATGGCCCAAGAGGAAAAAATGCACCCGGGCGCGCACGCGCTCCCGAGTCCGCCGCCTTCAGTTAGGCTGAAGTCACCGCCGGTGTCTTCGCAGAGGTCGCGGGGGGTTGCTTGGGTCTGATTGGCCTCCTCCTGGGCGATCTCGTCGGCGCCGCAGCCCGCCGCGAGCGCCGCAAAGAGGGCGAGCGTCGAAAGGGCAGAAATCCTGGTGATGTGCATGGTCGTCTCTCCTCGGGCGACGCCTTGTGCATACACGATGCCACCTTAGATTACACCGACAGCGCCACGGAATCATTCGATCGAACAAACCCTTGGGAGGACGCCTGAGTTCCCGGTGGTGGATCATACGTCCACCGGGGGCATCGACGTCCGCGCTGCGTGAGCCGATACGTCGCCGGCGTGGACGGGAACCGGGCGGGGTTGGGGCAGGGCAAGGTGGGTCGGCGTCGACCTGGCGTTGGGTATTCCCGCCGGCCAACGCAACATGAGCGACTGGATGATACGACGTTGCGATGACGGCGTTTCCGTTGGACCTCGACGCACCTGACACCCACCTGATGGTGCTGACGGGTGCGGGGATCTCCGCCGAGAGCGGCCTCTCGACCTACCGGGACCAGAATGGGCTGTGGGAACATCACCCCGTGAAGGAAGTGGCCACACCGTGGGGCTTCGAGGCCGACCCCGGACGGGCGTGGCGGTTCTGGTCCGAACGTCGGGCCGAGGCGCAACGGGTCGACCCCAACGCCGGCCACCGGGCGCTGGTCGAACCTGAGAACCGATTGGGCGAGCGATTTCTGCTGGTGACCCAAAATGTCGATGGCCTTCACCAACGCGCAGGCAGCCGACGCGTCGTCGAGCTCCACGGCTCGCTCCTCCGCTCCCGATGCGCCACCTGCAAGCAGCCGGCGTTCGCGGACGATGCCCTTTACCAAGATGGAACCATTCCCCCCTGCGACCCGCCATGTCGCCACGACGCGCCCGGCCTGATTCGCCCCGACGTGGTGTGGTTCGGCGAACCCATCGCCCAGCCGGACATGGACGCCGTCGACCGCTTCATGACCCGCGCCGCGAAGGGTCGGTTCCTCTTCGTGGCCGCGGGCACCTCGGGCACCGTGACGCCCGCGTCCGCGTTCGTCGAGGAAGCGAAAAAGCTCGGTGCCGAAAGCCACGTGGTCAACCTCGAACCCGCGGCCAACGCCGCCTACTTCGACCACCAGCACCTCGGCCGCTGCGGCGACCTGCTGCCGCAGCTGCTGGCGACACCGTGAGCGGCCAACAGCCTGCCTGATTGACGCGGGCTCGTAACCGACCACCTACGCTGCCGCTCCAGCCACCGCTCAAGCTCGATTGCCCCGCCGCCCGCGAGCCGATTCATGATCGATGGCATAGCTCACGAGCACCGCGCCAGCGACGATGATGCTGCCCGGGTCATAGGCGCCGGTTTCGTCGGCGCCCGCGATGTCGTGGCCTCGTACGTGATATCCACGCCGTCCGGCGGCTTCGGGGTCGACATCTTCGATATGAAGCACTTTTCCCAATCGCACGCCTGCCTCTTCTGCATAGTGCTCAGCTTTGGATCGCGCGGCTCTAAGTGCTTCTATTCGGGCTTTGATGCGGTGCTCGCGCAGCTTCGTGGTTTGGAACGTGACCGACCGAACTTCGTCGGCCCCGGCTTCGACCGCACCGACCAACACCCCGTCCAGTTTATCGAGCGCCGACAGGGTCCCGGATATTTCCGTCGTCGCGCAATGACCGGCGAACTCGCGCGGTCCCTGGCTCGAGGTGTGGTACTTCGTGCGCAATTCGATCCGTGAGGCCCGTATGTCGGCCGGATTCACGCCGAGCGCACGCAGCGTATGACGCACCCGCCCCGTCGCATCACGAGCTTGAGCAAGGGCGGACGCCGGACCGTGCTCCGTACGATTGATCCCGAGAACGGTGACCGCGATATCGGGGTTCACCTGCATAACGTGAGAGCCCATCACGGTGACCCCCACGGGACGGTCTACACTCTGCCGCACGTTCATGCTCACGGCCTACTACGAGGTAGCCCACCGAACAACAACGGCTGGCGGGCCCGGGCGCGACGAGTGAGTCGAGGCGTACCCCGAGCCAACTGTGCTCTCTCATCGAATGCGCGGCGACCCGCCCCATCCCGCTGTTCCGCGAGGGCACGTTCGAAGTCGTCGCGCTCGAAGCGCGTCGTCGCGGTGAGGCTCTACCATTACCGCCTGCTTTGAGCGCCTCGGCTCATTCTACGTGAGGCGTTTCGCTTCATCGCTCAACCCACCGCCACTACGTGGCCGAGCGGCTTGTTCAAAAGCTCACGAACGCCTTGCCAGGGCACTCCAGCCGTTGCTGATTGACAGCCGCGGAGGGCGGTAGGGTGTCTTTCGCGCGATATTTTGCTTCGCCGTCGCGATACCCCGGGGTGAGCCTCCCCAGGTGTGTGCTTCCCGGCAAGACGTACATCGTCACGCGGCGATGCTCGGAGCGTCGGTTCTTTCTCCGCCCGTGCGCCGCGGTGCGGCAGGTGGTGATGTTCCTGCTCGCGGTCGCCGCGATGAGGTTCGGCATCCGCATCCACGCGGCGATGGTCATGAGCAACCACCACCACATCGTCTTCACCGACGTGCACGGCAACTACCCGGAATTCCTCTGCCACCTGCACAAGCTCAGTGCGAAGTGTCTGAACGCCCATTGGGGCCGATGGGAGAACCTCTGGTCGACAGAGCAAACGTCCGTGGTCGAGCTCACCGACGCCGCCTCGGTCCTCGATAAGGTCGCGTACACGCTCGCGAATCCCGTGACCGCCGACTTGGTCGAGCGAGTCGCCGACTGGCCCGGTGCCTCGTCTTGGAACGCGCGCGACGGCCGCAAGGTCACGACGCGGCGGCCTGGCTGGTACTTCGACGCCAACGGGACGATGCCCGAAGTGGCCACGATGCGTTTCGAGGTACCGCCCGCGTTCGCCGGCATGAGCCGCGCTACGTGGGCCAAGCTGGTCCAGGGCGAAGTGAGCCGCCGCGAGCGCGCCGCCGCACGTGCCCGGCGCGAACGAGGGGTCGCGGTCTTGGGTTTTCAAGCGGTGCTGGCGCAGTCGGCGTTCGCATCACCGACCACCCCCGCCCCGCGGCGGACGATGAGCCCACGCGTCGCCGGTCGCAACAAGTGGCGCCGCATCGAAGCGCTCCAACGCAACCGGCGCTGGCTCGACGCCTACCGGAGCGCGTTCCGCCAGCTCCAGCAAGGGATCCGCGACGTGCTGTTCCCCGCGGGCACCTATCTGCTCGCCCGACTCGAACTCGTAACCTGCCACCCAGGCTAGCGGCCCTGCCCCGCACAGGCTCGATGGCCCCATCGCCACGAGCCGACGGACACCTGCGCCCCTCACCGGAAAATAGCGACTTCTCGCGCGCAAAGACGGCCTTCTGCTCGCGAAAGCAGCGGTCAAGTACATGTCCATCGCCCAGCGCGCGGCCGGCCGCCTGGTCTCCCCCAGCAGAACCTGGGACCGGATCGTTGGATCGTTGCCCAGCAGAACCTGGACCGGATCGTTGATCGTTGGAGAGCGGCCGGCCGCCTGGTCTCCCCAGCAGAACCTGGGACCGGATCGTTTGGACCGGATGATCGCTGGGGGATCGTTGTTGATGACCCGCTCCCCCGGAGTCTCGCCAGCGTCCGTGCCACCGCTTTCGCTACTCGCGTCGACGCGTCCGGCATCGCTTGCTTCAGTACCGTCTGCGCCGACTGCCTCATAGTCTCCTCTCGCACCGCTTAAGGCGACCCCGGTCGCGCCGACGCCACCGCTGCCCCTAAATAAAGTGCGATGTCTCATCGCCAGACATCGAGTTCATCAGGCAGAGCGATGTAATGCGCAAGTCTACGCACGGTAGCGCGGGCTCGTGCAGCTTGTCTGGTCTTGAGTGTTTCCGACCGGGTCATAGACGCCTGAGATGCGAGCGCACGCTCGAGGCGCCTTGGTGTCCAGCTCTCGAGACAACCATGTGCCCATTGGGCAAGGACACTTGGTGACCGCAATTCGTCTTCCTCGTTTGGTCCAAAACTGCTCAATAGCGCCAATCTGCTGGAGATTTCATCTTCGCTCATCGCGTCAGGGTCTCTTCGGAGCCGTTTGGCTGCAGCCACTGCCACACGATGCCACCGAGGATCGGAATACGCGACTGCCGCGGAGTTTGCGCCCTGTGAAAGGCTGAGCCAGTCGTGCGAGGACCAGTTGCTAAGTCTTGCGTCGTGAGAAGCGATCATTAACAACACATCTTCGGGACTCTGCGTGCCGCGCAGGCAATAAGCCGGCGTTATTCCCATGGGACCTCTTCGGAGACACTGCTCTTGGGTACCGCAATTCCTGAGCGACGCATGGCGCTTGCCCCTGTATGGACGGACTCTCCCGTAGGCAGGTAGTGGCCGCTTCGTGGGTTCACCGATAAAGCGGTGACCTTACCATTGTTGTCCACGAAGAACTGCCCTTCGCCTGCGGCGAGCACATCTCGGCCGGCAAAGATGACCGAGTGTTTTAGGTCAGCGTCCAAGTCGGTCATTGACCCAACTCGAGAAGGTATCATGGCTACATTTCCTTCCGTATCCACTGCCCACTTTATCGTCACGTTCGGATCTGACACCATGGTCGCGAATCCCGGTTCACCTGGCCGGAGCGGTTTAACGCCATGTTCCTTTGCCGCCAGGAGTTCGGAGTCGAGAAACCCCGCCATCGTGTTTCCGAAGGGTGGCTTACGGCAGCTCAGCCCGAATGGGTCCACACCGAGCGATGGGGACGCGTCAAAACCTCCCAGGTTTCTGCCACCCTCGATTCCGATCGGATCTGGGGAGCACCATCTGGCGGCTTGAGGGTCGAAGTAGCGGAAGCGGGTGTAGGAGAGGCCGGTTTCCTCGTCGATGTATTGACCGAGGAGGCGGAAGGGGGAGGCGACCTCGGCGGTGCCGGCGTCGCGAGCCGTTTCGGTGATGTTGCCCCAGGCGCCGTGCGCGGCGGTCCAGGCGATCCGGCCGCTCGTGTCGACCAGCTCTTTCGGCATCCCGAGGTGGTCGTTGACCACCGTGAACACTTCGCCTTGCTCAACCTGGAGCAGCGGGACGAAGCTGCCTGCCTCGTGGACGTGGACGCGTACGTATCCACCTGACGCCTCCCCATCGGCCTTAGACCCCGCCGGTGCGTCCGTCGTATCGCCATCGGCCGACATTTGACTCGCGATGGCCGCCGCGGCGGTTCGAGGCGCCACGCCGCCCTCCATCGCCGACGAACTGCCATCGCCGGCGCCCACCCCACTTCGTCCTCGTGTTGCGTCACCATCGCCGCGCGCGCCGTCGCGGATTTCGGCGGCGAGTACGTCGCCGTCGTAGAGGAAGCGCGTCGTTTCGCTCGCCGCCGGGGTGGCCGTCAGCAACTGCGTCGCGAGGCTCGTCGCGGCGACGATCGTTTTGCTCACCCGGCGGGCGAACGCGTCGTAGCGGTACTTCGCGCGACGTCCGTCCGGCAGCTTCACCTCGCGCAGCCGGTCCCGAACGTCCCACCCGTATTCCGTGACCCGCTCGCCCTCAGCCCCAGCACCTCCCTCGCGATCGCCACCCCCTGGCTCCACCTTTCGCACACGGCGTTTGCAGAGGTCGTTCTCGTAGCGGACGCCGTTTTTCTCGACGAGGACGTTGCCGGGCTCGAGCTGCCAGCCCAACGCCGTGGCGCCGGCTTCGGTGAGGATGTTGCGCAGCGACCCGGTGACGTCGTAGTCGAACACCTCGTGCTGCGCGGGGCCTCGACTCGCTTCGAGCAGCTGACCCAACGGGTCGTAGCGGTAGTGTGTCGTGCCCCAGCGCGTGTCTTCGATGGTCGTCGGCCGGCCGTTGCGGTCGTAGCGGAGGCGGCGGTGGCTCAGCACTTTGGGTGCGGCGCCACCCGGCTGGGGGGTGGCCACCTGCTGCTCCAGCAGACGGTCCATCGCATCGTAGGTCCGCACCATTTCGAGCGGCGTCTCCGTCGCGGTCGTCGTGCGGCGGCGCGCTTCCCGCCCCAGCGCGTCGCGCTCAAAGTCCACCACGTGGCGGCCAAACGGGCCTTCGTGCACCACCTGCGTGCACGCCCCCAGCCGATCGTACGCGTAGTGCGTCGTCTGCCCTTCTGCCTCCGGCGGCAGCTCGCGCGTCTTGACCCGGCCGCGTGCGTCGAGCGTGTAGCCGACCCGCGCTCCGTCTTGCACCTCCGCCACGATCCGGCCCAAGTCGTCGCGCTCGAACCGCGTGACCACATCGTTGCCGTCGGGCTCTTCCACCACCGCCTGCTGCAAGCGCCCCAGCCGATCGCGCGAAAAGAGGATCGCCCCGTCGCTCGAATGCTCGGTCACCACATTGCCGAGCGGGTCGTACGAAAAGGTGCGAAACGTCTCGTCCGGCCGCTCGAGCCGTTGCAGCCGCTCCCCGGCGTCGTAGTCGTACCGAAGGATGCGGCCGTCGAAAGGGCGCTCTTCGACGACGTGGCCCGCCTGGTCGTAGCGGTACGCGTACCGCTCGGTCTTGGGGTTTTCGATACGGATCAGCCGCTCGTTGTCATCGTAGACGAACCGCCACCATTGACCCGTGGGCTCCGTGAGCTTGAGCAGCACCCCGGTGCCGCCGTACTCCATGGTCGTCACCTGCTCGAGCGGGTCGACGTAGCGGACCACGTTTCCCATCGGCCCGTAGCTCGCCGCCGTCTTCGTGCCGTCGGCGTGGGCGACCTCCGTTGGCTGTCCCAGCCGGTCGTAGGCGACCCGCGTCACTCGACCGAGCGCGTCCTGCCGCACGACGGGGCGCCCGAGGGCGTCGTACCAAAACCGCGTCGTCGCTCCGCGGGCATCCGTTTGCGACACCAGGTTATGGTGGGCATCGTACGCAAACGAAAACCGCAGCCCGTCGCGGTCGTAGATGGCCTCGACCCGACCGTGGTTGTCGTACCCGACCGCGTAGCGCTCGCCCCCGGGATAGGTCGCGGCCACCAACGCCCCGTACCCGTCGTATTCGTAGCGCGTCGTCAGGCCATCGCGACCCGTGTGGGCCACCGGCAAATCCTCCCGGTACACCCAATGCGCCTCGTTGCCGGCCGGGTCGACGACCGAGGTTCGGTGCCCACGGTCGTCGTACGTGAACGCGAAGGTTTCTCCCGCGCCGTTGGTTTCGGTCAGAACGTAGCGGTCGTCATCGTAGGTCTTTTCGCGACGAAAGCTGCCGTCGGGCGCCTCTTCGACCAACGCGTAGCCGTCGTCGGTGTAGACGATCCGGCGCGGCTCCGGGTTGCCCAACGCATAGAGTTCGTTGCCCTCCCGTCGGTCGAGCTCGACCCGGTGCAACCCCCCGTCGCCCCACGTCTTGATGCAGCGACCGAATTCCTCTTCGTATTCGTAGTAAAACGACGTGCCGTTCTTCAGCGTCACCTGGACCATGCGCCGCCAGACGTCGTACCGGTAGCGCTCGGTATGCCCTTCCGCATCGGTCGCCGCCGCGTGGCAGTCGTCGCCGTCCTGCGCGTAGTCGACCCAAGTCTGGAGCGCGAGAGGATCGGTTTCTTCCTGCGCGGGGGGCCGCGACCATACCTCAATTCGTTTTAGATACCGCTGGCGCCCCTCATCGTACACGCAGCGCAGCTCACGGCCGGCGGTATCGGTGACCCGCTGCAGCTTGTCGCCGGCGTACGCGAACGCGATCTGATTCCCGTACGCATCGGCGATCGCCACCAGCCGCGCCGCACGGCCCCCTTGCGCCACGTACACCCGCCACTGGCGACGCTCGAGGTCCCACAGGCGGTAGCGCACCCCATCCACCGCCCGCTCGGCAAACAACTCGAGCTTGTCGCGCCGGTGAAAGCTCCGCTCCCCCGGTCCGATGGGGTCGAAGTAGGCGTCGCGACCATCCTCGAGCCGCACCGACAACACATCGCCGTCCGGAACGACCCATTGCTCCAAACTGAGGTGCCATCCCCCTCGGCCGAGGAGCCCCTCTTCGCGATGGCGTTGCGACGAGTAGCTTCGCTTCACCACCAGCGGGATCACCCCCGGCAACGCGAGGTCGACGTCCTCGTCGATGACGTAACCCGTCTCGAGCGCGACGGGGTGACCGCCTTCACAGGGCGCCGGATTGGCCGCATCACCACCCCCGGTCTTTTGCTGCGCGGTGTTGGCGGGTTTGGGCGTTCCGGTCCCTCCGCTGGCTTCGGCGTCGCCGTCGGCGCCTCCTTTTCCTCCGGCGCCCCCCGGGGCTTCGATGAGCGGACCTTGACCCTGCGCGAGCTTCATCCCCGGCGCGGTGCAATTGATGGCCACGGGGTCCATCGTGCGCGCCACCCCCTTGCCCCCGGCGGTGGTGGTGCCGCTGCCCATGGTCATGTTGCCCTTGCCTTTGACGGCCCGGCTCACCACGTCGCCGCCACCGGCCTGCGACGGTTGGTTGGCGGGCGCATCGACATCCATCGAGCTGGTCGACACCAGCACCGGCGCCCCCCCGATGGTGAGCTTGCCGCTCGTCCTCGACGCCTTCTTCGACCGCGAGAACACCATAAACGGCGTGGGTAACGGGCCCGTCGGCGGTGGCGGCGGGTTCACCAGGCTGATCTGCGGCTGGCACGTCGCGAAGTGGTTCGACTTCGTCGTCGCGATGTTCCGGTTGTCAGACTCCGTCGCCATGAACGCCGTCTCGACCTCTCAGGGCAGCTCCACTTTGGACGCGATCAGCTTGATGAGACTCGCCACCCGCATCGTCAGCCGCTCGGCCGTCAAACTCACGCGCCCCCGACGATCGAGCCGCAGCCGCGTCGGCCCCGCCTCGACCAACAGCTCGGCCTCCGCCTCGAGGCGAACCTCGCGCCCCGTCACCGTAACCACCCCGTCCCGCACCACGGCGGCCGAAGGCGCCGTTTGCAATGCCCCCAACACCACCCAGCCGTCATCAGACGCCCGCACGAGGACCGGACGGCCCTCCCGAACGCACTCGTCGGCCAACGCCGGGAGCACCCCCGCCCCCAGCGTCGCGTGGTGTTCTGCGCCATCGCCCAGCCGTACGAGGTACCCCGGCGCCTCCCGGGCCACGATCCACCCGACGTCCAGGGGAAGTCGCCGCTGCGCCGCCGACTCGGGCGGCGGCTCATACGCCACCGCCTCTAATGCCATCTCATCACGCGCCATCGTCGTTCACCTCAGCTGGGCGCGGATCTCCCGCGCCACTTCCTTTGATCCGACCCCGAAGGCCCATAGCCGCGACGGCACCCGCACTCGGATCCGCGCCCGCAGCTCGTCGAGCCGAGCTTCGATGTCGCGACGACTCAAATCCCCATGCCCGCATTCGTCGGCTACGACCGCCGCCGACCAATCTCGTCCGCGCCGCAGACGGCGCTCGGGCGAAAGCCCCAGACGGGCAATCGCCGCCTCCCACGCAAAGCGGTCATTCCGCTCCTCGGCCGAGACCACGTCGCCGCCGAAGAGCAACGTGAGCGCCGCCGCCGCGTCTTCACCCAGCACCGGATCGCCTAGGTGATGGGCCAGGTAGGCCCACGTCCCCGGATGACCAAGCCGAGCCACCGCGTCGAGCAGATCCGGACTCGGATCGAGCGTGCTCACAAAACGCTGGACGAGGGCCACGTCGTCATGGTGACCCGCGAGCACGAGGAGCTCGACCGCCGCGGCGCCCAGCGCCCGCAATAGACGTTCACCCCGTCGAAGCGCCCCCAGGGGCGCCCCACTCCCCCATAACGTCAACGCCCGCGCCGCTTCCCATGCCAATGCGGGGTCGTCGGTATCGAGCCACGACACGAAGCGTTCGACCTCGAGGGGCGGCGCGACCAAACGCGTCATCGCCCGCAACACCACCGCCCGCGTTTCCGGGTGCCGTTGCTCGGCCCACGCCGCCAAGTCCGGCCCCGCGAGACGACCGCGTAGCGACAGCAGCTCCAGACCGAAGGGCGCCGTGCCCTCCTCCTCGAGGCACGCTCGCGCAAGCGCCATATCACGAGGATTTGCGCTCGCGGCAAACGCCTCCGCCGCCGCCCGCCGGTGCGCCTGGTCATCGGGTCCCAGCCCCTGCACCACGCTCACGATGGTCTCGAGCGCTTCCCGACCCTCGAGGCACGACAGGAAAAACACCGTCGCCCACGTGTCCCAAGGCGTCATCGATGGCTCCGCCAGGATGGCGTCGACACCGGAGGCCCCGAGACAAACCAAACCGTCGACCTGGGCGAGCATGCGACGCTCGGTCTCGGTCTTGTCGTCGAGGGGTCCACGAGCGCGTGCTTCCGCGAGGCCCGCCAGCCGCTCGTGCAGGTCGAGCGCGATCCGCGACGAAAGATCGTTTCGGTCGAGCGCCTTCACCTCGGGGTCGACGCAATACGAAGCCGCCTCCGCCGCCGTCGTGAATCGCGCCTCCTTGGGCTCCGACGCCGTCGGAACACCTCCTTCGCCCTCGCCGTCGTCGTCGTCGACGGGCGAGCCCAACGCTTCGAGTTCGGCCAAAGAGGTGATCACGGGCGCTTGCGCCGCGTCGACGCCTTCGACCGACGAGCCGTGATCGCGCCTTGCCGGCATCGACCCCCACCGCGACGGCAGCCGTCGCTGCGCCCCCGACGCAGAGACTTCAGCCGCATCGATCGGCCGCTGGTCGTGCCCCGCGTCGGGCGTCATGGCCGCCACCCCCATGAAGGCATCGCTCATGGTGCCACCACCGCCAGCCCCCGGGTCCCGTCCCGTGACACCGCCCACGTCGCCGTCCTTCCCCCGTGCGCGAGCAGATCATGGTGCTGACACGCCAGCGCATACACCAGGTGGCCCAGTCCCGCCGCGGCACCGATCCGTCCCACGGAGTGCTCGAGGCAGCTCGTTTCGAGGTCCAGGGCGAATCCGTGGCGATTGCGAATCATGCCGTATTCCCAACTTCGGCGTCGCAACGAATCGACCGCAAACGGTCCGAACAGATTGCCCCAGGGGCCACGCTCGCGATCGAGGGCTTGCCGGATGAGTTGCGTCATCGCCCGCCCGTCGACGGGCTGGTCATCCTCGTCGGACCCCGCTCCGGGGGCCGTCGCCGCAAACCGGATCCGTCCGTAGCGTCCGGTCTTGGCTACGAGCAACGCAGCCGCCCCCTCCGAGAGCCGAGGAGGAACGGTCTCCCATCGGGTGGTTCGCCTAAGATGACGCGCCAGGCGGCGAGGACACGCATAGCTGTCGACCGCGAGCACCATGACCGCGGGGACCCCTTGTGCGAGCGCATCCGTGGCGCGGGCCAGCGCCGCCAACGCGCCCGCCGCTCCGACATACCGAGGGCCGAAGCGAAACCCCAGTCGGCTCCATCCCTCCTCGCACGTGGCCACGATCGGTTCATCCAACCCCTCCGCCATACACACGTGGGCACGGATCCCCCGGGCGGGCTGCCCACTCGTCGCCAACGCGTCGCGGAGGGCTTCGCTCCCGAGCCGCTGCAATCGAATGGCCAGGGGCTCCGCCGGATCGATGGTTGGACAGTGCAGCACCTCGACCGACTCGCCGGTACCGTCGAGGAACGCCCGCGGGCTGTGCATCGCGGCCTCGGCTCGGATCAGAAACGCGTGATGGCGCGCGGTCCACGCGACAGGCGTCACCAACCCGTACCCGGCGACATGCAGGTCGAGCGCGCTCATGATCGATCGCTCTGCTTGCACATGACCGGACCGTCGAAACTCACCGTCGCCCCTTCAATGGTGAGTCCGCTCCCATCGACGGTCACTTTGGTGCCGTTGGCGTCGAGCACGAGTTTGCCCGCCACGTTCAGCACGCCGCAGGTGAGCGCGACCGAGCCCTTGCCGTGAAGCTCGATCCCGCTTCCGGCGTTCATCGAAAGCGTGGCCGCGGTGGTGGTCGCCGCCCGCGCCTTGCGGGTCAGGGGACCCGCCGAGGTCACGGAGAACGCTCCCGTCGAATGCACGCTCGCACCGCCGACGACCCAACTCACCTTGCCGGCGCTGGTCGCGTGCGGTCCGCCGACCGCCACCGTGGATGCGCCCAAGGTGGTCCACTTGTTCTCTCCTCCGGTCGCCACACAGTACGCGCCGCCAATGGCCTCGGTCGCGGCGCCGCTGATGTCGAACACGCGATTGCCGCCTCCGCCCTGCGAAGCGCCCCCCGAACCGGCCGCGGCCGCACCGCCGACCCCCGCGTCGTCTTGAGCCCCCTTGCCGCCCTCCTTCTTCTTTGCCTCGGCGGGGTCGTCCGCGAACGGCCCGTGTTTGCCCGCGTCGAGCACATCGACCGCCGTCCCGGCCATGGGAATCATCCCCGCCACCCCCTTTGCCGCGGCCTTCGCCGCCGCCTCCGCTCCGCCCTTCTGGTAGGCCTCGTGCGCTTCGTAGGCCGTCTTCGCCACGGCAAATGCGGGCCCGCCGACTTCACCGCCGACCGCCATCGCCGCTTGTTTCGCCAGCGCCTCGAGACCTCCTCCCGGCGAACCCACTTGCTCCGTGAGCACGGCACACGACACGTTCTCGCTCGCGACCTTGCTCGAGTTGGCCTTCGGCGTTTTCACCGTGTGGGTCCCGGCCACGGTGATGCTCTGCGAGGCGCTCTCGACGACGCGCGCCACGTGCACCGATTCGGTTTGGTTCGCGCCCACCGTAAGTGCGAGATCTCCCTTGATGGACACCTTCTCGTCCGCGACCGTCTGCGTGACGGCGTTGTTCCCCACGCTTTTCGTCAACCCTTTGCCGGCGAAGAAGTGGAGCCCCTGTCGGCCGGCCCCATCTTCCCAAGATATCGAATTGCTAGTGGCCGCGCCCGGGCTCGACGACGTCGACAGCATCGACTTGGTCTTGTTCGCCGGCAGTGCGGCGGGCGGCATGTGTTTGCCATTGTAGGCCCGCCCGATGACAAACGGTCGGTCTGGATCGCCGTGTTCAAAGGCGACCCACACCTCCCACCCCACCCGGGGGAGGAGCATCGAGCCGCCGAGATTCGGCTGCAGCACGCGCACCGGCCTACTGCTCTGATGATCGGTGGGTCCAAAGCGGTCCCAATGAAAGCGAACCGTCACACAACCGTCGGCATCGGTGTGAATCTCTCGCCCCGGAGGCCCGGTCACGATGGCGCTCTGAACCCCGCTGATCTTGGGTTTCGGGGTCCGGGGCGCGAGACGAAAAGGCCGTGAGGCGGGCGTCGACGTGACAGTGTAGACGTACCCGTCGTCGACACGGTACCGATGGGTCACCCGAACGCAAAACTGCTCGGGTTCGACGCGCTCCGGCGCGTGGTCCAACACAAAACGGTGGCCAGGAAGAATGGCGCAGGTCGAGCAACGGAAGCGAAGGCGTTCCGTCCTCGCCCTCAGGCCTTCGAGCCGGATGCGCGCGGCGCGGGTGGCCGCTTCCGGGGTCGTGACATGCGGCGCCACATGACGTTGGCGGGCGGCCACCGGGTCGTCCGAGGCCGCTTTCCCGCGGACGGTGACCGCGGGGTGGCGAAAGTCGTAACCGAGAGCCACGACTTCCGCGGCCGCGCCTTCGGTCACGGTTTGCAAGCCCCACGCTCGGGGCCGCCCCGCGTCGAGCCCCGTCTCTTCCGTCACCAAGAGCGCATCGTCGAGCTCCACCTCTGGCGCCGCCGACACGGCATCGCAAAGGCCAACGCGTTCGCCCCCGTCGAAAAACCAGAACCCCTCCGTCTCGCAGACCCGTCGGAGAAACGGCAGCGACGCTTCGTCGTACTGAGTGACGTACGCGAGCTCAGGGTACGTTTCTGCCAACGCCTCGCCCGGTGGGTCCGCGCCGACTTCGTCGAGCAGGGTGGTCACGATCTGCGGCCCGGTTTGGTGTTGAAACACGCGGCTGTCCCGCCGCAACGCCAGACGCGCAAGCGCCGAGGTCACCACGAAGCGATGCAGGTTCGCCCCTCCCCCCGCTGCCCCTCCCTCAGCTACTGAGTACACCCGCGTCACCTCCCGGACCGTGGCGTGCACCAAACGCTCGCCGAACTCATTGTGAAGGCGGACCGCCACCGCCCTTCCAACGAGATCCCGCGCGTCGGCGATCGCCTTGGTCGGGTCGCTCACTTCGACCGTGAAGCGCGCGGGCTCGCCCAGCTCTTCCGCCCCGTCGAGCGCACGTACGGTGAACGGTTCGTCGAGCCCCTCGATGATGATAGCTGCTCGCATGTCCCCCCTAGCCGTGCTTGGCGTTACCTTTGCTCCGGACGTGTCCCCCCGCTTTGAGCACGCCGGTGAACTTCACGCGACCGGGCGCCACGCTGAGGATCCCTCCCCCGGCGGCCACCTTGATCGAGGACCCTTTGATCACCACCGTCGGCGCTTTGAGGGTTGTCGCCGCAAAGGTAAGGGCGAGCGCTCCGCCACTCGACAGCGATACGTTAGGAGCCGACTCGAGCCGAGCGCCGCACGTTTCGGTCAGCGCCGTGGCGGCGAGCGAGTACTTCGCCGCCTTGATCACCGTGGCCGAGCAGCTGAGCATCGAGGTCCCCGCAACCGAAACGGAGGAGGTCGCCCCCGTTTCCGCCCACGCTCCGCCCACCACCATCGAGCTGCTCCCGTCGACGTGGCGATTGTTACCCGCAATGGGGACGCTCACTTTGGCGCCGCCCACCGTGCGCGAGAGCGCGCCGCCTACCTTTGAGATTTGGTCGCCGCCTACGGTGAAGGCGCGCGTGCCTCCGACGCTGACCGTCTCGGCCGCCGCCTCGAGGACGATGCCTTCGCCCGCGGAGAGCGTTCGGTTCCCGCCCACGTTGCTCGTCAACGCCGCGTCGACCTTGAGCCCGCGATTGGTCTCGTAGTTGCCGTCGTGGTTGCTGCCGACGTTCTGGGCCACGGACCCTTTCACCGTCACCGATTTATTGGCTTTGGTCTGTTCGTTCCAATCGTGGCTGGCCACCAACGCCATGTCCTCGGCGCCAGCGCGATCGGTCATGCGAAACATGTTGGTCGAGCCACCGCCTGGGGTGGTCGGGGTGCCGAAGTTGCTCCGCACCTGCTCGCCCGGAAGCGACTCCGCGGTGGGGGCCGCGCCGTTGTCGAGCCGTCCGAGCACGTACGGTTCGTCGCCGCCTTCTCGCGAAAACCCCACCAGCACCTCCCACCCCGTCCGCGGGAGAAAGAAACCGCCCGACGTTGGAGGATGAAGCACCCGCGTCCACGCCGAAGCGGTGTCATCGGCCGCCCCGTCGACATCGTGGCGGAGGAGCGTCTTCACGCGACCCTGTGTATCGGTATGAATCTCCTCCCCTGCCGGTCCCGTGATGTCCGCGGTCTGCACGCCACCCATCGAAGGCCGCGCGGGCACTTCCGGTCGCCACGCGACGTCGTCGGGCACGGCGGTGATCTCAGCCTCGAAGACGAGCTTCTCGCCCGCTCCATCGCCGTCGCTGCCCTGCCGCCCTTTAAATGCCATTGCAACGACGAGCCAACCTCGGTTTAGCCCGTCGCGGGGTGCGTCGACGAGCGTGAACGTTCGCCCCGGCCACAAGCGATGGCAGGTGCTCGTCGCCTGGAGCACGATCGCGTCTCGACGCTCGGCCTCCAGCCATCGTTTGGCCAGCGCCTTCCCCGCCGCCGCGTCGGCGTATCCGCCAGGACCGGAAAAGCGATAGGCCGTGAGCGCCCCGGTTCCCGCAACGGCGGTCAGGTCGAGCTCGGGCTTTTCGAAGTCGTGGTCCCGCACCTCCACCCGCTCCGGCGCGAGCCGGTGCGACAACGACACCGATGTGATCGCCTCGCCTTCAGCCATCCCGTCGGCGGCGCGGTAGGGCAAGGTCGCGCCTCCCGCACCCGCGATGGGCAAGAAGCTCCCGGCTCCGTCAGCGATGACGACCGAGGTGTCGCCCTCCCCGCTTTGGTCGCAGAACCAACACAATCCCGCTTCGGCCAGCAAACGGGACACGAAGTCGAGATCACGCTCGAACGCTTGCACCCGCTGCGGCCGCGGCGATGGAGGCTCGGCGCAGCGGGTGGCAACCTCGAGATCGTAGCCCTCCAGCACCGTTGTCGCCCGCGTGATCGCGTCGACATTGCAGACCACGTCGTGGTTCACGCCCTCGGTGAGGCGCGCCACCGGCGGCACGATGGTCACCCGTACGCCCTCAGCCGAGACCACCACGGCATCGACGACCCCGGCCAGCGCGTGGGGTTCGTCCCCGAACGACAGCTGAAGGCTCGCGTCTTGTCCTCGCGCCGGCGCCGGCGTCCCCGGGGGGAGCCGGACCCATACCCCGATGACAAAAGGCGCATGAAGCTGCGCCTCACCCTCTGCGCGGATCACCGGAAGATCCCTCCCTGCCACCTCGAGCCGAACGTACCCCATCATCATCGCGACCCCCGTCCAACCTTTCGCGATGTCATTTCTTTGCCTTGGTGAGCCGCATTTTGGCGGTGGAATTGTCGAGATTGACGTCCGCAGAAGCCATGTGTGCTCCCGCAATGGAGTAGTTGGTGCCCCCGCTCACTTTCAGGGCAGCCGCCGCGATGGTGATCGATCCACCGCTGACGATTTCAATCGTTCCCCCCGCCTTTAGGCTGGTGGCGCCAGCGGTCACGGTGGCGCCTCCTTTGACGTCGGTGACGATCGCCGCGCCGGCAGTCAAGGTGTTGGCGCCACAAGTGATCGTTTTGACGCCGTGAACCTTGTCCTCGAAGGCTCCGGCCGCCACGAGCCGTGGCCCCCCGCAGGTCTCGGTGCGGGCGCCGAGCACGGCCTCGGACAAACCGATCCCCGCCGCCACGACCACCGCGCCACCCACCACCTGCGCAAACGATGCCTTGCACGTCTCCGCCGCGGTGTTGCATTGCATAAAGTACAGCCCCCCGACCGATTCGACGTAGGCACCGCCGCAATCGACCACGTGATTCAAGTCGGCACCGACGTTTTCGCTGCCCCCGACGTTGACCGTGCGCGCCCCCGTCTTCGTCGCGTGGGCCGTCCCCGCGGTGATGGTTTGATTGGCCCCGACACTGAACGTCGCGGCGCCCTGGATGTGCTCGGTGAGGTTGCCCTGCACGTTGTGCGCCTCGTCCACCGCCACGGTGATGTTGGCGTCGCCCCCGACCGCCACCCCCTGGTCGCCGCTCGCCTGCACCCCGAAGGACTGCGTGCCAGCGTCGTCGGTCAACTTGATCTCGTTGACGTTCCCGCCGCCCGGAGACGCATCGCTCAACAGGGAGGCCGTCGCGCGTTGGGCCGGTAGGTCGTAGGGCGAACGGTGACCGCCGTCGTAGAGCTTGCCGAGCACGACCGGCATGTCGGGCCGGCCATCACGATAGGCCACCGCCATCGGGAACCCCATCCGCGGCAGGAGCATCGACCCGTCCATGTTCCACTGGGTGGTGCGCGCCCAGGCGCTGGTCCTATCGTCGGTGCGCCCCGAAGCATCCCAGGGGGTCAGCACTTTGATCCGCCCCAAGTCGTCGACGTGAATCTCTTCTCCCGAGGGCCCCGTGACCACCGCTCGATCGATCCCATCGAGCCGGGGAACCTCGGTCGGCACCTCGGGCCGGTAGGTCCGAGCCCCGTGGGGCACCATCGTGACCTCGGCGCGGTAGGGTTGAGTGCCGTCGTCTCGTCGCTGCTCGACTCGGTGGTGAACGCCCACCGCGAGATACGCACCATCGAGGTCGGCCTCGGGCATGTCTTCCAACGTGACCACCCGACCGGCCACGACGCGCGCACTCAGCGTCTGTCCCACCACGACCACCTCGTCGCGCTGCCGCTGCTCGAGCCGTACCCGAGCCCGAGTCTGGGCGGCGTCGGCGTGCGGGACCCACGCCGGGTACTCGTAGTGCTCGAGGTATCCGTCGCCGGTACGTCCTTCGACCAGCACGTCGGGCTGGCGCATGTCGAAGTCGCGCACCGCCGCCGCCGTAGGCACCTCGCGAAAGGTCCGTTCGAGACGCGTGAAGGCCGCGGCCGAATGACGGAGGCCACTTCCGTCGTCGAAGCGAAAGGTCTCTTCGACGTCGTCATGGCTCGCGGGCGCGTCGCCGAAGACCACGACCGACTGCTGCCCGTCGCTCTCGTGCCAAAAGGCGATCCCCTCGTCGGCGAGCAACCTTTCGAGAAAGAAGCCCTCCGACTCGTCGTACTGAACGCATTGAGGACGCGCGTGCAGCGCTTCGGTCAGCCGCCATTGCACGGCGTCGCCCCCCAATCCCGCCCCGTCGAGGACAGCCGTGACGATCTCTTTGACGGTCTGGTCGAGAAACACCCGGTACCCACGGCGATGTCGCAGCAGGGTGAGCGGAGAAGAAAGGTCGAGGCCGTAGCGGTGGCGGGTTCGTCCTTCCCCGCGGCGCTCGCCCTCGTACCGCGCCGCGGCGACGAGCAGAGGGATCCGACGGGCTTCTCCTTGCTCGTCCGCGAGCACCACCACCACCGACGCGCCCACCAGCTCTTCGAGGCTGATCTCGGCGTCGTCGGTGAGCACCCGCACCGAAAACGATGGCTGCGCGTTCATTCTTTCAACGCCCTCGAGGTCCTCGATGCTGAGCTCGCCGAGGGTTTCGGCCACCAACACCGCCCGTTCGAAACTCATTGCTCCGTTCCCCTTCGGAGCTGGGTTTCCCTTCGGCGCTGGTGGTCGGCTCGAGCGGCGTCGAAGTGCGTCTTGACCGCGGGGTGGTGGTGGATCCACCGGACCAGCGCGCTGTGGTGCGCCAAATAGCTCGCACGATCGATCCCAAACGCATCGAGCACCGCGTTCACCTGGTGCGGGGCGCGCTGCACGTCGACGGTGAGCGCAGCGAACTGCCGAAGCGTCAATCCCCCCGGAATCAGGGTTGGCTCCGGTCGCGGCGTCGGTTCTGCTTCAATCCTGCGTGGCGACGACGAGAACGGAAGGACGTCCTCGGGAAGCGTGGGCACCCCACCGACGACCGTTTCGTCGGGGGCCGACGCGGCGGGACCGCGAGCGGGGGGAAGTTCCGGTGGTGACGGCGAACCTGAAGGCGGCCCGGCCGAAGCATGCGGTACGGATGAGGGACGGAAAGGCAGCACCTCTTCAGGCAAGGTCGGGACGCCTCCGACGACCGTAGCGTCGGCCGTCGGCGATGGTGCCGCGGACGCCGAGGAAAAAGCAGCTGCCAGCGCCTCGGCGGGCGGATGCGCCTCGGCCGCGGACGCAGGCGTTGGCACGTTGAGCTCTGGCGATTGCAACACTGGCGACCTCGACGCGGCCGACCGCGACGCGGGCGAGCTCGACGCGGCCGCCCGTAAACCTTCTTCCGGGGCCGGCGGGGCCACCTCGGGAGCGGTCGGCTCGAAAAAGGGCACCACGAGACCTGGCACCAGGGCGGGATTCAGCCACCCCGTGGCGTCGGGATCGTCCGCATCACGGGGCGGGGCCGGGAGCGCCGCCACGAGGTCGGGGCTCGGCCGCACGCCAGCAGGCGATCTACCCGCCGCCACGAACGGAAGGGCCGGCGCGACGTCGTCGCCGAGGCCGAGGGCAGGAAGCACCCCGGTGCCGTCGAGGTCGGTTTCCGTCGGTTCGACGAAGACGAGCGGACCCAGTGTCACCAGGACGGACTCCGCGGGCGGGCGGGACATCAGCTCGGCCTGCTTCTGGCGGAGCGATTCGTCGGCGAGCAGGCGACCCGCCCACGTCTGCTGCAAACGGAGCAGGTCATCGGGCACGAGACCGCGTTCACCGAGCCAAGCCACCGGGTTCGATTGCTCGGCGTAGTGGCGAAAGAAACCGGTCCAGGCCTCGAAATCCTCCTCGAGGGGTACCACCGTTCGGGTCCAGTCTCGTCGCGCTCGGGCCTGCAACGTTCCGAGCCGCACACTGAGCGTGCCCGGCAGCGGCGCAGATGAAACCCCCGACGGGGGCGCGGTAGACGAAGGAGCCGACGAGGGCGCTTCCGATGACGAGGATGGATCGAGGTCGTCGACGAGCGCCGTCAACCAATACGCTTCGGCCTTGCGCCAATCGCGGGGATCGCGTCCTCGACGGGCGAACAGCTCGTCGGCGGGCAACCCATCGCTGAGCCCGGCGCTAATGAAGGCAAAGTCCTCGAGGGGCATCGGCGGTGGCGCAGCCTCGTCGGCAGTGGCCGCCTCGAGGCGTTGTTCCACTTCGGGCGCGTCGTGGGGTTCCTGGCTCACGGTTTTGCCTCCACCCGGAGCGCCAGGAGGCGCCGCTGGCCGCGACCCCGGGGAAACGCAGCCCGCCCGACGACGATGATACGCGGTTCCGGGAATGCCTCGAGCTCGAGATCGATCACCATCGTATCGATCTCGATGCCCACGTTCTCTCGGGCGCCGTCGTCGAATGTTGCCTCCACGACGGCGTCGAGCGCGGGCACCGTCGCGCGAACCGGCGCCGCTTCCGTCATGCCTTCGACCGAGAAGGGCGTTCCCGGCGCGAGCCTCGTCTCGAATTGCAGTCGCGGATGCGCACACCGCGTATAGCGTGGATCGAAGTCTTCGGGCAGGAGCGGCATCCGTTCGGTTTCCCAGGCCGCGTCGAAGGTTCCCGCGTACCCCGCCCGCGGCATCCAATGAGGCGCGATGGCACCGAGGCCGGCTGGCTCCACCGCACGCCCCGCCACGGTGAAGGCATCGTCACGCCACGCGATGGTCGGGGCGGGCGCGTCGACCAGGGAGGCGAGATCGTCGGCGACGCCGAGGCCGATGGGGTTGCGCCGCTCGATCACCGCATCACCGGTGCCGCCGTAGGCGCCTTCGTAGCGGATCGTCTGGGCGCGAAAGGGCGCCGACTGCCCCGGGACGATCCCCTCGGCCCCACGGCAAAAACGCCGCGGGCCATGAACCCGGAGCTCGGCCTTTCGCGGGCCAACCTGCACCGTCACATCGACGTGGCGCACCGGCGTCGCCGCACGCGCTTGCCCCACCACGACCACGTCGGCCCCCGGTTTGTCGACGGCGACGTCGCTCGGCCACCGCACGCTGGAGGCGTCGGCGTCGGGTTCCCAGGGCACGTCGGCCACCCAAACCGGTTGCTGCAGGTCGAGGACACCGCCTCTTTGGTCGAACGTTCCCTTGACGACGACGAGCACCATCTCCCGTCCGCGCGCGTCCTCCATCGGCACGTCGAGCGCGGCAAACGGCGTCGCGTTGGCAAGGGTCATGGCTCAGGTGCGTCGGCGACGAACGTCGCGCGGAAGCCTATCGACGCAGGGTGCACCGAGGTTGCGTACTTTTTTTTCGTGGCCGTCGGCTTTCGCCACGCCCGGGCGCTCCCAAAGCCGGTTCCCCCGTTGCTCCATGCTCGTCGTTACCACCGCGCGTCGGCGCGAACGCGGACCGTAGCGTAACCAAAACAGGACCGATTGTGGCCCGTGGTCGCCGAGCTACCGTCAGGATCGGTGGAGGCCATCGCGCAAACCTCCGAGCACCTCGGTCATACCGTGGTATGACCAACGCGTGACGACAAGAAAATTCACGGTTTCGTTGGACGGTGAACTCTACGCCTGGGCCAAGCGTCGCGCGGAGGAAGAAGGCTCATCGGTGTCCGCTCGTGTCTCAGATGCGCTGCGGGCGGCGCGGCGAGCCGAGGCCCTCGACGAGTACGTGGCGTGGTCGCATGCGCACGTCGAGGTCTCGCCAGACGAGACGCAGGCGGCAGCGGACGACCTCGATGAGGCGCTTCCTCCTTCCACCTCGGCGGCGTGAGGGGGATTACGCTCGACACGGGCGCCCTCGTCGCGCTCGAGCGAAGAAAGCCACGCGCCCACGCCCTGTTGCGGGCCGCGCGATCGAGAGAACTCGTGCTCACGATTCCTGCGACCGTTCTCGCCGAGTGGTGGCGAGGCCAGAAGGGGCCGAGCCGAAAGCTCCGGGCCGGATGCATCGTCGAGCGAATGGACGAATCCCTCGCCGAGGCGGTGGGAGAAACGCTGGCCGACGTCCGCGGCGCTTCCCTCGTGGACGCGGCCGTCATGACCTCCGCCGCAAAGAGAGGAGACGTCGTGTTCACGTCCGACATCGAGGACCTCGAACGACTTCAACGGCGATTCCCGACCGTGAGGCTCGTTCGCGTCTAGCGCCCTCGGTCCCGCTTCCCACGCTCGGTGTCGCTACAGCGCGTCGGCGCAGCAGCGGAAGCCCGTCGAGTAATCGTAGTGGAATACGTTGTGGGCCGTGGTGGCGTAGCTGCAGCCGGGGCCGTTGATGGCGGTGTCGACGTAGAATCCTCCGCGAAAGGTCCCGGCGGGATCGGACGTCCATTCGTGGAGGTTGCCCATCATGTCGTGGGCGCCTTCCGCGGTGGTACACGTAGGGTAGGCGCCCGCTGGCGCGAGGCCTTCGGGGAGCTGACTGATGCACGGATGGTCGAGCGAGGACCAGACGAAACTGTCACTGCTCTCGAAGAGTTGAATGGCCGGATGACAATCCCGGTCGCCGTTGCAACGGCCCGCTTCGAAGGTATCGCCGAAGGGGTAGGTGGTGGGGGTCGCCCCGGCGCAGGCGCGCTGCCACTCGGCATTGGTACAGAGGCGTTTGCCGGCCCCGAGACACGCGTCCTCGGCTTGCAACTGGTCGACGTGTCCCTGCGGCGTGGCGCCTTCGATGCTCAGCGCGACCAGAGAAGATGCTTCGTCGGGATGGGTAAATGGCGAAACCGGCTGCCAGTCGGTACCGGTGTCGGCGACGACCATCGCTTCGTAACGGTCGATACAATAAGCGTCGTCGACCCGTACCATCCCCGGCAGGCAACCCGGGTCGCCCGGCGCCTCCGTGACCTCGAGATTGACGAACGGAGGAAGCATGCCGTCGCATTCGATCGGCGACACGAAACAATCTGACCCCGCCTCGGTGATCAGATCGATGTCGAGTTGGTAGGCGCCGGCGTAGCTTTGGTCTTGCCACGTATCGAGGACCAAAAAGTACGTGCCCGTCTGAACTGGCGACCCAAGGAGGGCGTCGTCGCGGGTGATGCACGTATCGGCGTCGGCCTCCGCGAGGAGATGCAGGTCGATGTCGACGGCGTCGCCGGGGACGTCGTCGACGGTGACCGCAAGCCACCCCGCCTCGGGAACGTCGATGCGGTAGACGACCTCAGGCCCCCCTTCTCCCGTACTCGGCGCACAGGGCGCGTAACGGGTGACATCGTTCGAGACCGCGTCGAGGGTGCTGCCGGCCACGGAGAACGGCAACGCGGCGACGGGAAAAGGTCGGGCCCAGCTCCCGTCCGGCTCGGCCGGCGCCCCTCCGCCCCCGCTTCCCGCCGTGCCCCCCCCGGCGCCGCCCACCCCGGTCGTGTGCTGCGACGTCGTACGGTGGTCCCCCCCCGCCGCCGCCGACGTGCCTCCATCCGCCGACCCGCCCGAAACACAGGCCACGGCCACCAACGAGAAGCCAGCTCCGAGCGCCACGTGCCATCGCACCGCTTTGCCAAGGCGCCCGTGACTCCTTCCCCGAGGCATGTGGCGGACCTACCACGTTCCTCGAAAGGAGGCAGGCAGGTGCCCTGCGGAAAGACGCCGGAGCGGGGGAAACGAAATCCTCCCGCTCGCCCGGGGCGGCAGCGGCCCGCCTTCGGCCTCATGAGCGCGTTCGGGTACCCCGGGGTGTCCTTGCGCCGACGTCCGCGGTGGGGCATACCGCGGCGTCCGCAGGAGAGATGGCCGAGTGGCTGAAGGCACACGCTTGCTAAGCGTGCGATGGGGAAACCTATCCGCGGGTTCGAATCCCGCTCTCTCCGCCAACGCCTCGATGAGCACCCATTTAGGGTTCTATCGGGGGATCGGGACCTCGTCGAAGCACGCGATCGAGGTGTCGATGCGAAAGTTGCTCATCGTGGTGTGGCGCTCGGCGAAGAAGAAGTCGAGGGGGTAGGTCTCGCCGATTTCGATGCCGAGCTCGGCCGCCTGGGCGTCGAGGTCGATGGTTTGACTGAGCGGGCCGTGGACGCCGCCGAGGTCGATGGCGAGGCGGCCGTTGATGAAGGTGAAGAGGTCGTCGTCGCCGGTGAACGTGAACACCTCGCCGCCCTGGTAGACGAACTCGGCCCGGATCTCGAAGGTGAAGTGGTAGTTGTGCGGGTTGCCCTCGTTGCCGAAGCCTTGGCCGTCGATAGGAAAGAAGGCGCCGTCGTCGAACGTGAACACACCGGGCGCGCTCTCGGTGAGGGAAATCGTGAGGGGGAACTCGAGGTTGACCCCCGCGGTGGTGCGGTACCACTGATCGAAAGATGCGGCGCCGTTGGTCGTGGGCGTGGTGGGGTTGCCGGCGTAGACCGGCTTGCCGTCGGCCCCGAGCTGACTTTCCACGATCCCCGGGTCGACGCCGATCACGAACTGGAAATCGGGGTGCTCGATCTTGAAGTCGCGGACGACGCCGGTGAGCTCGCGGGCGCAATCGGCGCTGCTTCCGCCTTCGTTGCCGCCCCCACTCCCGGCCGGAAACAAGGTGCTCGTGCCCTGACCGGCCCCGCCGTTGGCCGTACCGGTGCCCTCTCCTCCGGCGGCCCGGCCTCCCGCGGCACTGCCGGTCGCGTCGGCGCCGGCGCCGCCAACCCCGACGACGGCAAGCTGGGTTCCGCTTTCGCTCGAGCAGGCGATGACGAAGACCGCCCCGAGCGCGACCATCGTTGGCTTCGCCGGGCTCCCGGTGGTCCGCCTTGCCCGCCTCCGCGCCGCCTGTGCCTCTTGCCCGTTCATCCTTTGAGGCTACGTGTCGCGCGCCGAATCGCAAGCCGCGACGTCAAGGCTTCGGGATGCGGAGTCGGGTGCTGATCATGGCGAGACCGCTCAGGGCGTACGCAATGACCGGGAGGTGAAAGCCGAGCGGGCCAGGGACCGCCCAGAGGTTCTCGTGCACCAGGTCGGCACGGGCGAGGGCGAGCATCATCACCACGAGCAACAGCGTGGAAGGAATCGGGGTGCCCTCGAAGTACCTCACTTTGCCGGCGTCGGTCATCAGGTCGTCGGCGGTGGCGTTGAAGCGCGCGAGGCGACCCACCCCGCACGCGACGAAGAACACCAGGACGACGACGTCGACGGGCGTTCTCGCCCCTAGGGTGAAGGCCAGCACCGCGGGGGCGACCCCGAACGAGATGAGGTCGGAGAGGCTGTCGAGGTCGGCGCCATACGGGGAATGGCGGTGTCGCCAACGCGCGACGCTCCCGTCGAGGACATCGCAGACGAGCGCGACGACGAGGAGCGCACCCACGAGGTTCAACCATGTCGGCTCCCCCGTGGTCGTGTACGACGTGCAAGCGAGGATCGCGCCGGTCCCCGCAGCGGCGTTGCCGAGGGTGATGAGGTCGGCGAGCACGAGTTCACGCACCAAGGGCGTGCGCCGCTTCTTCGCCGGCGCTTCGGACGAAGGGCTCGTGGTCTGCTCGCCGGCCATGATCGGGATGATGGGTCCGGGGGCGACCGCGAGGCAACTTGGACCGGTTGCCCCGTCGCACCTCGCACTTAAGTCTCCGGCGTGACGATCCGGCTTAGAACGGCGATGGGCGCGGCGGCGACGGGGGCCCGCCTCGAGCGGATGCAAGCGTCGCCTCAGTGGTC
This sequence comes from Myxococcota bacterium, assembly GCA_039027095.1. Classification (GTDB taxonomy): domain Bacteria; phylum Myxococcota_A; class Polyangia; order Polyangiales; family Polyangiaceae; genus JAPYTK01. Next base: position 29,643 of record JBCCLB010000026.1, read on the forward strand.
ACCGACCGGCGGGCGCGGCCGGGGCGGATTTTGTCCTCCGCTCCCGCGGGAGGAGCCCGCGTTCTGGCCCACGAGCAAGGCGTTCCTCCTCGGTCGCAGCGCGCACCGAACCCCGGCCGCGACCCCGCCGACCGTCCCGCGGCGCGGCCACGACTTCGCCGCACCGCCTCCCGACGGTCTGCGCGTCACGTGGCTCGGTCACGCGACATCGCTCGTCGAGATCGAGGGGCGCCGCGTTCTGTTCGATCCCGTTCTGTCGGAGCGGGCCTCTCCCGTGTCGTGGGCCGGACCGAAGCGATTCTTCGCCCCCCCGCTCGTGGTCGACGAAATCCCCGAGCTCGACGCCGTGGTCCTGTCTCACGACCACTACGACCACCTCGACCACGCAACCATCGTCGCGCTCGCCGCGCGCCCCGACGTGCCGTTCATCGCTCCGCTGGGGGTCGGCGCGCACCTCGAGCACTGGGGGGTACCGGCCGAGCGCATCGTCGAACTCGACTGGTGGGAGGCCCACGAGCGCGCCGGGCTTCAGGTCACGGCCACACCGGGCCGCCACTTCTCGGGCCGCGCGCTCACGATGTCAGACCGCGACCAGACCTTGTGGGCGGGGTGGGCCGTACGCGGCGCAAAGCGGGCCATCTTCTTCAGCGGCGACACCGCGATGTTCCCCGGGTTCGTGGACATCGGCATGAAGCTCGGTCCCTTCGACCTCGCCATGATCGAATGCGGCGCGTACAACGCGAACTGGCGCGATATGCACATCGGCCCCGAGCAGGCCGTCGTGGCGAGCCAGTTGGTCCACGCCGGCTGCTTGCTCCCGGTTCATTGGGGCACCTTCGATCTGGCCTTTCACGGTTGGACCGAACCCATCGAGCGCGCAGTCGTCGCGGCGGCGGCGGCCGGCGTGTCCCTCGCCACCCCGCGGCCCGGCCAAAGTGTCGTGCCAAGCGCTCATGTGCCAACCGAGCGCTGGTGGCCCGATGTGCCCTGGGTCCCGGCTCATCGTGAGCCAGTTGTGTCGAGCGGTCTGCCATCAGAACTCGTGGCGCGCATCGAAGCGCTCAACCGCGGCGTTCACGATGACAGCCCCGCACCCCGCGCCGCGGTGCCGCCCCGAGACGCGGCAACGACCTGATGGGTCGCGCGACGAGCGCGCGCCTTGCGCCAGCTTTGCTCATCGGGAGGATGTTTCGTCCGCTTCGCCCCAAGGGTCGAGCGACTTCTCGGCCCACGCAAGCCCATCGTCGCAACGGGACGCGGAGCGCAGGGCCGGCGTTCGGCGGTAGGGCCCCGCGACGAGTGCGACCGCGGATCCGCGACGAACCAGCGCGAGAGGTCCGAGGTCGGCCCGTTCGCGGCATGCGCGGACGTCGGCCTCGACCCCGCCGGCGTCAGGCGCAGGGAGGGTCAGCGCCCCGGTCCCCGGCTCCGCCACCGCCGCGACCAGCTCTTCGGCGTCGGCCTCGCGCTCCATCCGGATGTGAATGCCAAAGCCAAAGGCCACTTCGTCGCCTCGTCGACGGCGGACGACGACGTATTGGTCGCCCCGCCACCCCGAGGCGGCCTCTGGAGCCCGGCCGGGCGACCACTGATCGAGGAGGATCCGCAACGCCTGCTCGCCGAGGGTGTCGCGATCGATGACCACGAAGCCGTCGGGGACCGGCGGCGGGCGTACCGTCTCGGGGAGTTCATTTTCGTCGTACTTCTCGAGGTGGAGAAGTTGCTCGGTCGACCGGGGGAGACGCCGGTAGGCGGCATCGACCTCGGGCCAACCTCCCCGCTCGTATAGGGCCTGCACGAAGCGCAGACCGTCGATGTAAGGCATGACCAGCGACCGCTGCAGGACCTCAGGGGGGGCCGACGATCGCTCCGCCACCGAATGGAGCATCATCCCTTGGAGTTCGTCCGCGCTCAGCCGAACGGCGGAGCCCGCGACGACGCTCATGGTGGCGGCCGTCGCGTCGCCTTCGCACAATGCGTGGGCGGCCGCGGTCCGGTCGCTCTGACCCGCACGAAAGCGGAGCATGCGGTTCAAGTCGAAGTGTTGATCCTGCAGCGCGTGGACCAGCTCGTGAACGATGGTCTCATGCACCGACGCCCCGCGGAGATCGTCGACGAGGAACAGCGCATCCTCGTCTTGGTCGTAGAAGCCGGCGAGGTTGTCGGCGAGCAACGCGTACACGCCGGCGAGGTAATCGTAGTTGCGGGGCACGACGCCGAGACTCCGCAACAGCTCGCCCTGAGCGAGCATGACCTCCGGGGGCACATCGCGAGCGGCTTTCGCGCGCACGTGTCGCAGTGCATCCCGACGGGAGACCCGGCGCGCCGCCACCGGCTGGAGGACATCGAGGCCGCGCGAGCGAGCAACGCGGCGCAGCGTCTCCGCGAAAGGCCCTTCGTCCCGCGCTTCCGCGGCGACGGCGGACTCGGGCTCAGCGAACCACGTTTCGTCCGAGGCGTACGTCGGCGCGGGTCCTCGAGGGGAACAGGCAGCAGCCGCAATCGAGACGGCGAAGGGCGCGACGACGACGCCTACGAGGCCCCGCGTGGCGCCCACGCCACGAATCCACGCGTTGCCCATCGACCACGAAGTCGTTGCACGAATTGGCGAACGGTACTAACCGTTTTGCGGCTGGTTGGCCCGGGAGGCTTCGAAAAGGCTTGGCGGACCCCAGCCCGTCCGGTTGGTCCACATCATTGGCGCGACCGGGCTGGCGTCATCGAGCTGGCGTCATCGAGCTGGGGTGGCGGTTGCGGGGGCCTACACGACACCAACGTCGACGACGATGCGCCGCGTCATGAACGGGGCGCACGGTCGGCTCACGCCCTTGCCTTTCAACGACCTACCTTGTCACGAAGATTCATCGATGATGCGAGCATCGCGACACCATCAACGGCCTTGGTCGAGGGGATCGGGCCGCCAAACGCGCGTGCTTCGCGGTTCCAGGGGGAAATGAGACATGCCACGAATTGCTGACGATCTCGGAATCACCGAGGGTTTGCCCGCGGCGCCACGGGGGCTGCACCGGCCCGACCCGCCTCGCGACCGACGGTACGCAAGCCGGAGCCAAGGGGGCCCCGAGTTGCGCACCCCGTGGTACCGCAGCGCGTCGTCGCGGGCCTGGTTGGCGGCGACGAATGCCTACGAGGGGAGCGGTGCGCACGACATGAGGGACAAGGACATCACCACGCGTCCGCTCACGAAAGCGGATTACGACTACATCGTTCGTGTCATCGACAAGTGGTGGCAAGGGCCCACCAACGCGCTGGCGCACCCCGTGTACTTTTACGAACTCGGCGACTTGGCCATGGTCGCCGAGATCGCCGGACGCGTCGTGGGCTTTCTTCTCGGATTCATCGCGCACCGGGGCCCCACCGGATACGTCCACCTCGTGGGCATTCATCCCGATTTCCGCCGCCAGCACGTAGGCACCCGGCTCTACGAAGGCTTCGAGAAGGCCGCCGCCCGCGAGCGCTGCGCCAGCCTCAAGGCGATTACGACCCTCGGCAACGAAGGGTCGGTACGCTTCCACGAAGCGCTCGGTTGGAAAGTGGAAGAAGTCGCCGACTACGCCGGCCCCGGTCGAACCCGGATCATCTTCACCAAGTCACTGGCGAACTGAGTCACCGGGCGAACTGAGTCACCGGGCGAACTGAGTCACCGGGCGAACTGAGTCACCGGGCGAACTGAGTCACCGGGCGAACTGAGGTCACTCACCCACTCGCAAACTGGCGCCACTCGCAAATTGGGGCCACTCGCAAACTGGGGGTTCGACCCGCCCGTAGCCAGAACGTGCGTCTCTTTGCGAAGCCGATGTTTGCGCGTACGCTCTTGGAATAGCTTGGAAGACGGTGAGACGGTGCGCGTGGCTCGCCCTCGGTCTCGGGTACGCGGCGGCCGCCTGCGCGGCGGGGACCGGCGGAAGCGAGGACGATGACGACGGACGAAGCGGAGGGACCGGAGCTCAGGGACCGGGCAGCACCGGCACGCAAATGCGCGACGGCGGCGCGGGTCCCTCGACGTCCAACGGGGGCAGTCATGCGGGGGGAGGGGACGCGGGCGCCGGCGGGATGTTGCCCCCATGCGACGAAAGCCCCTGCAAGTTGACCTCGCCGCAATGCGGATGTCCCAGCGGCGAAGCGTGTGTCCTCGCCAACGACGGTGGACGCATCTGCATCGAGGCCGGCACCGCCGCCATCGGCGAAGCATGCGGCAACGGCAACAACTGCGCGCCTGGCTCCGTTTGTGTGTCGGTGGGCCAAAGCTCGAACACCGTCTCCGTATGTCGTGAATTCTGCACGTCGGATGGGGATTGCAGCGGTCCGGGGGGCGGCTGTTGGCTTCAGCTCCAGGACAACATGATGAACCCCATCCCCGACCTGATGTGTACGGAGAACTGCGACTTCATCAGCAACGCGGGCTGCCCGGTGGGCACGAAGTGCATCCCCGTGCTGGACGAAGGACCGCCCGAGCGGTCGCTGTCCATCTGTGCGAGCGCAGGAACGCTGACGCAAGGGGCGACCTGCGTCGACACCTTCGACTGCGCGCCGGGCTACGGCTGCATCGACTTTACCGACGCGATGATGAACATGCGCACCGAGTGCGCCCGCTACGCCAACGCGGCGAACCCCGTCTGCGACAGCCCCACCGATCAGTTTTCCGGCTTTACGACGCCGCTGACCATCGGTTCCGTGACGTACGGCGTTTGCCTCACCCCGTGAGCGCCTCCGACATCGAAGCCGGCACCGTTACCCCTCGCGCATCGGGCCCCGACGCCGTCACTCCGGCCACGCTGACGTCGTCGGGGCTCTTTTCGGGGCTAGATGCCGATCTCCTCGGCGGCTTGGCCCGCCGGCTGTCGGTCGTATCCTTCGCATCCGGCGACCTCATTTTTTCCCCGGGCGATCCGGGGCGGGAACTCTACCTCATCGTCGAGGGACAGGTGACGTTGCGGGCCGGGGAGCGCGACGTTGCGCACCTCGAGGCCGGCGATTGGTTTGGCGACGTCGCCCCCCTCGACCTTCAACCGCGGCCCGTGGCCGCGGTCGGCGCCGCCCCGGGCGTCCTCGCGAGATGCTCGCTCCGCGACTTGGACTGGCTCTACCGAACATCACCACGAGGCTATGCGCTCGTCGTGTTGAATGTCGCCCGTGAGCATGCGCGGAGGTTGCGAAAGGCATGGTCATCACCGACCTCTGCCGACCCTCCGGTCGAATCTGAACCCGGCTAGAATCGGCGCCCGGCCCGAATCTGTTGGTGGTGAAGGCGCCGGTCGGTATCGATGCGACACATGTCGCGCTTCGCGTCGGGCCGGCGGGCGTAAGGGAGCGAACGTCGCTTCGACTTGCGCGATCGGACCCAAATGTGACCGTCCGGCCCCGGCTTGGTGACGATGGCCCCCAACGCCTGAGGCCGCTCGACGCCGAGTTCTTCGACCACCACGATGACATCCTGGCCCACGCGGTCGACGGCCTGAATCGAAGGACGACGTTTCGGCTTGCCCGCCGGACACACCGAACCCTCCGTCCGAACGCTCACGACGATGTGGTCTGGACTCACCGAAGGCCGTTCCTCGGCCCACTTGAAGCGAGGGTCGGTCGGCCGCCCGACCGCGACGTCGAGACAGGTGCAGCGGCTGTTGGGGTCGCCTTGTTGTCGAAGGGTCAAATCGTTGCGAACGCCGCGGAGAATGTAACGGAATCGGTCGACGTCGCTCTCGGAGGCATCGAACAGCGTCTCTACGTTGCGGTAGGCGCCGGTCTGGATCCCGTGCTGCTTGGTCCAGTCGCGGTCGTCGAAGTTCTCGGTCTGGGCGGCACAGCCCCAGCCGCCTCCGGCGGCCACGATCGCGAGCAAGACGGCCCTCCAACGAATCACGGAAGCGAGTTTTTCATTCCGACGCCACGCGGGCAAGTTCCCACCCGTCACCTCGCCTCGAGTTCGCGGCGAATGGCATCGTAGGCGACGTTGAGGCGCTTCGTCTCCGCCTCCGCCGCCGCCCGCTCCGCCGGGGCCGCATCGACGTGGACGAGGTCGGGATGGCAGGCCCGCACCTTGGCTTGGTAGGCGCGACGGATCGTGGCCAGATCCGCCCGGGGGTCGACCTCGAGCACGGCGTACGGGTTTTCGGTTCGTCGGGGGCGATGGGTGCCTACCCGGCTGCCAGCGGGCCGCGCGCGCTTCGCGGACGACTTCTTCCGTTCGGCCGCGGTGAGCCAACGATAGGCCACGAAGGCGACGGCTCCGTACACCACCCACGCCATGAATGACTTCCGATTCAGCTCCGCCGGGTCCCATCAGCCCGCGGCGAGGAACGGCTCCCATTCCTTGTAGCGTCGGGGCGTGCCCACGAGCAATTGCATGGCGTGCGACCAGCGGGGCGCCGTCGGGCGACGCTTGAGCGGCATCCCCGCCTCGGAGGGTGTCCGGCGCCCTTTACGACGGTTGCAGGATTTGCAGGCGGTGACGAGATTCGTCCACGTATCCGCACCTCCGCGCGACCGCGGAAGAACGTGGTCGATGTCGAATTGGCTCATCGAGCCCCGCTTGTCGCAGTACTGACAGGTAAATCCATCGCGCAGCATGATGTTGCGACGGGTCAGACGCACCGATGGCCGCCGCATCTTTCCGTAGCGGCGGAGATGAATGATGCGTGGCACCCGAATACGGCCCCGAATGATGGGCAAGTAATCGTCGAGCCCTTCTCGCACGGGAAGCCCCAGCCATCCCGCGAAGTCGAAGAGTTCACCACTCTCGTCGAGCGCCCTCGCCGTATCCCCGTAGAGGAGCGCAAGCGCCCGTCGGGCCGTCCCGATGCGCACCGGCTGGTACATCTTGTTCAGAACGAGGACCGGCAGCGTGAGCGGGTCGACGTGCGGGAGGGCAGCGGTGGGGTCCTCGAAAAGCACGCTCACTTCGGCCCCGGCGGCCGCGCCCTGTCGCATCCGACCCGCTCCCATGACCACTGACTTAACACGCGGGCGGTGACCAGGCCCACGACCAGGGCTTGCGGCGCCGGGGGCGAAGTGGCCCATTTGGACCGTGAGCAAGCTCGACGAATTCGAAAGCGCGTTCAAGTCGGCCAGCAAGGCGAGGTATCGGCTTACCCCACGGCACTTCGAGACGATCCTGGTGATCACCGACCTCAGCGAGGCGTCAGGGTCTCGGTTCACCGAGGATGTGAAAGACTTCTTGTCGGTGATCGCCGATGGAGGCCCAGGCGCGGCGCCCGAGTGGACCCACCATACGACGGGGTCGGGAGAGGATGTCGTGTCGCTCCTCGAGGTGGTCGAGCGCGTCCGACCCGACCTCATCTGCACCTACCGAAATCTCCACGGACGCGCGCGCGCTCAACCCTTCAGTCTAGGCTCGCACGTCGATGTCCTTACCCAAGCCACCACCACCCCCGTCATGCTGTTGCCGTTTCCGGCGGAGGGTTCGCAACGGTTGGCGGAGAGCTGCAAAAAAACCAATAATGTCATGGTTTTAACGGACCACTTGACCGGCTCTGATGACCTCATTGACCACGGGGTTCGGTTCACCGAGCACGGCGGTACGCTGGTGCTGGTGCACCTCGAAGACGATGCGATCTTCGAGCGTTACATGTCCGTGATCGGAAAGATCCCGGCCCTCGACACCGAAGTCGCGCGCGACCGGATCGCGGCGCAACTGCAAAAGGAACCCGCCGATTACATCGCATCCGTGGTGGAAACGCTGTCGGCCGCACTGGGCCATCTTACGGTTGTGTCACGAGTGCGCATGGGTCACCGAGTGCGAGACTGTGCCACGCTCATCGAAGATCACGCCGCTGCGCTCGTGGTGATGAACACGAAGGACGAGGACCAACTCGCGATGCATGGGCTCGCCTATCCTTTGGCCGTCGAACTCCGCGACACGCCACTTCTTCTTCTCTGAGCCGTTTTCACCATGTCCTGGACCGCGACACCAAATACGCTTCTGCTTCTGTCGAGCGGCGGGGCGGGCGCTGAATCCCATCACCACGTGGCGCCAACCATCACCTATGCCTTCGCTGCGCTTTTGGCCCTGATGGTGCTGGCGCTCGCCTTGGAAGAGAAGATTCACGCGAAGAAATCGCTGATCACGGGCGTCTTTGCCATCGTCGCGCTTTTTGCCGGCGCGGCGACGAACATCCTTCCGATCGACCATTCCGAGGGCCCGCTGAACGACGTCGCATGGGTCCGAAATGTCTTCGGCGAAACCCTGCGCCTTCCCGTCTACATTCCCGCCATCGACTGGGGGGTCATCGCCATCATTCTGGGGTCGAGTCTCTTCGTGGACGTCGTCTCCAAGTCGGGGCTGTTTACCTACATCGCCATCAAGCTGACGAAGGCCTCCCGGGGCGTGCCCATTCTTCTCCTCACGTACTACGGCGTGATGACGGTCGTGTTCTCGGCGTTGCTGAACAACGTCACCGCGATGCTCATCGTCGGCTCCTTGACCGCCGTTTCGCTGGACAAGCTTCAAAAGAACGAGCTTTTGCTCGGATTTCTGCTCGTCGAAGGCCTCCTCACCAACATCGGTGGCCTCCTCACGCTGATCAGCTCGGTGCCGAACATCATCGTGGGCAACGCGGCGGGCATTCAGTTCATCGAGTTCTTCTTGGTGGCCAGCCCCTACGTGGCCGTCGCGACGGCGATGACCATCGCGCTCGGGGCACGGAGGTTCGGGGTGCGAGCCTTGGCCTCTGAGACCGAGAAGGCCGAGGCGTTGGACATGGTTCGAAGTTTCGACGAAACCGACGGCATCGAAAGCCGGTCCTTTTTCTGGACCGCGGCGGCGCTCTTCACCCTGTTCATCATGACGCTCGCCACGACGTCGATCCTGCCGATCGTGCACGAGTTGGGGATGGGGTACGTGGCCCTTGGCTTCGCGTTCGCGATTCTGGTCCGCTTCAAGGCAGAGGTGGACCGGTTCTATCGCGGGGTCGACTGGGACCTGTTGCTGTTTTTTGCGGCACTCTTCGTCGTGATCAACGTCATGGAGCACGCCCAGGTTCTCGCCCTCATCGGGGGAGGCCTCGAGCGATACATTCTGTCCTTGGGCGAGGCGTCCAGCGCGGCGCTGCTCGCCGCATCCGCCCTCGCCAGCGCCGTGACGGACAACATTCCGCTGGCCGCGATGATGGCCAAAATCATCGGCGCATTGCCCGATATGGCGCTGCCACCGGCGGAGCGACCCATGGACCTGTGGTGGGCGGTGGTCTTTGGGGCCAACCTCGGCGGAAACATCACCCCCATCGGATCGGCGAGCACGGTGGTTGCGGTCACCGTCATGCACAAGCACGGACTGCCCATCAGCTTTGGTCGGTTCGTGCGCCTTGCGTTGCCCTTTGCCGTGGTCCACATCGGACTCGCGATGGCGTACGTGGTGCTGTTTCTGCGGGGATGAAGGGTATGCCCCCGGGGTTGCCGATGGTCAGCAGGGCGAAGGCTAGGGAAGACGTTTCACGTGAAACATCCGCGGAGCGGTGATGGCGTTTCACGTGAAACATCCGGCTACGTGCGGGTTGTTTCACGTGAAACATCCAATACCGCCCCTCTTGGCCCCATCCGAATCGCCGCCAGGGCACCTACACCCTCGACCACAACCGTTGATGGTGTCGCGATGCTCGCCGACAACGTCAACGATCGCCGACGAGAGCCGGCGAGGGCGAGCATCGCCCCTCAGGGCCGGTTCTATTGTCTTGGGGGCGCCTTACTTTTTGGGCCGGTCAAATCTACCGATTTGACCGGCACGATATCCTCGCGACGTCGCCCGCGCTCCGAGCTATACCGCCCTCGCGTTTCTACGGCCTCCCGGTGCGCTCGCCCCGCCATCCCCAACCCACCTCGTCGAGGCGAGCGCGTCTCCCCTTCGGGCCAGACACCGCAGCCATCGGCCATCCACCCAAACATCCTGCACCCGCCCATGACCCAAGAGACGACAGAGCCGGCACCGCACCATGATGCCCACTGGCAACGTCGGGCGAGGCGAGGATGGTCACGACGGCCTCTCTTGGCCACGCTTCTTCTCGGTTGCGGTGGACCCGAACCCATTGCGCTTCCTCCCGAACCACCTCTCGCCGAGCGCCCCGAGGAGCCACGTCCAGGGACGAGGTTTCCGGCTGAGATGAAAACCCACCGGTGGCTGATGCATGTCCAGCCGTGTGGCGCGACCTGCGCCACCGTCCGCCGGGGGTACTCCGCCGCCAAGTTGAACTTCGGTCCCAACGGCAGCGTGACCCTCGAGGAGTCTGGCGAGCTCGCCGAGAAGTTTCGCGCCGCCCACGGTAAGAAAAGCGAACGCTTCGACTGGGAGCGGACCTGGCGGGGCGGATGGACCCTTGGGACCGAGCGCCTCTCCCTCGACCTCGACCTCGCCGACGACGCGTGCGCCCGAACCGACCTCGAACCACGGGCCGAAGCGGCATGCGAGGCCGTTGCACCGCAAAAGATGAAGCTCACCTGCCGACGCCGACAGCTCAGCTTGAGAAGACCCGAACGTAAGGTCGTCTGGAGCTGGGTCTGCAACAATCCGGCCCTCGATCTCGCGGCGTTTCCTACCGTGACGCCCCTCCCCTGGGTCTTCGCGGAGACGACGGAGGTGGTCGCCCTCGACAAAGGGCGCACCTTCGCCCCAAAGCGCTCTTACGTCGACGTCGACGCCACGCCAGCACAACGGGACTTCTACCGGTAGCCGCCTCTCGGCTCGACCTCACCCTACACCCTCGACCACAACCGTTGATGGTGTCGCGATGCTCGCCGACAATGTCAACGATCGCCGACGACAAGCCGGCGAGGGCGAGCATCGCTCCTCAGGGCCGGTTCTATTGTCTCGGGGCTGCCTTACTTTTTGGGCCGGTCAAATCTACCGATTTGACCGGCACGATAAGACGCCTCGCCCCGCGCCCACGGTCATCCCGGCGAGCCGCCGCCGCGGTTGCGCACCATCGCCACGAGTTCCTCCCCTCCCCTTCGACCCGCATCCCCGTCCACCTTCCCGTGGGCGACCCGCACCAATCGCGACACGACCCCCAACGTCCGCAACTCTGCCCCGTTGGTCGCCATCGGTCGTCCCTTCGCCGGCATGGCGTCGCTAAGCGCCACCACGACCCGTGACCGCTGCCACCCGACCGCGGCGAGCGCCATCATGCACGCGCGGGCATCGTGGAGGGCACCCAACCGATTGCCGACCACCAGGACCACCTCCGTGGGCGCCAAGGCCACCATCAAGTCGAGGTTCGTCGCCGTTTCCGACAGGGGGCTGAGGAGGCCCCCGGCGGTCTCGACGAGGGTCACCCCCTCGTCGCCTCGATGCGCATCGACCCACGCGACCACCTCCGCCACCTCGATCGGCGTCCCCACGTCCCGGGCCGCGAGATGCGGCGAGATGGGCGGAGCGAACGCGTATCGCGGAGGTACCCGAGCCCCTGAGGCTCGACCGAGACGGGCGGCGTCGGTCTCGACCGAAGACGAGCCGCCCGACTCCACGGGCTTCAACCCCAACGCCGACGTCCCACCGCGACGGAGCGCCTCCAGGATGCACATCGACACGTGGGTCTTGCCCACTTCCGTGCCAGTCGCGACCACCACCCAGGTTTCTCGCAGAAGCCTCATGACGGACCCCATGATGCGCTCTGACCCAGGCCGCGGCGAGCGGTTCCTGCCCTCGTTTTCTGCGCGACCCGTTATGGCTTCCGGGTGCCGCCCGAGCTGCTCTACGTCGCGCTGCTCTTCGCGCTGTTCGTGCTGACGAAACCGCTGCAGCGCTTTCGCATCCCATCCGCGATCGTCAGCTTCGCGCTCGGCGTGAGTTGCGGCCTCGGCCACCACCTGGTGAATCTGTTCGTCGACGACCCCTATCCGCACGGTCTTTTCTTCGGCGACCCGACGGTCAACACGCTGGGGACCCTGGGAATCGTCGCTCTGTTTCTGTTTGCGGGCCTCGAGATCGACCTCGACGAGCTTCGAGCGGGCGCCCGGACGCTCGGCGGTCACCTCGCGCTGCGCTCGCTCCTCCTCGCTGGCGTGTCCTACGCCATCGTCGCGATCCTCGGCGTGCCCCTCCGTCCCGCACTCGTGGTGGGTCTCGCCATCGTCACCCCCTCCACCGGCTTCATCATCAACAGCATCGACCAACTCGGCCTCGAACCAGACGAGGCCTACTCGGTGAAAACCAAGGCCATCGCGAGCGAAATCCTGGCTCTCGGCGTTCTCTTCGTCGTGCTCAAAAGCGAGACCGCCATCGGCCTCGGGCTCGCATCCCTCGCACTGATCGCCATGGTGGCGCTGCTCCCCGTCGCGTTTCGTGGCTTCGCGAAACTGATTTTGCCCTACGCACCGAAGAGCGAATTCACGTTCCTCGTCATGGTGGCGGTGGTGTGCGCCTACCTGACGAAGCTTCTCGGGGTCTACTACCTCGTGGGCGCCTTCATCGTGGGCATCGCCGCCCAGCGGTTCCACGAGCAGCTCCCCTCCCTCAGCTCGCACACGATGATGCACGCGGTCGAGCTTTTCGCGTCGTTCTTCATTCCGTTCTATTTTTTCAAAGCCGGGCTGCAAGTCGAGGCCGATGCGTTCTCCGCCGCAGCGCTCCTCGCGGGCGGGGTCTTTCTCGCCGTCGCGCTGCCCCTGCGGGTGATCGCGATCGTGCTGCAGCGCGGCTTCGTCTTCAAAGAGCTCGCCCAGAAGGCGCTTCGCGTAGCCGTGCCGATGCTGCCGACGCTCGTGTTCACGCTCGTGCTCGCAGGCATTCTCCGTGACCGCTTCGCCGACGAGGTGCCCCAGGCGATCATCGGCGGCCTGATCATCTATGCCGTGGTCAACACCGTGCTCCCCGGCGTGCTCATCAAGAGCCTCCCCACCATCGAATTCGAGGCGCCGACGCTCGTGCCCGGCGCGCACGCGACCATCCGCAGCCTCGACCCCCCCGAGGATGCAGTGCCCGTTTCCGCCCCGGTGCCTACGAACGATGACCCGCCGCCCGGAGCCCTGACCTCGTCGCGCACGCCGCCGCTCAAGTCGGGCGCAGAGTAGCCGTTGGTGTAACCCTGCGGCCCGGATCCCGGTCGGGCGCGCGGGGTGCCATGGTCAATCTACGTCCCTCCGTCGTCGTGTCGGCGTTGCTCGTCGCCGCGCCTCTGCGTCCGGCCCGAGCGGAGCTCGGCTACGCGGTCCACCTCGAGGGGACGGCCGCCCGCGCCGTGGGCGATCCCAAGGCGCAGCAGTTCGGGTGGGGCGGAGGCGCATGGCTCGCCCCCGAGCTCACCCTCAATCCCTACATCGGCCTCGAGCTTTCTCTGGGCGGGGTGGCGCTCACCGACGGCGGCGTCGACCCCGACGGTCTGGTCCCCACCGAGGGGGGATTCGGCCTGTTCGCCCTTCCCGGCGTACGGCTCCGCCCTTTCGGCCGTCCGGAGGCCGACGCCACGTGGTCGCTCGGAGGCCTCTGGGTTGCCGGTGGCGCAGGCATCACCCTCACCGGCGACCTGGTTCGACCATCAATCGACTCACGGGTAGGTTTCGACTTTGCCCCCGGCCACGCGCTCCGGGTCGGACCGTTCGTTGGGTACGTCCACATCATCGACCCGAGCAGTGAGGTGTTCGCCGAGGATGCCCGCCTGCTGTCGTTCGGACTCCACGCCGCCTTTGAACCTCGACCGGACATCGTCACGACGGCCTCCGACCCGGACCGCGATGGGGACGGCGTCCGCGACCAAGCCGACGCCTGCCCCGACGACGCTGAAGATCGCGACGACTTCGACGATGACGACGGCTGCCCCGACCACGACAACGACGGCGACGACATTCCCGACCACGACGACGCCTGCCCCGACGATGCCGAAGACCGCGACGACTTCGACGATGACGATGGCTGCCCTGACCACGACAACGACGGCGACGACATTCCCGACCTCCGCGACGCCTGCCCCGACGACGCCGAAGATCGCGACGGCTTCGACGACGACGACGGCTGCCCCGACCCCGACAACGACGGCGACGACATCCCCGACCTCCGCGACGCCTGCCCCGACGACGCCGAGACGCGCAACGATTACGACGATCACGACGGGTGCCCCGACGAGGTGCAGGTGAGGCTCGTCGGCAACGAGATCCGGCTCGACGACCGCGTACACTTCGGGGTGGACACCGCGTTCATCGAGCGGCGGAGTCATCCCCTCGTGGGGCGCCTGGCGAAGCTGATGAACGATCATCCGCACTGGACGCGGATCCGGATCCAAGGGCACGCCGACGACACCGGACCCGACGGCTACAACCACCGCTTGAGTGCCGCCCGTGCCACCGCGGTTCGCGGCCTGCTGGTGCAGCTCGGCGTGCGGCCCGGTCGACTGGTGACGGAAGCCTTTGGTGAACGTCGCCCCGCCGTCCCCGATACGACCCCCACCGCCCGCGACCGGAACCGACGCGTCGAGTTTCTGATCCTGGAACGCGAGCCGCAGAGGGAGCGATGACGCTGGGTTCCGGCATCCGGGCCCCACGCCGAGCCCTCGAGGCGGTCACCACGGTCTTCTTCGCCGCGGCCTGTGACCCGCTGGTCGGAGGCGAATGCGCGCTGGACCACGTGCCCGACGGACGGGGCCGATGCGTTGCGGTCGAGGTCGGTGCGCGCCACGACCAGGGGGGCGGAGGCGGCCGAACCCCGGCGACCGGCGGCTCGGACGCCACCACCTCGTCGGCGGGCGGCGGCACGTCGACCGGAGGGGACCGGCGCGCTTGCGCCCTGCCGGACGTCGCCTGCGGCGACCGCTGCGTGGACCTCACGAGTGATGCGAATCACTGTGGAGGTTGCTTCAACGCTTGTGCTTCGGGCCTCTGCGACGAGGGCATCTGCCTCGGCGACCTCGCCGGCCACGTCGTCTTCATCGGGATGAGCTACGCCACGACGACACCGGCGACGCGAACCCTTCTCGGCAACGCCACCTTCCTGCCGACCCGAGACCCCATACGAGTTCTGAGCTTCACGGGAAACGCAGACCCGAGCCGGGTGACGGCGCTCCACGGCTTGGTCGCGCAGCAGGCTCAAGCGCGAGGTCGAACGCTCTCGCTCACCGCCTCCAGCACCGCCACCACGATCGTCAACGCCCTCGATCCGACCAGCGTCGACACATTGCTGGTGCACGAACAACGCGCTCCGTCCAATGCCGGAAGCCTACTCCGCGCCACCGCCGAAAGTTTCGTCGCCCAGGGCGGAACCGTCGTCGTCACCGGCACGACCGCGCCCACGGGCGACTTTCTCGTCGGCATCGGCCTCGTGCCCGATGCCGTGATGACGGCGCACACCGGTCTCATTCTCGACAACGTCGCGCCCGCCTCTGCCGTGGGGGTGGGGTTGCCGTCCATCCTCGTCGCCCCCTTCGAGACTTCGAAGCTCACCACCTCCGTCGCGTCCGGCGCCGGCGCGCTTCAGTTCGTGGTCACCACGGATGATGGCGCCCCCGTCGTCATTCACCGCACCGTAGCCCCATGAGTGGCCCAAGAGGTGGGGCCCAAGGAGTGGCCCCGTGCGTCGTTCCGTGAGCGACGCGACTTCTTACATCGTCGGCAGACACAGACCGCCGATGGGTGGATTGCCACCCGGGCAGGCCGCGACGCACTGGCCCGTCATCATGTCCTTCGTCTGGCCGCTGGCGCACCCTTCGCCGCTCTGACCGCCGGGCGCGGGCGCCGCCGGCGGCGGCCCCATACCCGGTATCGCCGGGGGGCAGAGACCAGCGGCCGGAGGCTGACCGCTGGGACACGCAGCGACACACTGACGGTAGATCAAGTCCTTGGCCTGCCCGGCGGGGCAACCGTTCTGGCCCGCGGGGCTCGGCGACGCACCGCCCCCCCCGGGAGGATTCGCGCCGGGGTTCTTCGGGTCGGCGACGCGCACCCGGTAGGCATAACGGAGCTGCGTGGCGACCATCTTGTCGCTGATCCAGGCGTAACCGCCCTCGCCCCAGCCCTTGCCCCAACTGTTGTGGACCTGAAACTGGAGGCCGTTGCCGACGGTCCGGTAGCCGCTCAGCACGACGGCATGCCCCACCGACTCCGTGGTCACGTAGTCTTGAATGACGTTGTTCTTGAGGTTGCGCGACTGCCACGCCGCGCTGTTGACGTTGAACGCCACCCAGAGCGAGTCGCCGCCCGCGATGATCGTGGCCAACGCGACCGGGTCGCGGCTGGTGAGTTGCTCGATGCCCAGAAGTTGGTAGCGCGCGTTCGCCCGAGCCGCTTGCTGTCGGCTCTGAACGAGCGGATCGGCGTTTCCCGTCCCCGGCGTGACGCCGTACGCCGCGCCGCACGAGTCGTACGGGCGATCCATCATCTGGCAGGCTTGCGCCGGGTCGTACGGCCAGGTCTTCGACGTGGTGATCCGCTTGTCGATGTTGCGGTCGCCCGCCATGCCCATCCGGGGCTGGCGGTAGTTCGACCAGAGGTGCATCGAGGAGATGTTGTCGGTGTAGCCGAGGCGGCGGATTTGGTGCTCCATCGCCGTCGACAACGACACCGCGGTGCACGTGCCGGTCGCGCCCTGATTCTTGATCGGGCCCTCGAGGCCACTGCCGCGGTGGTCGACCTGCGCCGGCAAGTTGCTGCCCACGGTGCTGCCCGTGAACGACTTCCCGGTGAACGAACTGGAGCGCTGAAAACCAAGCTGAAGGGCCCGCGTCACCACGCTCGCAGGGGTGCAATCGAAGCTCACCCAATTGCCCGGAGAGACTTCGACCGGGCGACAGGGCGAACTCGACAACGAGGCCATCAACGCCCCGATGTTGATCGGCCGGGGGATGGCCGCCGCATCGAACACGGGGAGGGGAAACCCGAACCCCGGAAGGCCGCCGGCGGGTCGGGCGCCAGGGGCGGGCGGGCCAGGCCGCGAACCGGGTGGAGGGAGCCCCGGACGCGACGCGGCACCGGGACGCGAGGTGGCGTTCGCGCCTCCGCCACAGCCCGTGGCGAACGTTGCAGACCCGAGCCCGATGACGACGGCGAGGATGCTGGGTGTCGTATGCCTCATGGTGACCTCATGCGAGCGGCGTCGCCCACCGTCAAAGGTTAGTCGTCCGGCGCGCGATGGAGCTCGGGGAGCAACGCTTCGACGTCTTCGTCCGTCGCCCCCGCCCGCCGCAACCCGGCGAGATAGGCGTCGACGTCGAGCGGGGCGGGCGGCATCGTCGAAGGACGCCAGCTCTGTTGCGTGGGCGCTGGCTCGGGCACCTCTTCCGATGCGACCCCCACCGCGCCAGACCTCGGAAAAGGCGCCGTGACCGCATACGGGTCGTCGAGCACCGCCAGCGGCTCCTGCGCTTCCTCGTGAATCCACGGCAGGTCCTCCTCGTGAAAGGGCGGGGGGCGGCCTGGCTCCGTCGCGGTCGGCAACCCCCCATCGTGCGAGGGCGGGGCCGGGGTGGTGATCGGATCGACGGTCGTCTTTCCGAGCGTATCGTCGGCGGCCCCGTGCGTCGTCGCATCGAACGCGGTGGATGTCGCCGCTGATGGGTGCGCATCCACCGGCACCGCGGCCCGCCGTGCCTGTGCCCATGCGACCCTCATCCCCGGCGGGACCAGCGCGGCGGCCAGAACCCACGACGACGGCTCGTCCTCGGCCGCGACCGGCACGTTGCCTCGCCAGGTCACGGTGCACACCCGCGCGTCGGTGTCGATCGCGAGACCGTCCGCCACCACCGCGAGCCGGTCGCCTTCGTCGTCTTCCCCGCGCAGCAAGCGAACTTCCGCCGACAGCTTGGGGAGACGCGACTGCAGCCGCACCGTGGTGGCGTCGACGCCGTCGAGCACGATCCACTCGCCGCCCTGGAGGTAGGGAACCTGCTGGTCGGGGGGCGCCGCCTGAAAAAACGCCCAGTCGGTTTCTTCGGCGAGCATGAGGGTGTGACCGTCGTAGCGCGGAGCTTCACCTCGGTGCCGTCGTC
Organism: Myxococcota bacterium; assembly: GCA_039027095.1. Lineage (GTDB taxonomy): Bacteria > Myxococcota_A > Polyangia > Polyangiales > Polyangiaceae > JAPYTK01. Next base: position 47,576 of record JBCCLB010000026.1, read on the forward strand.
TCACTTTCCAATAGGGCGAGATGGGGGCGAAGCATGCGGTCACGCCGGCGCGCTGCGGGGCGAGAAGGTTGGGGGCCTCGGCGTTGCCGTCCTCGGCTCGTCCCACCGGGTTGTCTTCGTGATCGATGCCGCCAAACGCACGCTCGTAGACGAGCGGCATGCGCGCGAAGGGTTGGGGGACCGCGTCGGGATGGACGCGATCGCCGACGATCTGGAGCACTTTGTCGAGCAGGGCACGGCCCCCACGGTAGAGCGCAAGCCGAGCGAGCAAGACCGACACCGGAGGACCCGGCGTCTGCGCATGACCTCGCAACCAGATGTCGGCCCGGGGACGAAATGGCACCACGTCGCTCGCCTCGGCGAGGCTGCGCGTCGGATCGTCGTCTTCGTAGACATCGCGGGTGACGATGTGAGGCGCGTCCAGCGTCTCCATGACGTGGTCCGGTCTCATCGCGAACTGCGCCTTCACGATGGCGGTGAGGTGACGTTGCCCCCGGTGACGCCAGACCATGCTCCCCACCGCCACCGGGCCCAGCGCTGCCACGGCGGTAGCCCGATCGCTCGTCATGGGCGATCATTGTGCCTGCGGACCCGACCACGGTCGAGGACGATGTGATGGGCCGAAAGGCTACGAAAGCGGTCGGGTTCGTGCGTCACCAGCGCAACGGCGGCCTCTTCCTCGAGACATCCGGCGAGCACGTCGAGCAAGCGGCTCGCGCCGGCCTCGTCGAGTCCGGTCGTGGGTTCATCGAGAAGCACCAGCGACGGGCGGTGCACCAGCGCGCGGGCCAGGGCCACCCTCTGGCGCTGGCCCCGGGAATTCGTGCGGAGGGGTCGCTCGGCGAAACGACCCAGCTCGAACCGCGCGCGCACGTCCTCCCACGCCGCCTCGACCGGCAACCCGTGCGCCCGGGCGGCCAGCTCGATGTTCTGCCTCCCGGTGAGGTCTCCGTACGCCATCGGCTCGTGAGACACCCACCCGATTTCGCATCGAATTCGCTGTCGGTCGTTCCCAAACGGGGGGTACCGCACCCGACCCCCCGTGGGACGGAGACTCATGCCGAGGACGCGGAGCAACGTCGTTTTGCCCGACCCGTTGGCCCCCTCGATCAACGTCAGGGTACCGCGGCGAAGCTCTCCGCTGACCCCGCGAAGCGCCGCCGTGGCCCCGAACGTTTTCGTCACGCGTTCGAATACGACGCGCTCGATACCCTCGTCGTCCCCGACGGGGGAAAAGCTCACTCGGGACCTTCCGCGTCGTCATCGCGACGGCGACGTCGCCGGGCGAGCGCCGCTTTGGCCGACGCCAAGTCGAAGAGGGTCGTCTTCTCCTGGTCGTCGGGCTCCGCTCGTGGCCGCGGGACCGATGGCCTCGGATTCGTCCCCGGCGGACCTTGAGGCCGCGCCCCGGCGGAGCGCCCCGGACGCACGCGGACGTCCCGCGGACGAAAGACCCGTGTCGGCGTCGCCTCGGGCTCGGGCGGAGCCACGGGCGCGGTCGTTGGTGCCGACGCCGACCCGGCGACCTCGACGCGGTCCAAAGCCCGAAGCTCGTCCGGCCCCATCACCACCGTCCCGTCCGTCTCGCTCGCTTCGTCCTCGGGGTCGAGGAACGTTGGGATCGCATCCTGAATGGTGACCTCCATCGGCTCGTCGAGTTGCGTGATGCTCGCCACCGCCGGAGGGAGCTCGTCGCGCACGCGAGCCCAGACGGTGCGGCGCTCGTGAGCCTCCGGCCAGCGAGAGGGGGAAGCCATCGGCGACGACGAAGCGGCGGCGGCGTCGATGGCCCGACGCGCGTGGATCACGGCATCGATGAATTCCGGCGCCGTTTGAAAGCGGTCCTCACGAAGTTTGGACAGCGACCGGTCGACGAGGGCAACGACCGGCTCGGGCAGTCCGGGGACGAGCTTGCGGACCGGCCGGGGACGAGACGTCAGGATTTTTACCAAGAGCGCGTTGTAGTTGGTCGCCACGAACGGGCGACGACCCGTCAAGGCCTCGTACAAGACGACGCCGACGGCCCAGAGGTCGACCCTCTGGTCGAGCCCGCTGTCGCCGCGTGCCTGCTCGGGCGCCATGTAATAGGGGGTCCCCATGACCATGCCGCTGTGGGTGAGCCGCGCCGCATCGACGAATTCGTAGCTCATGGTCTTGCTGATCCCGAAGTCGAGGAGCTTGGCGACGACGGGGGCCCGGCCTCGGCCACGCTTGATGAAGACGTTCTCCGGCTTGAGGTCGCGGTGGAGAATTCCCTTGGCGTGGGCGGCCCCCAGCGCCGCCAACACCTGTTCGACGATGGGAGCGAGGGCGGCAAAGCTCATGCGCCCATCAGCCTTGATCCGTTCCGCGAGGCTCTCCCCCTCCAGCAATTCCATCACGAGGTAAGGGGCGCCCTCTCCTGTACGCCCCAAGTCGTAGACCCGGCAGATGTTGGGGTGGCCGATGGTGCTGACCACCTCGGCCTCTTGGCGCAGGCGCGCGATCGCTTCCCGGTCGTCGGCGAGCGACGGGTGCAACACCTTCAACGCGACCCGACCCCGCCCGCCAACGGGTTCGGCCTCGTAGATCGAGCTCATCCCGCCTTCGCCCACCGCGCCGAGCACCCGGTACTTGCCCTCGATGACGCGCCCCACCATCGCTTGCTGTTCCCGCGCTCGTTCACTCGAGGCCCGATTTCGCCGGGGTCGCTGCCCTTTTCGCGGATGGGCCCCCACGCGCAAGCCCGTGGTTGGACACACGCGAATGTGGGCGTCATGCGGGAGACCGCAGTGCGGACAACGGATGAAGCGGTCGCTCATGACGCACGCTGGTGCCTCACCGGCCCGGCGGTCGGTGTCTGTCGAGTTTCGCCGGCCTTCGCTCCGGTATCCACCCCGTTCTCAATCCCTGGGGAGAACCCGAGGGCCACGTGTGGGTTGCGACGGGGTGGTTCGCGGACAACGACCGCTGGTCTGGGGACAAAGCCGACCCTTCCCGAGTTGTCCCCACCTTGAACTACCCGCTCCCCCAACTGCTCCCCCCCGGCTACCCCCATTCATCTGAATCCCAAGTACCTAAAACGTCTCGTCAAATTGAGTTTTCCCTGGTTTCCACAGGCCCTACGAAGACCACGAAGATCTTAAATTTTGATCCATGAATGTTCGCGCTCGTTGGTCGGAAGGACGCAGCTGGCGCTTCCCGCGACCAACGAGCCCGAGACATCGGTCCGACGCGCCGATCCCTCTTTTTGGGACTGAGAGGCGCAGAAGATTCCTGCTAAGACCGAGCGGGACACCTCCGATGGAACTCGTCGCGCCAAAGAAAACACTGCTTCGTTTGCTGCAACGCTGTCAGGGCGTCGCCGACAAGAAGAGCACCATGCCGGTGCTCGCCAACGTCTTGCTGTCTGCGGCCGACGGGGCGCTGCGCGTGGCTGCCACCGACCTCTACCTCGCAGTTTCCGGGGCGCTCGACGCTGAGGTCACCCGCGACGGTTCGGTCGCCGTACCCGCGCGCGACGTGTTCGACCGGGTTCGGCACATGCCCGACGGCCCCGTGCACATCAGCGTGGGCAACGGTGCCGCCACGACGATCAAGGCGGGGGGAAGCGCCCGTCGCTACACCCTCCACGGCCTGCCCGGGAGTGAGTTTCCCGTCCTCCCCACGCCACCGGAAGAGGCCTCGCGCATGGAGTTGCCCGTCGGCGTGCTTCTCCACCTCGTGCAGCGGACGGTCTTCTCGATCTCCACCGACGAGACGCGCGCTCACCTCAACAGCGCGCTCTTCGAGGTCGACGAGGGCACGGTGCGCATGGTGACCACCGATGGTCATCGACTCAGCAAGATGGAGCGGCCGGTCGAAGGTCTCAACTTTCAGACCACCATGCTCATTCCGCTCAAGGCGGTGCAGGAGCTTCGCAAGCTCCTCGAGGAGGTGCCGGAAGACAAGCGCGCCGACGAGAAGGTCGTGGTGGCGCAGAACGGACCCAATGCGTTCTTCGAGCTGGGCGGCGTGAGCTTCTCGGTGAAGCTCGTCGACGCGCAGTTCCCTCCGTACGATGCCGTCATTCCCGCGATGACGGACCGCGCCGTGCGCACGCCGCGCATCCCTCTCGAAGATGCGCTCAAGGCCGTGGCGCTCGCCGCGAGCGACCGCACGGGAGGCGTCAAACTCGCGGTTTCGGAGGGGGCGCTTCGGATCACCAGCGAGAGCCCCGAGAGCGGCAACGGCTTCGACGAGGTTCCGGTCGACTACAGCGGCCCCGAATTGTCGGTCGGTTTCAACGCGAAGTACCTTCTCGATGTGTTGGCGGCCATTCGCGACGATGACGAGGTGAGCCTCGGCCTGTCCGGCGAGCTCGACCCGGCCGTCGTCCGCCCCGCAAACGCCGAGGGCGGTGAGGACTACATCGCGGTCGTGATGCCCATGCGCATCTGATGCCTGCGGCGGCCGCGGCGGCTCTGGCGCCGCTGCTCTGGCCCCGCTGGTCTGGCGGGGCGGTCGCCGGCCCCCACGACGGAGCGGCCGAAAATGCCTGCGTGCGACGTTCGACCGCTGACCCTCGACCGCTTGGTCCTCACCGACCTGCGCAACGTCGTCAGCGCTCGTTTGGCGCCGGGCCGTGTCAACGTGATCGCCGGCGACAACGGCCAAGGCAAGACGAGCATTCTCGAGGGGATCTATCTGCTCGCCACCACGCGGAGCTTTCGCACGGCGCGCCTGAGCGATCTCACCCGTCACGAGGCCGCCGTGAGCAACGTCAAAGGAACGTTCACCGAGCACTGGGACGGTGCGCCGGTGCTCCGAGAGCAGAGCGTCGGCCTGGCGCGGGGCCGTCGCACGGTGCGCCTCGACCGCGAAGCGCCGCCGTCCCTTCGCCACTACGCCACCCGCAGCCCCGTGGTCGTCTTCGACCCCACGCAGATGTCCCTGTCGACGGGGCCGGCGAACGAACGACGTACGCTGCTCGACCGCGTCACGCTGTTCACGCGGCCGGAGGTCGCATCCCACCGCGCCCGGTACGGGCGGGCGCTACGGGAACGCGCCAAGCTGTTGTCGCTACCCGGCGAAGGTGGTGGCTCGGCATCCGCGGCGCTCGACGCGTACGAGGCGCTGCTCGCCGAACATGGCGCTGCGATCACACGCGGGCGGTCGGCCGCCTGCGCGACGCTCGCCGAGGTGATGGGTCAGACCTTCGCCGAGATCGCGGCGCCCGACCTGACCCTCGAGGTGAGCTACGCGAGCGGAGGCAGTGAGGATCCCGAACGGTCGGCCCTCCAGTTGAGAAACGACCGTCGGTTGGACGCGCAGCGAAAGCGGACGGGGCACGGGCCCCATCGCGACGATCTCACGTTTCGCCTCGACGGCCATCCTGCCCGCGTGGTCGCCTCTCAGGGGCAACACCGGGCGCTGACCCTCGCGCTAAAGCTCGCGGAACTCCGATGCATCGCCGTCGCCCGCGGCGTCCAGCCCATTCTCCTGCTCGACGATGTTTCGAGCGAACTCGACGCGGACCGCAGCGCCGCGCTGTTCGCGCATCTGACCCAGTCCGAGAGCCAGATTTTCCTCACCACCACCCGTCGCTCGCTCATCGTGACGCACCCCGACGCCGACCGGCGCGACTACACCGTGGTGAACGGCGAAATCTCAGTGGTTTCGGGATCATAAAGGCGATACAAAACCTGTCAGCCGGAGCGTGATGTGGTAGCTTTATCGCGCTAGGAGGCCCATGTCAGACCCAACGAACCAGGCTCCCTCCGGGGACCCGGAGTCGTCGCCGGCGCAGCCCGGGTACGACGCGGGAAGCATCACCGCCCTCGAGGGTTTGGAGGCGGTCCGCAAGCGTCCGGGGATGTACATCGGCGACCCCCACGACGGCACGGGCCTGCACCATCTCGTGTGGGAGGCGGTCGACAACGCGGTCGACGAGCACCTCGCCGGTCACGCCAGCGACATCGGGGTCACCGTGCACTTCGACGGCTCGGTGAGCGTGACCGACAACGGTCGTGGCATCCCGGTCGGACAGCACGCAAAAGGGGTGAGCGCGGCCGAGGTCGTGATGACGGTCCTCCACGCGGGAGGAAAGTTCGACAATTCCAGCTACAAGGTGAGCTCGGGGCTGCACGGGGTGGGGGTGAGCGCCGTCAATGCGACGAGCGAGTGGCTCCGCCTCGAGATCAAGCGCGACCACAAGGTGTGGCAGCAGAGCTACCAGCGAGGTGCCCCCGACGCGCCGCTCAAGGCGGTGGGCGACACCGAGGTGACGGGAACGAAGATTCGTTTCCTTCCGGATCGAAAGATCTTTTCGATGGTCGACTTCTCCTACGATGTGCTCGCCGAGCGGTTGCGCGAGCTCGCCTTTCTCAACTCAGGCCTTCGCATCAAGCTCAGTGACGAGCGACCGCAGGGAAAGACCGATCTGTTCGAATACAAGGGGGGGATTCGAGAGTTCGTCGCGAGCAAAACGGCGTCGAAGGAGCCGGTGCACGCCGAGGTGATTCACTTCGAGCAGTCGGCCGACACGGTGATCGACGACGTCGAGGCGCCCGTGGTGGTCGAGGCGGCGCTTCAATGGACCAACGCGTACCAGGAATCGATCTTCTGTTACACGAACAACATCCACAACAAGGACGGGGGTACTCACCTCACCGGTTTGAGAACGGCGCTGACGCGGACGATCAATGCGTATGCGACCAAGGAGGGCCTCTTCAAGAACTTCAAGGGCTCTCTGAGCGGGGAAGACGTTCGCGAAGGGCTGACCTGCGTGCTCAGCGTCAAGCACCCCGATCCGTCCTTTAGCTCGCAGACCAAGTACAAGCTCGTATCGAGCGAGGTGAAGGGAATCACCGAGGGCGCGGTCGCGGAAAAGCTCGACCAGTTTCTCGAAGAGAACCCTGATACCGCGCGAAAGATCATCGACAAGGCGCTGATTGCGGCCAAAGCACGCGAAGCGGCGCGCAAGGCGCGTGAGGTCATTCGCAAGAGCACGCTCGACGTCGCCTCGTTGAGCGGAAAGCTGGCCAATTGCCAAACGAAAGACCCGACGAAGGCCGAGATCTACATCGTCGAGGGCGATAGCGCCGGAGGGTCGGCGAAGATGGGCCGCGACCGCCGCACCCAGGCCATCCTGCCCCTTCGGGGCAAGATCCTCAATGTCGAGCGGGCGCGCGTCGACCGGATGTTGAGTTCGCAAGAAGTGGGAACGCTCATCACCGCCCTCGGGTGTGGGGTGAGCGATGCGGGCGGGGTCGACCTCGAGAAGCTTCGGTACCACACCGTGGTGATCATGACGGACGCCGACGTCGACGGGGCGCACATCCGGACGCTGCTGCTTACGTTCTTCTTCCGACAGATGTTCGACCTCATCGACCAGGGACACCTCTTCATCGCGCAGCCCCCGCTCTACCGCGTTCGAAAAGGAAAAAAGGACCTTTATCTGAAGGACGACCCGGCCCTCACCGAGTTCTTCACCAACAACGCGGTCGAAAAGCTCGAGCTCGAAGCGACGGGAGGGATCGCGGTCGCCGGCCAGCCTCTCTACAACCTCGCGCGTTCGCTCAAGGCGTTTCAGCGTGCGGTGGGCAACCTCGACAAGCGATGCGACCAACGCCTCGTGTCGGGTTTGCTCCAGTCGAGTCAGCTGTCGGTCGAGCGCCTCCGCGACCGGGGTGAGGTCGAGCGGGCCGCCAAGTTGCTCGAAACCCACCTCGCCGCCCACCACGCGAGCCTGCTCCCGCTCGAGATCGAGGTGGGGTGGGACAAGGAGCACGATTGCGGACGCATCGAGGTCATCCCCAGCTCGGTGAGCGGTCGACGTGGCGTCCTCGACTACGACCTCCTCGACTCGCCCGAGTACCAAGAGGCGCTGGCTGCCATGGAGGACCTCTCGAGCATCGGCCGGGCGCCTTACGTGGCGCGGGCCGGGAACAACGAGCAGACCCTCGAGAGCGCCGCGGATTTGATCGACTACCTGGAGGCGCGGGGGCGCAAGGGGGTTACCGTGAGCCGTTACAAGGGGCTCGGCGAGATGAACGCGGAAGAGTTGTGGGAGACGACGATGAATCCCGACGCGCGGACGCTGCGTCAGGTTCGCGTCGAAGACGCCGCGGGGAGCGATGAGTTGTTTTCCTTGCTGATGGGCGACCAGGTCGAACCGCGTCGCAACTTCATCGAGACCCACGCCCTCTCCGTGCAGCATCTCGACATTTGATGCGGCGCGCGTCGTCTCGAAATTCGTCATGAATCGCGGGGACTTCGGCCTCTCCTCGCCGGGCCGCGAGGACGACCTCTGCTTCCTTCGTTGGTGAGGGTAGGCCGAGGCGAAGTGCGGAAACTGGTTCGCCGTCGGCACCGGTGTGTTACGTGAGCCCCCCTATTCACGGGGCGTGGGCCCCGTAAGGCTGAAGACCATGAAGCACATGAAGCAACTCATCATCGCCGGATCGCTCGCTGCCATCGCCGCGACCGGATGCGAGAACCCGGCTGACGGCAAGGTTGCCGCCAAGGTGGAAGAGACCGCCAAGCCGAAGGAGGCCGCCAGCGCCAAACCGGCCGCCGAGAAGTCCGCCAAGCCGATGGCCGAAAAGAAAATGGCCCCCGCCTTCAAGGTCGAAGGCGATCACAAGTTGGTCGCCGCCGACTCGAAGATCGAGTGGGTGGGCTCGAAAGTCACCGGCAAGCACGAAGGCGGATTCAAGAAGTTCGAGGCCGCCGCGAGCCTGAAGGACGGAGAGATCGAAGGCGGCAAGGTCATGGTGAAGATCATGACCGACAGCCTCCATTCGGATGACGACAAGCTGACGGGGCACCTGAGCAGCGATGAGTTTTTTGATGTGAAGAAGTTCCCCGAGGCCCACTTCGTCTCGACTGATGTGAAGAAGGGTGGCGAAGGCAACTTCTCTCACACCGTGACCGGCAACCTGACCCTCCACGGAGAGACCAAGAAGATCACCTTCCCCGCGACCATCACCAAGGATGGCGACAAGGTGAAGGTCGCTTCCGAGTTCGTGATCAACCGCAAGGACTTCGGGATGGCGTACCCGGGCAAGCCCGACGACCTCATCCGCGACGAGGTCGTCATCAAGCTCGACCTCGCCCTCGCCAAGGCCTGAGCGGCACGACCCCGTTCACCGCGTAGCGCGCCGCCCCTCCTCGAGGGCGCGGCGCTTTTTCGTGCCGATACGGTCGAACGATGATGCCCTCAGGGGTTCGGGAGCGGTGGGTTCGGGGACGAAGTGGATGGTGACTACGACTCGGGACGGACCGCCTCCCACGGGGGCCTCGAACCAGAGAGACGCGGCGACCATGGTGAGACAACCTTTGAACGCTCCGTCGAATCCGGGGGGCGCTTGTTGGTTCACGCTCGTGACCATGCCGAGAGGGTCTACGCTCAGGTCAAGCGTGACGTCACCTTCCACGGGCTCGCGATTCAGTTGTTCGGCGTAGCAGCGCGACAGCGGGCCCCTGGCGCGCTCGAGCTCCTTCTTCGCGTCGATGATCGCACCCACCGGAAGCGACAGGCCGACTCGGCGGGGCTGCACGGCGCCGAGACCTGGAGACCCGCTACCTTCGGTCGGCCCGAGCCACCACTTTAGATTCTGTCGGGCAAGGCGTCGTTCAGCGAACGAACTGCGTTCATCAAGTGCCACCTGCACGCAATGATGCACAGCGATCGCGCCCCTGAGATACGCCAACGCGGCGTAGATGCGCCCCAGCTCTGCAATCCCCCGCCAACTCGGCTTCGGAGCCCACGACTCCGTTTGAGCAATGAGTATTCGAGCGGCCTGTTCTCGTAGCGCCCGGTCGCGCCGGTGAACGATCTCTGCGGCGACGTCGACAAGTGCACCCCGCCGCGGGTCGAGTAGCCCTAGCAATTCTGAGGACGTGGCCCGGTAGAGCATCTGTCGCGGCCCCACCGCGGGTGAACAGCCCGAACAAAAGGCGGTGACCACAACGAACCACGCCGCGACGGCCGTTGTCGGTGTGACCGGTGCCGTGAGGCGCTTCCTCGGAGCGAGGCTACGTGCCCTTTCCACCCCACGAGGGGACCATAACGCTGGCGAGGGAGACAACCCTGGCGACGCGTTCGACGCATGCTTCGTGTCACGTTTGGCCGTCCTTGCGCAACGCATCCGCCAACCAGTTGGAGACGCAAAGGCGGCGGCGTAACCTGGCTCCCATGACTGCCAATGGACACGCCGCGGCGGACGCGGCCCCCCCTGACGAAGACACGAACGACCTCGCCTCGCTGTTTCTCGCCGAGTGGCCTCAAGTCGACGAGGATGCGCTGCGGCAGACGTTGCGTCAGGCCCCGCTCACCTTGGCTCGGGGAACGGCCGCGGATGCAGACCTTCTCGTGGCCCTCATCGCGACCGAAACCGACCACACCAAGGCCTTGGTGACCCAACAGGTGGACGAGCTGCTCGCCGTAGCGCGGTCCCGTGGACGCGACACCCCGCCGACCACCAACGATGACGCATCCCCAGGAAGAGATGCCGAGTTGCAGCGTCTACGCCGCATGGTCGACCGCCTCACGGCGCGCAGCAACGAGGTGTCGCAATACGTCCGGCAGCAGATGATTCAGGACGCTCGGGGCCAAGTCGCCAAGAACCCGCTCGTCACGTTGCTGATGGCGGTGGGGCTCGGCTTCATCTTTGGGTTCATGCTCCGCGGCTTGGGGCGCGGACGCGGGGCGTGACGGACGTGTCGGTCGAACCACGAGTCGCGCCCCCGGGCGGTACGGGCACGACGGGAAGCCTTCTTCGCGGACTTGGCGGGGCGCTCGGCACGGTGGCCGGACTTCACCTCCAGTACGCCCAGCGCGAGGCGGCGGACGACGCGGGTCGGGTCCTTTCGGGGGTTGGGCTCGCCGCTGTCGGCGCCCTCCTCTTCGCCGTAGCGCTCGGGTTGGCGCACGTGGCCCTCGTGCTCTACCTCGCGGCGGCGACGCCACTCGCCCCTTGGGGGGCGGTGCTCGTGGTCGCGGCGGGAGACCTCGGATTGGCGGTGGTTCTGCTCCTGATCGCTCGCCTTCGGCTCCGTCGCCCCGTCCTCCGCCAGACGCGCGACCTCATCCGACAAACCGCCGAACGATTCGCGGCGGACGCGGCCTGAGGCTCAACCGCGTCCCTGCCGCTGCCATCACCTGCCGCTGGCATCACCTGCCGCTGCCATCACCGTTCAGCGGTTCAGGATGGGGGCGACCCGTTCCGCGAGGGAACGCACGAACGGCTCGTAGCCAAAGTCGGCCCGGCTCGAGTCGACGAGCTGAGCGGGGCAGATCGAGCCGGTGACGCCCCGGTCTCCCAGCTCGCGAAGCAACTCCAGGTGCCTCAGCCCCGGATACGCCTTCGCGCGGCGTTGGATGGCGCTGAAGTTGCCGGCGTCGTCTTGACAGAGGGGGCTGTCGGGGGCGCCGGCGCAGTCGCAACCTTCACCCGAACCCACGGCATTGCAGTCGCGTGGGGAGAGCAGGCGGAAGATGCACGCATACTGAAGGTCGGCGCCGTTGGTCGTGTACTCGGTGCCGTTGATGGCGTTGCTGCCGACGAGGGCCCCGGGAGGCGCGATCGGATCGCCCGTGAGGGGGTTTTGTCCCGTCCGCGGCCGGGTCGACTCCAGCATGTGCGGGTCGGTGGGGAAGGCATCTTCGTCGGAGAAGTAACGTGAGGGCTCCCCGAGGATGAGGTCCCACGTATCGTTGGCGATGAGTTCGGCGGCCGACTGGAAGGCCCCCCGGGGTTCTCCCGCCGCATCACGCCCCGCGAGAAGGTCGGGGTCGCCCGCGGCGTCGCGACGCGCGATGTTTTGCCAGGGCACGCCGACGAGAGACGTCATCAACACCAAGCGCTCATCGCGCACGTTGCTGATCTCGTCGGCCGGATTCAGGTCGCTGAAAATGGGGTTCGGGACGAGGTTGCCGTTCCGGTCGGCGACGACGGGTTCCGTGAGCCCGTCGACGTAGCGAGAGATCGGCTGAAGGAAATCGAGACCGAACCGTCGCTTCTGCTGCCAACATCGGACGTTGACGCGATCTTCGTCTTGGGTGAGCGGCCCCTCTTCGCATTTGTCTTCGCTCGTGTCGCAACCCGGGCCGGGGGCCTGTCCGCAGGAGCGACAGCAGGGGTCGTTGGGGTCTTCGTCGCAGGCCGCTCGCGCTCGCGGCAATCGGAACGCGTCGCCGTTTGGCGTTCGGATCTGGGTTGCGAGGTAGAAGACCCCTCCGTCCCGGACGGAGCAGTCGTTTTCGTCCGACAGGCTGACGATGAGGAGGAGCGAGTCCGGTCGAAGAAACGCCCGCCGCTGGTCGAGGAGGACGTCGTCCGTGCCGACGAGGAGTGCTTCTCCGTTTTCGACCTCCACCGTCGCGTAAGGGTCGGGGTCGACGAGAAATCGATACCAACTCTCCATCGTGGCTTCGAAGCCACAGCCCAACTGGCCGGCGCCGAGCAAAAGGCCCCGTAGGTTCGTCTCGAGGTTCGACCCGTTGCGCTCTCCCGGCGGCGTCCGGGCTGCGAGGGGGTCCCATGCGAGGTAGCCCAGGTCGAGGTAGGTGTTCACGTCCCCCGTGTTTCCCGGCGCCCGACGGACGAGACGGCCTCGGTCGTCACCCGCGTCGTCGGAGCATGCGTCCGAACCTCGCCCTCCGAGGCTCGACGTCACGACGCCGACGTTGAGGTCGGTCACCGGGGGAAACGTACGCTCGCTGCCGGCCGGACACGGACTCAGTCCGTCGAGGGGTTGGGTGGGGGAGATGACGCCGTCGGCGTCGACGCACCGCGGATTGGTGAGCGATCGGAGCAGGCTCGGGATGGCGAGCGCGAGGATTTCCTGCTTGTCGGCCATCGAGCGCGAGTTGTCGATGACGAGCAGAAGGTCGACGCGCTCGGCGCGCGCGGGGGGACGATCGTCGCCGCCCTCGCCACCGGTGCCGTCGCCTCCCCCCTCGCCCATACCCCCCGTCCCGCTCGTGGGACCGGACGTCCCGAACACGCTCGTGTCGATGCCGCACGCCACGACCGCCGTGAGCGACATCAAGAACATCAAGGGTGCGTGAACCCACGGTCGGGAATACAGCATGACGGATCAGGTTAGCATGGGGCCCTGGCTTACTCCTCAGATTCGCATCGACGGGTATCGAGCCACGACTTGAAGACGGCGGCCCCGACGATGAGCCCGCCGCCGAAAAGGTGCTCGCCGCGTGGTCGTTCGCCGTGGACCATCCACGCCCACAGGGGGCTCAGCGCGGGCTCGATGACGATGAGAACGGAGGCCTCGAAGGCAGGCACGCGACGAAACCCTCGGGTGAGGGCGATGTACGCGATGCCCGTCTGCACCACGCCGAGGTAGACGAGGAGCCCGGCGTCGCCCGCCGTCATCGGCATCGGGTCGATGGTGAGCGCGGCGGGGAGGGCGACGAGAAAGGCGATGATGTTGCCACCCGTGACGGCCGCGAGTCCTCCGCCCTCGCCTCCCCGACTCAACCCGCGGAGGCCGAGCAACGTCAGGGCCCAGCTCACCCCGGCCAGGGCGGCGATGATGTTGCCTGCGACGGGGTCGGGCGCCGTGCGCTGCATTTCCGATGCACCCGCGAAGAACAGCAAAAGGCCCAACGCAATGCTCGCGACCACGGGAAGGTCACGGTGTCGCACCCGTTCGCGGGTCAACCACGGGGAGAGAATGAGCAGATGCAACGGGGCCGTCGATTGGAGAAAAATGGCGTTCGCTGCGGTCGTGAGCTTGTTCGCCAACACGAACAGCACCATCGTCGCCGCGTAGGCCATGCCCACCGTGAGCTGACGCCACCCCCCCAGACGGCGCGCCGAGGGCGCGAACGCGAGGAGAAACAGCGCCGCGAGGCCGGAGCGAAAGCTCGCCACCTGCCATCCGCTGAGGCTGCACGCCTTGATCGCGACCCCTCCCGTCGAGAACGCCAAGGCCGCCGCCACGACGAGCAGGCGGGCGCGGCCTACACCCTCGACCACAACCGTTGATGGTGTCGCGATGCTCGCCGACAACGTCAACGATCGCCGACGACAAGCCGGCGAGGGCGAGCATCGCTCCTCAGAGCTGGTTCTATTGTCTTGGGAGTGCCTCATTGTTTGAGCCGGTCGAATCTACCGATTTGACCGGCAGTATAGGTCGCTCACCACCATGGTGTGGTTGTGGGCGAAGCGTTACGGAAGAGCAACGGGCGGCGACGGCTGATATGCACGCTTCATGGTCACCACCGGGCCCCTTCGTCCGACTCCCGCCCGAATCGTGGAACACGGCCGGGTTCACGAGGGGTGGTTTGCGCGGCCCTTCGACGATCCGAACCTCGACGAGGGCGCCCCCCGGTGGATGCGTTGGGGTCGGGTCCCCGTGCCGAGAAGGCTGCGCTTCAAGCAGTGGCACTACCTCAGCGTCGTCGATGATCGCGTGTTCTTTGCCTGCGCGGTCGTCGATGCGGGCTACGTGAACAGCGCCTTCGCCTACGTCGTGGACCTGCCGTCCGGTCGGTGCGTGACCTTCGACACCCTGGCCCCGCCCGGGACGGCCTCGGTGGCGCCGACGTCGCTACGGGGCCGCACCGAGATCAAACGATCTGGATGGGGTCGCGTTTCCTTCGAGCGCCATGGCGACCGGCGCCAGGTCGAGGTCGACCTCGAAGGAAGGCTCGACGCGGCTGACCCCGCGCCTCCGGTGCGGGTTCGCCTCGACATCGACGAAGATGAGCAAAAGGTACCGCCGGTGGTGGTGGTCGAACGCAGTGCCCCTCGCCGCTGGCTCTACACCCACAAGGCCTACGGTTGCCCCGCCTCCGGCCGCATCGAGGTCGGCTCCCGGCACTACGCCGTCACCTCGGGCCGGGCCGGGTTCGACTACAACCGAGGCTACCGTCCCCGCGACACGTGGTGGAATTGGGCGGCCGCAAGCGGGGAGACGTCGGCCGGCACCCTCGTCGGCTTCAACCTCACCGCCCATCGTCGGGGCCCCGCCCGGCGTCACGACGGGCGCCCCGACGCGGCCGACTGTGCGGTGTGGGTGGGCGACGGCGAAAGCGTGAGCCGCACCAAGATCGACCGGGTGGACTTTCACTACGACCCCCGTCGCATCCTAGACCCGTGGCGTGTCACCGAGCCCCATGGCCGCGTCGATCTGCACTTCACCCCCCTCGGGCAACGTCGCGAAGACGTCGACTTCGGGGTCGTCGTGAGCCGCTTCACCCAGCCGTACGGTTGGTTTAACGGCACGCTCCGGCTGTCAGCCCATCAGGAGATCACGGTCGACCGGATCTTCGGCGTCGTCGAGCAACACCACGCACGATGGTGAGGCGCGAGGCATCGTCAGCCGGCTCTCGTATCCGCGGGAGGTGGCCAGACCAAGCCCTCCGCCCAGCCATCGCTCAACGTGGGCGGCGACCTCGCGGCTCGCCTCATCGGCGTCGAGCAGCTTGACCCGTCGCTTCTCGCCGGCGGCGTCGAGGTAAACGAGCTGCCATGCCCGAAGCGTGTCGATACCGGTGACGGCAAAGCTCGAGACGGCGTCGCGACCGACGAAAACGTCGATGAAGCTGGCTGACGGCCGCGGCGAACACCGCCGCCGTCGCGCTTGGTGAGCCCCGTCAGAGTGGTACCCAAGCGGTCGGGCAGCGTCAGGAGATGCGCGTTGCGACGAATTCCCGTTATCGACGACAGCACCCAGTGTTACCTGGGGGTGGCGATCCGTGACGAGCCGGGGCCTCGTGGTGTCGCTCACTTCTGTCGTAAAGCGCTGCTGGGCGGAGATATCGCTTTCCTGGGTCACTGTGGCCGCAGAATGCTTCGGCACGAATCCTGCTCGAAGGTAATCATGCGATACATTTTCATTGCGGGAACGCTGGGCTTGTTGGTCGGGTGTGCGCACGATGTGCAGGAAGAAGGCGCCGTGCAAGGTGACGAAGAAGGAGTGGCGAACGAGTTCTTCCCAGACCATCTCGAGCACGATGGGGTCCCAGAGGGATTCGTCGATTGTGAGGGTGGACAGTTTCACTTTCGGCGCATGACAGACGAGCTTGCCGTTGACGATGCGCTACGCGAAGAGGTGGGGTTCTCCGAGGTCCGTACATGCTCTGACGCCGAGCAGTTCGAGCAAGCCAGCTATAGGCTATCCGAGGAAGAACCCTCGTTGGAGCCGCACCGCGACGTGGACGCGGGGGTGCACCCAGAGTCACGGTCAAACACGCCGGATGCGGATCATCAGAACATCAAGAATGGGGGCCGAAGCGGGAGAGGGGGAGTGGTTCAGATCGGCGACTGTACGGGGGTTTTGATTAGTCCCCGTGCGATCCTTACCGCTGCCCACTGCTTCAGTAGTTCCTCATCGGACAACTTCTGGGCGACCCGCACCATCGAGCATTGGCAGTACCAAGGCCTCTTCCCGGTCCGGGAGGTGGCATACTCGGGTACGGTTCGTGTGAATCGACATCCGAGCTTCAACGGTACGGCATCTCATGACGTAGCGGTCGTGAAGCTTCTGCCTCCAAACAACTTCCCCAATTTCGACGTTTCGGACCGGCACCGCATCTGGACTGGCGGTTTGAGCGTTCTCGGCGACACCTGGATGTACGGGCGGGGAGACGGTGACCACGACGGGTCGGGGGACGGGGTTCTCAGGTACATGCCCTACAACGATCGTTGGTCCAACAGTAATTATTTTTATGGTAAGGCGGGAACGACCTTCGCGTGCAGGGGCGACTCTGGAGGCCCGGTCATGGGGGTAGCCACCACAGGTTTCTGGGCGGTGTCCGGCCTTCACGTCAGTAGCGAGAAGAAGGGCTCGAATGCCTGTGCAAAAAAGGGCGGCAAGCAGCGAGCGGTTCGGCTGGGGAATAAGATCGCCTGGATCGAAGACATGATTGATGTTGACTGTACCGTGGCGAGCACAGGTAACTACGTGAAGTGCTGGTAGACCGGAGAAATCGGCGCGCTCTCGGGCGGAGGCCCCGTGAGCGCAGCGAAAAGGGTGGGCTCTGGAGATAGACTCCGAGAGCAAACAACCGTTTGGCTGATGCCCGTCTGCTTCTGACGAGGGAGAATCCTCGCGGGCCGGCGTAACATTGGGACCGAACCATGCGACGAGCCTCGTCACCGTCTCCCACGCCGCCGAGGTCCTGCGCTTGATGGATCTCGAACGATCGCAGGGTCGGTCCGCCTCCACAGCGGTGGGTTTGGAGCGCGCCGCGCTTCTATGGGGGCTGCTCGGAGCGAGCCTGCTCGGGTGCACGCCCGCCGTCCATCCGGGTGACGAAGTTCGTCCGCCCAGGGCGGTGACCGCGTCTGCCGTGGCGCCTGCTCCGTCGACGCCTCTCGAGCCAGAGCCCGCCGATGGTCCCTCCGTGGCGGCTGTGGCGTCGGCTTCGCCCGCCGCCGGATCACCTCCTCCAGCGCCACCGCTCCCTTCGCCACCTCCTCCCCCCGCGCGAGCGGTGTACGTGGCGGCCGGACAAAAGATCGCCTGCGCAGCCCTCGACGACGGGCGGGTGTTGTGTTGGGGCGCAGCGGGTTTCGTAGGGAGCCTGTTCCCCAAGGGGCACCGAGGAGAGACACCCCTCGAGATGCCAGGGCTCCACGGCGCGATGACGATCGCGATCGGGATCTACGACGATTTGGTGTGCGGGCTCAGCGCGACCGGCGAGGTGCGTTGCCTGCACGACGAGGAGACGTTTGCGAATCCCGTCCTCGAGGGAGCGAGGTCGCTCGCGGTCGGCCTCGACCACGCCTGCGCCATCACCGACGACCGCGGGGTGGCGTGCTGGGGCAACGGTGACCACGGTGTGCTCGGGGTGGCGAGCGAGTTCGAGCGCGAGCCTCGGCGGATCGTCGGGCTGACGGGCATCGCCGGGATCACGGCAGGGGCGGGTCGGAGCTGCGCCTGGAACGACGCGGGCGACGTGCGGTGCTGGGGAAGGTTCCAAGCGGCAAACGACCGCGACGCGCTCACCCCCGTCGCCGCCCCTCAGCTCGGGCCGGCGACCGTGGTGGTCAGCGCCAAACACAAGGACTGCGCGCTGCACCACGACGGCACCGTCCAATGCGGCGTCGGCCGGCGTCCCATCTTGCGACGGACGGCTCAGGGCGGCTTCGTCGACGGCCGTGGTGTTCGCGACGCGATGCAGCTCGCCGTCGGCAACCAGATGGCCTGCGCGATCACCCAGGCGGCCGAGGTGTGGTGCTGGGGCAACGCCAAGTGGGGGCGCCTAGGCCACGGCAAGACGTTCTTACACATTCGAGACAAGCACCTCCGCTGGCGGACCCCTTCCCGTATGCGCGGCCTCCCCAAGGCGATCGACATCGCGACCAGCGGGCTCCACACGTGCGTCCGCGACGAGAACAAAGCCGTCTGGTGCTGGGGCAGCAACGTCGACGGAGAGGTGGGCCGTGGCGCGCCCCCGGGCGGCGGGCTCCCGCCGGGGAGAGTCGAGACGATCGACGACGCCGAGCAGCTCGCCCTCGGCAGCGACTTCACCTGCGCGCTGCGGGGTGATGGCAGCATATGGTGCTGGGGCGAGAATGCTTGGGGGCAGTGCGGCACCGGCAGCGGCGACGAGCAGGAGCTGGTTCCGGCCCGGGTCGCGTTGCCCTGACGCGGCTCGCGTCGGAAGGGCACCTCGGTGAGCGCCCGATGCCGAATCAGTTGGCGTATTTGACCGTGCAGCCCCAGGCGGGCGTTTCGCCGAGGTCGACCGACTGCCCGGCGCGCACGAGGGTGACGGTTTTGGCGACGTAGTTTTCCACCTCGGACACGTCTTCGAGGTCGCCGCCCTTGCTGTTGTCGATGGCGCCCCGGTAGACGAGTTTGCCGGTCGGATCGATGACGTACATGTGGGGCGTGCGCTTGGCCCCGTAGGCTTTGCCCACCGCACCCGAGGGGTCGAGGAGGATGGGATGGTCGATGCCGTAGCGGGTTCGTCCCGCCTGGTTCGCCTCGCGACCGTGGCCCTGCTTTCCGGGCGCGCCCGAGTTCACGGCGAGCCACACGAGGTCGTCGCCCACCATCGTCTGCGCCAGTCCCTTCAGGGTGCCCTCGGTGTGGGACTGCCGCACGAAGGGGCAGTCTGGGTTGAACCACTCGAGCACCACCGTCTTGCCCCGGTAGTCGGCGAGACGGTGGGTCTTCCCGTCGAGATCTGTGAGGGTGAAGTCCGGCGCTGCCTGACCGAGCACGGCGGGTTGCGTGGGCGCTGCGTCTTTGGTGCGGGTCGTCGTCGTCTCCGCCACCGGAGCGGCTTCGGGCGCATCCGTCGCGGATGGTGCCGCTGCAGAGCCGGTCGCGTTCGAGCTGCACCCGAGGGCGAAGCTCCCGACCAGGACGAGGGAGGCGAAGTGCGTCACGAAGCGGAGGGTCACCATGGCCACGTGATGGCGATCTTCGCGCCGCCCGGCAAGCGCTATCGTCGACCTTGCGCCGCATCTCGAGGCACGTCACACCCGCTGCCCATGTCCGACGAGCACGTAACCGTAGGGCCGACGTTGGCCGACCCGGCGCAGAAGCCCACCGTCCCGGGAGACGCGTCGAAGCTGACCGTCATCGACTTCGACCACCCGCCGACCGACCCGGTCGCGTTGTTTCAAAGGTGGATGAGCGACGCCGAGCGGACCGGGTTGCCCAACCCGAACGCAATGAACCTCGCCACCGTCGACGCCGACGGCCGACCGTCGGCGCGGATCGTCCTGCTCAAGGGCTTCGACGCCGAAGGGGCCGTGTTCTTCACCAACTACGCCGGTCGCAAGGGACGCGCCCTCGCCGCCAACCCGATGGCCACGCTCGTGTTTCACTGGGACGTGCTCGACCGGCAAGTGGTGATCGAGGGCGATGTCACGCGCACGTCGGCCGCCGCGTCGGACGCCTACTTCGCGTCGCGGGCCCGCCCCAGCCGTCTCGGCGCCTGGGCCAGTCGTCAGAGCGAGCCCTGCGCCGACCGCGCCCAGCTCGAAAGCGCCTATTTCGAGATCGAGCGGCGATTCGGAAAAGAGGAGTCCGACGGTCCCGTGCCTCGGCCGGAGTTTTGGGGCGGTTTTCGCGTGCGCTTTCGCTCGATCCTCTTCTGGCAGGGTCACCCGTTCCGCCTGCACGACCGGGTCATCTACCGTCCGCAGAAAGGCGAGCTCGCCGACGCGAACACGACGTGGACGAGCCAACGCCTGTTCCCGTGACATCGTGCCCGGCCCAAAAGCGACGGTACGCAGGTCAGGGCGGGCAGAGCGGCTGCTGGATGCCGATCTTCCCCGGTTCGGAGATCGACGCCCCGGCGATGACCGACCGTTCGTCCTCGTTGACCCGAAGGTCGCAGGCGTCGACGTCGGAGAAGTTCGCGTCGACCACGTCGGGCACGTGTTGGTTGTCCCCGGGGGGAAAGACTCCTTCGCCGACGAAGAGGTTGTCGCGGTACGTCACGACCCCGGGCGAATCCTGGAACGTGACGAAAGACATCCCGACGTCGACGAAGGTGTTCTCGAAGAGCTCCGCGTCGACGACACCCCGGACCAAGCGGACCCCGACGTTTTCGAGGGCACAAAACCAGTTGTTGGCGATGGTGGTTCGATGGGGGCGTTCCCCGGGCCGGATGATCTTCTCCAACACCACCAGGCCTTCGGTGTTGTCTGTGAATAGATTGTCTTGGACCGAGATGTCGAAGTTTTCGAAATGAATGACCACGGCGTTCCCGCCGCTGCCGGTACAGCCGGCGCGTTCGCCCTTGGGGCAGGGGCGAAAACCCGAAAAGCGGTTGGCCCGAATGTCGATGGGTCCGCGCGCGAATTTGATGTCGATGCCGTTTTCTCCGCGTGCGCCGCGGAGGCCATTCGAGATTCGGAATTCGTTATGTTCGATGACGATGCTGCGAATGTTCTCGCCGTTGAGGTTTCCGAACTGGACGCCGTCGGCGGCGATGTCTTCGAAAAGGTTGTCTCGAATGACCACGTTGGTGGCGCTCTCACCGCCCGCGATCGCGTGGACGTCTCGGTCGACGACGTTTCCGTCGATGTCGCGAAAGACATTGCGCTCGATCCGCACGTTGTCCGCGCCAGAAAATCCAATGACCGCGCCTCCATCGAGGGCGTAGCGTTCGAAGGTGTTGCCTCGGATCACGCTTCCCGCGTTGGCCTCGGTGAGCTGGATGCGGGTGGGGGTGGTGAATCGGTGACCTTCGATCACGATAGGACCACTCTCGCGGGTGATGCTCACCACGCCGTCGCGTCCCCGCACGTCCAGGTCGCCGAGGTCCGTCGGTTCGTAGCGCGCGCACGCGACGGGCGGGTCCGGCGGGTCCTCGGGGACCTCAGGGGGCGCATGACCGCCGCTGCCGTCGTCGTCGTCCTCGTCGGGGGGGCTTTCCTGCATCGGCCCGACGCTCGCCTCGTCGGGGCTTTGACAGGAGGAGGAAGCGCTCAGGCCGAGGACCAAGACGAGCGAGGAGGTGACGAGGTAGCCGCCCCTGCCCAAGAACCCTTTTCCGAGGAAGTCTGAAGTCGAGGCCTTCATTGGATGCGTCCAAAAGCCGGTCTACCGTGCGCGATGGCGGTACCGGCCCCTTCAAGCTACCCGAACAGCGTAAACCGTGTCGACGAAGTCGACCGCCACGTTTCGTGCCAAGGGCTTGATCCGGGAGGACGCGTGCTTACGTTTTGCGCGTTGGGCGACGGTCCCAGGGGGTCGCCGACGGACACGACGATAGAGGTGGCGACGCCCTCGATGGCGCCTTCCGCAGGACGCGCGGGGCGCACGGGCGACCGGTTCCTCGCGGGAGATGCACGGCCGGCGCCATCGGTGCGCCCTCGGCCCGGAAAGGACGAACGATGACCATCGAAAAGATGACCACGAAAGCCCAAGAGAGCATCCGCGCGGCCGTGGGTACGGCCCTGCGACGCGGCCACCCCGAGGTGGTGCCCGAGCATGTGGTGCTGGCCGTGGTGGAGCAGGACCAGGGCATTGGCGGTCCGCTCATCACCAAGGCGGGGGGCGACGTCGATGGCGTGCGTCGCGCCCTGTCGGCGCGGCTCGACAAGCTCCCCCAGGTGTCGGGCGGCTCGGAGCCGAGATTCTCGGGGCGGGCGCTGCAGTTGCTGCAAGCGGCCGAGGACGAGGCGACCCAGATGAAGGATGAATTCATCAGCGTGGAGCACCTCCTCCTCGGCGCGGCCAAGCGGGACGCCGACATTCAGGCGGCGTTCGAGGCGAATGGTTTGAGCCTGAACGGCCTCATGGAGGCGCTCACTGCGGTCCGCGGCAGTCAACGGGTGACCGACCGCGACCCGGAAGGAAAGTTTCAAGCCCTCGAGAAGTACTGCCACGACCTCACCGAGGCCGCTCGGGCGGGCAAGATCGATCCGGTGATCGGGCGGGACGAAGAGATCCGTCGCGTGATGCAGGTGCTCAGCCGACGCACCAAGAACAACCCGGTCCTCATCGGCGAGCCCGGGGTGGGCAAGACGGCCATCGTCGAGGGGATTGCCCAGCGCATCGTCAATGGCGACATCCCTGAGTCGCTCGCCGACAAGGCACTGCTCGGCCTCGATCTGGCGGCGATGGTGGCCGGGGCCAAATTTCGTGGCGAGTTCGAAGACCGCCTCAAGGCGGTGCTGAAGGAGGTTCAGCAGGCGGACGGGCGCATCATCCTCTTCATCGACGAACTCCACACCTTGGTCGGGGCGGGCAAGGGCGACGGCGCGATGGACGCGGCGAACATGCTCAAGCCGGCCCTGGCGCGAGGGGAGCTCCGCTGCATCGGGGCCACGACGCTCGACGAGTACAAGAAGCACATCGAAAAGGACAAGGCGCTCGAGCGCCGGTTTCAGCAGGTGTTCGTGGCCCAGCCCAACGTCGAGGACACCGTGGCCATTCTTCGGGGCCTCAAGGAGCGCTACGAGGTGCACCACGGGATCCGCATCCAAGACGCGGCGCTCGTGGCGGCGGCGACGCTCTCGCACCGCTACATCACCGAGCGGTTCCTCCCCGACAAGGCGATCGATCTCGTCGACGAAGCGGCCTCCCGGATGCGGCTCGAAATCGACAGCCTCCCCATCCCCATCGACCGGGTCGAGCGGCAGATCATCAAGCTGCAGATGGAGGAACAGGCGCTGAAGCGAGAGCGCGACGCCGTCAGTGTCGCCCGCCTCGACGAGGTGAAGCGCGAGGTCGCCGACCTCACCGTAGAGCGAGACCGCATGCGGGCGCAGTGGCTGCGCGAAAAGGAACTGATCGGGGCGGTCCGGTCGGAGAAAGAGACGATCGAGCAGCTCCGCATCGAGGAAGAGCAGGCGCGGCGCCAGGGCGACTTGGCGCGGGCGTCCGAGATTCACTACGGCCGCGTGCCGGAGGCCCAGAAGCGTCTCGAGTCCGCGCAGGCGAAACTCGCCGGGGATGGCGACGGGGAATCGTTTCTCAAGGAGGAGGTCACCGACCAGGACATCGCGCTGGTCGTGAGCAAGTGGACGGGGGTCCCCGTCGCCAAGATGTTGGAGGGGGAGATGCAGAAGCTGCTCCACCTCGAGACGGAATTGCACCGTCGGGTCGTGGGGCAGGAGGACGCGGTCGTGGCGGTCGCCAACGCGGTGCGGCGCTCCCGATCGGGGCTGAGCGACCCCAACCGACCGATCGGCTCGTTCTTGTTTCTCGGCCCCACCGGTGTCGGCAAGACCGAGCTCGCCAAGGCCCTCGCCGAGCAGCTCTTCGACGACGAGCGCGCCGTCGTTCGCATCGACATGAGCGAGTACGGCGAGCGTCACGCGACGGCACGTCTGATCGGGGCCCCACCCGGATACGTGGGCTACGAAGAGGGAGGCCAGCTCACCGAGCCGGTGCGTCGTCGCCCCTACAGCCTCGTCCTGTTCGACGAGGTCGAAAAGGCGCACGCCGACGTGTGGAACGTGCTCTTGCAGGTGCTCGACGACGGGCGGCTCACCGACGGCCAGGGCAACGTGGTCGACTTCAAAAACACGGTGGTCATTCTGACGTCGAACCTCGGGAGCGACCTGGCTGGCGCCATCGAAGAGCGTCGCGACCTGGCCGACGACGACAAGAGAGACCTCATCGAACAGGCGGTGCTCGACGCGGTGCGGTCGTCGTTTCGTCCTGAATTTCTCAACCGGCTCGACGAGCAGGTGGTCTTTCACCGGCTCGGCCGGGAGCACATGCGGGCGATCGTCGACATCCAGCTTCAACGATTCGCCGCGCGCCTCGAGGCTCGCGACCTCCACCTCGAGGTCTCCGACGCCGCGAAGGACCTGCTGGTGGCCCGCGGCTACGACCCGCAGTACGGCGCGCGCCCGCTGAAGCGGACGATCCAGCGGTTGCTGGAGAACGAGCTGGCCAAGCAACTGCTCTCGGGTGCGTACCCCCCTGGCACGACAATTGTTATCGACGCGGTCGATGGGGCCTTGACGTACCGCCAAAAGCTACTCAACTAAGTAACTCCGAGAGCCATCATCGCCGTGCGTGAGCTTCGTCTCACGCACGGCGTCTTTTTTTTTCAGCAGCGTTTTTTCCGCAGCGTTTCTTCCGTAGGGCGCCAACCCTCAGCGTCGGGAGGGTCGTGACGGGCGCGGCGCCGTCAAAGCGCGCCGGAGCAAATCGAGGGAAGCGTTGGCCGCGTGGCGCTGCACCTGGTTGCGGTCGCCGGCGAAGACACGATGCTCGCACGTGGTGCCATCGGGCGTGCTCACGGCCCAGTGCACCAAGCCCAGCGGCTTGTCGGCGGTGGCCCCACTCGGACCGGCGATTCCCGTCACGCTGATCGCGACGTCGCAGTCGAACGCGCGGCGGGCGCCTTCGGCCATCTCGGCCGCGACCTCGGCGCTCACCGCGCCGTGCCCGCGCAGGGTGTCTTCGGAGACGCCGAGGAGCTTGGTCTTCGCGGCGTTGGCGTACGTCACCGCCCCGCCTACGAAGAAGTCGCTCGCAGGCTCGCGGGTGAGGCGGCGGGCGATCAGACCTCCCGTACACGACTCGGCCACCGCGAGGCGCCAACCCCGCGCGCGGCACACCTTGCCCGCCAATTGGGGCAAGGACTGCGCGTCTTCGCCGAAGATGGCGGTGCCAAGACGTTCGCGGATGGCGCCGGCGGCGTCTTGCACCCGCCGGCGCGCGTCGCCTCCGGCGGGGGTGCGGGCGCTGATGCGGACCGCCACGATTCCGTCGGACGCGCGAAACCCGAGCGAGACTTCCGGATGGGCGTCGCCGATGCCCTCGAGTTGCTGCGCGACCCAGGACTCGCCCACCCCGAACGTGTGGAGAAATGCGTCGTGGTGGTCGTGATCCATGGCCCCGATGAGGGCTTCTCGCAGGTGGCGGTCGAACATCGCCTTCATCTCGCGCGGTACCCCCGGAAGGACGTACAGCGCAAAGCCGAGCCCTTCCTCGCTACTCGCGGCCTTGGCCGGAGTCCCACCCCGGTCATCGCCCTTCCCGGGGTCGCCGACTCCGAGGGCGAAGCCAGGCGCGGTCCCGACCGGGTTGGCGAGAACCGTCGCCCCGCGAGGGAACCACGCCTGCTTCTCGTGCCCCGCGAGCATGTCGCGACCACGTTCTGAGAGGCGCCGGGCGATCGCCTCTCTCGCGCCGTCGCTCTTTTCGAGGGGTCGGGACAGGGCGGTGGCGACGGCCTCGGCCGTGCAATCATCCGTGGTCGGTCCGAGCCCGCCGGTCGCGACCACCACCTCGTGGGTTTTCCCGAGGCGAAGAATCGCCTCTGCGATGCGACCCACGTCGTCCCCGACCGCTTCGACCGCGCTGACGTCGCCGCCTAGCGTCGTCAGTTCCTCACCGAGCCACTGCGCGTTGGTGTTGATGATCTCCCCGCGGAGGAGCTCGTCGCCGATCGAAAGCAGGGCGATGGACATGGTGCCCAAGCCCATATCCGGCCCAGCCCCGGCGTCGACCTCGTTCGACCTTTCGGGTTGGTTTCTGTGTCGATGGGGCGAGCGCCCCTGGAAATCAGGGCTGAAATCGATAGACCACCGGCGTGACCCCTGCGTCGCCGAACTCGGCGCCCACCGCCCAGATGTCGGACGGCCCGCTCCCGTGGAGGTCGACGAACGCCCGCAAGAGCGGCGCGCCGATGCGTTGGGCTTGCACCTCCTCCCAGCTCGACCCGTCGTAGCGTTGAAGGGAGCCGAAGTTCCCCGCGCCCCACATCGCGTCGGGGGCCGTCCCCCACAACGCCGACGTGGTCCCGATGTTGTCTGGTTCGATGAGCTCCAGGTCGGTGCCGTCGGTCAGGTGAAAGAGCTGCGACCCGTCCGCGATCCAAACGTCGTCGGCGCGCGTCCCGAAGATCGCTTCGCCCCCGCGTAGATCGCCATCGTCGAGGCTGGTCCACCCCGTTCCGTCGTAGCGCGCGACCTCGAAGGTGCTCGCCACGTAGACGTCGTTGGGACCGCTGCCCCACACCACCGTGTTGTCTGGTCCCGCCGCGAGGGTGTTGGTCCACGCGGTGCCATCGAAATGCGTCGCGGAGCTCTGGTCGCCCACCAGCCAAATGTCGTCGTCGGCCGACCCCCAGACGCCCGCGAAGAAGCCCGAGCCGCTGACCTCCTCGACCGACCAGTCGGACCCGTCGAAGCGCACCAGATGGTTTGCGCCCGCGCCGATGAGTTCGCCGGGCGCGTAGGACCAGAGGTCGAGCACGGTGACGCCCTCGGGCACCGTCGCCTCCTCCCATCCGGCTCCGGTAAAGTGCAGCATCCGGCCGCTGTCGGCGGCGACCCAGACATCGTCGGGGCCGAAACTCCAGACGGCGCTCACGAACTGTACGGCGGGTACGTTGTCGACGGCGGCGAAGGGTCCGGCCTCCCCATCGTCACGACCGCCCTGCTCGTCGTCGCTACCGCAGGCGGCGAGGAACAGGGAGAGGCCGACGACGGCGGCCGTCCGGGTTGTCTTGGTAAGGGCAAGCATGGGCGCATGCGACCAGGGCTCGCGCCGCGCGCGAATGAAGGGGCACAATCGCGACGGCGGCGCTACCGCGTGGGGGCGGAGGCCGAGAGGGACACGATCCGCCACCCGTCGTCGCCGCGCTCGAGCTGGAGCGAGACGGTCCTTCGGTCGCGACGGACCGGCTCGCCGTAGCCGGCCCCCACGATGATGGCTTCGCCGACGGCGATGGCGCTCCGCTCGTCGCCCGAAAGCTCGATGTCGAGCCCGTCGAGCTCGAGCCGAGCTCGTTCGAAGCGCCGGGGTGCGGCGGCCGCGAGGGCGATCAGGCCCTTTCGCCCCTCCGCGTCGGCGCCGTCGAGTTCCGGAACGTCGAACGTGACGTCCGCCGTGAAGAGCTCGCGAAACTCCTGCTTTACGCGGGCGGCGCGCAGCACCACTTGGGTGCCGGGCGCGACGTCCACCGCGGCTTCCAGTCGTTCCAGGTGGTCGCGAACCTCATCTTCGGCGTCCCGCGAGAAAAACAGCGCGTACACGGCGAGCATGAGCCCGATGACGACCCCCACGTGGGGCAGGAAGCGCCGCACCATCGATCAGGCCTCAGCCGGGAGCGGCGCCTTTCTTTTTCTCTTCTTCTTCGGCGGTTCGTCATCGCCGATCTCGGCCACGATGCGGCCGATCGCGTCGAGCAAGGCCTGGCGAAGCCGCCGGTAGCTTCTCGGCCCCACGTCGCCCCGTGCGCGCGCTTGCTCGAGCCTTGCCATCTCCTCCAGGAGCCGGTCGCGCGCGTCGCGTAGGTCCCGGCGGCGCTCGGGGGAGGGTCCACTGCCCCCTCGGCGACGGTCGCGTTGAAGCGCGTACGCGAAGCCTCCGCCGAGCGCGAGCAAGGCGAGCGCTACCCCCACGTAGCGCTCGATGCCTCGGGTCGGGATCCCGGTGATCGTGATGTCGATGGTCTGCGGCGAGAGGTCGCCGAGCACCGCGGCCAGGCCGAGGCGCATGTCCGGACGCTGTGCGCTCACGAGCACCCGTTTACCGTCGCCTCCGCGCGCAACCTCGGCCTTGGGAAATCCCGCCACCAGGAGGTTCATCCCTGGGCCGGCCCCGAGGACGACTTGCTTGGAGAGCGTTCGCGGCGGCAGCGGCACCTCGACTCGAGCCAGCTCTTCGCCCTCGCCGAGCGGTACCTGGTACCGAAAGATGACGTCTTGGCTCCCGGGACGGAAGGTCCCGGTGAGCACCATGTGCCCGTCGCGCTCGACCATCTTCGCCGCCGCCGGGTCGGCGTCCATCTCCATCTGCTCCTGGTCGTTGAAGGCGCTGAATCCGGCGGGGAGAGGGACCGACACGTCATCGCCGGGGACGTAGGCGAACCGCCCCAGATTGAGGCTCCGGAGCCGATGGTTGATGGCGATGTGGCCCTGCTTGATCTCCATGAGCACGATGGCCTCGAGCACGAACGGAACGCGGCTCAAGTCCGACATCGGCTCGAACACGTGGAGCACGACGACGATGCCGCCTTTCTGCTTCAGCCCGAACGCCTGCGACCGGAACACGGCGTCTCCTCGCGCGGCCTCGACGCTGTACGCGATGCCCGTTCCCGTATCCTGGCCCACGAAGGTGTGTTGCCCGGACGCGTCGGTCACGGCGTCGACCTGGCGTCGGGAGTTGCCCTTGGTCACGGAGCTGAACTTGATGTTCAGCTTGAAGGGATGGTTCGCCAGAGGACGGTCGTCGGCGTCGCGGACCTCGACCCGGATGTTGCCCACCGGCGTGGTGTCGTCGACGAGGATCTTGTCGGGCGGGGGTTGGTATCCCTGGGGTCGCGTCGGAGGAGGGGTCGCCGGCGTCGGAGCCGGCGCGGCGGGGCCTGCGGATGGCGCTGGGCCTGCGGATGGCGCGGGGCCGGCGGATGGTGCCGCGGGCGCAGGGGCCACTCCGGTGGTCGCCGTCGGCTCGACCGGAAGCGCGAACACGAGACCGACCGAGCCCCAGAAAAGCAGCGCGAAAACGACGACGACGGCCAAGGTCGACGCGACCCACCGATGACGGCCCGGTCGCCGTGCCCCCTTCACGCGCTTGCCTCCGCGCGGACCTGCTCATCGTCGTCGTCGGCGTCTCGGGGCGCTTCTCTGGGCTCGTGTGTGCCGGGCGCTTCGTCTTCGTCGGCGTCTCGGGGCGCTTCCTCGGGTCCCTGTGTGCCGAGCTCTTCGTCGGGTGGGGGCTCAGCGGCTGTGGATGGCGCCCCCTCGGACGAAGCGATGCCCCGGGCGACGAGATAGGCGTTCACGATTCGTTCGGCGCGCGCCCGGTCGGGCTCGTGGGAGGTGTCGATCCGTTTGAGGAGCTGGCGCGCCTCGCGTCGGTAGCGTGCCATCAGCACCTTGAAGTCGGCATCGCTGATCTTGCCGACGCCGTGCTCGAACTCCAGGTCCTTGATCGCCCGCAGCACGGCGCGCTTTTGCTCTTCCTCGGCCGTCGGAGCGCCGATCGCGAACGCTTCTTCGGTGGTCAGCCGCGATGCGCCAAACAACGCCCGCAGGCTGGTCCAGAACCCACCGATGGCGGCGATGAGCGTCCCGGCGGCGAGGACGAGCACGGCGTAGCCCACCCCGAGCGCCCCTCCTGCCGCGACGGCGAGGCCCACCACCACGAGGGGGGCGACGCTCGAGATGCGGGCCGCCGTCCGCGTCCCGTCGGAGGTGGGTTCGGCGTCGTGCTCTGCGTTCGCGGGGCGTTCACGCACCTTGGAGCCGTCCCTACTCGGGTGTCGGGTCGGGGGCCAGCGACAGCGATATCGTGTCGGCACTCCCGGAATAGGCGAGGTTGGGCGCGAGCGCGAGCATCACCGAGAGCATCACCATGGTCGCCGCGGATGCGAGCGCGCGCATGTACGTGAAGGCGGTCGCTTCGGCCGGGCGCGGGTCGGGCCATAGGGCCACCGTGGTGCCGATGATGAGGATGATCACGCCGAGCCACACGAAGCTGACCAGAGGGTTGATGTGCACCCGGAACGTCGCGACTTTGGACTGGGCGTTGATGACCCCCGGGCTCACGTAGAGGTCGTTGCGCACCGTGTTGAAGATCGCGACCTCCGTCGAGGGCTGCCCTGGCGACGCCTTGTAGATGAAGCGCGCCGGCGTGACCGTTCCGCGGTCCTCGCCGTGACGCTTCACCGCGATGTCGGCGAGGATCATGCGCTTTTCGTGGTCGACCTCCATGCGCGGCCCGCGGTAGGTCAGCTCGTATTCGCCCAGCGTCACCACCTCACCCGGGGCCAGGCTCACTTCGGTCTCTTGCTCCCAGGCCTTGCCCGCAAAGCCGAGGAACATGATCGCAATCCCCACGTGGACCGTGTAGCCGCCGTAGCGGCGTCGGGACTTGCTCACGAGGGTGGCGAGGGCGACGAGAACGCCTTCCTTTTTTTTGCGCCGTCGTGAGGCCACGCCACGTTGAAACTCTTGGGCGACGACCACGAGGTTGTAGGCGACCAGCATCACGGTGATGAAGGGCAACACGCTCTTCACCGATGCGAGCGCCTGGCCCATCGCCCCCGGGTAAAGCGGCTCCGCGTCGTAGATCGCCGGGTAGCCCAACCGCTCGCCGAGCGCGAGGTGGAGCGCACCGACGGTGACCGCGACCCCTACCGGCCACCGGAACGACTTGATGAAGAGCTCCCGGCTGGTTTTGCGCCACCCGAGCAGCGGGGCGGTCCCCATGAGAAAAATCAACACCAGCCCGAGGGGGGGAAGGTAGGCGTTGTAGAACGGCGGTCCTACCGTCGCCTCCTGGTCGTAGAGCGCCTCGCTGATGCGCGGCCAGACGGTGGCCACGGCGATGAACACCATCATCAGGAGCAGCACCCAGTTGTTCATCACGAACATGAACTCCCGGGACAGAAGCGAGTCGATCCGGTTTTTGGCGCGCAGCTGCCGATAACGCATCCCGACCAGCACGCCGCTCGTCGCGAGGATGACGAGCATGTAGCCGAGAAAAAAGTTCCCGATGTCGCTCTTGGCGAAGGAGTGCACGCTGGCGATGAGCCCCGAGCGCGTGAGGAACGTTCCGAAGTAGGTGAGGAAGAACGTCAGAAAGATGAGGCTGACGTTCCAGACCTTGAGCATCCCCCGGCGCTCCTGGATCATGGTCGAGTGCACGTAAGCGCTCGCCGTGAGCCAGGGTAGAAAAGCCGCATTCTCGACCGGGTCCCAAGCCCAGTAACCGCCCCAGCCGAGCTCCTCGTAGGCCCACAGCATGCCGAGGGCGTTTCCGATGCTGAGGAAGAGCCACGAGAAGACCATCCACTTGCGGGTGGCCACGATCCACTCGTTGTCGAGACGTCCCGTCACCATCGCCGCGACCGCGAACGCAAACGGCACCGCGGCGCTCGTAAACCCGATGTACAGGCTCGGCGGGTGGATGATCATGTAGAAGTTGCGGAGCTGATAGTTCAGCCCTGCGCCATCCGGCAACGCGCCACTCGGTAGGGTTCGGAACGGGTTGGTCGCGAACAGCATCAAGATGGCGAGAAAGATGAGGACGCTCATCAATGTCGCGATGACGTAGGGCTGAAGCTGTCGGTAGCGGCCCTTGAGCCACCACACGCAGCCACCGGAGAACGCGCTCGTGAGGAAGAGCCACCAGAGCAGCGAGCCGTCCTGCCCTCCCCACAGCGCGGCGATCAGCCAGGGGGTGGTCATCGTCCGATCGCTATACCGGGCGACGTAATCCAGCCGAAAGTCGTGGGTGACGAAGGCGTAGGCCAGGACCAGCACCGCCACCGCAACCAGGGACACGGTGCCGTACGCCCCCGCCCGGGCGGACTGGAGCAACCGCGGCCGCCCGGCGCCGGCGGCGATGGAGACCGCGAAGGTGTAGCTGGCCGCCACGAGAATGGCGGCGAGGATGACCGTGCCGAATTGAGGAAGGGATTGCCACATGGGGGTGGGACCAAAAGGGGGGCCGCCCCACGCCTCGTGGCCCGCCGTGGGATCCCATCCGGAGGCCTTCGGGGTGCGGCGAAGCCCGAGACGCCGACTCTGATCTACCTTTGGCGCGTTCGGGGTTCGGTGTCGACGCCAAGCGCAGGCACCGCGTCTGATTTCGGCGGGTTCGACGTCGCGTCGGGCTGCGTGAAGCGGGTCCAGGTGCGGCCGATGAGACGTTCGTGCGGGAGGAACCGCGACTTGTAGGTCATCGGGTCACATGAAGCGATGTACAGTCCCAGGTACAGGTAGCGGAGTCCGAGCCGACGACACAGATCCATCTGTTTGAGGATCGAGTACGTGCCGGGGCCGAGCTCTCGGTGCTCGGGGTCCCAGTAAAAGTACACCGCGCTCAATGCGTTGTCGGCGCGGTCGACGATGGCGATCCCCATCAACGCCCCGTCGACGCGGTACCGCATCTCGAAGGTGTCGCAGCACGTCTCGCCCAAAAACGAGCGGTACGATTCGACGCCGGCCGAACCCTCACCGCCGGCCAAGTCTCGTCCTTGTTTGTGACGGTTGTAGAGCGCTACGCGATCCGGCGAGACGCCGATCGGTCCGAGCTCGGTTGTGATGCGCCTCTCGCCGCGCCGGAACGTCCGCCGCTGCGACTTGGAGGGCCGAAAGGCGTCGACGTCGATGCGGATGGGTTCGCAGGCGCGACAGCGAGGGCACGCGGTTCGGTACAAAAGCCGTCCCTGGCGCCGGTCGCCTTCCTCCAGCCGACGTCCAAACTCGGCCCGGGTCAGCATGCGCACGGGAAGCCGCAGCGGGAGACGCCAGGTCTGATCGCTCAGGTAGGAACACGGACCCGGCTCGTCGTACACCACCAGTTCGGGAGGCTCGGCGGCCACGACGCGCAGGCGGGGTGAGATCGACATAGGCTTCCGCACGAAGGTGGCGGTCTCCACGGTCGCGCGCAACCACGCAGTGTCTGCGAACGGGTTCACGGGCCGACCCGCCCGAGCGGTCCCGCTCAGGACGGGGTCGTGTCGAGGGCTTCGAGTGCGCCCATGATCTCGGCGGCGGACTGAAACCGTTCTTCGGGCTTTTTCGCCAGGCAACGGCGAATGATGTGCTCGAGCTCGTCGGAGCAATCGGCTGGGGGATAGGCGTCGCGAATGGACGGCGTTTTCGTCCACTTCTGCTGGGCCAAGAGCTCGGCGATGCTCTCGGCGTCGAACGGGGGGTTGCCGGCCACCATCTCGAACATGACGATCCCGAGCGCGTAGATGTCGCTCCGGGGGTCCACTTCCCCGTCGATCTGCTCGGGGGCCATGTAGTGGGGCGTGCCCATCATCACGCCGACCTGGGTGACGATCGTCTGGCCGCTGCCCGAGTCGGAGGTCGGGCTCTTCGCGATGCCGAAGTCGAGGATCTTGCAAAAGTCGCGACCCTTTCGCTCCGAGAGCACGATGTTCGAGGGTTTGAGGTCGCGGTGTACGATCGCCTGGGCGTGGGCGCCGCGAAGCGCGTCGGCGACTTGAATGGCGATGCGACGCACGGCCGCGGCCGGTTGCGGGCCTTCGGCATCGAGGCGCTCTTCGAGGTTTTTGCCGTCGAGGTACTCCATGACGAAGTAGCCCGTGCCGTCCCCGAGGAGGCCGAAGTCCGAGATGTCGACCACGTGGTCGCTGTCGATCGACGAAGCGGCGCGCGCCTCGCGAACGAATCGCTCGGCCAGCTCGCGATTGGCGGCGAGCTCGGGGTGAAGCACCTTGATCGCGAACTGTTTGCCCAGCAGTCGATGACGCGCGAGGTAAACCCGCCCCATGCCTCCCTCGCCGATGATCTCTTCGATCTGGTAGCGATCGCCGAGGACCGTACCCACGAGCGAGTCCGCTCCGACCTCGATGGTCGTATCAGGCGGCGGGGGCGGCAGCGGCGCGTTACGCGGGGTCAAGACCTGTGCCTGCATGGTCGGCGTGTCTCCCTCGGCGGGTCGGCCCCCGCCCACCCGAGCCACGACCCGGCGCGGAGGGGGCGGGGGCCGCCGGGAGGGAGCGGTCTGCGTCGGCGGCGCGACCACCGTGGCGCTGTGACTTCGCGCGCGCCCCTCGCCGCTCGGGGGGGACCCTGGCGCCCGTGCGCTTTGGCGGAGCGGCTGCTCTTCGTCCGCTTCACTTTCGGGGCGCACGCGCTTCATCGACGAGCGGCTCGTGGTCTTGGGCGCGGTCGCGCGGGGTATGCGAAGCGTCGACGGTCGTCGGCCCGGACGGCCGGACGACACCGCCGGGGCATGGCTCGGCACCCCCCGGTCGGTGCGCTGGGCGCTGAGAAGCGTCATTTCGTCTTCGGTGAGGCCTCCCGCCAGCTGTATTTCTAGCGGCCGCCAACGACCGCCGGGGTCGACGTCTCCCACCTTGAGCATGCCTGAGGCGTCGAGACCGAAGTTCACCATGAACCGGCCTTGTTGGATGCCCTGGAGGGTGATGCGCCCCACGTAGATGTTCTCCGTCGCGAGGTCGTGTTCTCCTTGGTAGAGTTCGAAGACGACGCGACTCTGGCTCCCGCTGTCGAACGCCTTCGGGATGTCGCACGGCGTCGGCGTCCCCCGAGCCACCACGGGCAAGAATTTGCCGCCGCGGACCTTGATGCCCGTCGAATGGACCGCGATGTCCGACGTCGGCGCGCCCCTGTTCGTCGGGGACGTGTCCGTCGCGCTGAGGGCCACGCGGGCCGCCCCCATGGCCACCGCCGTCGCTTCGTTCGGCACCGGGGAACCCTCGGTGCGGAGCAGGTACTTCACGACGCTTCGCACCGCCGGCATGCGCATCCCGCCCCCTAGTACGAGCACCTCGTCGATGTCGTCGGTGCCGAGGCCCGCGTCTTCGAACGCCCACCGGCAGGGGTCTTTCAGGCCGGCCAGCTCTTGGGACACCAACTCGACGAGCTGGCGGCGGCTGAAGCCGCGGTCGCGAAAAACGCCGAGTTCGCCCAGCGTGACCTCGAGAGGGCCGGTTCGCGAGCGCTCGGTCAGCTCGTGCTTCACCGTTCGCGCGGTTTCGAACAGGGTCGCGAGGGCCCCCCGGTCATCGGCGGCGTCGACGCCCGTCATCTCTTGGAATTGGTCGAGGAACCGCAACACCAACCGGCGGTCGACGTCGTCGCCGCCGAGCATCGGGTCTCCCGCGCTCGCCACCACGCGCACGCTCCCCGGGGCGATCTCGATGAGCGAGACCTCGAAGGAACCGGCCCCGAGGCTCAGGAAGCAGACCTGGCCACGTTTGGTTTGGCTGCTCGCCCATTCGGTCGCGGCGGCGGTCGTACCGTGGACGAGGTCGCAATCGTCGAGGCCGGCGAGACGTGCCGCCTGTACGACCGCCCGCCGCTGAAGCTCGTCGTAGTGGGCCGGCACCGCGAACGTCGCCCGTCGGATCGGACGTTCCAGGGTGAGCTCGACCCGCTGCTTCAAGTGCTCGATGAGGTACGAGAGCACCTCGGGGATCGTGTAGTCCCGGCCGAAGACCTGGACCATCGCGTCTCCATTGGCCGCGGCGACGACGTCGTAGGGGCAACCGGCGCGAAGCCAATCGACCTCCGGGGAGTGAAACTTGCGACCGAGGAGTCGCATGAAGCCGAAGATCGTCGCCTCGGGCTGGTCGCGGGCGGAGCGAAGGGCCTCGTCGCCGAAGATGGGGCCTTTGCGACCGAAGGCGACGCAGCACGGCTGGCAGAGGGCGCCGTCGCGGGCCGGGACCACGCGCGGCCGACCGTCCTCGACGATCGCAACGCAGACACGGCTGGTCCCGAGATCGATACCGACGGCGTCGCTCATGTTGGCTGGGTTCGGCCGGCGCCGCGGAAGGTGGGCCGCGCTGCCGCGGGGTCGAGCCTATCCAAGATCGAGAAGCAGCCCAAGGACGAGGACTCGGGAGCAGCAGCGCGGCGGCGCGATATCATGGCGCCATGTCAGCCCCGGCTCCGTGGCGTGCATCGTGTCCGTGGCTCATCGCGGCGTCGATGGTTGGCCTGACGGGAGGGTGTGACGGCTGCCTCGACGTCCCTCGACCTCTGCCTCCTCCGCTCGCCCGTACGTCGGCGGAGCGAGA
This sequence comes from Myxococcota bacterium, assembly GCA_039027095.1. Classification (GTDB taxonomy): domain Bacteria; phylum Myxococcota_A; class Polyangia; order Polyangiales; family Polyangiaceae; genus JAPYTK01. The sequence goes on from JBCCLB010000026.1 coordinate 83,484, forward strand.
CGCCACCATGGCCGCCCGCCGGGACCGGTGGCTCGAGCGCGTACCCAGCCCGCGCGAGGAGACGCTACGGCGACGATGGAAGGCGGCGAGTCAGGGTCGGGTGCAGCCCGCGCCGGCTCCCGAGGACGGGTCACCCCCGCGGTGGCAACTGCCATCCTGTGCGCTCCGCTACGAACTCTCGAGCTGGAACATCGCCGAGAACGCCACTCCGGATGGCTCCGCGAAATCTCAGGCACAGAGTCGCGCGGGCGTGGGCCGTGGACGCGAAGCGACAACGCGGGTGGCGTTCTCGCTCAATCCCGATTCCGACAGCGTGACCCTCCAAGTGGTCGATGCGGTCACGACCGTGAACGCGGAAGGCGTGCCTTCGACCCCGACGGCCCATGCCGTGCACGACTGGGCCCTTCCTCAGCTGACGACCGACGGACGGCGCTGGCGGGAGCGACAGGGACCGACCACCGTTTGGTCGGCCTACGCCTCGGTGCCCGCGTTGCAGGGTCAGTTCCCGGTGCTGCCGACGTCGGGCGCGGTGGGCGCTCGCATGGCGTGGCCGCTCGAGATTCAGCCGGTCGGCGTCACGCGCGACGTGGAGGATCGGCGGGCCCGCGGCGTGGGTGGGGGTGAGGTCGTGGCACCGATACGGAGAACGCGCGACCTTCGCCTCGCGGGTTATCTGTTCGTCGATGGCGTGCGCGCGGCGGCGCTCGAAGCGCAGTGGGACACGGTGGTCGACGTATCGTCACCACGGCGTTTCCTTCGCGCCGAGCGGTGGCTCGGCCGCTTCATCGTGCTTCTCTCGTCTGGCCGCCTGCTCTACGCGATTTCAAGGGGCCGTTCCTGGCAAGAGCTCGACAGCCACGACGCCATCGAGACGACGGGCCGAGGCGAGATCGAGCTTCGCCTCGTCGAGGCGTGCGACGGTCCTACCCTGCCTGGAGGCCGAACGTCGGCGCGGCCACCCGACGGGTGATGATCGAGACCGCGGGCACACGGTGAATTTGAACACCTCTAGTCCTGGTTGTAGGCTCTCCCGCGCTCTCGGGCGCTTCTTCGCCGTCTCTAAGGATCATGCTCACGGCAGTGGTGTTCGGCTTCGTGCTCGGAGCGCTGGGCTCGATCCCGGTGGCAGGGCCCATTTCCGCGCTGGTCATCGCCCGGGGCATCCAAGGGCGCTTCAAGGCGGGCGCGTTCATCGCGCTGGGAGGCGGCACCGTAGAGGCGATCTACTGCTTTCTCGCCTTTTGGGGCTTCGCTCAGTTTCTCGAGGAGCACCCCATCATCGAACCGATCTCGCTGGGGGTGAGCGCGTTGGTGCTCGTCGTGCTCGGGGTCGTCTTCATCCGCAAAAAGCCAGAGGACACCCCCTCGGAGGCGACGAGCCGGCGCCTCCGCGACTCGAAGCGAGGCAGTTTTTTCCTCGGCGCATGGGTCTGCGCCATCAACCCGACCGTCATTGCGCTCTGGTCGGCCGTGGTCACGACCGTCTACTCCACGCAGCTGATGGAGTTCTCGAGCCGGCAAGCCCTTCCCTTTGCGATCGGGGTCGCGGGGGGCGTGACCGCTTGGTTTTGGGGCCTTCTCTCGGTGATACGTCGGAATCGGGAGCGGTACTCACCCGCGACGTTGACGCGGGTGCTGAACGTCGTCGGGGTGCTGTTGGTCGTGCTCTCGGGCTGGTTTGGGTACCGCTTGGTCGACTACTTCGCGTCGGGCGACGAAGAGCCGGCGGCGCGCGTCGCGCCGGGCCCTCGGCACGAAAGGCCACGAAAGGCCACGAAAGGCAGGGTCATCGCGACGCCGTGCCGGGCTTGACCGCGCGTGTGGCCACGAACGTGTCGATGCGTTGGTCGAGGGCGTCGTCCGCCCCCCATCCGTCTTCGTAGAGATCGAGAAGATGAAGGCCGGCGGCGAGCTGGCCGCCGATCTGGTCGCTGAGGGTGTGACCGAAACAGACGGGTTGTCCGTCCGCGATGAAGGCCTCCAACTTCGCGGGCGGAAGCTGCTCGAGGTCCGAATACGGAACCCGGTATCGGATTTCGAGGTCGCCCCGCGCGAGGGCGTCATCGTCGAACAAGAAGAAAAACGGGTGGACGAATCCCGCCAGGAGTTGCCCCGAAGGACGAAGGACCCGGGCGACCTCGCGCCAAACGGGCCGCGGGTCCGGCACGAAGAGGTTCGAGACGGGGTGGATGCAGAGGTCAAACGTCTCGTCGGCAAACGCGTCGAGACAGGTCATGTCGCCGCGAACGGTGTGGAGCGAGAGCTGTTCGCGGCGCGCGACCTGTCGGTCGCGTTCCAGCTGTGTCTCCGAGACGTCGAGTACCGTCACCTCGGCCCCCCGGGCGGCCAAGAGGGGGCCTTGTTGGCCGCCCCCGGCTGCGAGCGCCAACACCGCCACCCCGTCCCACGGGTCGGGTAGCCAATCGGAAGGAACCGGTCGGGTCGGCGTGAGGCGCACGTCGATCAGGTTTCCCGCGCGCGCACGAGCGACGGCGGCACCATCGGCGGGGGTGGTCCACGGGTTGGCACCGTCCGCCCACCGGTCCCATGCGCGGCCGTTGAGTTCGGTGATGTTCATGACGGGGCCGCCACCACAAAGCCTGTCGCGGTGCGAGACGTCGCGGTAGCATGATGCCACCGCACCGGGGACTGGTGCAGCGCGAACGCAACATCATCAAGCGAGAGAAAGAGAGAAGCAGATTCGATGTCGAGCAAGCTCTTCGTGGGTGGTCTGAGCTGGGGTACAGACGACCAAGGGCTAAGGGCCGCTTTCGAGCGGTTCGGTGAAGTGAGAGAGGCCAAGGTCATTCTCGACCGTGAGACGGGGCGATCTCGCGGTTTTGGATTCGTGACGTTTACCGAGCCAGAGCCCGCACAGACGGCCATCTCGGAAATGGACGGGGCGGAAGTCGACGGCCGTCGCATCCGGGTCAACGAAGCGCAAGAGCGCGCGCCCCGCCGATCGGGCGGCCCCGGCGGGCCCCGTGGAGGCGGCTACGGTCGCGGGGGCGGCGGCGGAGGCGGCGGATTCGACGACCGGCGCGGCGGCGGCGGTTTCAACGACGGTCCGCCGCGTGATTTCGGCGGTCGCGGGGGCGGTGGTGGGGACTTCGGTGGTCGCGGTGGCGGCGGCGGCGGAGGCGGCGGTGGCG
>JBCCLB010000027.1:0-82005 GCA_039027095.1 Myxococcota bacterium
CGAGGGCACGCTGAACCAAGCCGAGGAGAGCTCCCCTCCCCAGAGCTCGAGAGCCCACCCGCAGGCCAGAGACCCGGGGCGCACAACCAAATCGGCGAGCTTCGCTCGCATTTGGGCCCCGTGAGTAACCCCAAGCGCCTCAATTGCGAGCACTCCTCGCCAATCGCACCCCTCCGTCGGACCGGCGCAAATAACCCCGCAGCCCGGAGCCCTGGAAACCCGACACCCGGATGCCCCGACGCCCGGAAACCCGACACCCGGAAACCCCGACACCCGGAAACCCGGAAAACCCGACACCCAGAAACCCGGAAACCCCGACACCCGGAAACCCGACGCCCGGTCACCCGGAAACCCCGTCACCCGGAAACCTCGAAACCTCGAAACCTCGAAACCCCGAAACCCCGAAACCCGGAAACCCGACGCCCGGAGACCCGGAGACCCGGAGACCCGGAGACCCGGAGACCCGGAGACCCGGAGACCCGGAGACCCGACGCCCGGAGACCCGGAGACCCGACGCCCGGAAACCCGGAAACCCCGACACCCGGAAACCCCGACCCCCGGAAACCCGGAAACCCCGACCCCCGGAGACCCGGTGCCCCTTTTGGGGACGCTGGATTGAGGACTCGTGGCCAACGGGGCCGTCGTTCTCCTCGTCGTCGGGCCGTGCTACGCGCGAGGCCGAGCATGGACACGAGCGACATCAAGAAGAACCTCAAGATGATGATCGACGGCGTTCCCTACGTCGTCGCGGACTTCCAGTTCGTGAAACCGGGGAAGGGTCAGGCCTTCACCCGTTGCAAGTTGAAGAACCTCGAGACCGGTCAAGTGCTCGAAAAGACCTTCAAGAGCGGCGAGAAGATCGAGAAGGCCGACATCGAGCAACGGTCGATGCAATACATCTACCCCGACGGCGAGAGCTTCGTCTTCATGGACCCGAACAGCGGCGACCAAATGTTCGTGCCGGGCGACAAGATGGTGGAGGAGCAGAAGTGGCTCGCCGACGGGATGACCGTCGAAGTGACCCTCCTCGACGGCCAGGCGATCGGCATCGAGCTTCCCGCGCACGTGGAGCTCGAGATCGTCAAGAGCGATCCGGGGGTCAAGGGCGACACCGCCAGTGGCGCGACCAAACCGGCCACCATGTCGACAGGAGCGGTCGTCCAGGTCCCCCTCTTCATCGAAGAAGGGGAGTGGATCAAGATCGATACGCGCAACGGCAGCTACCTCGAGCGCGTGAAGAAATGAGCGAAGCCCGCGTCGTTCGACACGACGCGGGCCTTCATGGTGGTGGCGCCGCCCCCGGAATTGGGCTCAGCCGAGCCGGCCCGTGGCGGCCGGCCGGCCTACCATTTCCGCGTCATTCCGCCGCCGCTTCTTCCGGGGGCGCGCTTCCGGTCGAAAGGCCAAAGCTCAGCAGCAGGTTGTTGCGCACCTGCCACAGGTCGACGAGCTGCGGCTCCCGGACGGCCGCGAGCTCGTAGTCGAGCGACGCCCACTCGACGATCTTCACCGACAGAATGGCGCGGAGGGCGACGTTGGTGAGGTCGATGGCGCTCGGGTCTTCGACCGTACCGTCGGCAAGGGTGACCGCCTCGGCGTTGTTGACGAAGGGAATCATCGCCTCGGCGCTCAACCGGTAGTTGACCCGCTTCTCGTCGAAGGAACCCCATACTTCGAGTCCCGCCTCGCCCCCGACTTGGAGGACATCACTCAGGACCTGCACGTCGAGTTCGGGCGTCGCGTCGTCGTCTGCGATCGCGAGTTGACCGTCGGCGATGGTTTGCCGCGCCCCGCCGCCGAGCCGGGCTTCGACACTGATTCGTTCCCGCTTCAACGGTTGGGCAAAGAGCCCGAGCGACTCCTTGAACCGTGAGGGCAGGAACGGGTCGGTCAGCGATAGCTGCGCCTGGTTGACGACCGCCCCGTTCGGGAAGAGGTAATCGACGGGGGCTGCTTGGATGTCGACCCCCCGGAACATCGTGGTGTTGTAGGCGACGCGCGCGAACGCGCCGAACCACTCGTAGATATGGTAAAGATAGATGGAGTCGAGATCGAGATTGTCCTGTGACTTGACCCAGACGTCGATCGCCGGCGTGCGGGTGACGCCGGCCGCCACGGCGAGGGTGTTTCGCCACTCGTGGTCGCCGCTGAGGTAGTCGAGGCCGCCGTCGAGCTTGAACCCGATGGTCGCCGAGGTGCCGCTTTGCTGGCCGACGACATTGCGATTGTCCTGGAGCAGAAACGTCGCTCCGCTGTTGAGGCGCCAGCTCAAGCCGTCGGGCCGCTCGTCTTCGTCGCCCTCGGCCATGAGGTCTTCGCCATCAACCGTGTATTCGGCTTGGGGTCCGAGCTCGGCGGTGGCGTCCTGCGCCAGCGCCGATGTGCACACGAGGAGCGTCGCCGCCCCGCCCACGATGTTGAGTTTGCGCATGGGTTTGTCCTTGGTGGTCACGGGAAAGCTCACTTGTCGAATGACACCGGGGTGGCGCGCTTGACGATGTTGAATTCGACCCGCCGGTTCTTGGCGCGGCCCTCGTCCGTATCGTTGTCGGCGATCGGCTTATCGGGGCCGTAGCCCTTGGCGGTGAGTCGTTCCTTTTCGACCCCCCGCTCGACGAGCGCCGCGACGACCGCCTCGGCGCGTCGCTGGGACAAGGATGCGTTGAGGGCCTTCGAACCGCGGTCGTCCGTGTGGCCGCCCACCTCCACGAGCTGGATCTCCTCATGGTTTTTGAGCACCCCGGCCACCTGGTCGAGCAGCTCATTGCTCTCGGCCTGGATGCGCGCGAGCCCGGTGGTGAACTTGACCTTCTGCAGGATCACGATCTGGCTGCCCTGGAGCCGGACCGCGCTGAGGCAACCGTTCTTGGTCGCGTCGTCGTTGGGCTTGCCCTTGACGTCGGGACACGCGTCCTTGTCGTCCCGGATTCCGTCTCCGTCCCGGTCGCCGGGGCAGCCGTTCTGGTCGGCCTGGGTGCTCGCCACGCCTGCGAGGTCAGGGCACTGGTCCACGTCGTCCGTGATGCCGTCGCCATCCCGGTCCGCGAGGTTGCAACCAGGACGCGCGGGGTCAGCCTTGCCCGCCGTGATGGCTTGGGTAGGACACTGGTCGATGTCGTCGGTCACCCCGTCGCCATCGCCGTCTGTCGGGGCCGGGCACCCATTCTTCGCGGGGTCGGCCGAGGCCACTCCGGCTTGGTTCAAACAAGCATCGACCGCGTCGGCGATCCCATCGCCATCGGCATCCGCCGGGCCTTCCGGCACGGGGACCGGCGCCGGGCACCCGTTGGTTTCGGGGTCGTCGCTCTCGACCCCGGCGCGGTCCGGACACGCATCGACGTGGTCGCGAACGCCATCCCCGTCGGCATCGGCCTTCAGGGCCGGGTCCGGGGTGTACATGAAGCTCGATACGAAGCGCACGTCGGGGGTACCAAAGCCCTCGGCGATCCCCGGTCCCGCGGCGGCCCCGAACACGAAGTCGTCGAGGAAGCGGTACTTGGCGCCTAGAAGCACCTCGGCGTTGGTGTTGAGGCGGGTGACGTCACGGGTCGTGATGCTCACCTTCGACTCGGGACCGACCTGCACCTGTTTTTCGTCACCGAGGTTGACGCCAAAACCGCCGGCGAAGGCGTACATCGTGCCGAGGTCGACCCCGGCGAGGGTTTTCGCCTCGCGAAACTCCGGTCCGGTCGCAAAGTTCCAGTAGAAGCGGTCCATCTCTCCGCCGAGGAGGACCTCGATGGAACCGCGTACGAAGCCATCGCCCACGAACGAGCTGGGGTCTTCCGTCTGGCCGGTGGGGAACCAAAGATACCCGCCGACGCCGAGCTGGAAGGCATCGTGAAGTCCGCCGAAGATAGAGCCTTTGGCGCTGAGGCGCAGGTCCCCGAATGCCGGCCCATCAGGCGCCACCAGCGGCTGGCCGTTCACGCTGAAGGTGTCGCCCGTGTGTGCGAGCACTCCCGGGATGAGAAGACCCACGGTGAGACGGTCCCACAGGGCCAAGCTCACGTTGCCGTAGAGGTACGCCTGATCCTTGACGACCGCGAATCGCGGCGTGTTGCCACGAAACCGATTCAAGGTGAAGGGGTTGTAGGCGTAGTCGAAAACCAGGCCGCCATGAACTTCGAGGTGTCCTTGCGTCGAGGGCGACTGCTGTCCGAACATGCGGTCGCCCGCCGGGGATGGGTCGAATCGCTGCAGGTTGAAGCTCTGCGCGGCTGCGTTTCCTGGGAGCGCCAGGGCAGCACACGCCCCGAGCCCACACACCATCGGTTTCAGGTTCGGCATAGCCGCGCGTCATAGCACGAGCCGTTCCACCGCCAATAGTTTTCGGGAACGCGTGGGTATCCCCCATTTCGGGGCCAATGGTTGACGCCTCGAGACGGCAGTTGTCGCCTCCACGCCACACCTGTGATGGGACCGCCGTTGGCGCTCCGCCCCGTTGCGATCCAAGGTGCGGCGTGGGCTGGTTCGACGTGCACGCGCACTTGACGCACCCGAGGGTGTCGCCGCACCTCGACGCGGTCGTGGCGCGCGCGCGCGCCGCGGGGGTGACGTCCATCCTGAGCAACGGGCTGAACCCGACCGACAACGCGGCCGTCCGTGCGGCGGCGCGGGCCCACAGCATCGTGCGCCCCTGTTTCGGCTTCTATCCCGTCGATGCGGTGCTGAAGGAGATGCACGACCTCGGCGTCGACGTACCTCGTGACGACGACACGCCCATTCCGACGGCGGAAGCGGCCATAACTTGGGTTCGCGATCACGTCGACGAGGCGTTCGCCGTGGGGGAGATCGGCCTGGACGGCTACTGGGTGCCCGAGGCGCTGTGGGCGCGTCAGGAGGACATCTTTCGCGCGTTGGTTCGGATCGCCCTCGACGCCGACAAGGCGATCATCATCCACACCCGAAAACGCGAGCGACGGGCCTTCGAGGTCTTGGTCGAGCTGGGAGCCCGCCGTGTGGTGTGGCACTGCTTCGGAGGCAAGGTGAAGCTCGCGCGGCAGATCGCCGCCCACGGCCACTGGCTGAGCATCCCCGCCAACGCCCGTCGCCACCAAGCGTTCACGCGCATGTTGGAAACGCTCCCGCGGGACCGGCTCCTGCTCGAAACCGATACGCCGTATCTCGGTCCCGACCGGGAGCATGACAACGAGCCGGCCAACGTGGCCCTGACTGGTCAATACGCGGCCGAGTTGTGGAGCGTGCCCATCGACGACGTGCGTGCCCAATTCGAGGACAACTACGAAGCGGTGTTCAGAGCCCGACCCTGAAGTGGCGAGGTGATGCGATGAAGCCTGCGAGGATCTTCCCATGACCCCGGACCGAGCCGCCGAGCTGATGCGGGCGCTGCTGATGACGCCGGACTTCGAGCTCAACGTGTTCGCGCGGCGCAACGGTCTTCCGGAACCGGTCGACCCCAACGACTTGGCGATGGCCAAGGAACTTCTCGTCGCGATCCAGGTCGGCTTGCGGTCGACCCAGGGGCCCAATTGGTCGCGGGTCGAAACCGCATGGGGAGCGATGCGGGCCAAACACGGCGCCCTCCGCGACGACGAGCTCGCCCCCGCGCCGCCCGGATGGGTTCGTGCGTCCTTGCCCCCGAAGCCTTCCCTCTCCGACCCCGCCGCTTCGTCGTCTTCGTCGTCTCGCGGTGCTCCCGGAGGGGCCTACGCCGCGCCGCCCCCCGCGTACCCACGCGCGACGGCGCCGACGCCGGGGTACCAACCCGCCTCGGGAGGCCTCACGCCGCCTCCCGCCACCCCGATGGCAACGACCGCTGGTCCGACGTCGCCCGCGACCTCGCCTCCTGCGTCACCCTCGGCGTCCCCTCCTCCCTCGCGGCCCGAACCTGCGGTCTCCGCGCCTCGTCCGGCTCCGCCGAACATCGCCGATGACGTCGACCTTTACGCGGCCTTCTGCGCGGCGTGCGCGGCGGCCCCAGAGAAGGTGTTCGCCACCATGGTTCAGTACGGGATCGGAAGCCCGGAGATGCGGGGCCAGCTCGACGAGATGTGGCAGGAGCGCTTCGACGACGACGCCGCACTGCAGCGGCGCTGGGAGCAGGTGTATCGCCACTACCGTAACCACGGCCTGAGCTGAGTGTCGGGGAGACTGTGTCGGGGAGACCCCGTCTAGGAGACGGGGTCAGGGCGGGTCGCCGTCGACGACGGTAAACGTGAACCCGTTCCACCAGGAGGCCGCCGGCGTCGATGCGGCGGGTCCGACCGCGACGAACACGAGGTGGTCGCCATCTTCGATGTCGTCGACGTCGAGGGCGCCGTTGCTGAAGATGTCTGCCCAGCTCTGCTCGAAAACCCCCGTCGTGATGTTCGACACGTTGAACACGCCGAGTTGCGCGGCGCCGGGCGACACCAACGCCATGCGGTCGAGGCCGATGAACGGCGGAAACGGTCCGATCGCCCCCGCGGTCCAGCCGGGGAAGGCGAGGGTCGCGACGGTGCTGGCGGCGACCCGATACCGCACGTCGGGTACCGACGTGGCGCGACTCGCGTGGACGAACTGAAGCGACAACGCATCGGGACGGGGCAAGCGCGACATGAACCCAGCCACCAATCCCGCGTTGCCGAACGACGGGTCGTAACCGACCCCACAGATGTCATCCTGGGTCTCGTCTTCATGGCCGGGACCGCCGACACAGCCGTCGGCGACGAACAAGAGACTTCGTTCGGCCGCGAGGGCGGACCGGGGAATCACCCCCGCCGACCGTACGAGCACGTCAGCCGGCGCCGTGTCGACCAGCTCATCGCAATTGGACCCCGCCGCCGCGGCCAGGTCACCGGCGACGATGAAGACTTCGACATCGCCGTCGGCGGGTAGAGAACCGTCGGTGGGGTCCAAAACCCCGGCCCGGGCGTAGCTCAGACCCGTGGGACCGGGCCACGGCTGGAGGCCCGACGCGATCGCGGGGAACGGGCGGAAACAGAACCTGACGGCGTCGGCGTCGACCACCCCGTGCACCACCGTGATCCGTGTCGGTCCCGGCGGCTCGACCACCCCGCCACTTCCCCCTTGCCCCGTCGTCGACGAGGTCACCGCATCGCCGCCCCCGCCGCCCCCTTCGGCCATCGTACCGCCGGCACCGCCGTCGGGTCGTCGCGCCAAGGGCGATCCGTCGCCGCTGCACGCCGCGGTCACCAACCCGACGCCGAGAAGACCGGCGACCGCGGCGTGGCTTGCGACGCGTCGAAGGGTCCGTCGCCATCCGCCCTGTGTCGTCACCCCAAGACCTTACGAAGTCACGCGCGGTCGCGCCAGCCACCCGGCGGATGGTCCGATCACGCGCCGATGCGACCGAGCAGAAAGCGGGTCAGCGCTTCCAATCGCATCGGCAACGAGGAGACCTCGATCTTCTCGTCCACCGTGTGAAACCCGGCGCCGCGGGGGCCGAGCCCATCGATCGAAGGGATGCCTAGGGTCGACGTCGTGCTCGCGTCAGAACCACCCCCCATCAGCGGACACTCTTCACCCCCGAGCCCCGCGGCCACCGCGCACGCAGCGTACTCCTCGAAGAGCGCGACGTTGGCTTCGCTGCGCACGAGAGGCGGCCGCGAGACGCCACCTTCGACCTCGATCCGGGTCCCCTCGAGCGCGACCGCGTCGGCCAGGGCCCGAAGCTCGGCGGCGACGCGCTCCCCGTCCTCGACGGAGAGAAACCGAATGTCGACGAGCGCCTCGGCCTCGCCCGGCACGGTGTTGCGGCTGATGCCCCCGGTGATCTTGCCGACGTTGACCGTCACGCCCCGCTCGTAGTCGGTGAGCCGCTGCGCCCGGTCGACGAACCGCGCCAAACTCCAGATCGCGTTGTGGCACTCGCGATGCTGGTTGCCGGCGTGGCCCGGCTTGCCGAAGGCGCGTACCACGAGCCCCCCGGTTCCCTTCCGCGCGGTGATGATCCGGTCGGCTTGGCGCCCGGCCTCGAACACGAGCGCACACGCGGCGCCCGCGAGCCGCGCCTCGAGCAACGCTTTGCCCTCGGGCGAGCCGACTTCCTCGTCGCTCACGATCACGAAACGGAGCGGCAGCCGCTCGAGCAGACCGTGCTCCGCGAGCATCCGCAGGGCAAAGAGGCAGACGACCAAGCCGCCTTTCATGTCGAAGACACCGGGCCCGCGCGCGATGTCGCCCTCGACGTGAAACCCTTCGAACGTTCCCGGGGGAAAGACCGTGTCGTGATGCCCCACGAGGGCGACGGCGCCGCGGGCCGTTTCCCGCGCGGCCGCGGTCGTGCCCACGACGTGCGATGCGTAATCCCGCGCGGGCACCAGCTCGGCGTGGACCCCATCGATCGCGGACAGCTCCTCCACGAGCATGCCGGCGACGATCTCGCCGCCCTCGCGATGACGGCTGTAGCTGTTCTGGACGACGAGCCGCTCTAGGACCCGCACCATGTCGTCCTGCTGCGCGCGACAATTCGTCGCAATACGCTCCGCATCGAAGGTGGCCATGGCCGAGGAGCATACGATGAATCGACGGAGACCGTCTCGAGGTTGACGCGTCGGCACCAACCTCGATGATGCGGCCATGACTCGGTATCGAGCCGCCGTGATCGGCGGAAGCGGCTACGGCGCGAACGAGATGATGCGCCGCCTGCTGATCCATCCCGACGTGTCCCTCGTGCGCGTGGCGTCCATCGACTACGTGGGCGAGCGCCTCGGGGCCGCCCACCCCAACCTCGCAGGGCTCAGTGAGCTCCGGTTCGAGGACATCTCCCCAGAAGAGGCCTCAGCGGACGTGGATGTGGTGCTGCTCGGGCTGCCCCACACGGTCAGCTCGTCGTTCGTCCCGCGGATACTGGCCGCCAGCGAGGCCAAGGTGGTCGACCTCTCGGGCGACTTTCGCCTCGACGACGTCGCTGCGTACGAGACGTTCTACGCCACCACGCACCCGTGCCCCGAGCTGCTTTCGGATGCCGTCTACGGGCTTCCCGAGCTCAATCGGGCCCGCATCCGGGAAGCACGGTTGGTCGCCTCGCCCGGATGTTTTGCCACGGCGACCGAACTCGGACTCCTCGCGCTCGCCAAGGCGGGAATGCTGGAGGGGAGGGTCCGGACCCTGGCCATCACCGGCTCCAGTGGGAGCGGCGCCGCGGCCAAAGCCGGCACCCACCACCCGACCCGGGCGGGGAACCTGAAGACCTACAAGCCTCTTCGCCACCAGCACGTGCCGGAGATCGTCGAGACGCTCAACGCAGCCGGCGCGCGCGACTTTTCCCTTCACTTCGCCCCCGTGAGCGCCCCCCTGACCCGGGGCATTTTCGTCACGAGCTTCGTCACCGTCCCCGCCACGGTCTCCGCCGACGACGTCGCGGCCGCGTTCCACGATGCGTTTCACGAGGAGCCCTTCGTACGGATTCCCGAAGGACGTCTGCCCGAGGTCGTGGCGGTTGCAGGCTCGAACTACGTCGAAGTGGGCTTCGAGCTCGGCGCGCCCGAAGACGGCACGCGAACCCTCCTCTGCGTGAGCGCCATCGACAACCTCATCAAGGGGGGCGCGGGCCAGGGCATTCAGAACATGAACATCGTCCTCGGCCTCGACGAAGGGGCGACCCTGCGCGACGCGGGAGGCTACCCGTGACGAGAGAGACGATCGTCGTCAAGCTGGGCGGCAATGCCATCACCGGACCCGAACGAACGCGCCTCTGTGATGACCTCACCACGCTGCGCCAGGATCACGACCTCGTCGTCGTCCACGGCGGCGGTCCCCAGACCACGGCGCTGCAGGAAACCCTCGGGCAGACGCCGAAGAAGGTCGGGGGCCGTCGGGTAACCGACCCGGCGACCCTCGACGTCATCAAGATGGTGGTCGGGGGCAAGCTCAACATCGACCTCTGCGCCGCCCTCCTCCGCGCCGGCGCCCAGCCGATCGGCCTGCACGGCGCGAGCGCCTGCGTCGTCGAGAGCCGGCGCCGTCCGCCGCAGACGGTCGTCGGGGGGCCGCCCGAGCCTGTCGACCTCGGTCTCGTCGGGGACGTGGTCGGGCTCAACATCGGGCTGCTCCGGCATCTGCTGGGGGGCGGCTTTCTCCCCGTACTGGCATGCATCGGCGCGAGTCCGGAGGGGGAGGTCTTCAACATCAACGCCGACGTGGTCGCCAATCGGGTCGCGGTCGAGCTCGAGGCCGCGGCGCTGGTCCTGGTGAGCGACATCGTCGGGGTGTTGCGCGACCGTGACGACCCCACCACGCGCATTCCCTCGATCCGACGCGGCGAGCAACAGAGCCTCATCGCCACCGGCATTCTTCGAGACGGCATGGTCCCCAAGGTCGTGGAGGCCTTTCGGGCCGTCGACCAGGGCGTCCGTCGCGTACACATCGTCGGTCGCCTCGGCCCCGGCGACCTCGTCGCGGAAATGGCCACCCCAGGGTCCGTAGGCACCGTGCTCCGCCGATAACGGCCAACCTCAGCGGAGCAAAGACTGCCCCGCCTGGTCGATGATGCCGTCGTAGATGTCAGCGACGAGGAGGGGTGCCCGCAGCCGGGGGAGCTCGAACCGATCGCCGTCAGTCCACACGTCCGGCGTCTCGAGCCAACGGCTCGGCGCGGCGCGGCGATAAACCCGAACCCGGCGGTCGTCTTGGGCCAGCACCACGTAAGCCTCCAAGGCGTCGAGCGACTGAAAGTCGATGCGCTTGTCCCCTTCGTCATCCCCTTCGGTGCTCGGTGACAGCACCTCGAACACCACGACGGGATTCGTGGTCGCCTGACCGTCATGAGGTGGGTGCCGCGGCGCGCCGCAGATGATCGATCCGTCGCTGTAGCGGCCGCGACCCGTGGCCGGGATCCAGAAGCGTTGGTCGGCGGGGAAGACCCGACAGCCTGGCTCGCAACGATTGGCGCAAAGCACCGCCAATTGCATCATCAACGCGTTGTGCTCGTCAGAGCCTCCCGCCATCGCCACGACGACCCCGTCGAGGTATTCGTGACGCACGGGGCTCTGGTGCTCGGTGGCGAGGTACTCCGCGTACGTCACCCTACGGTCGAGGCGGAGGACGGCCCGCATGCTTTGACCTTAGCCCACGGCCGAGGGCGACGACCACACCCACCGGTTGGCAACCGGAGCCCCAACCCACAAGTTTGGCGTGCATGACGCCCGAAAAACCATGCGTCTCGTGCGGCCGCGTCATCACCTACCGCAAGAAGTGGCGGAACTCCTGGGACGAGGTGAAGTACTGCAGCGACGCCTGCCGTCGGGCCAAGGTATCACCCCGCGACGAGGCGCTCGAAGCGGCCATCTTGGACCTGCTCGAGGCACGCAAGCGCGGCGCCACCATATGCCCGAGTGAGGCGGCTCGGCGGGTCGCGCCCCGCGACTGGCGCCGCCTGATGGAGCCCGCCCGACGGGCCGCGCGACGGCTGGTGGCCCGCGGTGCAATCGTGATCACCCAGAAGGGACGCGTCGTCGACCCGAGCTCGGCGAAGGGCCCCATCCGCCTGCGCCGTAGCGAGCGGTAGCGCGGCTTGCGTCGTCAGGCGGGGGCCGGCCCTGCACCCGCGAGCCCTGCGCCCGCTGCTGGCTCTGCGCCCGCTGGCTCTGCCGTTCCTTCGTCGCCCTCTGACGCCTCCCCGTCGCCACCACCGCGGGTCTTCGCGATGGCGACGTAGATCGCGGGGATCACGAACAACGTGAACAACGTGCCGATGGCCATGCCGCCAACGAGCACCACCCCGATCGCATTGCGCGCCGCCGCCCCCGGACCGCTCACCAACGTGAGGGGAAAGTGGCCGGCCACGGTGGCGACGCTCGTCATGAGAATGGGCCGCAGGCGGGTGACCGCCGCCACGGTGACCGCTTCCACCTTCGACAGGCCTTCCTCCTGCTTCACGTTGGCGAACTCGACGATGAGAATCCCGTTCTTCGCCACGAGTCCGACCAGGGTCACCAACCCTACTTGCGAATAGATGTTCAGGGTCGTCGTCCAGCCCTCGGTAAGGGGAAACGTCATTCCCGGCGGCCCGGTGAACTTCAAAAAGGTAAAGATGAGGGCCCCAAACATCGCGAGCGGCACCGAGCCCGCCAGAATCACGAACGGATCGCGGAACGAATCGAACTGCGCCGCCAGCACCAAAAAGATGAGCAGTAGGGCCAAGGCCATCGACGGGAGAAACTTCCCGCCTTCCTGGCGCAGCTGGCGCGACTCCCCGGTGTAGCCGATGCCGTACCCCGCCGGCAGCTCCTCCTCGGAGGCCTTTTCCAGCACCTCCAGGGCCCCATTGAGCGACTGGGTCGCCACGCAGCTGAGTTTGACTGCATTGAGCTGTTGAAAGCGGTTGAGGCTGCGGGGCTCGACCGTGTCTTCGAGGCGGGCGATCGCGCTCAAGGGCATCGGTTGACCCCGGGGACCGGTGATGAACAGGTCGAGAAGCTGTTCGGGGTTGAGCCGTGCGCTCCGCTCGAGCTGGGCGATGACCTTGTAGCTGCGCCCCGAGATGTTGAAGCGATTGACGTAGGCTCCGCTCATGACCGAGCCGAGATCGAGGCCGACCTGCTGCATGTCGAGGCCCATCGCCGCGACCTTGTCGCGGTCGACCACCAAGCGTGCCTTTCGTTGGTCGAGCTTGACGTCGATGAGGGGAGGAAACGCAAACTGTCCACTCTCGACCGCGATCGTTTGGAGCTTCTCGGCAAACTGGAGGATCTCCTCGTGGTCCGCCGTCGACGTGATGACGAACTCGATGGGGAAGAGCCCCGGACTCGGCAGCGCCGAAGGAAGGAACATGGGCGCCTTCACCCCCGCGATCCGATTGCTGCCGTCTTGCACGTCGAGCTGGACGGGAAAGATGCTCCGCTCTCGCTCGTTCCACGGCTTGGTGAGAATGCCGCCAAAGCCCCCGGTCGCGAACGTGATCTGAAAGCTGCTCTGAAACTCCGGCTGGGCCTCGAAAACGTCTTGGATCTGGCCGGCGAACGCGGTCATCTGCTCCAGGCTAGAATTGGCCGGCGCATCGACCGACGTGTAAACGATGCCCTGGTCCTCGTTGGGGGCGAGTTCTGCCGGGGAGAACATGAACATCGGTACGGTGACCAGCGACAGGGTAACCCATACGATGTAGACGGCCGGCCGATGTCGAAGGGTGACCCCCACCCAACGCTCGTAGCCACGTCGTAGGGCATTGAAGGCTCGATCCCCCGCCCGCGCGATGAACCCGGGTTTGTGGTCGGGGTCGAGCAGCTTGGCCGACATCACCGGGGAGAGCGTCACCGCCACGATGCCAGAGATGAAGACGGCGCCCGCGAGGGTGAAGGCGAACTCGCGGAAGAGTGCGCCCGTGAGCCCCCCTTGCAACCCGATGGGGGCGTAGACCGCGACGAGCGTGATCGTCATCGCGATCACGGGACCGACCAGCTCCCGCGCCCCCTCGAGGGCGGCACGCGAACGCGACTTTCCCTCTCGAAGATTACGGTCGACGTTTTCGACGACGACGATCGCATCGTCGACCACCAAGCCGACCGCGAGCACGATGGCGAGCAACGTGAGGAGGTTCAGGGTGAAACCGAACGCGCTCATGAGGCACACCGCACCGATGAGCGACACGGGGATGGCCACGATCGGTACCAGCACCGTGCGCAGCGATCCGAGGAAGAAAAAGATCACGAGCACGACGATGAAGACCGTCTCGATGAGCGTGGTCGAGACTTCTTCGATGGCGTTCTCGATGTAACCGGTGGAGTCGAACGCGATCATCGCCTCCATCCCGGTCGGGAGCTCGCGCCGCACCGACTCCATTTCGGTCCGCACCCGAGAGATCACGTCGAGGCTGTTGGCGTTGGGAAGCACCCACACCCCCATGAACACCGCATCCTCGCCCGACATGCGCACATCGGCGTCGTAGCTCTCCGCCCCGAGGACGACCTCGGCGATGTCTTCGAGGCGGACCAATTGGTCACCCTCGTTGCGAATGACGAGCCGCTTGAACTGGGCCAGACTCGTGACGTCCGTATCGGCCGTGAGGTTTACCGCGACCATGCGCCCCTTCGTCTGGCCGACCGCGGACAGGAAGTTGTTGGTCGCGAGGGCCTGCCGAACCATCAACGGCGTGATGCCGAGGGCCGCCATGCGGTCGGGATCGAGCCAGGCGCGGAGCGCGAACGTCCGCCCGCCGAGAATTTCGGCGCGCTGGACCCCTTGGAGCGCCGACAGCCGTGGCTGCACGACGCGGAGCAGGTAGTCGGTCACCTGGTTCCGGTCGAGGATGTCGGACCGAAAGCTGAGGTACATGGCCGCCACCTGAGCGTCGGATGGCTCGATGCTGATGGCCGGGATTTCCGCTTCGGGGGGCAGGTCCCCCCGGACTTGATCGACACGGGCGCTGATGTCGGCCAACGCCCGCGCCCCGTCGTAATTGAGTTGCAGGCGGACGTTGATCGTCGAGAGTCCCGGCACGCTCTGCGATTCGACGTAGTCGATGCCGTCGGCGGCGGAGACGGCGCGCTCGATGGGCGTCGTGATGAAGCCCCGGACCAGGTCCGAGTCGGCGCCGATGTAGGGGGTTCGGATGGTGACGGTGGCGCTCTCGAGCTTTGGGTACTGGCGGACGTTGAGCGTCCGGATCGCCTGCAGCCCCGCCACGACGATCACCACGTTGACGACGATCGCGAGGACCGGCCGCCGAATGAAGATGTCGGTGATCTTCATCTCGGGCTCAACGATTCGCCGGCGAGGGGTTCAACTTGGGCACCATGGCGACCTCATCGCTCACCACCACGGGCGAACGGTTCCGCAGCTTGAAGGCGCCCGCGATGACGACCTCTGCGCCCGGGTCAACGCCTTCGAGCACCGCCACGTAGTCGCCGCGTGCCTCTCCTGCCCGCACGAATTGCTGCCTCGCGATCTGGACCGTGCGCCCATCTGACGTCTCGCGGAGGCCTGGGTCTTCTTTGGGCTTGTCCTCGACGATGAACACCGAGTCGCCGTACGGCGCGCGGACGATCGCAGTCGCGGGCACGATGACGACCGACCGCTTCTCCGGCATGACCACCGCGACATCGACGAACATCCCCGGCCGCAACTCCGCCTCCTCGGCGTCGACGCTCGCGCGCAGCTTGATCGAGCGCGTGACCGGGTCGATCTTCGGGTCGACGGCGGTGATCTTTCCGGTGAAGGGGGGCGCTTCTTGTCCTTCGAGCTTGACCCTCACTGGCATCCCCACCTTCAGCGCGTCCAGTTTCCGTTGAGGAAGGGTGAAGTCGACATAGACCCCCTCGACCGCCTCGAGCTCGGCGACGGACTGGCCGGGGTTGAGGTACTCGCCGAGGTTGACGCGCCGAATCCCGAGGCGCCCGGCGAAGGGGGCGCGGATGATCTTCTTGGCGATCTGCGCGCGGAGCGCGCCGATATCGGCTTCGAGGGTGCTCAGCGCGGACGTATCGGCGTCGAGCTTGGCCTGCGTGGCCGCCCCGCCCGCTCGGAGCTTCTTCGTCCGCTCGAGCGTGGTGCGGGCCAGCTTGGCCCGCGAGCGGAGCGACGCGAGCTGCGCCTGCTCGACCGAGCTGTCGAGGTCGACGATGACGGCGCCCGCCGGGACCTCATCTCCCGATTCGAATCGGATGCGGGTGACCTTGCCGGGGACCTCGCTGGTGATCGCGACGCCCTTGGAGGAGGCGACGCTGCCTACGGCCGAGAGCGTCGTCTCCCAAGTATCGGACCTCGAGACTTCGACGCTGACGGTTTCCGGGGGGGGGCCGTCCCGCTCCGCCTGTTCGCCGAAATCGATGAGTTGCTTGATCTGGGCCCCCTTGACGGCGCCGAGACCCACCACGACGGCGAGCACGGCGACCACGACGAGGACATATCGAAGGACACGCACGGTGCTCTCGACTTAAGGGGCCGCGGGACCACGTCGAGGAAGAGCTGCGACATGTTGCCGCACGCCGACCTGCGGTGACGGGTGCTACACCCCGCTCATGATGAAGCGCTGGTCGATTCCGTTCGCCGTCGGACTTCTCTTTTGCTCGGTCGCCGCCTGCAGCAGTGACGAGGAGGAGCCCGAAGACGAAAACACCGACACTCAGAGCGACGCCTTCTGCTCGAGCATCATCGCGGCCTGCCACGACAAGGACCAAGGGCAGGACGCCGAGGTCAGCCGTTGTCACGACATGGCCCACGACAACGAAGGTTCCGACGAGGCCGCCTGCGAGGCCGAGCGCGACCACTGCGTGAAGGTGTGCAACGACGCCGAGGCGGGCGGACACCACGGCCACGACGACCATGGCGAGGGGGGAAAGGACGGCGACGACGACCATGACGACCATGGTCACAGCCACGACTGAGCCGTTGCTCGTCTCACCTTTGTCGAAGGTTCGCTAAAGTTTCCGTAGGGTTACGAGCCGCCCCCGGCTTGTTGCTCCCAGGTGCGAACGCTACGCTTGGACCCGGTCATGGCGGACACAGAGCAGACGCCGACGCCGGACGCTTCGAAGCCGGGGGGCGAGGAACCGGCCGCGCCAGCGACTACATGGTGGGAGGACGTACGCAATCACTACCTGAGCCTCGACCGGCGCACGCTCGGGCTGACGCGAATCTTCATCGGCTTCTACCTCGTTTTCGACCTCTTCCGTCGTACCGAGGACTGGGGAAAACTCTTCTCGAACGACGGGGTCCTTCCCACCCACTTCAACCTGTGGCGACCTCAGTCGGGGGGGTACACGTTCCTCAACGGCTTCGCCGACCACCCCGAGCTGGCGCTGCTCTGGTGCTTCGCGCTCGCCGTCTTCGTCAGCTACCTGATCGGCTTCAAGACGAAGGCGATGCAGATCATCGCCGCCGTGCTCGTCGCGAGCCTCAACGGGCGGGTCCTGCTCATCGAGAACGGCGGGTACGTCGTCCAGAACCTGCTGATGATGTGGACGGCGTTTCTCCCTCTCGGAGACCGCTTCAGTGTGGACGCCCTGCGGGAGGGGCTGCGCGTCCAACGAGAACAAAACGCCGAGGATCTCAACGACCGCCGTCTCGACGTGGCCGCCTGGCGCGTTCAGCCTCACGTCAGCATCGTCGGCTTGTTCATTCTTATCCAGCTGGCCGCCATCTACTTCTTCAACGTCGTCCACAAGACGGGCACGAACTGGCGCAACGGCAGCGCCGTGCACTACGTGATCTACGTCGACCGCATGGTGACCCCGCTGTTCGCGTGGGGACGTGAGTATGTTCCCAATGCCGTCGAGATCTTCCTGACCAAGACCGTGTTGGCTGCGGAGGCGGGTCTTCCCGTGGCCCTTCTCTCCCCCGTGGCGCGGGTCTGGGCGCGGCGCCTCGTCATCGTCTTCATCAACTTTCTCCACCTTGGTTTCGGCAGCACCTTCGTGCTCGGGCCCTTCGCCTGGGCGTTGTGCTGTTTCTCCGTGCTGCTGATCGGCACCGAAGACTGGGAGCTGGTGATTCGCACCATGAAGCGGGTCTCACGGGCCCGTACGGTGCGTTACCGGGCCGAATCCGCGTGGGCGTTCCAGACATGCCGGATTCTGAAGCGACTCGACCGGTTCGAGCTGCTCCACTTCGAGGCCGACCCGAATCCCCAGTCGGCCTGGCTTACCGTGTGCCGGCGCGATGGTACCCACCCCGCGACGGGGTACGCGGCGCACCTCCAGCTGGTCCATGCGCTGCCCTCGGGACCCCCGCTGGCGTGGGCGCTGCGAACGGTCCTTCGACCGGTTGGGGTTCTGGTCACCACACTGTGGACCCGACTCGGGCCCTTCCTCGGTTACGGTCGCCGCACCGAGGCCGCGGTACCGGCCGGCTACCGACCCGAGCTCCGCGACGACGCCGGAAACCCCATCATCGATGGCCACTTCACGCTCGGGTGGTTGCGACGTTACTTCGCGCCCCGTCGGTTCGGCTTCACGCAGTTTCGCGTAGGGATTGCGCTCACCATCGCGGGCTTCTTCGGAGCGATTTACCTGGCCCCGATGCTCGAGAAAAAGGCGAAGGTCGACGTCGCGGCAGACCTCGTAGGAGGGATGAGCATCGAGGGCGCGTGCCTATGGGGCGGCGTGCTGGTCATGTTCATCGGTCTTCACTTTCTCGCGCGACCGCTGTTGATCATGAACTTTCGAACCCCCGGCCGTCCGGCGCGGAAGTGGACGCGGATCACGGCCGGGTTCCGAGAAGCGTTCGCGATCTTGATGTTCGTCGGCGCGGTCAATCAGGCGCTGGTCGAGCTATGGGTCGCACGCCCCCTCAAGCTTCCTCAACCGGAGCTAGCGCGCTTGTTGGTGCATAAGTTTCGGTACCTCCAGGGCTGGTTCATGTTTTCACCGAACCCCGTGATGGACGACGGCACCATCGTCGTCGATGCCATCACCGTCGATGGACGCCGCGTCGACCCATTCTCCGTCGACACCTACGACAGAAAGCTGGAACCACCCCGCTACGACCTACTTCACGCGAAAAGCTTCAAGTACAACCAGATTTGGAGCGACTACTTCAACCGCATCCACATGCCCGGGAATACCGTGTACCGGCGGCCCATGAAGGAATACATGTTCGCGCTTCCGGAGCGGACGGGAGACCCCAACGACGCCATCGTCAAGGGCGTCGTGTATTGGGTCCACGACATGAACCCGAAGTGGGACACGACCAACTCCTACGGTTACGGGCTCAAGGAGCTGTTCAAGTTCAGCAATCCCGACCCCGACGTGCAGCGCCGCTTCCGCGAAAACACGGGCGGTGAGGACCCGCCGGAGATCGAACTCCCCAACGGCAAGACGGCGAGCGTGACCGTCGCCGGAACCTGACGACCCTCGGCAAGAACCCTTGCCCGAACTGGCCCAGGTCCTCGATCCTCGCGCGCGCGACGCCTGCGCCGGACCTCGCGCAGTCCTTGCGCTCGACATCGACCTCGCGTGGCTCCAAGACGCGGGCCGCGTCGTCGAGGTTCGGGTGCCGCGTCGTCTCCCCTGCGCACGTTGCGAAGGCGGGGGCTGCGACGGTTGCGGCCGCAGCGGCGTCGTTCGCGCGCCCGAAAACGAAGCGAGGCGCGGGCTACGGGTCACGCTCCCCACGACCCGCCCCGGACCCCGCTCGAGCGTCGTCGTCCTCCGTATCGAGCGGCCCTTCGGCCCCGGGTCAGAGATCGCGCAGCTCTTGCTGCGACTCAAACCATCCGACGCGTCCGATCCCCGCTTGTCTCGGGTGGCCGCGACGGCGGTGCCCCCCCCGGGGGCGGCCTCGTTTCCGCGACCCGGATGGGTCGCCTTGCTGGCCGCCGTCGCGGCCGCGGTGGGATGGCTCGCCAGCTACCTGATCTGAGCGCCCGGTCGGCCGACTGACGCGACGCAGCAAACCACTTCCCCCGCGGGTTACCGAAACGTTGCGTGTAAGCGCCGTCGCGTTCGGTGTAGCACCACGGACGCCATGAGTGTTGCCGCCGCCATCACCGCCACCGGCCTCTTCACCCCGCCGCACGCCATATCGAATGACGAGCTCGTCGATGCCTTCAACCGTTGGGTCGACGCCCATAACGCGCGCCACGCCGACGCGATCAAGCGCGGGGAGGCGGTGGCCAAAGAGCACTCGTCCGCGGCCTTCATCGAAAAGGCGAGCGGCATCCAATCGCGATTCGTCATGGACCGCGAGGGCATCCTCGACCCCGAGCGCATGGCGCCGCGCCTGCCGAAGCGGCCCAACGAAGAGCTGGCCCTTCTCGCGGAGATGGGGGTGGCGGCGGCGCGCGACGCGCTCGACGGGGCACGACGCACCGCGGGCGACGTCGACGCGGTCATCGTCGCCGCCTCCAACCTGCAGCGCGCCTATCCCGCCGTCGCCATCGAAATTCAGCAGGCGCTGGGCGTCGAGGGGTTTGCCTTCGACATGAACGTCGCGTGCTCATCGGCGACGTTCGGCATCCAAACGGCCGCGTCGATGGTGGAGACGGAGCGCGCTCGCGCCGTCCTCGTGGTGAACCCCGAAATCTGCTCCGCCCACCTCGACTTTCGCGACCGCGATAGCCACTTCATCTTTGGCGACGTGGCGACGGCGACGCTCGTCGAGCGGGCCGACGCGGCTAGGTCGAGCGCCATGACGTGGGGCATCGAAGGCATCAAACTCAGTACTCGATTTTCGAATAACATTCGCAACAACGCCGGATTCTTGAATCGTTGCGAGGCGGGGATCGACGGCAACCTTGGTCCGGCTGGCATCACCGAGGTCGACACCGACCTCTTGTTCAAACAGGAAGGACGACGGGTCTTCAAGGATGTCGTGCCCATGGTGTCCGCCCTCATTTGCAGCCACCTCGACGGCTTGGGGGTCCGACGCGACGTCGTGAAGCGATTGTGGCTTCACCAAGCGAATCTGGCGATGAACCGCCTGATCGGCACCAAGGTGCTCGGTCGCGAACCGTCGCTCGTCGAAAGCCCAGTGATTCTCGACCGCTATGCAAATACGTCCTCCGCGGGCTCGGTCATCTGCTTTCACCTTCACCGGGAAGACCTCGAGGTGGGCGACCTCGGGGTGCTCTGTTCGTTTGGCGCCGGCTACTCCGCCGGAAGCGTCGTGCTGAAGCGACTTCGGTAGCGAGCGCTCGCATTTGAGCGACAGCTGCTCGCTCGGCCCGCCTTTCAACGTTTGGTTTTCGACCAAATGTCGGGGACACATTTCCCAACTCCCATGGCGAACGACATCACGCTGAGCCCCGAGAACACGACCATCGAATTCACCGCGAAGAAGCTCTTCGGCTTCATCACCGTGAAGGGTTCCTTCGACGCGTTCGCGGGCACCCTCGTCGAGGGTGACGAACTGGCCGAGGCTCGTGTCGACCTTCGGATCGACGTCACGAGCCTCTCCACCGACAATCCCAAGCGCGACGAGCATTTGAAAAGCGCCGACTTTTTCGACGTTGCGCAGCACCCCGCGCTGGACTTCACCTCGACGACCGCGAAAGGCACACGAGAGAACTTCGAACTCGAAGGTCACCTGGTCGTGCAGGGAACCCAACACCCGGTGACGCTCAAGGTCGTCAAGGAGGGCGCGAGGTACGCCGGCACCGCCACGCTGTCGCGCCGAAGGCTCGGCATCGACGCCATGCCGACCTTCGTCATCAAGGAAAACGTCGAACTGCGCGTTACCGTCGCCGTGGGTTGATCGGTTCGTCCTCTGACGAAGGTCGACCTTCGGGCGTTCCTCTGGCAAACCATGGGCATGGAACCTTACGCCGGGTTCGAAGCTTTCGTGGCCGCGTACGAGGCGGGCAGCATCACCGGGGGGGCGCAGGATCTGGGCGTCCCACGCGCTACCCTGTCCCGGCAACTCGCACGATTGGAATCACGTCTCGGGGTGCGCCTCGTGCACCGCGATGCACGCCGGTTTCACGCGACCGAAGCGGGGCGAGAACTCTATGAGCGGGCGCGCGAGATCGTCGACTCGAGTCGGGCGGCCGTCGAGGCGCTCCGACGGGTCGATGGCGTACCTCAGGGTCTCCTTCGGCTCGCCATCCCGCCCACGACCTCGCTGGACCCCTACCGAATCGACCAGGCCCTGATCACGTTCGCCGCTACCTGGCCGGCCATTCACCTCGAGATCCACGCCGGGCCATCCTACGTCGACCTTCTCGCCGGCCGCTTCGACGTGGCCCTTCGGGCGGGGGCGAGCGACGCGCAAGACGCCGACCTCATCCAGCGTACGGTGTTCCACGTCGACCTCGCGGCCGTCGCCGCCCCCGAGTACGTCGCCCGTCACGGGACGCCGAATGCCGTGGAGGAACTCGAGAACCACCGGGTGGTGGTTGGTTTCGAGCGAGGCAGCCGGCCGAATTCCCGGTGGCCACTCCGGAAGGGAGGCGACGTCAAAGTCACGCCCTCCTTTGCCACCAACGACCTCACGCTCGCGCGAGAGGCCGCCCTCGCCGGGGTGGGGATCGCGCTCCTACCCGATATCGTGTGCGGCGCCGACCTCACCGCGGGGCGGCTCGTACCCTTGCTCGCCGGCGTCGTGGGCGCCCGCAACCGTCAGTCGATCGTTTATCCGAGCCGCTCCTACGTGTCCCCGAAGGTTCGCACCTTCGTCGATCACATCGTGGCCTGGGTGGAGGCCAAGCGACGCGCGCTGGAGCCGTAGCAGGCGGCTCAGGCGCCGCTCGACCCCGAGGACTCATCGCCGCCGGGGATGGCGGGGCTACCGTAGAGGGCGACGAGTCGCGCCACGAGGACCGTCGAAAAGAACGTGCCGCTCATGGCCTCGAGCATGGCCAGCGAGCGGGAGAAGTCGTTCGCGGGGGTGATGTCGCCGTACCCGAGCGTCGTGAGGGTGACGTAGCTGAAGTAGAGCAGGTCGGAGAACGTGGGCGCCGCGGTCCCGGAGCTCAACGTGAACGAGGCCCCCTGGAAGTGGTTGGTCAATCGGTAGAGAAATGCCCAGGTGAGCCCCAAGAGCAGGTAGAGCGCCGCGGCCGCCGACAGCTTTTCAACGCCGACGGCACCCTGGCGCAGGACGAACCCGAACAGGACTCCGATCACGTACACCACGAAGATCAGCTGAAGGGCGTCGACGAGCATTCTCGGCCCGGAGGCTTCGCCCACCACGAGGACTTGCGCCGTCGCAGCGGGAATCCCCAGGGCCGCCGCGCCCACGAGGTGCCGCCGCGTCGTGCCAATGGTGTACGCGGCCGAGGCGAGGACAACGATGGTGAGCGAAGAGAGCAGCCAGCGCGATGCGATCTTCTCGAGCCAGGGATACGCGAGGAGCAGAACCACGAGCGCAACCAGCAGGGTCGGGCTGCGGACCTTCATGGGCCCTTACGCGCACGGCTCGCGTCCAAATTCTCACGTTGCCAACCGTAAACCTCCAGCCGAGCGTGCCCTCCGTTATGTCGTTCCCCCGCCGTTTCGCCCTGCTGTGCTTCACCGTCGCTCTCGCCGGCGGTTGCGGAGGTGGACCGCGCGTTCGCGCCCAGACGTCGGCGGACGCGGACTTCGGGGCCTATCGCACCATCGCCTTCGCCGGAGACCAACCTCCGCCGGAGGGCTACGAACGAGCGACCCTGACCTCGACCGCCCGCGATGCGGCCCGTGAGGGCGCCCGTGCCACCCTCATGGCCAAAGGGTGGCGTCGCGTCTCCGTCGACGAGGCCGACGTCGTCATGTACGCGGGCGTCGGACGGCGGGAGCTGAGTGACGACGTCGGCGGGGCCACCCCCTATCAATTTGAATATACCGTCCGCCAGGGGGCGATCGTCTTGCAGGCCTTCGACCGGGTCACGCAACGCCCCGTCTGGCAGGGCCAGGTGTCGGCCACGATTCGTCCCCCCTACGAAGACCCCGAGAAAATTCGCGCGGCCGTGAGCCAACTCCTCGACGCCTTTCCCGTGCCCGGCGGCACCGCCGACGACGACGGCTGAGCCCCGAACTGGCCGCGAGCCGCTCACGCCGACGTTTCGCTTCGCCGCGACGTGTCAGCGGCCAGCGCCCCCACGTAGTCGAAGTCGGCAAATGAGATGCGGTAGAACGTCGCGAAGAGCACCGGTACCAACGCCAGGGTAAGCACCGTCGCGAACACCAATCCGTACATCAGCCCGATCGCCATCGGATGCCACATCGGATCCTCGCCCAGCCAGAGGGGGACGAGCCCGACGACGGTGGTCGCCGTCGTCAGGAGGATCGGGCGGAAACGCTTCTGCGCCGACTCGATGACCGCGAGCGCCGGCGGCATGCCCTCCTTGATTTCCAGCACGATGCGATCGATGAGCACGATCCCGTTGTTGATGACGATTCCGGCGAGTGACAGCAACGCCAACAGCGCCATGAACCCGAAGTATGAGCGCATCACCAGCAACCCGATGATGATGCCGATCAGAGAGAGCGGAATCGTGAGCAGCACGATGCTCGCTTGGCGAATCGAGTTGAACTGAAGCATCAGAAGAAATACGAACAGAAAGCCCGCGATGTAGAGTTTGGCGCCGATCGCCTGCGCCGCATCGCCCGAGGTCTCGGCCTCCCCCAGCAGGTCGTAAGCGTGACCGCGGGGCCACGTCTGCGCCCGCTCGTCGAGCCAGGGCGTGATCTGCGCATTGATCTCGTTGGCCGTCGTTCCTTCCGCCGTATTCGCCAGCACCGAGAGCGCCCGTACGCCGTCTACCCTTTTGATCAGCGGCGGTTTCCACTCGAGCCGAGGAATCGCAACCTGGGCCAAGGGAACCGATGACGTGCCTTGCCCGCCGGATGAGAATACGTTGAGCGCGGGGACCTTTCGCTTCGACCCGCGGGCCGGGAGGTAGGCACGCAGCAGGGTCGGAATGAGTTCTTCCCCGTCGCGAAACTCGGTCACCTGATAGCCGTCGAAGGACGAGTTCAAAGACACCGCGACGTCGGAGTTGGTGAGGCCCGTCCGACGGAGCGCCGCATCGTCGATGTCGATGACGAGGCTCGGCGTTTGAAGCCCCCAGTCGTCACGGATGTTGGTCGCTCCGGGCACGGTGAGCAGCTTCTGCTTCAAGGCCTCCGCTTCCGCGTAAAGCACGGCGTAGTCGTTACCACGGAGTCGAATGTTCACCGGCGTGGCCCCCGACGCGCTCGCCCTCATTTTGACCACCGCGTTCAGGTCGGGGTAGTGGCCCTTGATGTAGCTCCGAATTTTCGGAATGACTTTGGGAACGGTGTCGCCGCTGTCGACCCCGGCAAAGATGAAGGCGTACTCGGGGGAGTTCTCGGCGGGATCGTGTCCGAGATAGAAACGCGGGCCCGAGTTTCCGATGTAGGTCGCCCAGTGAATCAACCCCTCCTTTTGCTCCTCCCCGACGAGCAACTCTTCTTTCATCCATTGCTCGATCTCCATCGTCATCTTCTCGGTGTATTCGAGGTCGGTTCCCTCCGCCCCGTGAAGCTCGATGGTGAAGCTCGGGAGCGCCGAGTCCGACATGAACTTCTGGGGAAGGAACGAGAACAACGAGAGCGACCCGAAGAAGGCCCCGACGACGCCGACGATGAAGAGGGCCCGGTGCCGAAGACACAAGGTCAAGATCCCTCGGTACGCGTTGTAGACGGGCTTCTTGGTGAAGTCGGAATCGGTCGGCTCCACCTTGAGAAACTTCACGGCGAGAAGCGGGACGGCGGTGGTGGCCAGCGCCCAGGATCCGAGCAGCGTGATGGCGAGCACCGTGGCGAGAGGCCCGAGAAACTCTCCCATCATGTTGTCGGCGAGCGCCAACGGGAGAAAGGCCGCACACGTCGTCAGCGACGAAATGAGAAGCGAGTTGCGTAGCTCATTTGCGGAAAGGATGGCCGCGTCGAGCGGCTTCATCCCCTTTTCCATGTACACCATGATCGACTCTGCGATCACCACGGCATTGTCGACGAGCAACCCCAGCGCGATGATGAGCGCGGCCAGCGAGACCTTGTCTAGGCCTAGGTCCATCAACGACATGACCACGAACGTCGTCGCCATCGCCATGGGGATGAGAGACGCCACGACCATTCCGGTGCGGAGCCCGAGGAAGAGAAGCATGCAGACGAGCACCACCGCCACGGCCTGCAGAAGACTCTCCGTAAAGCTATCGATCGTGCTCTGAACGTCGTCGGCCTGAAAGGTGACAATCTTCAGATCGAGGCCGATGGGGTATTCGCTCGAGAGCTGGCCCACCAGCTCCTTAATCGCCGCCCCCATGGTGATGATGTTGCCGCCGCTTTCCATCGAGACCGCCAAGGCGAGGCCGGGCGTCCCATTGACGTGAAACGCCGTCTCCGGAGGATCGACGTACCCGTGTCTCACGTTGGCGATGTCCGCCAAGCGGATACTCGTCCCGGCGCCGGGGGGGCGGATCAGGGCGTTCGAGATGTCGTCGAGCTCTGCGAAGTTGCCCGTGGGCTCCACCTTGAGCCTCTGGTTGCTCACGTCGATGGACCCACCCGGCGACACGATGTTCTGGCCTTGCAGCATCTGCTGCAAGGCGGCCGGAGAGAGATTGAGTTCCGCCAGTCGCTCCGGAATGAAGTCGATGAACACGCGCTCGTCTTGCACGCCGTAGTAGTCGACCTTCGCGACGTCCTTCACCTGGAGAACCGCGTCTCGGACCTGGTCGGCCACGTCCTTGAGCTCCGCGTAGTCGTAGCCCTCCCCCGTGATGGCGATGACGGTGCCAAACACGTCGCCAAACTCGTCGTTGACCATGGGGGGCAGCACGCCCTGCGGCAGCTCGGACGACACCTCTTCCATCTTTCTTCGGAGGCCGTCCCAGATCCGGCGCATCTCGCCCCCCTTGTACGTCTCCTTTACGTTGACGCTGACGATGGATACGCCCGGCCGGCTCGAACTCTCCACGTCATCGAGCTCGGGCAGCTGCTGAACCTTCTCCTCGATCCGATCGGTGACGAGTCGTTCGACCTGCTCGGCGCTGGCCCCCGGAAACGACGTGACGACCTTCGCGGTCTTGATGGTGAATCCGGGGTCCTCTGCCTTGGGCGACGTTTGGTAGTAGGACAGCCCGCCCACGATCAGGCACAGGACGAGGACATAGGTCACCCGATCGTTCTTTATCGCCCACTCGGTAAAACTCATCGATTCACACTCGCCGCCGGAATCGTGGACGGGGCATCGGAAACTTCCGAGGCCGGGTTCGGGTTCGACGCCGTCGTCGCCGGCCCCGCCTTCGTTTCTTCGAGCTCCGGAAACGCCTCGCTGAGCCGCCCCCGTGCGCCCTTCGGCTCCTCGGGCTCGAGAACGCGGACGACCATTCCATCGGCCAGCTGGGACATGCCGGCGATGACGAGGAGTTCGCCGGCCTCGACACCCTTGGTGACCTCCGCGCCGCGAACCGTCGGCCGACCGACCGTAATCTCTCGCTTCTCGAGCGTCGCCCGTGAGGCATCGCTGGGCATCGGCTTCGCAATGAACACGTGCTGTCCGGCGGGGCCGGACAGGATGGTGCCCGGCGGGATGAAGATCTGGGGGTCTTGGTTCTCGCCCGCCCGGAACGTCGCGGTGACGGTCATGCCGCTCCGGATGCGCTCATCTTCCTCGACGAACCTCACGGTAACCGGGAACGTCGTCGCCGCCTCGGTCGTCGCGACGCCGACCTGACTGACCACCCCCCGAAAGGTGGCCCCCCCGATCGCACTGATCGTGATGCTCGCCTCGTCGCCCACGCGCACGCGTCCGATGAACCGATCGGGAACCGCGATCTCGGCCTCGGGCTTGCCGCCCGCATTGAGGATCGCGACCGCTTGGTTGGGATTGACGTTCTCGTTCTCCTCCGCGAGCACCTGCGCAATCTTTCCTCCGACCGGAGCGCGGAGTCGGTGGTAAGAGCGCTGCTTCTCACGCAACGCCACCGCCTGCTTCAGAGCCGAGATGTTGGCCGTCGCCGACTCGAAGTAAGCGCGCGCGGCGTCGAGATCCGACTTCGTGCTCGCCTCGCGGGCGTACAGCGCTCGCGCGCGCTTGTAATCCGCCTCGAAACGCTTCCGGTCGGCTTCGGCCCGCGCCAGGTCGGCTCGGGCCGATTGCACCTGAAGAGTCGCGTCCGAGGCATCGAGGGTTCCGATGGGATCGCCCCGTTCGACCTCGTCGCCCACCGCGATGTCGAGCTTCGACAGCGCCCCTCCGACGCGAAAGCTCAATCGAACTTCTTTGCTTGATTGGGTGACACCGGTGAAGGCGATGTCGGCGGCGACCCCGAGCCCAACCCGCATCACCCGGGCCGGACGAACGACATCGGCGGGGGGGGGCGCTTCTTCACCACAAGACACCGAACCGAGCGCGAAGATTGCAAAGAGCAGCAACCTCACCCGTCGGGCGAGGATGCCCTGGGAACCCTCGCGACCATGATTACGCTTCATTCTCAATTGTCCTTCTGGGCGGCGGCGCGTTCCGCGGTGAAGCGCGACAGTCGCGCAAAGAAAGAGGCCATATCCGCCGTGGACATGACGAATTCGAAGCGCCCCATCGTCCGTTGCAGGTCCATGAGTTCTCTGAGAAACGTGTACACGGCCGCGGTGGCGTTCAGGTTCCCGGCGAGGGCTTGGTTCTGGGCATCGAGGACGTCGACCACCCCCAGCCGACCCTCGCCGTAGCTCGCCGAGACCAACCGGAGGTTTTCCTTCGCGGCATCGGCCGAGTCGCGGGTGAGGTCGACGGCGCGCCACGCCGCCCCGAGGCGATGAAGGCGCTGCCGGACCGCAGCCCGAATTTGTAGACTTCCGGCGTCTCGTCTCGTGGTGAGCTGGTCTAGCTCCGAGTGCACCCGACTCCGGCGGGCGAAGCGAGCGTTGCCTTCGTAGAGCGGTATGGATGCCGTCACCCCCAGCTGCCAGTTGAAACGATTGAGAGGTATCAAGCCATTCGGCTCCGAGCCGGCACCGCCAATCGCGAACAGGTGGGTGACGCCCGCCCGAGCTTCGACCCGCGGGGAGAAGAAGGCGCGCAGCTTGCTCTTGGCGTCTCGGTCTACGGCCGCGATGCGGTCGTCGGTGGCCGCCAGCTCCGGAGAATTCTCAATCGCTTCCCGGGCCACGAAAGCGCGCAGCGCACGAAACCGGTCCTTGTCTTCGAGGTAGAACGAAAAGCGCTTCGCGCCGCGCATGAAGCGACTCGATGCGAGGTCGAGGTCCGCCAGCGCGAACGACTCTTCTAGCGGCCGATTGAGAAGTCGATTCACCTCGATTTCCGCGATGTTTCGGTCGGCCACGGCGCCGATGACGTTGTTGCGGGTATCGGCAAGGGTGCTTTCCAGGCGCACCACTTCTCGTTTCATCCCCTGTCCGAGACGAGCCCGCACCCGGGAGAGCGAGAGCAGCTCTCGCGTCGTGCGTAGATTGTCGCGTTGAATGCGTTCGCGCGTTTTGGCGAGCAGTACGTTGATGTAGGCCACGGCGGCCGCCTGCATGGTGTCGAGACGGGCGCCCTCGTAATCGTGCTTTGCCGCGTCTCGAAGGTACTGCTGGACACTGAAGGCCGACCAACTCGCCTCGTCCCAGATGATCTGCGAGGCATTGGCCGACCACGAAAGGACCCGTTGGGGTGAAAATGGCGTCGCCCCGTCAGGGTCGATGAGGCTGCCGTCGAGGGAGGCGGAGACCCGGGGCAAGAGCGCCGCCCGGGCGATGTCGGCCGAGTGGTCGGCGATGTCGATGTCGAAGCGACCCGTCTCCAGGTCGAGGTTTCGGTCCAGCGCCTCCGACACGATCCCCGCGAACGTCAGCCGTCGGCCGACCTTGCCCTGGAGCGCACCGACCATCACCGCTTCACTCGTGAGGTCCCAGCCCAAGGACACCCCAAGGGCGCGCGCGGTCGCCGCGTTGATGCTCAGGCGCTCGTCCATCTTGAAGGCTCGGACGAGGTCGGCGCCATCTTCGCCGCGGAGCAGAGACTCCGTGTTCAACGACAGGATCCTCATCAAGCGAGTGCGATCATCAGGGCTTGCGAGGCCCGCGAGCATCCCTCGTTCGACCTCTTCCACGCCGCCCCACGCAAAGCTGGGCAGTTTGCGCTCGACCAGCTTCGCGGCGAGTCGTTCCACCTGCGCAAACGACAACTGCGGGTTGGGCCCGAGGTTCACCGCGTCCACCTTCGGGGGGATCGCGGCCATGACCGCATCGATGTCACTTTCGACCGGGACGATGGTGATCTGGAGCCCCAGCGGTGCGGCCACGGACTTGACGAAGCCCTCGAAACCGGGGACGGCGCGCAGCACCATGGCGCTCTCCAACACCGCGACGTGCTGAAAGTCGCCGAATTGGAGCAGGGTCTTGAGGTCCCGGCGCAGCGACGGGCTCCACAGGAGGTAGCTCACGCGCGCCGACACCCGGGCCGGATCGATGTTCTGCAGCTTTTCGTCGATGATGAACGGCGCCAGGACGGGGGCGCGGCGTCGTGGTCCGTCGTCGGCGCGTGAACGCCTTGCGTCATACGAGAGCGCCTCGTGCGAGGCGACGATCCCAAACGCCCACACCAGGTCCACCGTCGGATCGGAGGCGGCGGTCGCGAGCAGCTGGGCCACGCGCGGCCCCGTCCCGTCGCCCACGAAACGTTTGTCGGCGGGAAACGTTACCCGATCGGAACCGATAAACTTTTCGGTTTCACGGATGCTCGCGCGAAGGAGCGGCTCGAAGCGTACCGGAGGACGGTCGAGTACCACCGCGATTCGTTTCACGTCGCGGGGAGCGTCGCCGATGGAGTCGCGCTCTTCCTGGCCCCAAAGCGGCCGGACCGCGAGCAAAACTGTGAATGCGACGACCCAATTGATGAATTTCGCCATGGTGGTCCCGCCCTGGGGGAGCATCCCGCCGACCACTTCGGCACGGGGACGTCGTGCCGCGGCGCGCACCTCGCCTCCCGCTGGCCCCAGGTTCGTCGGCCCGGACGCTCGCCGGAGTCGGGCAACCGGTCAAGCGCGGGGTTGCACCAAATCTGAGCAGGAGATGCCCGAAAGAGGGCACCCGCGGGAAACGAAGACGTCAACCTCCCGTCGTCGAATGACCGGAGAACCTGCGACGAACCGTTGCCAACCAGAGACTCAGGCCGTCAAAGGCTGAGGTGAAAGTGCGGCGCCTCGCTATCGCGTTCGTCGACGAGCCGTGCTCCGTCGACCTCGTCGACGGCCTCGATGAGCGCCTCGACGTGCTCGTCGCGCAGGCCGCGTGAGCGAACGTCGGCCGCCGTATGCGCCAGATGTCGCGATACGTAGCGCCCTTCTTTGACCTGCTTGGCAATGATGCGGGTCATGCGGAAAATGATCCGTTGGCGGCTGTCGTCGTTGGCCTGGCCGCGCTCGAACGCGTCGACGATGGGGATCACGAGGGCCGTCTGGATGTAAAGGCGCACCAGATCTTCGCCATTATCGAGTTTTCGATACATGAGCTCGGCCTGGCGCTTGGGCGTACGGTCCCCCCCCGTGACCACGAGCTTGCGGCGGGTTGCGGCGTGATAACGCTTCGCTATGTCGAGAAGGCGGTCGTAGGCGCTTTCCCGGAGACGAACACTACGGGCGCGCACGTTGACGAAACGTCCGCTTCGCATCCGACGGAGCGGCTCGTCGTCGCGGGCCGCAGGGGGTCGCGTGTTCTTCTTCTTTTCTTCGTCGTCCGCCGCCGGAGGTGAACGGTCGTCCTCTTCCCCCGCGCCGTCATCGTCGCCTTCGGCCCTCTTCTTCCGTCGCGCGGGAGGCTTCTCGTCTCCGGCGGGGTCCCCATCATCATCATCACCGGCGCGCGGCACGTCGCGGTCGTCGTCCGAACCTGAGGGCCGCTCCTCCGGCTCGGCCGGCGCTTCGTCGCGGTCGGGCGCCGTGTCGTCGGGCGCCGTGTCGTCGGGCGCCGTGTCGTCGGGCGCGTCGTCGTAGGGCGAGCCCCCGTCCGCCCCGTACCCCGAAGCGGGGACGAACCCGAGAACCGACACCGCCAGGAGGCCTGAAAGGGAGCGGCGCCAGCGGGCGCGTCGCGCGTCGAGCAACACCTGTCCCATGATGGGCCACGGGTGTCATGCATGTCGGCCCCGGTCAATCCTCGGGGGCCGGCGCACTCGTGCTGCCCCGCCGACCACGTCGTGGACGTCACCGCCCGACGTAGCGACCCTCGCCAAACTCGAGGGTCCAGAACGAGGCCGGGTCGATGCCCTGGTCAACCAACGCCCGACGCAGGTCGCGCGGCGCTTGTCCGTAGGCTTCGTCGGCGAGGGGAAACGTGTCGTAGTGAATGCCGACGCTCTGCTTGGCGCCGAGGATGCGGTGGGCCTCTACTGCCTGGCTCGGGTCGATGTGGACGGGGGACATGAACCAGCGGGGGAGGTAGGCACCAATCGGCAAGATGGCGAGGCGGGGGGAGCCCAGTTGCGCTCGGATCTGCTCGAAGTGCACCCCCATCCCGGTGTCGCCCGCAAAGTAGACGGACCCGGCTCGAGACGACCGGAGGACCCACCCCGCCCAGAGCGTGTTGTTGCCATCGAACGCCCCCCGGCGAGAAAAGTGGTGCGCCGGCACGCAGATGACCTCGAGGGCGCCGACT
This sequence comes from Myxococcota bacterium, assembly GCA_039027095.1. Taxonomy (GTDB): domain Bacteria; phylum Myxococcota_A; class Polyangia; order Polyangiales; family Polyangiaceae; genus JAPYTK01. The sequence continues at coordinate 31,941 of JBCCLB010000027.1, forward strand.
CGGCTCCGCCCCCACCAGTCGTGCTCTTCGACCCGTTCGATGCCCCCGTCGCGGAGCACCGCCGCATTGCCGAGGCCAACGAAGAACGAGGGGTCATGCACGCGTCGAAGCCACCTCAGGGTCGGGAGGTCGAGGTGATCGTAGTGGTTGTGGCTGATCACGACCGCGTCGATCCGAGGGAGGTCGCGAAATCGGATTCCGGGCGGACGCACCCGGGTCGGGCCCAACCCGTTCACCGGCGTGGGTTGGTACGAATACACCGGGTCGGTGAGAACATTCAGGCCGTCGAGCTGGATGAGGGTCGTCGCGTGGCCGATAAAGGTGACCCGCAAGTCCCCCGGCCGGACGCGGGGCGGCGGAGGCGGCCCCGGAGGCGCGTCAACCCAGTCGGGCCAAGGTCCGGGCTCGCGGCTGATGAGCCAGGACAGCACCTCGCCCACGCCTTTCTGCCCGGGCGGCTCCTGATTGAGAAACACGTCGCCGTCGAAATGATCCGTGACCGGCCCCCGGTGGCCCGCGGCGCCAAAGCAGCCGGTGAGCGCGAGCCCCGCCCCGACGAGGGCCTCCCAACGTGTGGCCGACGGCATGGGCGGGATGTAGCGCGACCATTCCCCGTCTCGCAAACGGCCCCGATGCGCCACGGATGCCGTTCGACGGCCCCGACGAGTGGTGTTAGGCAACCTGCGTGTCGGCCCGAGAACAACGTAAAGCGGACCTCGAAACGGTCCAAGCACGGCTCGGCGTGACCTTCCCGCCGGCGTTTACCGAGGCCTACGTCGGAGGCGCCGACCTCCCCAACGGCTCGCCGCCGAGGCTTTGGGACCGGATCGAGCTTCTCCAGTGGCCGAGCGAAGAAGAAGACGACAAGCCCCCGGAGGGCGTCGGATTCCCCGACGAAGGCGACCCCGACTTTTACTGTCTCGTCCAGGGCCGCGACGGGAAGTTGTCCGAAGTCGTTCACCTTTGGACGCACGAGAAGGCCGCCTATGAACCCATGCTCGCCCGGCTGGGCGCAGAGCCGGGGTCCACCTCTCCGGAGGAGCTTCGCAAGCAGAGCCCGCTCTTTGCCCCCGCGCCCCTCCCCGACGACATCCAGTGGGAGGCGGTGCTCGTCGATGTCTTGGTCGAGCGAGAGCTGATCGAGTTCCGCCCCATCAACCGCCCCTATGTCACCCGGTTGCTGGGCAATGCGAGACCGTCCGACCGAGACGAAGCCGCCCTGAGAAAGAGCGCGCGCGCGGTGGTCGAACTCCTCGAGGACGCTGACATCGTCGAAGACTTCTTCTTCGACGACGCCGAACTCTACGAGATTCTGCAGGCGATCGTCAGCTGAGGGAGCGTCGCCGCCGGAAAGGCTCAGCGTGGCCAACGTGCGCACAGGTCGGTCGCGGCCTCAGGCCAGTCGGCGAAGGCGAATCGAAGCCCCGCCTCCATCAGCCGCGCGGGGACCACGCGCCGGCTCTTCAACACCAACTCGGCATCGGTGCGGAGAAAGAAGGCGCCGATGTGGACCATCCACGCCGTGGCGGGCAAACCGAACGGTACCTTTGCCGCCTCTCGCAGGGCCGCCATGAACGCTCGTTGAGGCAACGGATGGGGGCTCGAGAGGTTGAACGCACCGCGCAGATCGTCTCTCTCGATCAACATCTCGCAGGCGGCGACGAAGTCGGCCTCGTGAATCCAGGAAACATATTGCCGACCACCCGCGATGGCGCCTCCCAAGCCGAACCTCGTGAGTCCCATGAGCACGTCGAAGATCCCCTCCCGATCGGGACTGAGGACGATGGCCGAACGAAGGGCGACCTGACGTGTCTTCGGCGTGACCGCGCGTTCGAGCTCGGCCTCCCAGTTCTTGGCGATGTCGACACTTCGGGCCCAGTACGCCGGGGTGTCGGGCTCGTCGCCCCCGATGATGCCGGTCGCCTCGTCGTTCGCTGCGTCGAATCGATGGGCGTAGATGGTCGCCGTGCTCATCTGCAGCCACACCCGCGGCGGGTCGGGCGCCGCAGCGATCGCGTCCCCCACCGCCCGCGTCGAGAGGACCCTCGAGTCCATCATCTGGCGGAGGTTCTCCTCGGTGTAGCGGCAGTTCACCGTGCGGCCCGCGAGATTGATCACGACGTCCGCCGTGGCCACTTCGTCGCACCATGCGCCGGCGGTACGGCCGTCCCACGCCACCTCGCGCGCCCGATCCTCGCGCGCCCCTGGGGTGCGGGTCAGGACGACCAGCTCGAGATCGTCACGGTCGCGAAAGAGGTCGCGGACGAGGATGCCCCCCACCTGCCCGCTGCCCCCTGCAAGAACGCATTTCATGACCGACCGCGGCCCCTTACAAGACGCCGTAACGCGTCCCGAGGGCCTTGATGATGTCCCCCGATTCGTACTGCACCTCACCGTCGAGAAGCAGCGCCGGAGCCTGATGCTTTCCGCCCCGGCGCTCGAGGTCCTCCCGCGCCGTCGCGTCCTCCGAGACGTTTCGCACCTCGAGGGCGTCGAGGTGGAGGTTGGCCCGCGCGGCCAGGGCCCACCGGCTGAAGATGCAAGGAGACTTGACGTAGAGGATCGATCCCGGTGGGAGCACGAGCGGCTGGGCGAAATCCTCAGTCGGTCCCGAGTAGGCGGCGTCGACCTCCCGGGCGAGGGCCAGAAGCGCTTCGGGATCACGCTTGCCCGCCGGACCCACGGAGGACGCGTGTTGCACGGTACCCCCCGCGTCGACCAACACGGTGGCCCGATCGGTGATGCCCGCCTCGTCGAGGTAGGCCCCGTAACGCGCCGCTACCTGCCCCTTGGGGTTGAAGTCGCTGAGCAGGGGAAAGCAGACGCCCCCCAAGCTCTCGCCCCACGCCGCATGGCAGAACGCGCTGTCGACGCTGATGCCGATGACCTGGGTGTGGGCCTCGCGAAACGAACCGACCAGCGCATCCAGCGCCGGGATTTCACCGCTTCACGTAGGGGTCCAGTCGAGTGGGTAGAACACGAGCAGAACGTGGCGCTTGTCGCGAAACTGCTCGAGCCGAACCTGGCGTTGAAACTGATCGCCGAGCTCGAAGGGCGGCGCTTGGTCACCGATGTTCAACATGGTCCGGTACCCTCGCACGGGTCGCCACGCACGCGATACGTAATTCCGGGCCGGCGTCGCGGGGTCGGCACCCTGGATTTGCGTTCCGTCGGGGACCGTGGTCGGCCGGGGTATGTCCGATACCCGATTCCAGGCCCCGCTCGGGCAGCTCGAGAAGCGCAAGGGGGGCTATTTCTTTCTTCCCCTGGATGCCGACACCGTCGACGGGCTGAGCCGCGGCAAGGCGACCCGGCTGATCGTGACCATCGACGGTGAGGTCACCATCTCGTGTGGCCTCAATCACATGGGCGACGGAAGCTTCTTCATCATCGTGGCCACCCGGTACCTCCGCGCCCTCGGCAAGCGCGTCGGCGACCTGGTCGACTTCGTGGTCGAGGAGGACCCGAACCCCCTCGGGGTCGAGGTACCCGAGGTGCTCGTGGAGCTGTTGGCGCAGGACGAGGAGGCGCAGGCCCATTACGAGCGATTGACCGACGGTCGCAAACGCACGCTGATCCACACCCTGGCCCGCATCCGAGACGTCGACCGGCAGGTGCACACCGCCCTCGAGTTTCTCGCCGAGGAAGCGCGCAAGGCGGCCGCGCGGGCGGCCAAACGGAAGCCGTAAGCGAGGCGCAGACGACGTGGTGCCTCACGGGTTCCCTCGAAATCGTGGCCCGGCGTCTCCTACCGGGCGCCCGGGCCCACGGCGCCGCGGCGGGCGGCCAAACGGAGGCACGGAGACGTCGCCTCGAGGGTGGTATCCTTTTGCTATGCGCCGAGGTTGTCGCCAGCCATCGGGAGTGAAACGCACCCTCGTCGCCGCCACCATCGGGGCCGCCGCCGCCGCCCTTGGCCCCGGCGACGTCGCCCGCGCCCAGCCCGAGCCACCCAGCGCCGCCGAGAAGGCTACCGCCCGCGAGTTGGTCAAGACCGGGCGAAAAAAGCTCGGCCGCGGCGACATCGACGGAGCGCTCGCCGACTTGACCGCCGCCGACGAACTGATGGGCGTCCCTTCCACGGGCGTGGAGCTCGGAAAAGCCCAAGCCCGCGCGGGGATGTTGGTCGAAGCCCTCGACACGGTCCTGGCCGTCGGGCGCATCCCTCGTCGACGCTATGAACCCGCCGCCTTCGTTCGCGCCCGGGCAGAAGCAGAGGCCACCGCGCGCGACCTGAGCGACCGCGTTCCCTCGGTCCGGATTCGGCTTTCGGGGACGGCGCGCGACGGCGCCGAAGTGACCGTGGACGGCAAACCACTGGCCCCCGAGTTGATCGGGGTGGCCTACAAACTAAATCCAGGAGCCCACGAGGTCGTCGCCCGCAACGGTCGGGCCGTCGCCCGGGCCCAAATCACGGTCGACGAAGGCGAAGCCCGGGAGGCGTCCCTCGTCCTCGACCTTCCCCCTCCCGACGCCGCGCCTCCCGCCTCCGCCCGAACGTGGACCCCTCATCCCCTGGTCTGGGTTGGCGTCGGGCTCAGCGGGGCCGGTTTGCTCGCCGGCACGGTGACGGGGGCCCTCGCCCTCGACCGAAATGCGACCGTGGCCCCGCAGTGCCCCGACCGCGTGTGCCCGCCCGAGACCTTCGATGACCTCCGGGAAGCCCGCACGCTCGGTGATACCTCGACCGCCATGTTCGTCGTCGCGGGGGTGGGCGCCGCGATCACCGTGGTGGCGTTGTTTCTCCCCTACGATGATGAATCCGAAGACGAGGCGGCTCGCGGGGCGACGCTCGCGGTGGGGCTGACCGGCGCCGCCATTCGCTTCGGATTCTGACGCGGCGTCTCCCCGACCCGGAGGCAAACGGCTATGGTGTAGGCCCGTGCCGCGCCATCGCTCTGGGGATTCCGTCACGGACGATGTCCGGCTGGTCCGCGCCCTTCGGCGGGGGGGCATGGGCAGCGTGTGGCTCGCGCACCACGCGGGGCTCGACACGGAGGTGGTGGTCAAGCTCCTCGCCGACGGACAGAGCGACGAAGAGGGACACACGCGCTTTCTTCGGGAGGCCGCCGCGGCGGCCCGCGTCCACAGCCCCCACGTCGTCCGCATTTACGACTACGGTGTGGCCGCCGACGGCGAACCCTACATCGTCATGGAATACCTCGAGGGGGAGGACCTCGGCCGGGTCATTCAAGCCCGTGGACGTCTCGCGCCGGAGGAAGTGGCCCATGTCGTCGAGCAGACCGGTCGCGCCCTCGACGCGACGCATCGCCGCGGGATCCTGCATCGAGACGTCAAGCCGGCGAACATCTTTCTCATCGACGTCGGCGCACGGCTCCCGCACGTCAAGCTCGTCGATTTCGGGGTGGCCAAGGCGGCCACGGCGACGACGTTGACCTCCACGGGGCAGCTCGTCGGTACGCCCCTGTACATGAGTCCAGAGCAGATCGCCGGCGACCCGATCGACCACCGGTCGGACTTATGGTCGTTGGGGGTGGTGGTCTTCCGAGCGCTGACGGGGCAGCGACCCTTTCGAGGGGAGGCGGTGGCGAGTGTCGCCTACCAGGTCGTTCACGGTGCGCTTCCCCGCCCTTCGGAACGCGCGCCGGACCTCACCGAAGGTATCGATGCGTGGTTCGCCCGGGCGTGCGCCCGGGACCCGAACGAGCGGTATCCCCACGGTCGGGCCATGGCGGATGCCCTTTGGGAAGCGATCGGAATGCCGCAAGCGGCGTCGTCTGGCCGCGGCACGCTCCTGTCGGGAGCCCGTTCCGCGTCATCGACGTCGGTACCCCTCGCGTCGCCCGCGCCCGCCACCTCCGCCACCCCCGCCACCGCACTGCGTCCCCCGTATCCCGAGGAGCCAACGGCGGGTTCGTTGAAGGTCTCGTTCGCTCAGGCCTCGTGGCGCCGGCCGCGGGCGCGATGGATGGCGGTCGGGGCGGCGCTCCTCGTTGCGGCCGCGGGCGGGCTCACCTACGTCCGGGGGACCGCATCGAAGCCCTCGAACCAGGGCGGCGCCCAACCGACCGCGCGCGAGGGCCTGGTGCGGTCCCTTCCGCTCACGCTCCCCGCCTCGCAGACGACCGCGACGCCGGCGTCGCGCCCCATCGTGCCGACGGCGAGCGACGCCCCGACTCCCTCGGCGCCCCCCCGCGCCGCATCGGCGCGTCCGCCGTCGCCGCCCTTGCCGAGGACGCAGCCCGGCGTCGCCCCGGAGGACCTCGACCTCGGCTTCTGACCACGGAACGGGGCGATGGTCAGGGAGGAAACAATACCGCCGCGAACACCGCGCGCGATGAGGTGGTCCCGTCCCCGAGCTGCCCGACATCGTTCAGCCCCGCGCACAAGACCTCGTCGTCGCGACTGATGTAACACGTGTGCTCTGTGTTTTTCGCCGCGAGCTCGCCGGAACGCTCGAAGATCGCCTGGGGGGTCGGGTACTGGTCATCGCCGGTGACGCCGACTTGACCGTGGTCGTTGGCCCCCCAGCAATACCCCCGCTGGTCGTCGCCCATTGGATTGTCCCAAGCGCACGTGTGTCGAAGCCCGGGATACAGCACCCCGAGGCGGACGAAGTCGGGAACGAGCACGGGAGCATAGCTCGAGGTCGTCGTTCCGTCCCCGAGTTGGCCGAATCGATTATCGCCCCAACAGTAGAGCTCGCGCGTATTGGCGCTGCGGGCGCACGTCGTGACCGCCCCGGGGTAAACCCGCTCGACCGGCGGGAAGTCGGCCGAGGGCGCCGTGGGCAAGGCCGAAACCGCCACGACCCCCGGGTCGCTTCCGAGCTGGCCGTGGTCGTTGCGGCCCCAACACCGGATCTCCGGGGTGCTCAGCACCGCGCACGAATGAAACGCCCCGGCCCCGAAGTGGGTGGTCGCGTCGAGGCCGACCACCGGGGTCGGCCGCGCCGAGTCATCGAAGGTACCGTTTCCGAGCTGACCGTAAGCGTTGCTTCCCCAACAAAATTGACCGCCATCGGCCGTGGTCGCACACGTATGGTACGCGCCCACGCTGATTTTCGAGACGTCGCTCAGGCTGTCCACCTTGGTGGGAAAGACGCGCGTGATGTTCGTCCCGTCGCCGATCTGGCCCACCTCGTTGTTTCCCCAGCAGTAGACATCGCCTTCGACGACCAACGCGCAGCTGTGCCCAAATCCGTGGGCGGTCGCCAGCGGCCGTGAGATGCCCTGGACCACGACCGGGGTGGTGCTGGCCGGCGACCCATCGCCGGGCATGAGGCCCCAGCAGAAGGCTCGGCCGTCAACGTCGGACGTGACGCAGCTCGTGTAGCGACCGGCCGAAACGCGCACCGGTTCGGCCAACGGTCCGAGCCGTGGGTCAGGATCCGGATCCGGATCCGGGTCCATCGAAGGGAGCGGTTCGGTGCAGCCCTCGCCCTCACATTCAGCGAGGGAGGAAAGCCCGGAGACCTGGGTACACCCCAGCGTCCATCCTCCCCCCCCGCACACCAGGAGCATTCGCGCCACGGTCTCGCCCCGCTGCCCCCTCCTCCGCCAAGCCGACATCACGTAGAGCGTAGCGCGGCCGAGAGAAGGTTCGTGATGGATTCATCGCGACCGCGCCGACAGGGCCGACCACGGGTAGGCGAACGTCGACGACCCCGGCCCGATGTCGACCCGGCGCACCGTGCGGTCGAGCACGCGGCCGCCGCGGACGAGCACGACGGTGTGGACCCCGCACGAGACGTCGACCGTCACCGGAGATGGCCCTCGGTCCCGCCCGTCGACCCAGACGTGATGACCGGGCGCGGGCGACGTGACCCGAAGCGGTCCGCAGGCTGGCGCAGGGGGAGACGACGGGGCGGACTCGATCGTCGCGACTTCGGCGTCCTCGAGAGCCGGAGCCGACCCCAACGGCGCTTCCGACACGGGGACGGCCACCGGTGCTTCCGCGGCGGCCGGGGCGCCGTCGTCTGCGCCGGCGGCAGGCGACAGCTCCACCATCGACACCACCCACCACCCCGAACCGCCGAGGACCACGAGCGCGCCGAGGGCTACGGGAAGAGGCCATCGACGCGAACGGAACGCGGGTTCCGTCGCCGTGGCGCGGACGTAGGGCGTCTCGCCGGTCCGCTCGTCGGTCACGGGCGGAGGCACGGGGTGGTCCCCCCCCTCCGGCGGGTCGGCGTTCTCCGGAAGTGGCGGCGGCGACGCGGCGGTCGGACCGCGCGGCGCCATCGACGCCGTGAGCCAAGGTGATTCGGGCACTCCGGTGAGTCGGGGTACGAGAGGCGGCGCCCACGCGTCCTCGCTCGAGGCGGGGTCCGGCGGCGGTAGCGCCGGCATCGACGCGAAGAGGTCTTCGGGGAAGGCAAATTCTGCCGTGGGTGGCTCGTCGTCGTGAACCTCCGGGCCGGGGAGGTGTGGGGGCGCTACCGCCGAAACGGCGCGTAGGGGCCTCGAGTTGGATCCCACCAACGGGGGCGGAACGTCCCGGCCGGCGTGCGGGGGGCTCGTCGCCCGAGCCTCGTCCACCGACCAGCGTACGGTCGCGGGAGCAACCTCTACGTCGTCGTCGATGAGCAGCTCCCTCGGATCGAACCAAGGGCCGTCGATCGCGGCACGAGACGACCGAACCACCAACTTGCCCCGCGGCATCGCGCTCTCGGTGCGGCGGGCGCGAGGAGGCAGCGGAGGCGGGGCCACCGGAGGTCGCCCGCCTCGCGGGCGGGGGGGCGCAGGCGGGGAAGCGCCGCGTCGATGGGGTGCTCCGGACATCGGACTGGAGAACGTCACACCTGCGCGTGACTTTAGCCCGACGTGTCGCTTGTGGCCCCCGTCTCCGGCGGGAGACAATGGCGATGATGAAACACGCCACGTTGCTGTGCCTTCTCGCCGCCGCCACCCTCCCGGGCTGCAAGCAAAAGCTCGACATGCAGAAAATCGAGTCGCGGGTGGAAAAGATGATCGAAGACCAGACCGAGGCCCGCGTCGACAAGGTGCGATGTCCGGAGAAGCGCGAGGTCAAAAAGGACGACGAATTCGAATGCGACGTCGACTTCAAGGGCGGCGGTGAGGCCGAGGTCCAAATCGAGCAGGACGGCGAAGGCGGCGTCGAGATGAAGCTCGAGCCGATCGTGGTCATGCGCAAGCTCGCGGGAAAAATCGAAGACAGCCTCGCCGACAAGGGCCTGAAGGGTGAGGTGTCGTGCGAAGGGGACGACGTCCGTCACGCCGAAGAGGGCGACGCGTTCGAGTGCGACGTCGCGACGCCGGAGGGAAAGAAAGTGGTGGTCATCGACATTCTCGACGACGACAAGTGGAAGTGGCGCATCAAGTGACGTGCGGCGCGGCCGCGGTCAGAATTGGAACCGGGTGCGCATCCAGCCGAGAGAGCCGCCGGCCTCGGCGCTGGCGAACTTGCCGTAGGGCTTGCCGAGATAGATGAGGGCACCGGCGCCGAGGTCGAACCCGTTACCGAAGTTGTAATTCACCTCGGGATAGATCACGGCCCCAAACCCCTCTTCGGTGAAAAACGAGCGTCGCTCTTCGACCCGACGCTGTTGCGCCTGGTCCCAGAAGGTCTCTGTGACCCCCGCGACATCGAAAATGGTGAAGAGTCGCGCGAGAAACTTGTCGTTGAGGAGGCTAACGTCCCAGCCCATCACGAGGTAGTCGCCGATCCGGGGCCGGAGGATCTCCCGTGCGCATGTATCGCCATTGCGGGGCAGCGCACAGCGGACGGCGGTCTCGAGGCCCGTGGTGTCGACCGTACCGCGTCGCAATACCGATCCCTCGGTGATCCAATCGCCCGCCCCGTATTCGTCGGCGAGGCCGTGTACCCACTGGAGATTGAGGTAGAGGTATTTGTTGAAGGTGTAGTCGAGTCCGACCGTCCACTTCGCGAAGGGCGTCCCCGGGACCACGACGGCCTGAGGCCCCCCCGGGACGCCATCGTCGTCGTAATCGTACTCGCCGGCCCGCTGCGTGATCAGGGAGAGGTCCAGCCGCTCCTGGGTAAGGCGGAGTCGTGATTCGCGAGGCACGACCAGGGCTGCCTCGATGCGATAGCCGATCGCACTGAAGGCCTCGCTCAAATCCTCCAGCCACCCGATCTCCCCCGCCATGTTGAAACCGTACACGTGCATGCGCGGGTAATGGAGCGTCGTCGTGGTCTCGAGTACGCCATTGATGCAATCCGTTGGGTCATCCGGATTGCAGCCGGCCCGAGACGCGTTCTGCCGGGTGACCGTTCGCCGCGGGATGGGAAAGTCCGTACGGCCGTTGTAGTAGCTGACGCTGACGTCTTGGCCGAGGATGTTCCCGGCGATCCGGTAGGCGAACTGAACGTTTTCGATGTCGCGGGAGGGGGTCTCGACGAGGACCTCGCGCACGACCGTCGGATACCCCACGACGTCGGCGCGGGCCGAGAATTGCTCGGAGAGGATCCTCCGCCGCAAGAAGGGGTCGGCCACCGGAACCCGATCGACGAGGGCGAGACCCAGGCGTCCGCTCCGGGGCAGCAGGGCGGGCTGAAAAACGGGTACGAGGATCCCCGTGAGCGACCAATCATTGGTGATGTAGTAGTCGGCCTTCACCATGAACTGACCGCGTTGATCGCCGAAGAGCAGCACGTCTTCCACGTCGTCCGGATTGACGTTGTTCGTAGGATTGAACTGGTCGCCGACTCCCCAGAGGGTCTGTTGATGACCCACCGAGACGTCGAGACCGTCGAGTCCCAGTCCTTCGAGCTTCACGTAGAGCTGTTGGACGTCGAAGCGGTAGGGATCCGTCAGCTCACGCCGAGAGAGATCGGCGATGTCCTCGACGTCTTGGATGAAACCATAGAGGACGAAATCGATGTCGGCCTTGGCCGACACCATGCCGTAGGCGGCCGCAAAACTGAGGCCAAAAAGGTTCTCGTTGCGGGCGATGCCACGCCGCCACGGCCGTCGGTCGAACCATTCGCCGACCGACTTGTCCTCGAGACGGAAGCGCAGGTCGGCCTGGATGCGCCCGCCCCAACGCATCTCGAGCCCGGGCACCATCGCCGCCAAACCGTCGAGGCTGAGTCCGCCCCCCGCGGCCTTCGCCTCCTCCACCATGGCGTCGAATCCGTCGTCCTCGCCTTCATCGGCGCCCTCGTCGAAGTCATCGAAGTCATCGAACCCGTCGTCGTCGCCACCCTCGAGCTCGTCGGGGTCTTCGAGCGAGGCTTCTCCGGTGACCTCCGGGGAAGGCACCGCGACCGCGCCGGCCGCCGCGGTCCTGTCATCCGGCGGGTCGGAACCGTAGACGTCGGCGCCATCATCATCGGCGGCCGCGGGTTGCGCGACCGCGCTCGGCGCGAAGGTCATCGTCGTCGTCATCCCGACCGCCGCGGCGAAGGCCACGGCCACGAGCGAACCGGTCGAAAGGGGGCGCATCCAGCGATGCGTACTACGCCCGCCGGGCGACCCGGAACCTTTCCTGAGGCTATCGCACGGTGACGACGGGGCACGGAGCATTGCGGAGGACACGCTCCGCCGTGGACCCCATGAGCACCCGCTCCGCTCCCGTGCGCCCATGGGTTCCCATCACGATGATGTCGTAGGCGCCGTCGCGGGCGCGCTCGATGATCGTCTGCGACGCGATCCCCAATTCGACCTGCGCGCTCACCCGTTCCCGCGTGGCCGCGCCGCCAAGGGCGTCGTCGATGAACTCCGCCTGCGCCCGCTCCGCGGCGTCGACGACCATCGCGTCGACCGAAGCCGGATCGTTGTCCCCTTTGCCGACGAGCCGCTCGAAGGGGAGGTAGGCGGCGGGGCGACGCGCGACATGAAGCACGCTGACGCGGGAGGCGTCCTCGGCGAAGGCGGACAGCTCCAGCGCGTGCCGCAACGCTCGCGCCGAGGGAGGAGAGAGGTCGACGGGGACGAGGATCTTGCCGAGTTTCATGGGTCCTTCCTCCGAGGCGAGGGGTTCGAAACGGCGCGGGGCGGTCCGGCGGTCGCGCGACGGACGTTCCTCCCGGAGGCCCCGGAGCAGGCTGAAGGCCAGCGCGACGAGCACCAGGCAGAACGGGAGTCCGATGGTGATCACCCCGGCCTGCAACGCCTTCAGGGCCGCGACCGCGTTTTGCCCGCCCGCGTAGAGCAGCACGGCGGCCGTGGCCCCTTCGGCGGTCGCCCAGAAGACGCGCTGCCAACGCGGCGGGTCGGGGTGTCCCCCCGAGGTCAGCATGTCGACGACGAACGACGCCGAGTCGCTCGAGGTGATGAAGAAGATGGACACGACCCCGGCCGCGAGGAACGACGTCACGCGGGCGAGCGGAAGCTGGTCCAACATCGCGTAGATGGCGGTGGCGGTGTCGTCGTCGACCGCGGCGGCAATGTCGGCCGCCCCCGTGAGTTGGAGGTGAAGCGCCGTGTTGCCGAAGACGGTCATCCACGAGAACGTCACCAGGGTGGGTACGAGCAACACCCCGAGGACGAGCTCGCGGAACGTGCGTCCCTTGGAGATCCGCGCGACGAACATCCCCACGAACGGGGCCCAGGATATCCACCACCCCCAGTAGAAAACCGACCACCCTCGAATCCAGGTCGCCTCGGTCTCACTTCGGCCTTCGATCAAGAGACTCCGGGTAAAAAAGACCTCGATGTAGCCGCCGAGGTTCTCGACGAGGGCATTGACCAGGTGGAGCGTCGGGCCCACCAGAAAGACGAAGAGCATCAATAGGGAGGCGAGGCCGAGGTTGATCTCGCTGAGCCGCTTGATCCCCTTGTCGACCCCCGTCACCAGCGAAACGGTGGCCCCGATGGTGATGACGCCGATCAGCACGAGCTGCGTGTCGACGGTGTGGGGCACCCCGAAGAGTCGATGCAGCCCGGCGCTGACCTGGGTCGCGCCAAGACCGAGGGAGGTCGCGAGACCGAAGAGCGTACCGAGGACCGCGAGGATGTCCACGAGGTGCCCAGGCCACCCGTAGATGCGCTCCCCGAGCAGCGGATAGAAGCAGGAGCGAATCGCGATCGGCAGCTTCCGACGGAAGGCGAAGTACCCGATGCCGAGGGCCATCAGCGCATAAATCGCCCAGGCGTGGAGCCCCCAGTGGAGGTACGTCAACGGCAGGGCCTCGCGCGCCGCGGTGGCGGAGCCTGGCGCCGCGACCGGCGGGGCGTTGAAGTGCGACATCGGCTCCGCCACCCCGAAGAAGACGAGGCCGATCCCCATCCCCGCGCTGAACAGCATCGCGAACCAGCTCACGTTGCTGAACTCGGGGCGGTCGTCGTCGTCGCCGAGCCGGACCGAGCCGTAGCGTCCGAAGGCGATCCAAAGGCAAAAGCTGATGAAGAACACGACCGACAGCACGTAGAGCCAGCCGAACTCCTCCGTCACCGTCTGCAGGACCTTCGGCAGCACTGCCTGCGCGGTGTCGGCCGCGAACACGCCGAAGGCGAGAAACGCCACCAGCAGGACTGCGGACGTGAAGAAGACCGGCGCGCAAATCGTGGACGGGCGGGTCTCCGAAGGCATGACCCGCGACCCTAACAGGCCCCCCGAGGTCCTCTCAAACGGCCGCCGTAGCCGAGCTCCGGCCGGTGAATGGCGAAGAGGGGCCCTTCGGCGGACAGCCTAGGCTAGGCTAGGCGGCCGCCGCGCGCGGCTTCATCGCTTCGATGCGCTCGTACCAGGCCATGAGCCGCGGACGGTCGCGTACGCGCTCGAAGATCGGAAAGGGGCGCAGACATGTCAGCGCACCCTGCATCGCGACGTCGGCCACGCTCAGCCGGTCACCGAGCACAAACGGTCCCTCGCCCAGTTCTCGTTCGAAGTGATCGAGGTTTTCTCCCACCCAGCCGTGGGCGTCCTTGCGACCGTTCCGTGCGAGGATCCGCTTGGCGACGGCGTGCATGACCAGGGGGCCACCCACCTTCACCATGAGCCCACCCGTGGCACTGAAGCGACTCTGCGCGGCGATGATCTTCGCGGCTTTGGCCGCCTCGCGCCACGTGCCGTAGAGGACGGGTGGCAGCGACGCGATGAAGGTCTCGTCGACCCAGGCTTCAACCTCGGCCGCCCGCTGTTGCGCCTGGGCATCCTCCGGTTGGAACCGGGTCGTGTCGGGAAACGCCTCGTCGAGAAAGGCCAGGATCCGGGTGGAATCCCACACCACGTCGTCGCCGAACGTGAGCACCGGGACTTTGCGCGGTGCCTCTTCCGGCAGCGGGGGGAGCTCGACCTTCGAGCGAGGACTGACTTCGACCTCGTCGAACGCGATGCCCTTGATCTCGAGCGCGGCGCGGACCTTGTTGCAGAACGGGCACAGCGCGAACTGGTAGAGCTTCGGCAAGGTCGTCATCGATGTCGTCTCTAGCGCAAACGGGGCCCGGGGGCTGCCGCGGTCAAAAGAGCGCCGGCGCGCAGCCGAAGGCGAGGGTCAGTCGACCGTTGGTGTCGCCACGAATCGAATTGCACGTGGCCGGGCAGAGGACAGCCCGGGTGTCGTCCAGGACGAACTCATCCACGCCGTCCGTGCAGTCTTCGGGCGACGCCACACGGTCGAGGTCGCGGTCGGCCGACCCGTCGCCCGGCGTGTAGAGGAGTCGCACACGCGAGCGGTCGACCTCCTCGCCCGGATCGTCGACGGCGGCGATGTCCACTTCACACGAAAGGCGACCCACGAGGCCGTTGGCGATCGAGTCCAGAATGCTGGCGGGGGTCTGGGTGCATATCGACGTGATGAAGCCTCCGGTCCGAAGGCTCAGCTCCTGATACTCGCCACCGAGCGTCTCCGCCTCGGCACACTTTTGAAAGGAGGGACCGATGGAGTCCTCTTTGGTGCCGACGACGGAGTTGAAGATGAAGCGGCGGTCCGAGGCGGACCCAAATCGAGCGGGGTCGCGGAGAAACAAAGCCTCCTCGAAGGCATCCGCCGTCAGAATCGCAGGCTGTGCTCCCCCGAAGCTGCGCGGCCTGGGGTCGTCGTCGGTGAAGACCAAAAACACTGGCGTCGCATCGTCGCGGAGATGGGTCCGGTAGGCGGCGCCCGTGTCGTACTCGTAGACCAACCACGACAAGACGTCTTCGGACACATCTCGTGACACGCGACGGAATCGCGGAGGGTTCGAGTCGAGGTCGCCCTCTCCACACGTGGCCGCCTTCCCGAGAGGAGGCCCGATGCACGGACAAAGACTCGGGATGCTGCATGCGAAGGCCACGAGCGTGACGTGGATGTCGTGCCCGCTCTGGTCGATCGCTTGGGCCAGCGTGTTCATGGCCGAGCTGATGCTCGCCACCTCGGGGCCGGCGAAGATGCTCCCTGACAGGTCGATCCCGATGATGAGGTCCATCGAGGGCTTCTCGGTCGTAACGACGGTCTCTACACACGGGTCGAAGTCGGAGCCACCTCCGCCCGATGCACCGACACCAACGATCCCACCCCCCCCCGTGGAGGAGCTCCCGCTGGGAGCTCCGGTCGGGTCTGCGTCGCTCGCACCGCTGCCATCATCGGTACCGCATGCGACGATCCCGACCGTCGTCGCCACGACAACGAGACTCGAGAGGAGCAAAGGGTGGCGTAAAGGCAGCGTCATGACCCCGCGGTGCGTACGGGACCCAGGCCCCAGATGCAACCGCGTTGCATCTGGCTTTTGTTTGCGGCGACGGCCGACGTGCACGCGGGGTTCACCGCGAGTCCCCGGGTCCGCTGGTTCCGTAGTGGCGGCGGCGGGCGAGGGCCGGGATGGCGACGAACGTGGCCACCGCCGCGATGATCATCGCGCTCGCGGTCAGTCCCCCGACGTTTTCCAGTGGCTTCGCCTCACCGAGGGTCAGTACGAAGAACCCGCACGCCACCATGGCGGCGTTCGTCCAAATGGCCGCGCCGGTTTTGCCGGTGGCCGTCGCGCCCGCTTCTTCAAGGCTGTCGCCGCGCCACGCCGCGAGCAGGTGGACGGCGTAATCGACGCCGGCGCCGATGACGATGCTGGCGAGCATCGAGGTCCCGATGTCGAGGAAGACCCCGCGCGCGCCCATGACGCCGTACACGACCACCAGGGTGACGACGGTGGGGGCCACGGCGAGGAGCCCCGCCGTGACGGACCGGAACAGCGCGACCATGATGAGCAGCACCAGGGCGAGGGCGAGGGCGAGGCTTTTGAACTGGTTGGCGGTGACGCTCTCGCTCATGCCCCGATAAAGCACCGGCGTGCCCGAGACCGACGCCGCCAGCGTCTGGCCCTCCGCCTCGGTCGGCAAAAGCGCCGATGGCAGCTCGAGGTCCAGGGCCGCCTCGCGGAGTCGCCCGTGCAGTCGACCCCGCGCGTCGTCGGCGACGTTGACCTCGACGGCCGCCATGACCGCATCGGCGCGACGCTCCGCCCGAAGGCGACGGCGAATGCCCGCCAGCGGGGCCACCAGCGACGCGGCCAAGTCCGCCGCGAGTTCCTTGTCGTCGGTTTCGATGGCGCCGGCCGTCGCCGCCTCGAGGTCCGCGGCCGAGGGCTTTGGACCCAACGAGGCCACGGCGGTGGCGACTCCGGGCGCTTGCGCATGCTGCGCCGGGGTCAGGATCGATTCGTCCGACACGAGAAAGTCGCGCAGCGCGGTCGCGACGAGCCGCACGTCCGGCGTCTCCACCTCGGCCGCCAGCGAGGCGCGGAGGGCGGCCTCGTCAACTGGCGTCACGCCATACCCGGCGAGGATGACCTTCATGCGGACCCGCACGAGGTCGAGACGTCGGGCCCGAAGGGCGGCGACATCAGCCGCCGCAACGGGCACCACCTCGTCGACCGCCCCGTCGCCTTGCGCGGCCGCCGCCCGCCGTCCCACCACGCGGTATCGCGAGAGCTCCATGTCCTCGGCCAACGCCTCCACCCGCGCCAGCAGCGGCGCGACGACGTCGTGGGCGTCGGTGTCGAGTTTGGCCACGATGAGCGCGCGCTGCCGATCTTCGGTGAGAAGCTGTCGCAGGGCGGGGCTTCCGGCCAAGAATCGGTAGAGCACACGGACGCGGGCCGTGGTGGGCGGGACCCGGCGCTCACCGGCCATGGCGTCGTACACGAGGCTCAAGACCTGCGCCACGTGGTTGACCCCGCTGACGTGGGGCTCGAGGGCGATGCGGTCAGCCAGTCGTTGCACCTCCCGCAAGACGCCAGGGTCATTCATGTCGCCTTCGACCATCACCTGGAGAAAGGTGGAGCCTCCGAACCGCTCGGAGAGAAACGCGTTGGCCTCGGCCGGAGGGCTCCCGTCGGCGAAGAAGGCTGCGCTTTCCATGCGCGCTTCGACTCGGGCCGACAGGGCCGCTCCGCTCGCGACCAGCACCCCGAGCCCGAGCGTCACCGACCTCCGGCGTCGTTGAGCCGCCGCGACCAACATCGCCAGCCATGGCCCTCGCCCCTTGGCTTCGAGCTGGCGTGCGCGCAAGCCCGCCACCCAAATCACGGCGGGCACGAAGGTGAGCGAGAGGAGCAATGACATCGCGATCCCGAGCGCGGTGAACAGGCCGAATTGACGCATGGGCTCGATGTCCATCGCGGTGAAGGACAAGAGCCCCGCAACGGTGGTGAGGCCCGCCGCGAGTACGGTCGGTCCAATCTGCACGAGGGTCGCCACGAGGGCCTTCTCTGCCTCGTGTTCGCGGCGGAGCGCGTAGTAGCGGACCAGCACGTGGATCGCGTAGGCGCTGCCGACGGCGAAGAGGATCACCGGCATCGACGACAGCACGATGTTCGCGTCGACCCCCGCGAGCCCCATCGCCCCGTAGGTGGCCGCAATCCCCATGACCGTCGCGCCGAGGGCCAGCCCCGCCCCCACCGGATCGCGAAACGAGAGGAGCATGATCAACACGACCAGGCCCACGGCCCAGGGGAGGAGACGGCCCATGTCGGCCCGCGTCGTGTCGTAGATGTAGGCGCTGATGAAAGGACCCCCGCCCCAGTAGATCCGCGTGTCTGGCTCCGAGAACTGCTCGGCGACCCGGGCCCGAATCAGCGCACTCGTCGCCCGAGGGTCGGCGCCGGGGTCGAGAAAGTTGTAGACGATGACCGAGCGACCGTCGGGCCCGATGAGCTGGCCCACGATGTGATCGAGGCTCATGGTCCGCGCCCGGAGCGCCTCCCGCGCCGCATCGGAGTCGGGAAGGGGGCGCGTGAGGAACTTGGTGGTCACCCCGCCCTCTTCATTCGGCTCGTAGTCCTCGACGTTGGCGAGGCTGAGCGCCGAGGCGATCTGTGGCTCTTGGTCGAGACGTGTCGTAAGCGTCTGCAGGCGCTTTAGAAACTCGGGCGCGAACGGGTCATCCACCTCGATGCCGACCAGCGCAACGTCGAGGCCACCGAAGCGGTTGTTGACATCGTTGAAGCGCGCGACGTCACGATTGCCTCGCGGCAAAAAGGCGAGCAGGTCGTCGTCCTGGCCGACCTTACGCCCTGCGAATCCGAGGGCCGCCGTCGCCGCCAGCGACAGCGCGATGACGGCCCACGCGACGCCGGGCCGCGTGAGGGCGCGGGCGAGACGTTCCATCATGGCGAGGGGACCTGGGTCGGGAGCGTCACGACGGTCAAAAGGCGGCGACGGTGGCGACGAATCGCGCGACGCCATCGGCCACCGTCGGCGCGGGGACGCCCGTGAAACAGATCCGAACGTGGCGTTCGTAGCCCTCCCCCATGGCCGCCCCGGGGGCGACCATCACGCCCGCGTCGATGGTGCGTTCCAGCAACCCGTCGAGCGGACGCCCCGCGAGCGGCTCCGCGAGATCGACAAAGAGAAAGCTGCCGCCCTCGGCGGCGCGAAACGGCAACCCCGCGTTCGCCAGCCGCGAGGCCGCCCCGTCGCGCGCTTCTCGGTAGCTCGCACGGGCCGCGTCGATCCAATCATCGCCGTGGGTGACGGCGGCGAGCGCCACCCGCTGCATGGCCTCGGGCCCGTGGTACACGGTGTGGTTTGCGATGCGGTTCGCGGCGGCGACCACCGCCGGTGTCGCGACGGCATAACCGACGCGTGCGCCCGCTAGTCCATGGCTCTTCGACAACGAGTACGTACTGATCGTGCGGCCGGCCATGCCGGGGAGGTCGGCGATGTGGTGGTGCACACCGTCGTACACGTAATCGGCGTAGACCTCGTCGGCGAGGACCCACAGGTCGTGGCGCCGGGCGAATTCGGCCAAGACCTCGAGGGCCGGACGCGGCCACACCACGCCGTCGGGATTGTTGGGCGAGATGAAATAAATGGCGCGGGTACGGGCGGAGCGATGGGCTTCGAGGGTGGCATCGAGGTCGAACCCGTCTCGGGCCAACGCCTGGGAGATAGGTACTTGAACCACGGTCGCCCCGGCCGAGCGCAGCACGCCGGGTACCAGCGGCCAGAAGGGTGAGGCCACGAGGACTTCGTCGCCGGGGTCGACGACCGCGCGGACCGCGCAAAACAAGGCGTGGGTGCAACCGGTCCCGACGAGCACGTGGTCCCCCGACGCGGCCGCACGAAGTCCCGCGGCGCGACGATGCCGAGCCAGCGCGGCGCGGAGCGCCGTCAGCCCCGAGGTGGACCCGTACCGACCGATCTCCGCCGCCGTTGCGGTCGCCGCCGCGAGGGCCTCCGCGACCGGAGCCCGGTGGGTGTCGCCGATCTGAAGCGGGATCACCGGCGCCCCGGCCGCGGCGCGGGCGGCCAAACGCGGCGCCAAACGCGCGAAAACGCTGGGGCGAAGACCTTGAACGGCGACGGACAGCGGGGGCGAGGTCGACACGCGTCGAGATTGGAGCACGGGCCCTCGCGCGCCGCCATCGACAGCCGGCGGCACGCCCCGCCGCGGGTGATATGGTCTTGGGTGATGAGGGTTCTCAGCGCCGTGCTCCTGGCGGCGACGCTCACCGCGTGCAGCGCCCTTTCGGGTTTGGACGACTTCTCCGTGGCGGACGCCGGAGGGGCGGGCCCCGTGAGCGTCACGACCACGAGCACCGGTGGCGGCGGCAGCGCGACCTCGTCTACGGCCGGCGGCGGAGCGGGAACCACGAACCAGCTCACCGATGAAGGGCTGGTCGCGCGCTACTTCCTCGAATCCCTGGAAACCTGTGGGCCCGTCGACGACGACGACGACGGATTCGACTGCGTTCGCGACGCCGCGCCGGATCCTCTTCCCCTCCGCGTCGCCCGCGACGACGACGCGTTCCCACGATGGGTCGACAACCCGGAGGGACACTTGTTTTGGGACGAGGCGGGACGGAGCGGCGGTCCCATCAGAGGATCCGTTGTCGGTACCAAACTCGCCGACCGTCTCAACGGCGCGGTCGAGGCGACCCTAGAGGTCGTCGTGCTCGTCGACGGGGCAACCGGAATGGGCTCTCGCCTTGTCCACTTCGGACGGGACGAAAGCAGCGGTCGTCTCACCCTCCGGACGGGAAGCCCATCGACGATGAATCTCTTCGTGAACGACGACATTGCGGCGAGCGCCCCGGTCCCTGCGGGCCAACGCATCGTTGTGCACGGGGTCTACCCTCCGGTCGGAGCGGGTAGCGGCCGCGCGCCTCGGTTCTACGTCGACGGGTCGGCTGTCGCCACGACGAGCATTTTCGACCGAGGAAGCATCGACCTTAGCGACTGCCACTTCGCCATCGGCAATCGCATGGGTGCGGGTCGCTCCATCCACGGGCGGATCTACTATGCCGCCGTCTACGCGGAAGCGCTCAGCGACGAACGAATCGCGGCCCACGCCGCGCGTCTCGCCGAGAGCAACGACCCCTGATGGGACGGGTGGTTCAGAGCCCGAGCCAGCGGGCGGCGTCGAGCAACGTGTCGCCGCGACGAACTTCGAAGTACAGCATCGGACTCTGGTCGCCGTAGCGGAGCACCCACCCCATGCGACCGCGGTCGGGCACCACCTCGCCCTTGCGCACTTCGACGTGGGCGAGCTTTCCGTACACGCTGAAGAAGCGGTCGCCGTGGTCCAACACGACCGTGGTGCCGTGGCGCGACGGCCCGACGTAGACGACGCGCCCGGGATAGACGGCCCGCACGGCGGCATCGCGCGCCACGACGAGAAATATCCCTTGGTCGTCCCCGCGGGGGTGAACGACCTCGGTGCGCCCTCCCACCGGCACCGGCATCCGGCCGCGAAGTTCGGCGAAGCGCGCCGGAGCCGCATCGGACGACGGCGAGGTCGCGCCGTAGACCGCCGTGTGCGGCAGCGGTAGCGACTGGCCACCGAAGGCGCGAAGGAAGGCTTGCTGGCGTTCCTCGGCTTGGGCCATGGCCGAGCGTGCGCGCGTCATCGCTTGTCGCTGAATGACCAGCGGCGCGCGCTCGGCGCGGACGCGGCGCAGCTCGTTGCGCGCATCCCGACGCCGCGTCTCGAGCCGCACCTTCGTCTCGAGGTCGCGGGCCAACGCGGCGCGGAGTCGCTCGAGCCGCGCCGCATGATCGACCAGCTCCTCGAAGCCGCCGCCCACCGGTAGCAACCCGGCGCGAACCATGCGGTAGTACGCGCGGCCCCGGGCGACGATTCTTCGCTCGACGGTGGCCGTCTCCGGGCCGAGACGTTCGACCTCGATGGCGAGCTTCTTTTCGCGCTGTTCGAGCTGTTCGAGCATCGTGGCGAAGTCGCGTTCAGCACCGCTGGCCCGCGGGGAGAGCTGCCCCGCCGCCGGGGCGGTGACCGACGAAAGCAGCAGCCCAACCGCGATGGCCCGCCTCATTGCTTGACCGCCTTGCGCAGGCTCAGCCACGCGGTCGCGGCCCCGAGGCTCGCTCCGAGCGCCACCATCCCCGCCACCATCGACCACGGCAGGAAGGCCGGCTCAACGCCGAGCAAAACCCCGAGCTGGGCGTCGAAACGGCCGCGCACGATGAGGTAGAGCACGGCGAGCAGGCCCGTCGCCACCGCCGCACCGCTCGCGCCCTGCATGGCGCCTTCGACGACGAAGGGCCGGCACACGAACCGGGTCGTCGCCCCCACCAATCGTAGGACCTCGACCTCGATCCGCCGCTTTTCGAGGAGCAATCGCATGGTGGACCCCACCACACTGACCACGGCCCCGAACACGACGAGGGCGAGAAACAACGCGGCGGTGACGCCACCGGACAGAAGCCCCGAGAGCTTGTCGGTCCACTTCTCGTAGGTCTCGACCATCTCGACGGTGCCGAGCGAGCGCAGCTTGAGGGCCAACACGTTGAGGGCGACCGCGTCGACGGTCTCGTCGAACCGGAGCTCGACCGAGGCGGGGAAAGCCTCGGGGGGGAGGTCGGCGAGTTCCGCCGCATCGCGATCGGCGAGAACCTCGTCGCGCGCCAGCGAACGCGACACGTAGCGCGCGTTGGCCACGCCTTCCGTCTTTTCCAACGCCATGACCAACGCCCGGACGTCCGCCTCGGAGGCGTCGTCTTGCAGGTAGACGGTGGCGCGCCCCGCCCGCGACCACCGATCGCGGATGTGGCTCAGGTTGGTGACCACGAGGAGCGCTGACGCCAGGCACACGAACGCGACCGCGAGCGAGAAGACCGACAGCGCTTGGAGCCGCCAGTTGCTGCGCCCCGCGCGCCACGTGCCCAAAAATCGGTATCCCTTCACGATGCCACCCGCATGCCTGAGGCGCTCTCCTCTTCGCCCCAATCGAAGTCGTCGAGGCCGCCCGTCGCGTCGGTCGCCTTGCCCTCGTCGAGCACCACCACCCGACGCGGCCGCACGTCGAGCAACGTGCGGTCGTGGGTCGCGAACACCACGGTCGTCCCGGTGTCGTGAATGTCGGAAAACAGGCCGAGGATGTCGATCGCAAGTTGCGGGTCGAGGTTGCCCGTCGGTTCGTCAGCGAGAATCAACGCGGGCTCGGCCACGATCGCTCGAGCGACGGCCACCCGCTGCTGTTCACCGCCGCTGAGGACTTCCGCGCGCTCCCCCCCGCGACCCGAGAGTCCGACCCGTTCGAGCACCTCCGAGACCCGGCTCCTGACGAGCCGCGCGGGCAGTCCGAGAACCTCGAGGGTGATGGCCACGTTCTCGAAGGCGGTCCACCCCGGGACCAACTTGAAGTCCTGAAACACGATCCCGATGTTGCGGCGAAGCGCCGGTACGGCCTCGGCCCGCAGGCGCGAGACGTCGCGACCCATGAACAGAAGCCGCCCATCGTCCGGCAGCTCGGCTCGGTAAACCATGCGCAACAAGGTGCTCTTCCCCGCCCCGGACGGGCCGGTGATGAACACGAACTCGCCCCGCTCGATGGTCAGATTGAGGGCGCGCAGAACCGGCTGATCCGCGCGATACGACTTGTAGACCCCATCGAACACGAGGATTGGCTTGTCCGCCGCCGAGGCGTCGAACTTGGGCCCGGGCCGCAACATCGACCTGAAAGTGCGTTCCTGGCGCGCCATCGCCCCTGCGGTAACAGGGGCGGCAGAGACGGGAAACTTTTCGACAAGTGCCCGGTATCTGGGCAAACGGCTCCAGGTTCTTTGCTAGAGTCGGCCTGGCGATGGCGGATCCGATCGAACTGGCGGGAGCGGCCCGCGGCACCCTCGCGAAGGCCCTCTCCGCGCTTCAGTCCCACCCCGACGCTCCCGAGGAACTGCTCGAGATCGCCGCCCCCATCGCCCAGTCGATGGGCGCGCTCCACCGCATCGAAAAAAGCGGCGGGCGTGACCTCGACGAGGTGGCCGCGGCCCTCGACCGGGTTCGGGGCGCACTCGACAGCCTCCAGGGCCTCGATTTCACCCACGACGCCGTTGACGACGCGATGGAACACGTGGCCGGCTCGCTGTCGAAACTCTTCGCGCTGTCGAAGCAAGCCCGGCGCTCGGAGCCGCAAGCCACGGCCCAGCAAGCCACGGCCCAGCAAGCCACGGCCCAGCAAGCCACGGCCCAGCAAGCCACGGCCCAGCAAGCCACGGCCCAGCAAGCCACGGCCCAGCAAGCCACGGCCCAGCCCGTACCCACCGCGGCGATGGCCCAGCCGGACGCGGCGCCGCTTCCCTCCCTGACGACGACTCCCTCACCCGCCGTGCCGCCGGTCGCCGCGGCCCCGACCGCGCCGTTCACGCCGATGGGCACGGTCGTGATGGACGACGCCTCGGACATTCAGGCCCAAGCCCGCGCTCGCCAGCAACAAGCGCTGTCCCCCTCGGCGCAGCCGACGGCGCCCTTGCCGCCGACAACCACCACCGCTCCCGTCGACCCGCGAGCGGCGGGCGCCCCCCCGGCACCACAACCGGTCGCCGCGGGACCGGTCCCGGCGGCTGGACCTCATGCCGCTGGTTCTCATACGGCTGGTTCTCACGCGGGTGGGCCTTCGACGGCAGTTGAGCGCGTCCCGGGCATGGGGGACGCCCCGGTGCCCCCCGCGGGCACGCCGGCGTTGGAAGTCGAACTCGACGCGCACTCCGCCTCGAACTTCTACAAGGGGCTCAGCGGTAACGACGTGATCGTACACGGCGGGATCTTCGTCCAGACCTACCGACGCATCCCCGACGTCGGCGCCCCGGTCGCGCTCAAGGTCCTGCTCCCCGGCGACCTCCAGTTCGACGCGGACGCGGTGGTTCAGTGGACGCGGGAGACGCGAAGTGGCGAGTCGGACCCCGGCTTCGGCGCGAAGTTCACCCGCATCTCCGACGTGGGACGTCAGCTCGTCTACCGCTACGCGCGCAATCGCGAGCCGATGTTCTACGACGATTTGTAACGGGTCGATGCAGCGCTCCCTCCGCCGGCTCGTCCTCGCCCTGGTGGTGGGGTTTGCCGCGGTGTTCGGCGCGACAAGAGCCTACGCCGCCAACGACCCCGACCTCGACTTCTGGACGATCGAGACCGAGCACTTTCGCATTCACTACGAAAAAGGTCTCGAGTCGGCGGCCGAGAACATCGCTCGGCTCAGCGAAGACATTCACGACCGGCTGATCGGACCGCTGGGATACATCCCGAGTCAAAAGACGGAGGTCCTGATCACGGACACGACCGACCGCGCCAATGGCTCCGCCACCGCGGTTCCCTTCAATACCGTACGCCTCTTCATCACCGCCCCCGGCGACTTGTCGGTCCTCTCCGACTACGACGATTGGTACCTGGGGCTGATGACCCACGAGTACACCCACATCCTGCACGTCGACAACGTGTCCGGGATCGCCTCGGTGGTTAATGCCATTCTCGGGAAAACGCTCGTCCCGAATCAAGTTCAGCCGCGGTGGCTGATCGAGGGTCTCGCGGTGGTAGCCGAGAGCCGCTACACGAGCGGCGGCCGCATCCGCTCCACGCTGTTCGATACCTACATCCGGGCCGACTTCGTCGAGGATCGCATTGCGCGCCTCGACCAGATCTCAGCCAATGCCCGCCGGTGGCCCCAGGGAAACCTCTGGTACCTGTACGGCTCCCGCTTCATGCAGTTCATCACCGACGTCTACGGTCTCGACGTGCTTCGGGCGGTAGCGGCAGACTATTCGGCGAATCCCATCCCCTTCAGCATCAATCGCTCGATCCGTCGCCAGACGGGCAAAACATACTCTGAGCTCTACGACGGCTTCATCGAGAACCATCGCCGGCGCTATCGTCGCCAACTCCAAAGGGTCGAACGGCGGGGCGTACGCGAGGGCCGGCGCATCACCCATCACGGACGCGAAGTCTATTATCCGCACTTCGTACCCGCCGCGGCCCGGAACCCCGGCGGGGGACGCTACCAGCTCGTCTACTTTCGCGACGACCAGCACGAACGGCCAGGCATCTACCACCTCGACCTCAGCCGCCGCTCCGACGTCGCGCCGGGGGCGCCTCCAGAGGAGACCCTCTGGGCGCGCGCGCAGAACGAAGGGCCGGTCAGCTTCACCCCCGAGGGCGACATGCTGTTCTCGAGCACGGTGCCCTACCGACGCATTTATCGCCGTCAGGACATCTTCGAGGTCCCGCGCGGAGAAACCGCACCGCAGGGCAACGAATCTCACCGGCGGCGGCGGACCAAGGGCCTGCGCGCGACCGCACCCACGGTGAGTCCCGACGGCCATCACGTGGCGTTTACCCGCAACCTCCGCGGCACCACGAGCTTGGTGTTGGCCCGACGGGCCGATGACGGGACCTTCGTCGACCCCAAGACGATTCACCGGGGGCGTAACTACGACCAAGTGTACACCCCGGCCTTCAGTCCGGACGGCCGCCACATTGCCATCAGTACGTGGACCGCGGGCGGCTTTCGCGACGTAGAGATCTACGACGTCGCCGCCGGCACGCTGACCCCGGTGACCCATGACCGCGCGCTGGACCAAAACCCGGTGTGGTCGGCTGATGGTTCTCTCTTATACTTCGCCTCCGACCGGACGGGTATCTCGAACATCTACGTCTACCGCCGCGCCGACGGCCGCCTCCGCCAAGTCACGAACAGCCGCATCGGCGCGTTTCAGCCGGCGGTGAGCGACGACGGGAAGGTCCTCGCGTACGTTGGCTACTCGACCCGAGGCTTCGACCTGTGGGCCATGAAGCTCGACCCGAAGCGGTATCTCGACCCTCTACCTCCGCCCACCGACCGTCCGGACCCCACCCCTGAACCTCCCGCCATTCGCATGGCGAAGCGCCCCTACAATCCCCTGCCCACCCTACGGCCCTATCGCTACTTCCTCGAGACCGCCCAGGGGAACTTCGGCACGCAGACGTTCACCGTCACGGCCGAAGGCGCCGACATCGCCGGGCACCATGCCTTTAGCGCCGCCCTCCTCGTCGACCCGGGGGCGCCGTTGCCGATGTTGAGCTTCGACTACCGCTACCTGCGTCTCCCCTTCGACCTGTCGGTCCGCGTCAACAACCGCGTGCTGCCCCGGCAGGACTTTCGCTTCGACGACGAGCGCGTCGAATACGTCGAACGCACCTACGGGATGCGCACGGGCATTAGCTACACCCACCTCGGAGAGTTTTCCCAGCAGAGCGTGGGGTTCAGCTTCGGGACGAGCATCACCGATACCGACCTGCCCATCCGTCAATCGATCCCCTTCGATCCTTACGCGAGCCTGACGATCGAGCCTCTCGACGGTTTGGTCACCTCGGCCCGGGTCAGCTACTCGTTCTCCAACGTCGAGCGAAGTTTCGATGCGGCGGGGGCGCCGCGGGGCTTTTCGCTGAATTTGTCGGCCGACCTCGGTGACGAAGCTCTGGGGAGTCAAGAGAGCATCTACTCGATCAACGGAACCGCGACGGGGTACCTCGAGCTTCCCTGGGGCCGATGGCACACCCTCGCGGTGCGCACGGGTGGAGGCATGAGCAAGGGGACCTTCACGCAGCGCGGGACGTTCTTCGTCGGCGGCTACAACCTGGAGAACGTGAGCTTTCTCGATACGTTGCTGGAAGGCTCGCTCAACGGGGCGTTCGTCCTCCGCGGCTATCAGCCCGGCACCTTTCGCGGGCGCAACTTCATCCTGCAGAACCTCGAGTACCGCTTCCCCATCGCATTCCCGGACCGCGGGTTTCTCACGGTGCCGTTGTTCCTCCGCCGTCTCGACGCCAACCTATTCATGGATTACGGCGGCGCCTTCGACGATGTCCGATTCGACGAGTTCGGGTTCTTTCGACGCGCCGCCATCATCGACGCGCCGACGCTGCACAGCTCCGCGGGAGCCGAGTTGTGGGCGGGACTCACCGCCGCGCACTCGGTCAACATTCAAATGAGGCTAGGCTATGCGTACGGATTCGGCGACCAAGCCATCCCCGGCGGCCGAGGCTACTTCATCGCCTCCAGCGCCTTTTGATGCGCGTGGCCAGGTCCTCGAGCGTACTGTCCAGCGCCGGGGGTTGAGCGACGGGGGCATCGCGGCGCTGGGGACGGCCACCCTCTGCCTCCTCATCGCAGGGGTGGGCTACGTCGCCACGGGAGTCGCCGTGGGGTGGGTCGGTGTCGTCGGTCTCGGGGGGATGGGGACCCTCGTCCTCGGCCTCGTCTTGCGACGGGCGAGCCGGACCCAACTTACGATTCGACGTCGAGATGGGCAGCCGTGGCTATGGGTCGGGTCCCATCACGCCAAAGGACCGTTCCGACTCGAGGCGGGACGGAGACGGGGGCGCAACGACGAGGAAGCCGGGCCCCACGCCCTGTTCTTGGTGGTGTCTCGGGCCGGCCGTACCATCTGCCAGTTCGCCGAGCTGCGCCGAGGGCCGGCGCCGAGCGGGTATGCGCCACGTCCCATGCCAGCGCGCGTGCCCGCGTTTTACGTCGCCCCCCCTTTGGGTCTCGCCGAGCTGCAAGCCGCCCTCGCGTCACCGCCGCCGTCACCTCCCGACGGCACCCTCGACCTCAACCGTTGATGGAGTCGCGATGCTCGCCGACAACGTCAACGATCGCCCAAGAGCGCCGACGACAAGCCAGCGAGGGCGAGGATCGCTCCTCAGAGCCGGTTCTATTGTCTTGGGAGTCGGTCAAATCTACCGATGTGACCGACGGTATAGCCGCGCCGAGAAGAAAGAACGTCACCGGTTTGTTGGCCCGTACGGTCCCCTGGGCGTAGCCGTGCTGGCATGCGCCATCTGCTCGCCGTCGCGGTCTCCTTTGCCCTCGGTCTCGGGGGCTGCATGCTGCCGCCAGGTCCGGCCGAGCGCTTGAACTACGCCGCGCACGACATGAACGCCGCGACCCGCTTCGGACGCATCGACGTGGCGATGGACCACGTGGTCGGTCACGCCCGAGCCGACTTCGCCAAACGCCACGCAGCGTGGGGACGTCAGATCCGCGTCCTGGACGTCGAATTGCGGGGGGTCCGGTTGGTGACGCCCACCACCGCCGAGGTCCAGGTTGCGGTGAGTTGGCACGACCTCAAGCACGCGACGATTCAGGTCAGCTACCTTTCGCAGAAGTGGACCCGCGAGGAAGACGACTGGGGCCTGGTCGAAGAGCTGCGTGTCGGGGGCGCGAAGGGACTGTTCGCGGCGGCAGACGATCCGTTCAGCTCGTCAGACCCGGCTCCGCTCGACGGCGGCCCTGGCCCGCTCGACGACGGCACATTTGGCCAGCTCTGACGCGGCCCACCTAGTAGAAGACGACTTCAGTCGTCGTCGGTCGACGCGGTATCGGTCTCGTCGTCGTCGTCGTCATCGTCGCGGAGGTGGGCGGCGTGCGGATGAGGCTGCGATTCCCCCTTCGCCCGACGCGCATCACGCTCCTTCTTGGCGACCTGCGCCTTTCGTCGCCTCATCTTCAAAGACCGTCGGTTGTCGTTTTTTCCCACGTAATCGCTCCTGCCTGTTCACGCCGCGAGGGCGCGGCTGGCCGTTATGCCCGAGCGTCCGGGCCGCTGGCAAGTGTGTCGCGTCGTGTCGTCCAGCGCGCCGGGGCGCGTCGAGGTGTGGCGAACGAACCCAGCGGACGAACCAGAGTGCGGACGAACCAGAGTGCGGACGAACCAGAGTGCGGACGAACCAGGGAAAGCGAACCAGGGAAAGCGAACCAGGGAAAGCGAACCAGGTAACGGGGTTAGGTCGCGCCGTTCATGACATCGTCGAGCGGGAGCTCGCTCGTCTGGACTTCGAGGCGGTACCGACTGTTCATCGTCTCGATGTAGAAGACGTCCCCGGCGGCCAACTTCAAAACCCGGCGGACGGGGGTGGTCACGTACTCGTGCATCCCGTCGGAGAACTCGATGACGATGACCGAGCCCTTGCGGGGAGCGCGGACGAGGCGCCCGGTGATGGTTCGGCCCCCGCGTCCGATCTTGCGCAACACCACCTGCACAGTTGAAGACTAGCATGCGTTGATGGGACAGGCCCAGCCCCCAGGGCACGGCAGGCCTCTTTCCAGAGAGATCGGCTCGTGGTTCCAAGGAGATGCGCTTCTTCTCGGTCGCCCAAGCGTAGGGGGGCGTGGGGGGTCAACGCGGTCACGTGCATGGTGTACGACCGCGGCATGCGCGCGGAGCCACCGCGACCCGGCGAAGGTCGCATCGAGGTGATTTGCGGCTCGATGTTCAGCGGCAAGACGGAAGAACTCATCCGGCGCGTCAAGCGGGCCGTGTTCGCCCGCCAGCCCATCCAGGCCTTCAAGCCCCGCATCGATGACCGGTACCACACGACGCGGATCGTGAGTCACGGGGCGATCGCGATCGACGCGGTCGCCGTGGCCAACAGCGAGAGCATTCTCGCGCGCATGCAGCCAGAGACCCGCGTCGTCGCCGTTGACGAGGCTCAATTCTTCGATCGCAACATCATCGCGGTGGCCGACGAGCTCGCCAACGAAGGGCGACGCGTCATCCTCGCCGGTCTCGATCAGGACTACCGGGCGCGTCCGTTTCCGCCCATCCCCGAGCTCATGGCCATCGCGGAGGAAGTCACCAAGGTCCGCGCCGTATGCGCCGTGTGCGGGCGGGATGCGTCGCGATCGCAGCGGCTTCGCCCTGACCTCGACGCGACGACGGTGCTCGTGGGCGGGGCCGACAAGTACGAGCCCCGCTGCCGCGCCTGCTTCACGGTGGAACCGGCCGCCGAGACCCGCGCCCCCTCGGGAGCGCCTTGATGTAGGCGCCGCTCAACTCTCCTCGCCCGCGGACGCGTCGGTCGCGTGGCGCCGCTTCAGGCCTCGAAGGCCGGGAGGGAACCGAACGCCTTTGCGTCCCTTGTCGGCAAAGTAGATGCGCAACATGTCCGAGGCGACGTGGGTGCCCTTGATGTGCCAGGCCCCGCGGTTGAGGACGATGGCGCTGATCGCGACCTCGGGGGCATCCGCCGGCGCGAAGCCCGTCCACCAGGTGAAGAGGGTCCCCGTCTTCTTTTCTTCGAGCGTTCCCGTCTTGCCGGCGATGCGGACGTCGGGGATGAATGGGCGCCCAGCCCGGTCGTGAAACGTCTTGAAGCTGGTGCCTTGGGCCACCGTCTGCTCCATCATTCGCGCCACCGCCCACGCCGTGCGCTCGTCGAGGACACGGGTGAGCACCTGGCGTTCGGTCGGCGCATCGTAGATCACGCGTCCGTCTTCCTCGACGACACGGGCCACGATCCGCTGGCGCACCATTTGGCCTTCGCTCGCCACGGTGAGGGCGAGGTTGGTCGCCTGAAATGGCGACAAGGTCGTGTGCCAAAACCCGGCCGCCGTGCGCGCGAACTCGAGGGCGTCGTCGGGCATGTCGACGGCGCTCGGGGTCACCGGGACGTCGAAGGGGATGTCGCGTCCGTAGCCGAGGCGCCGGGCGACGGTCTCGAGCCCGTCGGGGTCGAGGTGCTTCTGGGCGAGCCGCCCGAACACGACGTTCAGACTGCGCCCCATCGCCATCCCGAGGGTGGCGCAGTACTTGTCGCGTCGCTCGTCGGGCTCGAGCAGGCGGGCGGTGATGCCGCTACGGCCGCCCCGATAGCAGTGTTTCTGGCTGAGCGGCACGCCCGCCTCCACCAACGCCGTCCCGGTCACGATCTTGAAGAGCGACGCGGAAGGTCCAATCGGGGCGGCCGCGAGGTCCCGCGGCCGTCCGTGGTTGTAGCTCGACCACACGAGCACCCGACCGGTGGCGACCTCGGTCATCACCACGGCCGCCTCGTAGACGTTGCCGCGTCGCAGGATGCTCGTGGCGGCCCGCTGGTACATCGGGTCCAGGGTGAGCTCGGCCACGCGGGTCCCGTGGGCAGGCGCGGTGATCACTTCTTCGCGGTCGTCGATGTGCGCGAGGGCGACGTCGGTGAGGGCGGGAGGATCGACGTCCCCCGTGCGGACGTCCCCGTCATCGGGGGCGGTGACCGCGATCTTCGCCTTGGTGAGGACCTGAGCGAGCGTCGCGTCCTGGTCGCGCAGAAACGGAAGGGAGGCGGCCACCACTGCCGCGGCCGCAAACAGGGCGATGCCTCGTCGCATGCCCCGGGCGCTATCAAGCGCATGGGCCCCGGGCCAAGTTCCTCAAAAGGTGACGGCGGTGCGAAACCCGAGCTCGTGGTGAACCTCGCCGTCGCCGGACGCACGCGACGTCGCGGGGAGGTTGTCGGGCACGACGATGAGGTTTCGCGACGCGCTCCCCGCCCCGGGCGCGACGTAGGCGAAGTAATTCACGGCGGCGCGGAGGTTGGTGCCGAACCAGTACTGCGCACCGGCGCCAACTTGAACCACCGTGAGGCGGCCATCGCCGGCCGGAGCGGCGACACCCGCATCGCCCCGGGCCCCGCCGCGGTACCGGGCGTGAATGCCGCCGGCCAACAGGCTGACCTGCGGCCCGCGCGCCAAGGCCGCTTCGCCGCGCGGGTCGACGGTGTACGGGCGCCACGTCCCGGGGCGGCCGTTGACGAGCTGGTCGCCACAGCACCCCCAGAAGCTTACCTCCGCGTACCAACTGGTGCCCGTGAGCTGTCCGAAGCGCTCCGTGTTGGTCGCCTCGAGACCGGCGATCGCCTCTCGGGTACGCCGAACCACCCGCACCGCCTCCCCGCGCACCTCCAGCACTGAGTCGTCGGAAAAACGCACCGGGACGCGGACCTCACCGCCGATGGCGTTCTCCGCCCCCGACGGCAGCACCCGGGTGACGCGGCCGACGGCGTCCACGTAGCCCGGCTGCCACAGCACGAACCCGTGGTTCGTCGCGATCGTCGGCAGGTCGTAGTCGACGTCTTCCTGCTGGCGCGGCCCAAATCGGGCGCTCATGCCGATCTGCAGTTCATCCCAGAACAGCCCCTCGCCGAGCGGGGCCAGAGGGCGCGCGAACACACGTCCCACGACGTCGGCCCGGTCGTCGGCAAAGGGCCGTTGCGACCCGTCCCCGTTGAAGACCCCCGCCTCGTAAGACAACAGCGCTTCGGGCAGGACGTCGCCCCAAAGCACCACCCCGAGGTCCTTCGGCGACGGGACGGCGAAGCCTCGGATCGCGAGGTTGCGCTCCATGAAGGTGGTCGCGAATTCCCGGGTCCGGTTCGACATCGAGAACGGTAGGTTCTGCTGGCCGACGGTCACGCTGAGCCAGGGCCGAAACCGATAGCTCAACGTCACGTCGGCCGGCACGATCCGGCCGTCGTGTGCCTGGGCGGGCGCGACCCGGGGGGTATCGGGACCGACGTAGGTCGTCTCACCGATGCGCTGACCGCCGAGCTCGGCGCCCAGGGTGAACGCGATGCGCTCGAACAGCTCCCCGCTGAGCTCGAGGCGAAGCCGCCGCACCACGAAACTCGGGCCGAGCGTGCCTTCACCCTCATTCCGGTCGAGGTCCGGCGCGCGGGGCGACCAGAGAACGTCGGTGCGGGCCCGTCCGCCGGGGTAGAGGCGCACGACGTCGTCGTCGTCACGGAGAAAGAACCGGCCCTGGGAAAACCCGACCCGTGGTACCTCCTCCTCGTCTTCGAGCTGGGAGGGAAAGATCGGCGGCGGCGCCATGGGCGGCGGGGGAAGCCCGTCGAGCCGCGCCCCCCCCGGTGACGACGTCTCTCCCGTACGCGGCGTCTGAGCCGACGCGAGGTCGGCAAAGAGCAGCGAAGCGGACAGCAAGAGGCCGATGACGATGCGCATGCGTGGGTGCTTTCCGGCGCCGCGGGCCCCTATCCCGCACCCCGGCGAATCCTCCGCCGTTCCGGGCATCATGACGCTCCCACCCGCACCGATCGCGGTCAAGAAAGGGAGGGTTCCGACCTCAGGACGGCTGCGTCGACGCGCGCCGCTGCCTGGTGTTGCGCGCGGCGTTTGATACCCTCTGAAGGGAGGTCCCGCCGCTTCGGGTCATGACGCCGACCGTGTCGCCCCTTCTGAAAACACCGATCCTCCTCGGAGCCCTTGGGTGGTGCGGGTGCACTTCGACTGCGGCGACCGCTGTGCCTTCCGACGCAAGTGTCGCGCACGACGACCCGGAGCAGCCCTGCACGATCGATGACGCCGAGGGCTGTCGCGCCCTCGCGCGCGCCTACCGACGGGCCCCGAACACCCCGCCCGAACGTTGGCGGGCGCTGGCGGACATCGCATCTCGAGGTTGCGACGCAAACCACAGCGCTCACTGCCACATCATGGTGAACCTTCGGCTCCTGGGTCTGGGCGGGGAACCGGACCTCGAGGGTGCGGTTGCCTTCGCCCGGCGCGCTTGTGACCTCGACGGAGGGGAGGGTTGTCATACATTGGCGATGATGTCGCTCCGGGGATACGGACTTCCCCTCGCGCCGCAACGCGCCGTCGCGTTTCTCCAAAAAGCCTGTCGCCGCGACCACGCGGAGAGCTGCTTCGCGCTCGCCGTCGCGCTCAGAGACGATGGCGAAGGTATCCCCAAAGACGCCGAGCGGTCCGCTCGCATGATGCAGCGAGCTTGCCAGCTGGGTCACGGCGCCAGCTGCTTCGCCCAAGGGAAACGCGAGCGTGGCACCGCGTTGCTGGAAAAGTCGTGTGCCGCCGATGAAGCCGGGCAGGGAGCCGCTTGCTTGAGATTGGCCGAAGTGCTCGTGACGCCGTCGGACCGAGCAGAAGTCGACACGCAGCGTTACATGGCCCTTTTGGAAAAGGCGTGTTCCCTCGATGCGTCGGACGCCTGCCATCGTGTGGCCGCCCACTACCGTCAGGGGAAATTGGTCCCGAAAGACGACGCGCGCGCGATGCGCTTCACGGAGGCCGCTTGTGAGCTTGGCCACAAGACCGGGTGCTACAACTTAGGATTCGGCTACATCAATGGCCACAGCGTGCCGAAGGACATCAATCGCGGCATTGATCTTTATCTCAAGGCATGCGACCTCGGAGATGGGGACGGCTGTACGAACGTGGGAACCCTCCACATCAAGGGTGAGCACGTCACACGAGACTTCCTGCGCGCCCGCTCACTGTTTGCCCGAGGGTGCGAGCGACAGAGCGGACATGGTTGCTTTAGCCTCGGCATGATGCACCACGACGGTATCGGCGTGCCCCGCAACAAGACCGTCGCCGTCGAGTTTCTGGGTCGAGCGTGCGACCTCGAATACGGCAAGGGATGCAGTGCTCTCGGCGTTTACTTTCTTCGGGAAAAGATCGACGCGGCGAAGGCCAAGCTGATGTTCGAAAAAGCATGTACGCTCGAAGAAGCGAGCGGTTGCATCGGCATCGCGACCATGCTGCTCCGCGGGGATGGGGGTACGCAAGACCAGGCGGAAGCGCTTCGCTACTTCGAAAAGTCATGCGCCCTCGATTCCGGCGACGGCTGCCACCAAGCGGGATCGTTCTATCTCAACGGCATCCACGGCATCGAATCCAAGGATCTCGCTTTCAAGTTCTACGAAAAGGGCTGCGCCCTTCAGAACGCGACGAGTTGTTACAACATGGGGATCTTCGCCAACGAGAATGGGCGACACGCCGAGGCAGCGCAGTTTTTGGCGAAATCGTGTGAGCTCGGCGACGAGGACGCTTGCGCGCTCATCAGCGAGTTGCCGACGCCTCCGTCGTCGTTGTAAGCCGCCGGCCCCACGCCTTCATGGGGCAGGAATGACCCAGCCGCCCGCAGGCTACGTCCCGGGGAAGCCCCGCTCGTCGTACGCACGCCCGCACGCGTGGCCTCGCCGCCATGACCATGCCGCGAAAGCGGGCTACACTCACCGCCTGAACACATGCCCATGCCCGTAGGCACCTTCGTCACCGCCGAGGTCGAGCTCAGCGACCCCCGCTCGCTCACCCAGCTCGCCGGCCCCGGTCATCACAACCTCAAGACGCTCGAGAAGCACCTGCGGGTCGAGCTCGGCTCTCGCGGCAACCTGGTGCACGTGGGCGGCGACGCCGACGACGTGGCGTTTGCTCAGCGGTTTTTCGAGCAGCTCGACGATCTCGCCGGCGAGGGCGTACGCCTCGACGGCCACGACCACGAGCGCGCGGTGCACGCCCTCCGCAACGACGAGGCACTGCACCTCCGCGACATCTACTCCGAGGTGGTGCTCAACAACGCCCGGGGGCGGCCCATCAAGGCGCGCGGCCTCGCGCAAAAGATGTACCTCCGGGCCCTCAAGTCCCACGACCTCACCTTCGGCATCGGCCCCGCCGGCACGGGGAAGACCTACCTCGCGATGGCGATGGCGGTGCAGGCGCTGCTCGCCAAACAGGTCCGTCGCATCATCCTCACGCGTCCCGCGGTCGAGGCCGGTGAACGACTCGGGTTCCTTCCCGGTGACCTCGAAGAGAAGGTCAATCCGTACCTGCGCCCGCTCTACGACGCCCTCGACGACATGATGTCGCACGACAAGGTCGACGGCCTCATCAAGCGAGGCCAGATCGAGGTCGCGCCGCTCGCGTTCATGCGCGGACGAACGCTCAACGATTGTTTCGTCATTCTCGACGAAGCACAGAACTCGACGAGCGAGCAGATGCGCATGTTCCTCACCCGGCTTGGCTACGAGTCGCGTTGCGTCGTCACCGGCGATGTGACGCAAGTCGATCTTCCTGGTACCGCGACGAGCGGCCTCGCGGAAGCGACCGATTTGCTCGCCGACATCGAGGGAATCGCCATCTGTCGCTTTACCGACGTCGACGTGGTCCGCCACCCGCTCGTGCAACGAATTGTGGTCGCCTACGAGCGGCGTGACGCCGAAAAGAGGGCCGCGGCCGAGAAGCGCGACGCCATGAAGCGAGCCGGGCGCGATGCGGCCGAGCGCATGGCCACCCCCAATCCGAACCCCGAGCCCTCGTCGGAGGGCGCGGGGCCCGTCGAGGAGAAGGAGCCGGATTGACGGCGTCGGGGGGTGCTCCGGGTTCCCGCGACGGAGCGTCCGAGGCGTTTGACGCGCGGGTGGAGATGCTCCGCGCCGACCCTCGTCTCACCTCCGACCGGGTCGAGCGCCCGCACCCATGGCTCGCCGCGGTGTGGCGTGAGGATCGCGTCGTTCTCGTCGCCCCCGCCATCGCCTGGGACGAGGCACGCGAGGTGTTTGCGCCGTTCGCGTCCGAACGCGCCGAGGCCCGGGCGAGCCTCGTCCTCCTCGGGGTCCCCGCCTCGCCGGGCCTCGACGAGGCGCTCGAGCGTGGCCTCTCGTGTTGCCTCTCCCCTCAGGCTTCCGCCGACGAGCTCTACGTGGCGATTCACAACGGCTTCGAGCTGGTCGGGGCGCGGCAGCGGGCGGTGAAAAGCGGCGTCTCCGTCGATCGCTATCGCTACGAGATCGGCGAGCTGTTTGCGATCGCCCAGGCGATCACCACCGAGCGCGACATCGACAAGCTGCTCGCGCTGATCCTCGAGAAGGGGCGCTTCATCAGCGGTGCCGACGCGGGCAGCATCTATGTCGTCGAGGGCGACGAGCCCGACCTGTCGCGGCGGCGGCTGCACTTCAAGCTTTCGCAAAACGACTCGGTACGCTTCGACGCTAGCGAGTTCACCATTCCGATCAACGAGCGTTCGATGGCTGGCTACGCCGCGCTCCACCGAACCCCGATCAACCTCGCCGACGTGTACAACCTCGAGCCGGACACTCCTTTCGGCTTCGACCGCAGCTTCGACGAAAAGATCGGCTACCGCACCAAGAGCGTGCTCACGACGCCGCTGCGGTCGCGCCGGGGCGAGGTGATCGGCGTCCTCCAGCTCATCAATCGCAAACGCGACGCCCGCGCCAAACTCACCGAGTTCGTGGAGCTCGCGGGCGTCATTCCCTTCGACGACCGCTCGGTGGCGCTGTTGAGTACCCTCGGGTCGTTGGCGGGGATCGCGCTCGAAAATGCCATGCTCTACGTAGAGCAAGAGCAGATGCTCGAGGGGTTCGTCCGGGCCAGCGTGGAGGCGATCGAGCAGCGCGACCCGACGACGAGCGGCCATTCGATCCGCGTCGCCGACATGACGGTCGCGCTCGCGGGAGCGGTCGAGCGTATCGATGTCGGCGCCTACCGCGACGTGAGCTTCACCCGCGACGACATCCAGGAATTGGAATACGCGTCGCTGCTCCACGACTTTGGCAAAATCGGGGTCCGGGAGCAGGTCCTGGTCAAGGCAAAGAAGCTCTATCCGCACGACCTCGAGATCATCCGACACCGTTTTGCGCTGGCCGCCCGCGAACTAGAAGTTGCCGCGCTCCATCGCAAGATCGAGGCGATGGATCGGGGGGCCGGGAGCGCCGACCTCGCCGCGATCGACGAGGATCTGGCGCGCCGCCGAGCCCAGCTCCGCACGTATCTCGAGACGATCGACATCGCCAACGAACCGAAAGTGTTGAGCGGCGACGCGCCGGCGATGATCGAGGAGATCGCCCGAAAAACCTACGTCGACGCCGAAGGCGCGACGCATCCACTCCTGACCGCCGGCGAGGTCGAGAGCCTCAGCGTGCTCCGCGGCTCGCTCACGGCGGTCGAATACGACGAGATCCGAAGCCACGTCACCCATACCTACGAGTTTCTCCGGACCATCCCCTGGGGCCGCAAGTTCCGACGGATCGCCGACATCGCCGGGGCCCACCACGAGCGGCTCGATGGCACCGGTTACCCCAACCGTCTCGACACCCACACCATCCCGCTTCAGGCCAAGATGATGAGCGTGAGCGACATCTTCGACGCGCTCACCGCCGCCGACCGCCCCTACAAGCGCGCCGTCCCCCTCGCCCGCGCCTGTGACATCCTCCACATGGAGGTCAGGGAAAACCACATCGACGGTGAGCTGGTCCGGGTCTTCATCGAAAGCAAAGCGTGGGAGACGCTCGCCGACCCGCCCCGAGATTGAGGTGCTACGCCGTAGCCATGCGCACGCGCTTTCTCTTGGCCATCGGCACCCTCAGTCTTCTCGCCGCCGTAGGGTGTAGCGACAACGAAGACCCATCCCCCGCCCCGTCGGCCGCGGGTACCACGGCAT
The DNA here is from genome assembly GCA_039027095.1 of Myxococcota bacterium. Classification (GTDB taxonomy): domain Bacteria; phylum Myxococcota_A; class Polyangia; order Polyangiales; family Polyangiaceae; genus JAPYTK01. The sequence continues at coordinate 70,547 of JBCCLB010000027.1, forward strand.
CCTTCGATGCCGCGGCGAGCTTCGAGGGGGCGGCGTTCTACGACTTCCCGTTTCCCAGTGACCTGCGCCGTACCGCCGACGGAGCGCCCGACTTCTCTGGGTTTCCCTTCCCCGCCGACAACGCCATCGTCGATACGGCGTTGCCGGGCGCCATGAACCGACCGGGGTTCGCCCTCGCGACCGCCACCTACTTTCGCTTCTCGGCCCCGCTGGCCCCCCTGACCCCCGACGACGCAACCTTCGTCCGGGGCGCCGACGACAGCCCGCCGAACCTCTATCTGCTCGACGTCGACGCCGACTCGCCGGAGCGGGGCCGTATCGTCCCCACGGTCGGCTACACGGTAACCCCCGGCGTGTATGCGCCCGAGCACCTGCTCGCGGTGGCGCCGCATCCCGGCATCCCGTTGCGGCCCGGGACGACGTACGCCGCCGTGGTGCAGGCGGACTTCGGCGATGCGACGGGCGCCCCGCTCGGAACCCCCGCGGCCCTGGCGGCGCTCGCGGCGGGGGAACGTCCCGAGGGAGCCACCGGGACCGCGCTGGCCGACCTGTACCAACCGCTGTGGGACACCCTCGCCGCCGAGGGGATCGCGCCCGAGTCGGTGGCGGCAGCGTCGGTGTTCACCACGGGCGACGTGGTGGGCCAAACGGCACGGTGGGGCGACGCGGTCGTAGCCAACCACGACGTCACCTTCGGAAGCTTCGCCATCGACCCCGACGACGGAGCCGACCACGAGCGCTTCTGCGAGCTGCACGCCACGGTGACGATGCCGCAGTTTCAGGCCGGAACCGCGCCGTTCCGCGGAGCCGACGAAGCCGACATCGTGATCGTCGACGACGCTCCCGCGCGCCAGAGCGACGAGACGTTCCCCATCGCCATCACGATTCCCAAGGGTCCCATGCCGGCCGATGGGTATCCGCTCGTGGTCTACGTGCACGGCTCGGGGGGCGTGTTTACCCAGGTCGTCGACCGTGGCCCGCAGACCGAGCCCGACGGCCCCCAAACGCCGGGGGAGGGCCCCGCCCACGTGGTCGCCCGCCATGGCTTGGCCGCGGTGGGCGCCGCGATGCCGGTCAGCCCCGACCGCGTCCCCGACGTCGGCGACTTCGACTACGCGCTCAACACGACCAACGTCGACGCCTTCCCGGGCAACTTTCGCCAGGGCGTCTTCGAGCAGCGGCTCCTCATCGAGGCCATGGCGTCGCTCGAGATCGATCCGGCCGCGCTCACCGGCTGCGACGGACCGTCGCTGCCCCCCGGGGCGACGTCCTACCGCTTCGACCTGAGCCGCCTCGCGCTCATGGGGCAATCGATGGGCGCCCAGTACGCCAACATGATCGCCGCCACCGAGCCTGCGGTGCGGGTGCTCGTCCCCACCGGGGCGGGGGGCCCCTGGACGCTCATGTTCCTCGAATCGGACCTGTTCGGCGGACTCGACCGCCTGGTGGGGGGCCTCTTCGGCATCGAGCCCGAGGAGACGTGGTTCGCTCACCCGGGCGTCAACATGCTCCACCACGCATGGGAGCCCGGCGACGCCTACAGCTATGTGTCCCGGATCGCACGCGACCCGCTCCCCGGTCACCCGGCTCGCCCGACCTTTCAAACCTCGGCCCCCGGCGACCTGTTCTGGGCCCCCCGGGTCTACGACGCGATGGCTTTGGCCTACGGTCACGACCAGGCGGGATCGGCCCAATGGGATTCGATGCAATCGCGGCTCGCCCTCGAAGGCCGGGACGGCTTCGTCGACTACCCCGTCGGCGACAACCGCACCGCCGCCGACGGTACGCCCTACACCGGGGTCGTCGTTCAGTACGCGCCCCTCGAGCTCGGAACACCGCACGGGATTTTCGGCCAGAGCGACGAGATCAAGCACCAGTACGGCTGCTTTCTCGCGAGCTTCATCGCCACCGGGACCGCCACCCTCCCCGCGCCCGCCCCCACCGGTACCGCGTGCCCGGGGGTGCCCGCAAACTGAAGCCCTCTGGGCGCGCTGACGTTCTACGCCCGAGGAACCCGCGATGCTCGACCTGCACGTCGACTTCATCATCCAGCAGCGGCTCTTCCGCTACGACGCGCTCAAGAGGCATCGTCCGCTGCTTTCGGGGCAGCCGCTCTTCTGGCACTCCGACCTTCCGCGCCTGCAGGACGCCGCGTTCGTGGGCGCGTGCTTGGGCATTCACTACTTCCCGTGGGAGAGCGCGGGCGGACCCATCGAGATGCACAAGCAGATCGACTACCTCGACGCCATCGCCGCCGCGGACCCGAACACGATGCGGGTGAGGGAGGCCGCGGATTGGCTTCGTGCGCGGGAGGCGCGCAAGCTCGCGATCGCTCCCGGCGTCGAGGGCGCGCACATGCTCAACGGGGACATGGGTCACTTCGAGGCGCTCGCGGCGCGGACCCCGGCGTACATGACACTCGCGCACTTCTCCAAGAACAGCGCCGCCACCCCCTCGCTGGGGCGAGGCGCCAACGAGGTCGACGGGCTCACCGGGTTCGGTCGGGAGCTGGTCTCGGAGCTCGAGCGGCACGGCATCTTCGTCGACGTGGCGCACGTGAACACCCCCGGCGTGCTCGATGTCTGCGCCCGCGCGACGCGTCCCGTCCTGTGCACCCACACCGGGGTCAAGGGCGCCCACGACCATGCCCGCAACGTCTCCGATGAGGAAATCGACGCGATCAAGGACACCGGCGGCCTCATCGGCATCATGTTCGCGCCGTGTTTCATGGCCGACTCGCTGCGCGCGGACTCGCGGTGTGTGCTCGACCACCTCGAGTACGTTCTCGACCGCGCCGGATCCGACCACGTGGCCATCGGCTCCGACTTCGACGGCTGGTTGCCGACCATCCCGTCGGACATGCGCGACTGCCGAGATGCGTGGCGCGTCGCCGACGGACTTGTCGCGCGCGGGTGGGCGCAGCCCATCGTGGACAAGGTCACACACTTGAACGCGATGCGGGTCTTGTCTTCCGGAGCAAGTCCCTAAACGCGACCCCAACCCGATGCAGAGCGTACCCTTTGCCGAGATCGACGGATTTGCCCTGGGGCAACACGCAGGGCCCTACCCCACTTGGCCCCTCCGGACGCCGTTGCTGAAGGGCGGCGTCCCGACGGGCAAGAACGTGCGCGGTTACCATCTCACCTTTCAGTTTCGCCTGGCCCGCGACGAGTATCTTCTCATTCTCGATTGGGATTGCCCGTTCGAGGAGTACTACGAAGTCTACCTGTTGTCAGAAACCGGGGCGGTGCTCAGCCACCTGACCACGCCGCCCATGAACCCGCTCTCCGTCGGGGGCGCGCCCACGCTGCTGTGTTCCTGGCAGGTGGTGAACGAACACAAGCTTCGCTTGCTGAGCTGCGACGCGCCGCCCCACTTGGACATCACGGTCCGCGAGCGGCGCCCGTGGCGATTCGGGTCTCGACTCGCGGCCGTTTGGGACGACACCCTCGACCGCAACCGTTGATGGTGTCGCGATGCTCGCCGACAACGTCTAAGACTTCGGTGTTCCCACGGCGCGACGTATTGGTAGCCGCAGATGTCCCGCATAAACGCTGCGCTTACCCCCGAAGGGAGCGCCCTTCGTGATATCACTGACCCGTGATTCGAGTGACGGCCTTGGTCGCGACGGTCGGGATGGGCGCCTGCGGGAGCAGCGCGGACCAAGGTCCCGATGGCGTCCCCGCGGAAGAGGACCGCGCCGCGGGCGGGGACATGAACCACGACTCCGGCGGCGTGAATTCAGCCGGCGGCGGCGGCGGCGGCGGTGGTGGCCGCGGTGGCGGCGATCTCTGCGGTGGTCGCTACCCATCGACCTTTGCCGACGGGCCCACGGCCACGAAAACCCTCTTCGTCGCGCCCGGCGGGAACGGAAACGGTAGCGCGAGTTCACCCTTTGGCGACATCGAAGCCGCGGCGGCGGCGGCCACGCCAGGCACCGAAATCGTCGTCCGCGCGGGTACGTACGCCGGTGGCATGTTCATTTCCCAGTTGCGCGGGACCGCCATGGCACCGATATGGCTCCGCGGTGAAGGGGACGTCTTCATCGACGGGGGAAGCAACGGCATTCAGCTCGAGCAGGCCCGGTACCTCATCCTCGAAGGCTTCCACTTTCGCAACCAGACTTCCAACGGTCTGAACATCGATGATGGCGGCGCGTACGATGATCCTGACGCCGCCCGTTATGTTTTATTGAGGGACATTACCGTCCGCGACACAGCTGGACCCGGCAACCACGACTGCATCAAGATGAGCGGTCTCGACGACTTTTTCGTCTTCGACGCCGACCTCCGTGGTTGCCCTGGGCAGGGGATCGACATGGTGGGATGCCACGACGGCTTCGTCGTCGGAAACCGGTTCGAAGACCTGACGGGCAGTGCAGCCGTACAAACCAAGGGGGGCAGCGACAACGTCGAAATTCGCGGCAACGCTTTCTCGAATGCCGGAGCCCGAACGATCAACCTGGGAGGGTCGACCGGGTTCGCCTTTTTCCGTCCTCCGTTGAGCGAGGCCACGGTCAATGCTGAAGCGCGGAACATCCGCGTGATCGCAAACCACTTCGTCGGTAGCGACGCGCCCTTTGCTTTCGTCGGCTGCGACGACTGCCTGGTCTCGAACAACACGATCGAAGATCCAACGCAGTGGGTTTTACGTATTCTCCAGGAGACGATGAGTACGCGGTCCTATGAATTTGCGCCCGCGAGGAACGGACGGGTGATGAACAACATCTTTCACGTCGACGCGGGGATGCTCTCCAGCGGGTTCATCAACGTAGGAATGAACACGGACGCACCGTCGTTCACGTTCTCGCACAACCTCTGGTACGCCTACGCGGGCAACTGGGACGTCCCGGCGCAACTTCCGTCTCCAGAGACGGGCGGGCTTTACGAGCAGGAGCCGACGCTCGTCGCGGGCGGCCGATTTTTGGACAACATCGCCGGCGTCACGGTGCCCGAGGTGTCGGTCGACTACGACGGGACGTGCTACGGGCAGCCTCCTAATCGCGGTCTCAACGCACGGGTCGAGTGAAGGGCAAGCACGCGGACGACGGACGCTGACGGCTGCGGTTTCGGCATGCGACATGTCTCAACCGGCGCCTCTCGTCGGGTGCGCCCGGGCGCGCGCTTCGTCCGACCGAGCGTCGTTTTCGTCAACGAGACGACGGATCGAGCGTTACCCAGAAGCGACACGAGAGCCACTCCTGAATGGCCCCCAGTGCGGCCGCTTGGGGGTCGGTGCAAGCGGCGAAAGCTTCGCACGCTTCGCCCACGGTCGCCCCTCCGCGGAGCGCGGCCAATGCGGTCGCCTCACCGTGGGACATCGTACGGTGGCGCACCACGTGGTCGGTCGCCCGCCACACCACGACGTCTTCCTCGCACACGGGATCGATCGGAGCGGCCACATCGCCTTCGACGCGCGCCCGGGCTCCGAGGGCGATGGCTACCGTGCGCACGCTGGGGTTCAGTTCGACCCGGCACGCCGCGAAGTTAGGGCCGAGCGCCGCGACGTCACGAGGGTTGACCCACGTCGGCACGTCGGGGGTCCAAAAAGCCGCATTGCGCGCTCCTTCGAGCCGCGCCACGGCCGCCTCCCGAACGAGGCCGAGCTCGTCTAGGGTGAGTTCTAGTCCCTCACCGAGAAACGCGAGCGATGGATGCCGGGACGGGCGGCGCTCGACGTGCGTGACGGCGACGCGCGAGAAGACTTCACTTCCGAGCATCGCGGCCACTTCGGGAAAGTCCTGAGCGAGCGCGTCGATCAATCGCCCCCAGTACATGTCGACGTAGATCGCGATCCGCCGGGTCGCGTCTTCGCTCGCTACCAGGGGCAGAAGGGACGAGGCATCGCGCCCGTGGAGCGCGGCGAGAAACGACGTTTGAAAATCATGAAGCGACACGCGTGGACACCTCTTCGGCGATCTGACGCGCGCGCCGGCTCTCCGCGACCACCACCTCGAGTTCGGGGATCGCCGCATCCCACTCGACGAGGGAGGCAACCTGTCCGAACCGGCGGAGGGCATAGCGATACAGGTCCCATACTTCGGGCCGCACCGCCGCATCGTGGGTGTCGATGACGACGTCGCCGCGGTCGGTGTGACCCGCAAGGTGAAACTGCCACACGGCGGGCCGGGGGATGGTGTCGAGGTAGTCGTAAGGATCGAACCCGTGATTGCGACTGGACACGTAGACGTTGTTCACGTCCAGCAGGAGCCCCACGCCAGTGCGCGCATGAAGCTCAGCCAGGAACTCGGCCTCCGTCATCGTCGACTGGCAGGCCGCGAGATAGGTGGAGGGGTTTTCGAGGGCGAATGGTCGGCCGAGGGCCGCGGCCACTTGCGCGATCCTCGGGGTGAGGTGCACGAGCGCCTCCTCGGTGTACGGTATGGGCAACAGGTCGTGAAGGTGGTGACCGCCAACCGACGAAAAGCACAAGTGGTCCGATACCCAGGGGCTATCGTGGGCTTCGGCGAGCTTGGCCACGGCCCGCAGATAATCCTCATCCAGCGGTTCGAGGCCGCCGATCGAAAGCGACACGCCGTGCAGGACCACCGGCATCTGGCCACTCACCTTCCGCAGGACCGCCGCGGGACGTCCCCCCACCCCGAGAAAGTTCTCGGTGATCACTTCAACCCAGTCGACCTCGACCGAGCGCGTGAGAAAGTCGTGGTAGTGGGTGGTGCGTAGACCGATCCCGTGACCGAGACGAACGTTCGTGGGTTCCACCATACTACACCCTCGACCACAACCGTTGATGGTGTCGCGATGCTCACCGACAAGTCGGCGAGCATCGCTCCTCAGAGCCGGTTCTATTGCCTTGGGGGTGCCTTGTTGTTTGCGCAGGTCAAATCTACCGATTTGACCGGCAGTATAAGCCGCAGTCGGGGATCATGGGTCGTGGGCCCGTTCTCGGCGGAGCGCGAGCCCTCGAGCGGCGCCGCGCCTCAGTTGCTGGCGAGGACGCTCCCGCCGATCTCGTCGCACTCTTCCTTAGAGATCGTGCGCACGTTGCCCCCACAGGTGTTCTGCCCCTTGCAGTCGTGCTTCTCGCCCATCGCGACGCCAGCACAGCTGCCGTTGCCCTTGCAGGAATTGGCCTCTTTGCACTCGACCTTGGCCATCGTGCCAGGGGCTCCGTCGGCTGCTTCGGGGGCGGGGGTCGGCTTGCTGCACCCGACGAGCGCACCAGCGAAGGTCATGGCCACGCCCGCGGCGAGCGAAGCACCAAGTGATACATTCTTCATTGTTTTTACTTCTCCCTAGCTCCGAGCGAGTTTGGTTGACGCGCAGAGCTGTGAACCGGGTTACGCGCCTTTTCGGCTCGGGTTACCATGCGTGGCGCAAATTTGTCACGCGTCGCCCCCTGACTCCCACGTTCGAGCACACTGTAGTTGAGCCAGCGGACAAGGCCTGGAATACAACCGGAGCCCACAAGGAAACGCGCCTTCTCGAGCGTGAGCGGGCGAGCTTGCCGCATCGCGCGACGAGCGCGCCGACGCCGCGATGGTCCTGTCCGCTGCGGGGGGGGGCATCGACGATCGGGCGCGCTCTGGAGGTGGTTGCGGCGCCTTAGGCTCAGGTGAACGCTTCGGTTTCGGGTCGCGCGGGGCGCTTCACGATACGATGGGGCTTTGGAACATCGTGCGCTCTTCGGGCCGTGACAGCTGCAAGACGGCGGGACAACGACATGACATCTAAATCTGACGTACCTGAGACAGCTGCCGAATCGGCCAAGACCAACCGAAGGTGGGTTGGGCGGATTCTCAAGGTGTTTGGCGGATTGCTGATGGGCCTGGTGCTGACGGAGGCGATCTTTCACTGGCGGGACCAAGGCGCATTTCCGCACCTCAATGTCTACCAGGCCAACGCGGCGCTGGGCGTACAGCTGGAGCCACGCGCCGAGCAGAAGATCTCTTTCGGGGGCAACCCGGTCACTTCGGTGCGGATCGGCGATGCGGGGCTGCGCGCGCCAGCGACGGGAGCGCCGCCCGACCAAGTCGCGGTGGTGGTGCTCGGTGATTCGCAGGTGTTTGGGCTCGGGGTGGAGTACGAGGACACCTTTTCCGCCAAGTTGGGCGAGAAGTTGAAGAAGCCAGTTCTCAACGCTGGCATCCCCACCTACGGGCCACGCGAATACAACGCCGTGCTCGGTCGGCTGTTGGACGAGCAGAAGGTGGAGCACGTGGTGTACGTGGTCAACATCGCCAATGATTTGTTCGAGGCCGCGCGCCCGAACAAGGAGCGCCACGTCAGCTGGGATGGTTGGGCGGTACGTATCGAGACGGCGCCTGAGGACGTGACGGAGTTCCCCGGGCGGCGCTGGTTGTACGGGCGTTCGCATGCCTTTTTTGCGCTGCGCAAGTGGCTCTATCGCCAGGAGGTCGATCTGGACGATGCCGCGTTCCCCTCAGAGGGCGGCTGGCAAGACTTGATCAAGGAAGGGGACAGTGCCGATGAGCAGCGCGCGATGAGGCGCCAGGAGTTCATTCGCTTGGCCCAATTTCGTGACGCTGAGGCGCGCGCGGCCGAGCGCAAGCTGATGCAGGCGCAGCTGGCGGTCGAGCGGGTGATGTACGACGAGGTGATCGGCGACAATTGGACCCTCAGCGCCCGTTTGCGTACCGCGCGCGCCAAGCCGGGCGACATCGTGACGGCGGCGCCGGGGGAGGGCGGCCGTCCGCTGGCCGCTACGGCCGAGCAGATCCAGTACGCCGTGCGTTATCGCAACAAGATGGAGGAGCAGCTGCGCCAGATCGCGGCCGAAGCCCAAGGAGACAAAAAGAAGAAGCTTACGGATGTGATCAGCCGCCGCGACGCGCTCGCCAAAGAAGCCGAAGTCTTGCGTACGGCGCCGCTGTCGCTGGTGCGCGCCAACACCCCCGTCGCCAATGCGGTGGAAGAAGCCCACGAGCTATGCCGAAAGCATGACGCCCAATTGTGGGTGGTGGCGCTCCCGCTCGACGTGCAGGTGTCAGCCGAAGAGTGGAAGAAGTACCCCGGCAAGACGGTGGAGATGGCGGGCAGTGAGGTGTTGCTCAGCGATATCGTCGGCCATGCGGAGGGGATCGGCGCGCGTGGGGTGGACGTGATGACCGCGTTGCGCGAAGCCGAGCCAGGTGCGTTCTTGGACCACGACCTGCATCTGTCCGTCTCCGGTCACGAAGCGGTGGCAACGGCCATCGCCAGTGCGATGCAGGCAGCGCACAAGCCTCGGGTGGCGCGCTCACTGCCGGCTGGGCGCAGCCGCATCCCGCGGCCGGAGCACTGGCAACTGCGGAAAGAGACCTTAGTCAAAGGCTCGGATGCGGCCGGCTGTGAGACCAAACTTCACCGCGAGTGGTTGCGGGTGCGCTGCACCCAACGGGTCGACACTGACCCGGCGCCGGCTGGGGTCCGCATCGTGAAGGGCGGCGCGGATGCCCTGGCGATCCACCACGACAAGGTGAGCACGCTCATCGCCCCGGTGGTGGAAGGCAGCGAGGTGCGCGCCGATTTTTTCTGGGCGGACGGCAGCCGCCGCCAGCTCATCGCCGAGTGGAAGGCGGGCGAAGTATTTGCGGAGACGTTCAAATTCGAAGGCCGGCCGGACGCGCCTGCGCCCGCGCCCGCCAAGGAGGCCGAGCGGCTCTGCAGCTGCTTCAAGCAGCTGAGCAAGGCGGCGTCGTGTTCGCCTCTGTTGGCGGCACCCAATGCCCACTGTGACGCCACCTATCGCGACGATTGCGTGGCGCTTATCGGCTGCTCCCAGGGCGACCCCGTGTACCCGCCCGACTGTCCGGAGGGGCAGGTATCGGCGGGGGGAAGCGGCCGCTGCATGGCGTGCACGGACGCCCTTTGCGGGCCCGAGGTCCCCGTGACCAGCGTGTCGCTGGCGCCGGCTCACGATGAAGAGAAGCTGCTGTCGCTGAGCCGCTCATTTTTGAAGGCGGCGGAGGCGTTCGCCAGTCGTTGTGAGATCAGCGCCGGCTGGGATGACACCTTCACCGACGGCTGTTACCTGCAGGGTCATTGCGAGCCGTCGCGGGACGACGACAAGGGCTGCGGTTACAACAAGCAACACGTGAAGGATGTCGCCGCGGCGTTCTCATCGCTGGAAGAGCTGTCGGGGGCCAACGCCTCGCGCCTGCGTGGCCCGGGGGCCGACTTCGTCCGCAATAGCGCACTGCTCGCCGAGCACATCGCCCGCTCCACCGATTTTCCGGAAAGCTGTCTGGAGCATCCCAGCATCTGGGTGAGATCCTCCTGCTTTCGGGACACCCGCGGTATTTTCGCGCTGTACCAGAGTATGGCCGACGCCTGGAACCGGTGGCAGCCGAAAGATCCCATCAAGACGGTGCCCATCACCAAGTACTACTACGGCATAAACGAACGGCCACTCTCCGGGCTCCAGCAGACATCGCGCGCGGTGAGCCTGGTGGCTGAGCGTTACGGCGGTTACTACTACGGCAGGGAACGGCGCGAGGTCGTGGAGAACAACCAGCGCCTGCACTGGATCCGGTGCCATGACGGGCCCTGCCTGCTGGCGGGATACTGAGTCTCGCGCCAGACGTCCCGCCCGGACCGCCGACGACCGAGACGGCGTGGCCGGAAGCGCCGGCCCAACTGCGAAGCCGGCCCGTCTTCATCGGGTTGACCGGACCAGGGCGAAGGCCCATTTCGCCACAACGGTGGGGCGTCTCGCCACGGATCGGGAACGCGTCAAGCCAATGGCGGGGCATTTGGCCCCGGCGCGGGCACGTCTCGACCCCATGGGTGGGGTCCATGCGTGCGTACGTCCCCATCCCGAAAGGACCGAGGTGCCGGCAGGTCGGGGTCGGGGGTCTGGGATAAGCCGCCCGCGCGCCGGCGACTTGTGGCCTCGCCCTTGCTCCGGGGGCGTGGGGGCAGCGCCCCCGCGGATATTCTCGACGCGCTGTGCACTGAGGGGAACGACTACATTCTGGATGGGTAGGCCGTGAATGCGTCGAAATCTCCAGACACGCGACGGGATCACGGTCTGCTTGGTCCGCCTCGAGCTGCGGAGTCCGTACTACGGGGCGGTGGAGACTCGGCGGACGCTGCGAATCTATCAGGGGAACGGGGAGGATCCGCTCGCCGCGGTGGCTGCGGTCGTGCGGGAGCTCGATTGGGCTCGGGTGGCGCAGGTGGAAGTTTGGGCTTGATGGCACGTGCGCTCCGCCTGTCGCGCCCATGCAGCCCGCACCCCGAGCCCAGCCTCACGCGCTCGTCTTCGCCTGCTGGCTCCCCCGGTGGCCGAGCCGACGCGCACGCCGGCTCGGTCCCTATACTGCCGGTCAAATCGTTAGATTTGATCGGCGCAAAATAATAAGGCACCCCCAAGGTCTAGACGACCATCACGTTCCGTAGAAACTGCCGATCTTGGGGCGTGAAGTTCGCCGCGGGGTCGTGAGACAGGCAAGCTACACCAGCCACAAAAGAAGAAGACCCGGGCGGAGTTTTGGC
>JBCCLB010000028.1:0-76977 GCA_039027095.1 Myxococcota bacterium
GGCCATGCTCGAGCGCGCCGTCGAAGACGCCGAAGCGCGGGATTGCGGCGACGAGATCGACGACGTCTACGATTGCTGGGAGAACGAATTCGAGTGTCCGAGTGAAGACGAATTCGACTACTCGAGCTGCGCCGACCGAGAGGAGCGCTTCTCGGGATGCATGGGGGATTACTTTCTCGACTTCGGCGGCTTTGGCTAGCGAGACCCTCTCGACCGCAGAATCACCTGCGCAAGCGAGGCTAGATGAGCCTCACCCGTCGTCTTCAGAGAGGATGCGGCAGAGGCTCACGTCCAGGTCACTGCGGACCAGGCGGAGCAGACTCTCGAACTCCGACTGCGTCACGTGAAGGCGGGCCCGGAGGATCCGTTGCGTGTCTTTGGCCAAGGCCTCCCGGGCGGAGACCAACCAGCGCGCGGCGGTGGCGCGATGCACGTCGTGGAGCTGGCCGATGCGATCGATGCCGAGCCCGTCGAGCAAATGGAGCCGCAGGACGTTGCGTTGCGCGACGGGAAGACCGCGCAGCGCGTCGGCAAAGGCCTCGCGGAAGTCGTGGGCGTAGCGCTGGCGCAGGTAGTCGAGCTCGGGGTCGTCGCTCACGAGCTGGTCGTCGCGAGGCGGCGAAGATGCGCGACGCGCGTCGGATTGTTTGAGGTCGAGGGCGATGCGAATCGCGACCACCCGCAGCCAGCTCGGCAGCCGACCGAGGCCGCGGTAGTCGGCGAGCTTGCGGTGGCCCGCATCGTTGGGCACGAGCAGGCGATGGCGGAGTCGCTGGCGGACTTCGTCAATCTGAGCGGCGTCGAGCCCGAGCTTGGCTACGAACGCGGGGACCCACGTTTCGAGCTGGTCGTCGAACCCGCGGAGCGCGGCGGGGTCGCCCTCGAGGCATCCGCAGCACAGCAGCAGGTCACCCGCCACCTCGTCGGACGGCCCCGCCGATCCTTCCAGGCGCGCGCGGACGAAGTCCTCGTACACCGTGGGGGCGACGGCGATCTGCGGCCAGGTCGCCCGGGCGCGCCTAACGAGGTCATCCGCCATCGTCGGGCTTCATAGCGACGCCTCACGGCGACGGATAGACGCAGCGAAACCCGAGGGAAGACGAGACCGCAAACATCTCGTCGGCGAGGCGGCGCCGCGTCGCCGCCGGCAAGTTGAGGTCGAAGTTTTCCTCCCATGCGCTTCCGCGAAAGCTGCGGGCGTCGTCGTCGATGGCGCTCGGGGTGTCGCACACGGGATTCACGGCGAGGCTGGCCGCCCAGCACGGCTCTTCGTCGCGTTGCCAGCGGTCGCGGGCCCATTCGGCGACGTTGGCGGCCAGGTCGACCGCTTCGCCCCCCGGGAGCGCGAGACGGTCGCGCACGGCCGAGCCAGCCGGGGCGGGTTCCGGTGGCCACACGCCCGCGCATTGGTCTTTGGCGGCGTAGACGGCGTCGCCGCACGCGGGCGCGGCTTCCCCCCACACGAAACGACTGCGACCCCGCGCGGAGCGCAGAAACTCGAGTTGCGCCTCGGTGGGGAGGGCTCCGCCGACCGCCTCACAGTGGGCGTTGGCGGTGAACCAGGTCACGCAATTTACGGGCAGCGCCTCGCGGCCCCCCGGCGCCGCCGTGTAGGTGCAGTCGGCGAGCACCTCTGAAGGGTCGGCGCTGACCCCACCTTGGAGCCGGGCCACGCCCGAGGCGCGAATGGCGCCCACCGTCACCTCCGCCGCGTCGACGATGAAGGTGCTCAGGACCACGAGGCGTTCTCGCTCGCCGCCGGTATCGTCGACACTGGAGAGATCGAGGCGCGGGTCGCCCATCCAAAAGGCGCCGCCGGGAACGCACAGCCGTCCGGGGGGCAGGTCGGGGGGGCAAGGTGCAGGCGGGCCGGGCCAGCGCCCGGTGCGGCCACCGGCGTCGCGACCCGCGGTGGGCTCGCGGGGGGAGGCCAGCGAACCGAGCACCTGACCGACCTCGGTGGCCGGCAGAAACACCGAGGCTTCGACGACGCCCGTGTCTTCGACGGCGGGGAGGCGAACGAACCGCTCGATGGTCGACAGGGGGCGCGGCTCCGCCGAGGCCGTGCCGCCGCTCCGGTAGAGACGTATCCGAACCCGAGCCCGCTCGCCCGGCGCGCCCGGCACGATGCCCACCGAGGCTTCGCCGGCGTCCACCGCGTCGTGGTCGAGGCTGAAGATCCGCGTGCAGCCGTCGCACGGCGTGTCTTCACCCTCGGGGATGATGTCGATGCGCAGACGATCGAAGAGCGCGGGGATCTCGCGCGGCGGGTCGCCGGGGGCCGCCGGCAGGGGCGCGTCGGTGTCGACGTAAAGCAATACCTGTCCCTCCGGCGGCAGGGTGCGCTCGCCGCACGCGGTGGCGGCCAAGAGCAAGAAGCCGGGCCCCACGCGACCGGGCCACGCTCGGGTCATGGCGGCGGCTCCGGGTAGGCGCACCGAAAGCCGATGAAGGGCGCGCGTCCGCTCGGTTCCACGCCCGTCCGCACGGCACTGTTGAGTAGGGTCGGCGGCGCGGGCCAGCTCGCCCCCCGCACCGCTTGCTGGCCCACGACGGGGGCGGCAACCGTAGGATCGCGAGGACCGGCGGCGCCCCACGCGTCACCGTCGTAGGCGAAGTAGCCGTCGCGCGTCCATTCTTGCATCGAGCCGGCCAGGTCGTGCACGCCGTCGAGGGTCACGTCCCCCGGCGCGGCGCGGATCGGCTCGGGCCGGCGACCGAACGCCTCACAGACGCCCGGACTCCCCCCCAACGGCCAACGACCGTGAACGGTTCGCGCGCAGGTGGGCGCGTCTTGGCCCCACGGGTAGCGGGAGCGTCCCACCGCCACCCCGCGTCGCGCCGCGCGCTCCCACTGCGCTTCGGTGGGCAAGTCGCCTCCCGCGTGTTGGCAGAAGGCGCGGGCCTCGTCCCAGCTGACGCAGCTGAGGGGGTAGGCCTCGCGACCGCGGTCGGTGCTGCTCCATGAGCAGGCGGTCGCGTCGACGGCCGACGAGAGCTCGCCCTCGTTCGGGACGACGGGGGCGACGGGCAGGTAGCCAGCCGCCTGCGCCGCTCGATAGCGCCCGACGGTGACCTCGTCCCGGTCGAGCCAAAACGTCGACAACTGGAAGAGCCGCTCGGGGGTCGCCGGAAGACCGGGCGTAAGGACGACCTCGCGACTTCCGAGCACCACGGCGCCCCCTTCGATGCAGGCGCGCTCGTCGTTCGACCCTTCACACGCGATGGCGAGCGCGGGCAGCTCGGGCGCGGTGCGTTCGAGCACGTCGGCTTCCACGACGGCAACGGAGAGCGCGCGGCGCTGACCCCACGTGTCAACGCACGTGGCGCTCGTCGCATCCGGCCCCCGGTCGGTCGGGACCTGAGCCATGGTACCGGCGCAGTCGGCGTGAAGGGCGACCACCACCCGCCCCCGTCGCTCGGGCTCGAGCGCGACGCCGACGACGCGGTCGACGGTGACGAGAGGGTGTGGCTCGAGTTCCGGCGTCACGTCGCGCTCGCCTTCGATGAGACGAAGCGCGGTGGGCGGGGGCACGGGCGCCACGAACGCTCCCCCGACTTCAGTAAAGCGCTCGCCTTCGTAGCGGCGGGTGCCGCCCTCGGGGTAGACGCGCAAGCGCAGCCAGGCCCGGGTCGCGCCGGCGTCGGTGTACACGCTGAAGCTGACGGGCCAGTCGGCCGGATCCAGACGAACGAGGTCACGGCTCGTACGCCACCGGCCCTCGTCGTCGTAGATGTCGATTCGGAGGCGGGCCGATAGATCGCGTACCGGCAAGTCGGTGGTCACCACCACCAAGGCCTCGGGCCGAGGCGGGATCGGCTCCTGACAGCCCGAGGCCACCACGAGGAGGAGGAGGAGCGCGACGGCGGTCCTCACGGCAGCCGTACCGTCCAGCCGAGGCCGCCGCCATCGAGGGGGGGTTGCGTGGGCTCGGGGCGGACGACGAAGTAGGTCACCACCGCCGCGCCGGCGAGGGCCGCGCCGATGCTGGTCCAAAACCACCACCGCTCGTGCAGCCCCACCTCCTCGGCGGCGAGCACGGCCTCGAGCGCCACTTCCGACGCCGGCTTCAAGCGTACATCGGCCAGGTAGGGCTCGAAGCCCGCCTTGCGGACCTCCACGTGATAAGCACCGGCCGGGCGGCGTAACGACACGGGCGCAAGGCCGACGTCGACGCCGTCGACCGACACCGCCGCGCCCTTCCGATCGGCCGAGATCTGCAGTTCGCCGGGCAACCGCGCAAGGGTCAGATCGCGCTTCTCGTCCGCGCCCGGCGCGAGCGTTTCTCGAAGAACCACATCTTCAAATCCAGGGCTCTTCACCACGATGACATGCAGACCCGGGTCGACTTCGATGACCCTTCGTTTCCCTTTCCGAGTGGTCGCCGGCCCGGGGGGCGCGAGCCCTGCGACCCATCGCGTGCCGCGTCGTGTCAGGGGGCGGCCGTCGATGGTCATCGTGGCGCTCGCCGGCACCAGGGTGACCGTGAGCGTCGCCATCAGCCCTTCCAGCTCGCGCCGGTAGGCGTCGATGGTCGTGCGCGTGCTCTCGGCGAGGGCGGGTTCCTCGGCCTCGGTGTCGCGCTTCAGGGCGCGTTCGAAGGCACGGCGGGCCCGGGTGCCGTGGCCGAGGGCGCGCTCACAGACGCCGATGTTGTAGGCGATGGACGCGTGGGGGGACAGCGCGTCGGCGCGCTCATAACGCGCAAGCGCTTGGGCCCATAAGCCCTCACCGGCGAGGGCGGCCCCCTCTCGAAAAAGCCGACGCGCCCGCGTCACGTCGTCGTCGGGCTCGTCTTCCCCTTCGCGACGCGCCGCCTCTTTGGGGTCTTTTCGGGGGACTTCCGCGTCGTCCTTCGCCCATGCGCAAAGCGACGTGAGCATGAGCATAAGCAACACGACCGGGGTGGCGCTGCGGGCGAACACAGCCGCGACCCTAGCAGATCGCAGTTCGACGGCACCGGGTCAGAACGGCGGCTCGGCGATGACCTGCCCGGGGCGAGGAGCGGCCGGGATCACCGGCTCGGCCGAGGCGGACGCGATGGGCCGCAGGGCGGGACGATGGGCCCTACGCATACGAGGCGGAGGGGCGGGGACCATGGACGATGTGCTCGTATTGGAGGGGGCTTGCGTCGGAAAGACGACGGAAGACACCGCCGCCGGCGGATGCGCGATGGTGGGCACGGCGCGTCGAGGAAGGGTAAGGCCTGGCGTGAGCGCGGCGACCGGGGCGGCCCCGAGCCGGGAGACGATGAGCCCCCCCCCGAGCAACACGGTCGACGCGATGAGCGCGAGCGGGCGCCAGGGGGAGGCGGAACGGGGGGTGGCTTCATGGGCGTCGAGGGTGTCGGCCATGCCCGCCGCGTCCATGGCGGCCCCAGCCCGGACGCGCACCCGGGGGGTCACGTCGGAGCTGTCGCTCGTCGCGACGAGCGCCGCCCGCACCTGCGCTGCGTCGTCGGGACGATGGTCTCGTTCGACGAGCAGGGCATCGACGAGTTTGACGAGAGGCGCCGGACAAGCCGGAGCCGCCTCGGCCAAGGGCACCAGCTCGAGACGGGCCAACCGCCGCAGGATTTGGCCAACCTGGTCGCCGCGAACGGGCCGGCGGCCCGACAGACACTCGTAGAGCATGACGCCCACGGCCCAGAGGTCGGTCCGGGCGTCGACGGGCTCGGCGAAGGCCTGCTCCGGAGCCATGTAGTGGGGGGTGCCCACCAGCATGCCGGTCACGGTGAGCCCCGCGCTCTGCGCCGTCGGCCCGGAGACGGCGGTGAGCTTTGCGATGCCGAAGTCGACCAACCGAACGTCTTCTCGCCCATCGCGGCCCCCCACGAGAAACACGTTGTCCGGCTTGAGATCGCGGTGGACCACGCCGGCGTCGTGGGCCGCTTCGAGCGCCCCGAGCACCTGGCTCATGAGCCGTACCGCCTCGGTTGGCGCCAGCGGGCCCTCCACCGCCAATCGACGGCGCAGCGTCCGCCCTTCGAGCCGGTCCATGACGATGACCGGCTGTCCCGAGTCGGTCGTGAGTACGTCGTGCACCGTCACCACGTTGGGGTGGCGGATCGCACTGGCCGCGCGCGCCTCGCGGAGCAACCGCGCGCGCAATTGCTCGGCCTGCGCGTGATGGCCCTCGCGGGCGACCTTGAGGGCGACGGGCCGACCGAGGGTCTCGTGGCGACCGGCGTAGACTACCCCCATCGCGCCCCCGCCCAGGGGCTCTTCCACCACGTAGCGGCCGAGCCGGGTGCCTCGCGGCAACCGACTCGGGTCGTCGATGCTCAGGTCGGGCGCCGTAGCATCGCCATCGAGCGCCGACGGCAGCTCGGCGTCAGCCACCGCCGCCACGAGTCGGCGGCAAGCGCCGCAAGCGTCGAGATGCGCGTCGACCTCGGCCCGGTCCTCCGCGTGCAGGTCGCCCCGCACGCGCGCGAGCACGCGGTCTTCCGACAGACAGCCCATGTGGGGAATCATACCACCTTTGGATGCGTCGGGCAGGCCGGCGGCTGTGGCTCGAATTCTCGCGCCCGGTGAAAAAAAAACGCGACCTGGCGCGGGGTCGCCGGTCTGTCCCACGCAAGCGCCGAGGTGCGCTCCCGACGTACGGCCGAACGGCCTCCCCCCGGAGGCCCATGGGATCCGTGCGTCCCGAAGGAGGTTGAGAAAAGACATGAAGCCAAACCAATGGATTCGCATGACCTTGATGGGCGTGGCGATCGGTTCGATCGCCATGGCTTGCACGGTGACCACGGACGACGGTGACGACGACGACGACGGCGGGCAAGGAGGCGCACGCGCGAGCTCGGGCAACGGCAGCGGTAGCGGCAACGGCTCGGGCCCAGGCAGCAGCGGCAGCGGCGCCGGCGATCAGTTCTTCTGTTGCATCAACAACGTCGGCTTCACCTGCCCCAACAACGGGGCCGTCATCCAGTGCATCGGCTTCGACCTCGAGGGGTGCATGTCGATGTGCGGCTTCGACGACTTCGACTGCCAGGACGAATGTTTCGACCAGCTGTTGTCATCCAACCCCGACCCCTCTGCATGTACGGAGGACGCGTCCGTCGATTGCTCGAACCCCACTGGCGGCGGCGGACCTACCGGCGGCGGGGGTGGCGTGTGCATCGGCGATTGGGACGGCGACTACTGTGACGTCGACAGCAACTGCTCCAGCAACAACTGCTTCGATGAGAAGTGCTACGGCAACTCGGTCGGCAACCCATGCGACGTCGATAGCGATTGCAACAGCAACAACTGCTTCCAGAACTGCTGCTACGGCAACGATGAGGGCGACCCGTGCGACGTCGACAGCGATTGCAACAGCAACAACTGCTTTCAGAACGAGTGCCAGTGAGGGGACGAACCATGCGAATCATACGTCACCTCATGCTCGCGTTCTGTATCGCCTCCATCGCCGCCGCCTGCGCTGACGATGACGAGGGCTCCTCCGGCAGCTCTTCGGACGGCTCTTCGAGTGGATCCGAAAGCTCCAGCGAGACCTGCGAACGCGACTGGAACTGCCTGGGCGGCGCCTGCGAGTGCACCACCGAGGGCGCCGAAGGCGCGAGCTGCTGCGACCCCGACACGTGCAGCGGCAACGACGCGTGCGACGTCAGGTGCGAAGTCTGCGAGTGAATGAATGACGGGCGCCGCAGACACGGAGCGCCCGTCACCTACGTAGCCAGGAGCCTCGACCCAACCGAAGGCTCGGGCCGCGTCTCAGTCACGACCGTGGGGGGCGTCGGAGTCGACGTCGGGGCCCATCGGGACGATGCGGTGTGGATTGATGGACTCGTGGCTGTAGTGGTAATGCCGGCGGATGTGGGGGAGGTCGACGGTGGGGCGGATGGCGGGCATTTGGTAGAGTTCTCGGGTGTGGCCCCAGAGGTTCGGGTAGTCGACGAGGCGCTTGCGATTGCACTTGAAGTGCCCGTGGTAGACGGCATCGAAGCGGATCATCGTCGTGAAGAGGCGAATGTCCGCCTCGGTGAGCCGGTCGCCCACGAGGTAACGTTGGGTCGCTAGTCGCGCTTCGAGCCACTCGAGCGTATCGAAGAGCGCCACGAAGGATTCCTCGTAGGCGGCCTGCTTTGTGGCGAAACCGCACTTGTACACGCCGTTGTTGACCGTGTGGTAGACGCGCTCGTTCACGGCGTCGATCTCGTCGCGGTGGGCCTCGGGGTAGAGCGGCGGATGGTCGCTGCCGGTGAGGCCGCGAAATTCTTCGCTGAGAAAACGGATGAGCTCCGACGACTCATTGTTGACGATGGTGCCCGTCTCGCGGTCCCACAACACCGGAACCGTGACCCGCCCGGTAAAGTCAGCCCGTGCCGCCTGATAGACCTCGAACATGCGTCGCTTGCCGAGAAGTCGGTCGCCCGTCGCGCCTTGGAAGTCCGTCTCGAACGTCCACCCTTCACCGAGCATGTCGGGGTGGACCACCGACACGTCAATGTGCGGCTCGAGCCCGGCGAGCGCCCGCACGATCAAGACCCGGTGGGCCCAGGGGCACGCGAGCGACACGTAGAGGTGGTAGCGCCCCGAGTCGGGCGTGAACGCCGTCGACCCGTCGGCGCGCACCGCGTCCCGAAAGCTCGTCTCGGGCCGCACGAACTTTCCGTCCGTCTTTTCCGTGTCGTACCACTGGTCGCGCCATTGTCCGTCGATCAACAATCCCATGCCTGAGACGTGAGGGCGCGACGCCGCTCCGTCAACGCCACCCGCGCCACGCAGGCCGCAACACACTGTTGCCATGAGCGCACCGACCGGCCGCGCCCCGCAGAAGGGGTAGCTTCAGTGGAAGTCGCGAGAGCGGACGTCGACGGCGCTCCCGGAGGGGAGGTCGAGCCGCTCGAGGTGGTGGGCCTGCACGTGCACCACGGGTCCGCGGCGGTCGACCTTGCCTCGTACGAGCACGATCGACGCGTGACGCGCCACCAGCTCGTAGCGCTCGAAGACGTGGTTGTAGAGGACGACGTTGAAGGTTCCCGTCTCGTCTTCGAGGGTGAGAAACACCACCCCGCTCGCCGTCGCCGGCCGCTGCCGCGTGAGCACCACCCCCGCCACCGTCACCCGCTGACCGCGTGTGAACCCGGGCTGCTCTTCGGCCCGTCGCACCCGCCGCCGCTGGAGCTGGGGCCGCAGGTGGCGCAGCGGATGGTCGTGGATCGAGATCCCGGTCGTGCCGTAATCGAGCGAGAGCTGTTCGCGAGCGCTCAGCCGCGGCAACCCCACCGACGTCCCCGCCGCCTCGAGCTCGGTGTCGCCCCACAGGCCCTGCCGCTCCCGCGGGGCCCGCACCCGCCACATCGCCTCCCGCCGCCCCGACGCCAACCCTTCGAACGCCCCCGCTTCGGCCAGGCGCTCCACCTCGTCGCGACGCAATCGCGTGCGCCGCACCACATCGTCGACCCCGGTGAGCGGCGCCGCGGCCCGCGCGGCCACCAGGCTCGCGATCCCGGCTTCGCTCACCCCTTTGACGAGCCGAAACCCCAACCGCAGCGCCGGGGCCCCGTCGTCGTCGTCCTTTTCGCCGTCGGGTTCGAGCGTGCAGTCCCAGTCGCTGTGCTCGACCCGGATCGGGCGCACCGCCACCTCGTGCTTTTGGGCGTCCCGAACGATGGTCGCGGGGCTGTAAAAACCCATCGGTTGGGAATTGATGAGCGCACACGCGAACGCCGCGGGATGGTGGACTTTGATCCACGCCGAGGCGTACACGAGAATGGCGAAGCTCGCGGCGTGCGATTCGGGAAAGCCGTATTCGCCGAACCCTTGAATCTGTCGAAACATGCGGTGGGCGAAGTCTTCGGGGATCCCCCGGGCGACGAACCCCTCCAGCAGCTTCATCCGGTGCTTTTCGAGCTGGCCGTTTTTCCGCCACGCCGCCATGTCACGGCGTAATTGGTCTGCCTCCCCCGGGTCGTAGCCGGCGCCCGTGATGGCGAGCTGCATCACCTGCTCCTGAAAGAGCGGAACCCCCAGGGTGCGGGCGAGAATCGGTTCCAGACACGGATGGGGATAGGTCACCTCTTCCTCGCCGGTGCGGCGCCGGAGGTACGGGTGCACCATGCCTCCCTGAATCGGGCCCGGTCGCACGATCCCTACCTCGACCACGAGATCGTAAAAGGCGCGGGGGCGCAAAATGGGCAGCATCGCCATCTGCGCCCGGCTCTCGATCTGAAAGATCCCCACCGTGTCGGCCGCGCAACACGCGTCGTACACCTCGGGCTGCTCGGCCGGGATCCGCCCCAACGCCACGATCGGATCGAAGGGCTCCGGCCCCTCGTGGATCGACTCCAGCGCCTTGCGAATGGCGGTGAGCATGCCCAGCCCGAGCACGTCGACCTTGAAGAACCCGAGGTCTTCGATGTCGTCCTTGTCCCACGGGACCACGGTGCGGTCGGCCATGCGTCCCGGCTCCACCGGCGCCACCGTGTAGAGCGGCTCGGCCGACAGCACGAAGCCCCCGGTGTGGATCGACAAATGACGTGGGGTCCCCGCGAGCTGCTCGGCCATCGCCACCACGTGCTGGAGGCCGGCGTCGCGCGGGTCGAGGCCCCGTTTGGCCAGCGCCGCGTCGTCGGCGTCGGTCGAGGCCGAGAAATAGGTCGCGACGCTGGTGAGCCGGTCGAGCTGGTCGCCGGCGAGGCCGAACACTTTGCCCACCTCGCGCAGCGCGCTCTTGCCGCGAAAGCAGATGATCTCGCTCACCATCGCCGCCCGGTCGCGGCCGTAGCGGGCGTACAGCTCCTGAATGACCTCTTCCCGCCGCTCGTGTTCGAAGTCGACGTCGATGTCGGGGGGCTCGCGCCGCGCCGACGACATGAACCGCTCGAAGAGCAGCTTGCTCCGCACCGGATCGATGCTGGTGATCCCCAGGACGTAACAGACGGCGCTGTTGGCCGCGCTCCCCCGCCCCTGGCAGAGAATGCGGCGCGCGCGGGCGATCTCCACCACCTGTTTGACGCTCGAGAAATAGGGCGCGACGTCGAGCTCTTCGATCAGGCGAAGCTCGCGTTGGAGTTGCGCCTGCACTTCGGGCGGGGTGCCGTCGGGGTAGCGCTCGCGGCATCCCTTCGCGACCTCGAGGCGGAGGTTGTCGATGGGGCGCAACCCGGGCTGCCCGAATTCACTGGGGAAGTGGTAGCAGATCTCGCCCAGCGAAAAACGACAGCGCGCCGCCACCTCCACCGTGCGCGCGATCCACTCCGGGTGACGGGGAAAGAGCCGCCGCATCGTCGCCCCCGACTTGAGGCAGGCCTCGGCGTTGGGCGCGAGCCGGTCGCCGAGCTCGGCGAGGGTCGTGTTGAGCCGGATCGCCTGCACGACGTCGGCGAGCGGCTTGCGCGCCCGGTGGTGAAATCTCGGTCGCGCACTGGCCACGATGGGGATCCCCACCCGCGACGAGGCATCGATGGCCGCCTCGACCCGGGGACGGTCGAGAGGATCGAGGTGCCGCCACGTCGCGAGGGCGCAGCGCGGCCCGAAGGCGTCGCGGATCATGCCCAGGCCCGCCGTCGCCAACGGCTGCCGCGGATCGAGCGGCACCACCGCAAACAAGCCCGCCGCCTCCGCCGCTACCGCCTCGACCGACAACCCCGCCTCCCCCTTCTCATGCTCGGCGTGGGCCTCGGTGAGCAACCGACACAACCCGCAGTACCCCTCGTGATTCTCCCCCAACAGCGACACCGTGGGTCGACGGTGGGTCCGGTACGGATGGGGCGTGGTCACCGGTTCGGATGCCCGCACCGACTCGAGCGTCAGCTCGGCCCCTACGATCACCCGTTGGGCGCGCTTTTCCCCCGCCACGTGCATGCGCACCGAACCGTACAGCCCGTCGCGATCGGTGAGCGCGATCGCCTCGAGCCCCAGCGCATGCGCCTCCGCCACGAGCTCCCGCGGCTGCGACGCCCCCTCGAGAAACGAAAAGCAGGACCGTCCCAGCAGCTCGGCAAACGCCACCTTTTCTCCACTGTCGTTCGCCGCCATGGGACTGAACAAATTATCAGTACCTCACCAAGTGTCTACCCCCTGACCGCGGTGGCGAGGCGCTTCATCCGGGTCGCGAGCTCGTCGCGGTACCGACGCAATGCCTCTTCAGACAAGGGCTCGAGCATCGACGGAAGAGGTGATGTCGGAAACTGCGACAGCAGCCACGCGAGCGTCCCGGGATCCATGCCCGCGTCCTTCATGAGCGCCAGCTCCAGGTCGGACTCGGGGGGATGGCCCGCCCGCTCAAGAAACATCACATCGACCAGGTCTCTGGGCTCCGAACGGGACAAGAGACAGGTCAGTTTTGCCCGTCCTCCATCGGCCCGGACCAACTCCTGCAGCACGCGAATCGCGCGGCGATGGCCGTCGGCATCGCGCACGAAGAGGTCGACGTCGTCGCTTTTCCGATGTGCGAGATGGGCGCCAGACAGGGCCAACCCTCCGGCAAGGCGCACGTCCTCGTGCGCTCCGAGGCGACGCAAAAGGTGCAGGATGGCGTCGGGGACCACCCGTCGGTCGAATGTCTCACGCATGCGCGGCGGGCGACGCGAGGGTTGGCGGCCACGTGGCGTCGAGATCGAGGAGATAGCCCCATTCGTCGCGACGGCGCCCCAGATGCCGCACCACGCGCGGCCACAGCGATCGAATGTCCTCCGGTGTGACGAAGAGCCATACGTCCCGGCTGTTCGCCTCGCGGAGCAGCGCGCCCATCCAGTAGGCGCGCGTATCCAAGTCGGCATCTCTGAGATGGCGCCGCAGGTCCGCCACCGTGGCCTCCGTCCACCAGAGAAAGTACGGCCTCGTCTCAGCTTCGGTCAGTCGCGGATCGGTCGGCGGAAGCACCACCAGAGACTACCACCTCGCCTCAGCTCGGGCCGCCTCGGGTGACCCAGGCGCGGAGCTCGGGGAGCACACGACGCGACCACGCGCGGCTCGTGCGGAGGGCGAAGAAACGCGCCCACAGCTCGGCCCAGCGTGCTTCGAGGGCCTCGAGGAGCCGCATGCGCTCGAAGAACCCTTCTTCCTCGTCGCCGGCGAACTCGGTCGGCACGGTGACCCCCGACCACCCGGCGGTCTCGGCGCGGTAGGTGAAGACCCAGCTTTGGGTGCCCTCGGTGAGCCGGAGCTTGGCCACCTGGGGCCGCTTGCCCTGACGCACGGCCTCGAACGCTTCGGGGGTGGCCGTGGGCGTGGGCGCCTTGAGCCGCACTTCCGTGGCGGCGTCCGTCAACGTGAGCGCATCTTCGAACCAGAGCTCGACGAATGCGCCCTCGGCGACGGCCACGCGGCCCCCGCCGCGGTCGCTCTCGAACCAGAGCCAAAGGAGAAATTCCGGGCCGAGAAAGCGACTCGCTTCGATGCGATCGAGGAGCGCCACCCCCGCCTTGGAAGCCTCGGTCATGCGAGCTCCAGCGGACGCAACCGAGGAAGCGCGGCGAGGGTGGTGGCGTCGATGCCCGCGTGCTCGGCGCCGAGATACACGCCGTCTGCCACCAGCTCGAGGTCGAACGTCTTCCCGAACAGTTCGACGAGGTGCTCTTGCGCCTTGGTCGCATGGCTGAAAAAGCGCACCACCCCCTCGTCGAGCGACCACCCGACGTCGAAGGCCCGTGTGGCGGGGATCACCCGGCGTCGGAGCCGCGCCTTCAGCACCGTTTCGAGCGCTTTCTTCCGATTGCGCGACAGCTTGCGCTCCCCACTTTGCGCGAGCACCTCACGCTCGGCCTCACGAAACGCCGCTTTGAAGAGCGACCGCGGGATCCGCCACGTGTCGACGCGTAGCCCCAGGTTGAGATGCGCCCCGACGAAGATCTTGTCGTACGTGAGATCGAGGTCGAATGGCGCGTCGCAAGCGCACCACCCCGCCCGCTGGTCGATATCTTCGGCCGGGTCGAGCTCCCGAAAAACCCGCAGACCGATGGCCTCCATAGCGCGGTCGCGCGCTCGCCCCGGTGCCGGCGGCGTGCCCCGCACGAAGAACCGCGCGTAGCTCATGCCCCCTCGATAAAGACCCATCGCTTTCCGTATCACGGTCGCGGACAAAACACGGGCGGCGCCATCGTTTCCGATCGCGCCGCCCAGAACATCGGCCTCGCTCGGGATGAACGGCGAGGACTTCGGCGATAGAGGCTCAGCTCAGCCCTCGGGGGGCATCACGACCTTGTCGATGACGTGAATCACGCCATTGCTGGTGACGATGTCGGCCTGCGTGACCTTCGCCATCTCTTTGCCCACCATCACGTTGCCGTCCTCGACCGTGATCTGCAGCTTGGAGCCCGCCGCGGTGTCGGCCTCCATGGTGGTGACGTCGGCCGCCATCACCTTGCCCGGCACCACGTGAAAGGTGAGGATCTTGGCGAGCTTCTCCTTGTTCTCGGGCAGGAGGAGGCTCTCGAGGGTCGCCGGGTCCACGGCCGCGAACGCGTCGTCGGTGGGGGCAAATACGGTGAACGGCCCGTCGCCCTTGAGGGTGTCGACCAGCTCCGCCGCCTGCACCGCCTTCACCAGCGTCGTGAACGAGCCGGCGTCGATCGCCGTGTCGACGATGTCTTTCGTGGCGGCCGTATCGCCGCCGTCCATCGCATCGCCGGCCATGTCCCCGGCACCATCCGCCGCGTCGCCGGCCATGCCGTCGGCGCCGTCGGTCATGCCGTCGGTGCCCATCCCGTCGCTGTCCATGCCACCGGTGTCGGCGGGCTTGGAGCTTCCGCCGCAGGCGAACGCAAACACGGAGAGGCTCATCACGAGGCCGAGGCCAATACGCTTGATCGTCATATCTTTCATTCCTTGGGTCGGGGCTGACGCCCTGCTCAGCGGCCTTGTTAAGCCGCTCGGCGCCGCCGTCAATCAGGGGCGAACATTTGTTCGTCGCGGCTGAGACGCGTCGTTCGAGAAAAACGGCTCAGCGAGAAAAACGGCGCCGCGAAAAAAACGGCTCAGCGATATCGACGACCCGGCCCCCGCGGCCGTGCGGCGCCGGCCCAAACGACCTCAACCATCGACGATCCTTAGGGATCGCCCCTGGAGCACTTCGTTGTGGCTGCCCGTCCGGTACCCCCCGAGGTCGAGGGTCACGTACTTGAAGCCGTGGCGCTTGCCCGCCGCGACGATGCGCGGACGCACCCCGGGGTCGGCGGCGCGGGCCAGCTCTTCGACGTCGAGTTCGAGCCGCGCGATCGTGTCGTGATAGCGGACGCGGACCTGGCGAAAGCCGAGCGCGCGCAGGTCGGCCTCGAAGTCGCCGACCATCCGCAGGCGCTCGGGGGTGACGCTGGTGCCGTAGGGGATACGGCTCGACAGGCAAGCGGCGGCGGGTTTGTCCCACACGCTCAGGCCAATGACCTGCGCGGCCGCGCGAACGTCGGCCTTGGTGAAGCCGAGATCGACGAGTGGGCTTGCGACCCCCGCCTGACGCGCCGCTTCGAGACCAGGGCGATAATCGCCGAGATCATCGCAATTGGTCCCGTTGACCACCACGTCCATCGCCCACTGCTCCCGTTGACGGGCCGCGATCCGGTAGAGTTCGGATTTGCAGTGAAAGCAACGGTCAGGGCCGTTTTTCGCGTAGTCCTCGTTTTCGATCTCGTGGGTTCGTACCAAGCGGTGGTCGGCTCCAATCCCCTTGGCGACGCTGCACGCCGCCTCCCGTTCCTCGGGCGCCAGGCTGGGCGACACGGCGGTCATGCCGATGGCGTCGGCCCCGAGGACGTCGTGGGCGACGGCGAGGACGAACGCGCTGTCGACCCCCCCCGAGTAGCAGACGAGCACCCGCCCCAAGCCCCGCAGGTGGGCCCGCAGCGCATCCAGCTTGTCGGTCGACCGAGGAGCTGCTGACGACGCCGTCACGGGCGCAGGCTTAGCACATCAGAACGAAGGGCGGCCGGTGAGCACGTAGGCCGTGACCAGCGCTACGCCGATCGCGACGACGGTGAGCGCCAGCAGTGCGATCACCAGGTTCACGTTGAGGCCGTCGGCCGGCGGGGGCCGCGAGCTGCGCAGCGCTTCCGGCGGACGCGTCTCCACGTCGACCTGCATGCCCTGCCGCTTCATGAACTGCATCGCGGTGTCGAAAAACGCCTGGTACGCGGCCGGACGCACGGGGAACCGCTTTCCCCGAAACCGGCGCGCATACAGCGTCTCGACGCAGTCGAAAGTGCGCAGCTTGGCCGTTTTCGTCGCGACGTTCACCGTGCCCACCGTGAGGACCGGGTCCTCCGCCCGCGGCGGGACGAAAAAGATCTGTTGCAACGCCTGTCGCCCCCCCGCGGTCGAGTCTGCCGGCTCGCGGATCTGAACCCCGTACCCGTCCACGTCGGTGCGTTGAAACTTCGCTGAGAACAGAGTGACGAAGTCGAGGCCCTGCTGCGCAAAGGCCGTCCGCTTCATCGGTGGGGTGCTGCCGCTCATGTCGCCGTAGACCTGCGCTCCGCCGCGTCGGAAGGGGGCTCGCGCGTCATCGGCGCATCATCGTCCCTTCTGCAACGGATGGACAAGTACCTGCCGACGGCAAACGGGCGGTCGCCGGGGGGGGGCGCGCGCGCGTGGCGCCGCCCCCCTTCGCCATTAGCGGCGACGCCGCGGGCGATCGTCGTCGTCGTCGACGTCGCGGGGCCCAGCATCGTCGTCGCGGCGCGATGCCCCGTTGGATGCCGTCCCCGAGTCCGTCGCGTCACCGCCGCTGTCCTGATGGGTCGACGTGCTTCGCCGTCGTCCTCGCCGCCGTCGGCGCTCCCCACCGCTGCCGTCGTCATCGCTGCGCGCCGGCCGCTCCTCGTCGCGGTCGCGGTCTCGGTCGCGGTCTCGGTCGCGGTCTCGGTCGCGATCCCGGTCGCGGTCTCGGTCTCGGTCACGATCTCGATCCCGGTCTCGACCGCGGCTGCGCCCTCGGCCCCGATCGCCTCCGCGGTCGCCCCGGTCGCCCCGGTCGCGGCGAGGACGGCGCGGTCGGTCCTCCTCGGATGGCTCTTCGTAGCCCTCGGGCCGCTCGAGCGTATCCTTGTGGCTCAGGCGGACTTTGCCGTCGTTGTCGACGCTCAGCACCTTGACCCGCAGCGGGTCGCCTTCCTTACACACGTCTTCCACGCGGTCGGTCCGGCCCCAAGCGAGCTCTGAGATGTGGACCAGTCCGTCCCAGTTGGGGAGGATTTCCACGAACGCCCCGAAGTCGGCGACGCGGCGCACCACGCCGTCGTAGATGCGCCCCACCTCCGGCTCCGCCGTAAGCCCCTCGACGATGTCGATCGCGCGGCGCAGTCCGTCGGCGTCGGCCGAGGCGATGTTCACGGTGCCGTCGTCCTCCACGTTGATGGAGACCCCGGTCTGGTCGACGATGCCTTTGATCGTTTTGCCGCCGGGCCCGATGATGATGCGGATCTGCTCGGGTTTGACCTTGATGGTGTGGATCCGAGGCGCGTACTTGCTCAGCTCGGGCCGCGGCGCCGGCAGCGTCTCCGCCATCTTGCCGAGAATGTGCAACCGTCCGGCGCGGGCCTGCTCGAGCGCCTCCAACATCAAGTCGCGGGACAACCCCTTGATCTTGATGTCCATCTGGATCGCCGTGATCCCCTTCTCGGTGCCGCAGACCTTGAAGTCCATGTCGCCGAGGTGATCCTCGTCGCCGAGGATGTCGCTCAGGATCGCGTGGCGCTTGCCGTCGGAGATGAGCCCCATCGCGATGCCGGCCACGGGCGCCTTGATCGGCACCCCCGCGTCCATCAGCGACATGCAGCCGCCGCACACCGCCGCCATCGACGACGAGCCGTTCGACTCGAGCGTCTCCGACACGATGCGGATCGTGTAGGGAAATTCGTCTTTCGACGGGATGATCTTCTCGATCGCCCGTTCTGCGAGCGCCCCGTGACCGATCTCACGCCGCGACGGGCCCCGGAGAAACTTCACCTCGCCCGTGCAGAAGGGCGGGAAGTTGTAGTGGAGATAAAAGCGCTTCCAGTGCTCGCCGGTGAGGCCGTCGATCTTCTGCTCGTCGCTGGTGGTGCCGAGGGTGGTGCTGGCGATCGCTTGCGTCTCCCCGCGCTGAAACATCGCGCTCCCGTGGGCGCGAAACAGGGTCGTCGCCTCGGTGACGATGTTTCGGATCTCGTCGTACTGGCGGCCGTCCATGCGGCGCTTCTCCCCGAGCACCAGCTCGCGGACCACCGTGTATTTCCGGTCCTCGAATTCGCCCTTGATGAGCTTCTCGTGCTCGGCCACGCCCTCCTCACCAAGTTCCTCGGTGAAGGTCGCCACCAGCTTTTTCTTGATCTCGGAGTAGCGGTCGTAGCGCGCGTGCTTGTCCTTGATCTGGCAGGCCTCGCGGATGTCGTCGTCCACCATGCCGGGCACCCGGCGCTTGATGCTCTCCTCGAGCTGGGGCGCCTCGAAGGTCAGCTTCTCTTTGCCGACCACCGAGCGCATCTCCTCGATGAGCGCGATCACCGGCTGGGCCTGGTCGTGGGCGAATTCGAGCGCGTCGGCGAGCTCGGCTTCGGTGATCTCCAACCCGCCGCCTTCGACCATGACGATCGCGTCCCGCGAGCACGCGACGATGATGTCGATGTCACTCGCTTCGATCTGCGCCTCGGTGGGGTTGATGATGAGGGTGCCGTCGACGCGGCCGACCCGGACGCCGACGATGGGACCGTCCCAGGGGAGACTCGAGAGGTGCAGCGCGCAAGAGGCGCCGGTCATGGCGAGGACGTCGGCGCGGTTCTCGCCGTCGGCACTCATCACCGTGGCGATGATCTGCGTGTCCTTGCGGTAGCCCTCGGCGAAAAGCGGGCGGCAGGGCCGGTCGATGAGGCGCGAGGCGAGGATCTCCGCCGCGCGTTGGCGGGCTTCACGCTTGAAGAAGCCGCCCGGGATTTTCCCGGCCGCGTAGGTCTTCTCGATGAAGTCGCAGGTCAGCGGGAGAAAGTTGGTGGGAAAGCGTGGCTCGCCCCAGCACAGGGAGACGAGCACCTGGGTCTCGCCGTAGGAGATGAGGATGGCGCTTTCGGCCTGTTTGGCGAGACGACCGGTCTCGATGGTGAGCGGTTTCCCGCCCAACATCACGGATTCGCGAACGATCATGATCTGGAGGCTCCGGGTGCGCGCAAGAAGCTGCGCGCGTTGGGGGCGCGGACCCGGAGTCGCTCTTCTTCCTCGGTGTCTGCGCACGAGCCGGCGGCTGGCGCGCAGACAGCGAAGTCGAAGCCCCTGGGCGCGATCGACCAGAGGTGCGGCCCGAGTGCGGACCGTGAGGCCGACGTCACCGGCGCCCGGGGCGAGCCGCGAAGCTCGACCGAACCCAGTGCCGCCGGCGAGTTATCGCGCCTACTTACGTAGTCCGAGCCGTTGGATCAAGGTCTTGTAGCGCTCGATGTCGGTCTGCCGGAGGTAGTTGAGGTGCCGGCGCCGCTGCGAGACGAGCTTGAGCAGACCACGACGCGAGTGGCGGTCTTTCTTGTGGGTCTTGAAGTGCTCAGTCAGCTCTTTGATGCGCTCGGTCAGGAGCGCGATCTGGACCTCGGGGGAACCCGTGTCCGACTCGTGCGTCTGGTAGTTCTTGACGATTTCGGCTTTGCGAATGGGGTGGAGCATGTCGTGCTTTCGGTGACGCCTGATCCCGAGGGTTTTCGCGGGCTCCGCGCGGCCCCCGTGAGACAGGCCGGGTGAGGGAGAACGAGGACCGATACCCGGCCCCGGCCCTCCGCGGCGCGCGAGTATACGCAGCGACTTCACTGGGTCAACGGCTGGGTCAACGGCGCGGTCGACGAAGAGGTCCAGGGCGCAAAAGCGAACGGTCGTATGCTACAGGGTAGGACATGAGGCGCGAGGCGGAGGGTTGGTCGAGACACGAAACACGGACGAGGTCCCATGGCATCGTCGCGAGCTTGGTTCTGGCGGCTGTGGGTTGCGGCGACGCCGAAGAGGACCTCGTGCCGACGCAATCCATCGTGGCGCTCGATGCGGATCTGAGTGCGGACGGCCGATTTTACGATGCTCCGTACCCCTCCGACCTCCGGCTCGACGATGACGGCCGGCCCCGATTCGAGGGCTTCATCAACAACGCGGCCAGCGCCGCCGGCGACGACATCGTCAGCAACCTCCTCCAGATCGCCGGCGATCGCCCGGGCTGGCCTACCGTGACCGCGGGGTACGTTCGGTTCGACGCGCCGCTCGCGCCGCTCGCCGTCACCGACGTGATCCCGGCGTCGACGGAGAGCCCGTTGATGCTCGTCGACGTCGACCCCGACTCCCCCGAGCGGGGACGCCTGTTTCCCATGATGGCCGAGACCCCCGACGCGGACCCCTACGTGCCCTCCGGGCTGCTCGCGATGTCGATGGTCCCCGGCTTCATTCTCCACCCCAACCGCACCTACGCGTACGTGGTCACCGACACGATCCGCGACGCCGCGGGCAACCCCGTGACCGCGGCGCCGACCTTCGCGGCGCTGCGAGAAGGAGACGGCGACCCGGCGGCGGTGGCGCTTCACGCCCCGCTCTGGGACACCCTCGACGGCCTCGGCGTCGACCGTACTCGGGTCGTCGCCGCCAGCGTCTTCACCACCGGTGACATCGTGCAAGATACCTTCGCGCTCACCGAACGCGTCCGGGAGCGCTACGACGTCACCATCGACGGATTGCGCGTCGATCCCGACGACGGCGACCACGAGCGCTTCTGCGAGCTGCTTGGCACCGTCACATTTCCCGAGTTCCAGGTCGGCACGCCGCCCTACAACACCGAGGGCAACTTCACCTTCGATGCTGACGGCTTCCCCGTCGAACAACGCACCGTCGAGGTCCCGGTCGTGATCACCCTTCCCAAAGGGGAGATGCCCGCCGAAGGCTACCCGCTGGTGATGTACTTTCACGGCTCCGGCGGCATCGCCGCTCAGGTGGTCGACCGCGGGTTCCAGCCCCCCGGCGGCGTCCGCACCAAGGGCGAAGGCCCCGCCTTCGTGCTCGCCCGCCACGGCTTTGCCACGGTCGGCAGCGCCCATCCCGTCAATCCCGAGCGCCTCGGCGACCCCGACGCCAGCGACATCGCCTACCTCAACCTCGGCAACGTAAGCGCGTTTCGCGACACGTTTCGGCAGGGCATCATCGAACAGCGGCTCTACCTCGACGCCCTATTGGACCTCGAGCTCGACCCGAGCCTGCTCGACGAATGTACCGGCATGTCGCTGCCGGCCGGCGCGAGCCACTACCGAATCGATCCCCAACCCGTCATGGCGATGGGGCAATCGATGGGCGGCATGTACACCAACCTCGTCGGCGCAGTGGACCCACGGATCGAAGCAGTCGTTCCGACGGGCGCCGGGGGCCTGTGGAGCTACTTCATCCTCGAGACCACGCTGGTCGGGGGCCGCACCCTGCTGCCCATCATCCTGCGCAGCGAGGCAGAGCTGAGCTCGATTCACCCCGCGCTCAATCTACTGGAAACGGCGTGGGAGGCGGCCGAGCCCGCGGTCTACATGCCCCGCCTGGCCCGCCGCCCTCTCGACGGCCACCCTGCCCGCCCCATTTACGAGCCGGTAGGTCAGGGCGACTCGTTCTTTCCCGTGCAGCTCTACGATCGCATCGCGCTCGCGTACGGTCACCCCCAAGTCGGCGACCAGGTCTGGCCCGAGATGCAGACCATGCTGGCGCTCGACGGTCTCGACGGTTTTCTCGACTACCCGGTCGAGAACAACCTCACCAGCGCGACCGGCGCCCCCTTCACCGGCGTCGTCGTGCAGTACGCCGGCGATGGCTTCTCCGACCCGCACGTCATTTTTGCCCAGCTCGACGAAGTGAAACACCAGTACGGCTGCTTCTTCGAGACGTTCTTTACCACCGGCACCGCCACCGTCGCCGCCCCCGCCCCCCTCGGCACCCCCTGCCGGCCGTAACTTCGTTTGCGTTATCCTGACCCCATGGCCTCGGCATCAGACGCAGAAGCGCGCTTCTGGGCCGCGGCCGAACGCGGAACCTCGTTTTTCATGGGCAACGCCGACGTTCAAAGAGCTTTGGGTGCCCTCGCGCAGCGGCTCGAAGACTTGAGCGTGCCCTATGCCATCGCGGGCGCGATGGCGCTCAACGCCTACGGCTACGAGCGATTCACCTCGGACATCGACGTCCTTCTGACGCGCGAAGGCCTCGCCGCCTTTAAAGCGGCGTGGCTCGGCCGCGGCTACATCGAGAAGTTCCCGGGCAGTCGCGGACTCCGCGACACCGAGCACAACGTCGCCATCGACGTTCTGCTGGCGGGCGCGTTCCCGGGGGACGGCAAACCAAAGCCGGTTCGATTCCCCGACCCCGACGAGAGTTGGGTCGAACGGCACGTCCGTCTGCTCCCGGTGGAGAAGCTGGTCGAACTCAAACTCGCCTCCGGTTTGAGCGCTCCCCACCGCCTCCGCGACCTGGCCGACGTGCTCGAGCTCATCCGCCACGCCTCGCTCCCTCGTGACCTAGGCGACGCGCTCGACCCTTCCGTCCGCCCCAAGTACGCCGAGCTGTGGCAAGCCGCCCAGACCGTCGACCCCGAGTAACGCTCAAGGAGGGGCGCAGCGCTGCTCAGACAGCTTGGGCAGTTCGCCCGAGCACGGTCCATCCTGCGGGCAAGAGATGCACGGTGGCTTCCCGCCGAAGGTACCGTCGACGCATATGGTGTTGAGGCCGTCGCAATCGACGGTGTCGGGCGAGACCTGCACCTGGAGCCGGGCCCGGTAGATGACGATGGGCTCGGCGTTGGTGATCGCAGGGCCCAGAAGCGCACAATTGAAATCGGTTTCCGACGCATCTTCGACGTAGAGAAAAGCGTCGCATTCGTTCGTATCCAGGCAAGCCTCCGCACACGCCTCCTCGTTTTCCGCCACGCCGGCGCCGAAGGGATGGCGACCTTCGAGGTTCGACGCCCCCGCGTCGAAGGCGTCCGTCGCGGCGCGGAGGGTCGCCACCACCGGCGCCGATTCGTCGAGCACGTCTGCCGCCCCAAAGGCCCCATTCGACAACGAATCTCCCGGAGCCAGACAGCCCAGACTCGGGCCCGTGTACGTCACGTCGGCCCCCGTGAAGAAGGGCAACCGATCCTGTACGGACGTCGCCATGACGGTACCGGTCGTCCGCTGGCAACCCGAGAACGTGATCCCCAGTGCGAATCCACCCGGGGTCGTCGGCAAATAGTTCGCGCCCGCGCCGAGCTGGTGGTGGGCCCCTTGGGCGTGTCCCAACTCGTGCGCCAAAGTGTAGGCGCGGCTTTGCGCCAGCACCGTCCCGACCCCGAAGAAGGCCGCGTATTCCGCCTCGGTGGATATGTCGAACCCCAAAATCGCACCGCAGGCGGGAGGAAAGATGGGGACCGTCAGAGGGGAAAACGGCGCACTCCCCCCGCTATAACCTCCAATCACCAGCGCGACGACATCGGCGGCAAACCGTTCGCGCAGCGCCGGAACGTGATCGCTATAGCCGTCGTCTTCGACCAAACCGGCGATGCGACGCGAGACGAACTCGGCCGAGTTCGCGCCGACGATGAGGTTCGGGCAGAAATCGGCGACATCGGTCGTGCCCGCCAACTTCAGCCGCTGTTCCATGAGGCTGTTGGCATAGGCTTCGTTGGCGTTGGCGACCATCGTCGCGGCGTGCGCGTCGATGTCACCGACCTCGGCCACCGCCGATGCGTCGTAGACGGCGAGCAAGCGGATTTGCCGGCCCCCCGGCGCGGAGAACGTCGCGAGCGGGTCCCCCGCGACGCTCTCGGCCTTCGTCAACTCACGGGCCGGCGTCGGCGCCTCGTCGCCTCCGGTGCCGCCGCCCCCCGCTTCTCCGCCGCCCGCGGCGCGGCCCCCTCCCCCGCCTGCCGGCTGCCCTCCGGCGCCCGCGTCGAACAAGGCAGCGTCGGAGCCGCAGCCGCCCCCGGCCACGACCATGATGGCCGCCACCACCGCGGCGCTCCGCCCCCCCGAATCGATCGACGCGTGCGGGGCCATCGCTACTGCACCGGCGGGAGGAGGACCTTGTCGACGCGATGGATCACGCCGTTTTCGGCGAAGTAGTCGGCGTCCCCGACGTTGGTGAGGGTCGATGTCCCGTCGACCACCGTCACGCCGCTTCCCCCGGCGACGGCGAGGTTCTCATTGAGAAGGGTGCCGAACGTCGTCGGCCCGCCCAGCGCGAGCGCATCCGCAGCGTAGATGGGGTCGGCCTCGTTGAGCACGTGATAGAGCAGGATGTTGGTCACGGCTTGAGGCACGACGGGAACGGTAATGTTGCCAAACGCCGCATCGTCGGGGGCGAAGAGGGTGTACGAACCTGTCGCCGCCCCGACGTTCAACGCGGCGCCCACCTTCGGGGTCGTGTTCGCGTCTCCGTCCGCCCCGGCGATGGCGCTGGCGAGCTCGGAGAACTCGGGGGCCGTGGTCACGATGTCGGTGATCGAAGGCAGGAGCACCGAATCGATGACATGAATGACGCCGTTGGCCGTGTAGAGGTCGGCCGTCTGCACCGTCGCCGCGTCGATGACGACCCCATTGCTGGTATCGGCCGTCGCGATCCCGCCCGCCGTCGTCACCGGGCCCGACGCCAAAGTTCCGGACGTCACCGCCGCGCCCGCCACGTAGTGGTAGCGGATCACCGGGAGGAGTTGGTGGGGCGCAAAATCGGTGAGGGCCGCGATCCCGGTACTGGGTGAGGCGGAGAGGGCCGTCACGAGCCCGGCAAAAGCGGTGTCGGTAGGCGCGAACACGGTGAAGGTCCCGTCGTTGTCGTCGAGGGCCGCCACGAGTCCGGGACTGTTCGACGATTGGTCCGCCACGCCGAGCGCGGCCTCGAGACTCGAAAAGTTGGGGTCGGAAACCACCACGTCGGTCACCGAAGGCAGGACCACCGCGTCGATGCCGTGAATGATCCCGTTCGATGCCGGCACGTCGGCCGCTTCGACGGCCGCCGTCGCGTCGAGTTGAATCGTCGTCCCGTCGAGCCCGAGCTGAATGGTGCCGCCGAGTCCAGTAACCGTGTCACCGTTCCCGGCCGCGGTGGTCGCCGCGGCCGCGTCGACCGTCACCCCGAGCACGTGATACGCCAGGATCGGACGGAGCTGGTCGGCGCTGAGGTCGTCGAGGCTCGTGGCGCCGACCGCCGCCAACAGCGCCGAAAATGCATCATTGTCGGGCGCAAAGACCGTGAGCGTCGCCGCCGGGTCTTGAAGCGCCGGGGCGAGCCCCGCCTTGTCGACCGCGGCCACGAGGACCGAGTAGTCGGCGAGCGACGAGGCGACCTCGTAGACGTTGCCTGGCCCCGCTCCGCCAGCGCCGCTCCCGCCTGCGCCGTTCCCGCCTGGCCCCATGCCGCCCATGCCGCCCACCGTGGTGGATGAGCTTTGAGGGCCCGCACCGGCCGGTGTGGTGGCGCCGCCACTGCCCCCGCTCCCGCCCGAGCTCGTGCCGGCGTCATCTTCGTCGTCGCCGCACCCGAGGGCGGCGACGGAAAGGCAAACAGAGGACAAAAAGACAAAACGGCTCGTTGACGACAAACGCATGGATCCCTCCGGTGACCGCGGGCCACCCCGACTGGTTCGAGTACACCGAGCACGGGCCGCGCCTCGTGCTGCGGTCGGTTCGCCAGAGGTTTCGGTCGCAACGCAGGCTTAGATTTCAGAATGCGCGCAAAAAGTCGGCCGCTACGGCACCCGCTCCCACTGGAGGACCACGCCGGACCAGCGTTCGTCGCCCTCACAGTCGAGCCGCTCGCCGTCATCCGTGTTGATGAAGTCGCACTCCATCTCGAAGTCGTTGCGGCCCTCGTCACACGGCCCCTCGTCGCACTCCATGTCGATCTCGTAGGTCCGGTCAGACTGCTCGGACCACTCGAGGTCGAACTCGAACTCGGTGAACGCCATGTCCCCCGTCCGCACCGCCCACAGGGTCGCGTCGCCGCGGCCATCGGCCTCCAGCGACATCTCGTTCTCTTCCCCGTTGCCGAGGATCTGCTCCGACCGCCATTCCCCCTCCGGCGACGCCGCACACCCGACGACGCCCCAACCAAGCAGCACCACCACGAGCCGACCGCCGAACATCTTCATGCCGCGAGACTGCCCGCAGGAACGCGCCGCGTGCAAGCCTCATGGGACCCCTCCCCGAGCCAATATTCCGGTATCGTCCCTCCCAAATCGAGCAAGGGCCCGATGACCTCGAAAGCACGCGCAGCACCGCCGACCCGCCATGAATACCGACGTACGTGAGGCGGTGGTGGGCCTGCTCACGCTTGGGCCCTCGTCGTTTGGTGCCACGCTCCGGTTCGTCAGCGCAGAGTGCGAGCGGACCGTCACGGTCGAGGAGCTGGCACAGACAGTGGCAGCACTGGCCAGCCGAAACGCCCTGCATCTCTTTCTGCAGACCGAAGGCGGTTTCGCCAGGATCACGCCGGCGCAACTGGCAAACCAGGTCGGAGACTACAAATGTTGGATGGGCGAGCTGTCGAGACCCCTCCGCGTGGACGACGTGTCTTACGACCCCGTCGGCGTCTGGTTGCACCTGGCCGAAGATGTCAGCATGGGCTTCGAACCGGCATGGGTCGTCGATGACGATGCGATCGGCAGCACGTTGTCTATCTCGGCGCGAACGCGAGAAGATGCCAACGAGGCCATCGCGACATATGCCGAGATGAGACCTCAAATGACCATCGTCGCTCAGCGCTGGAAGGTCTTGCCACCCGATGGCGCAAAGAACGACCGTCGTAGTACGCCGACGCGGGAAGGTCGCCGAGTATTCGTCGAGGTGACGTACGAGGAAAGCGACCGGGGCGCGTGAGCATCCGACGACCGCAGCGGCCAGGAACAAGAAATGCATAGAACCACCACGTTCGGGCTCTTGCGCCAGTTCGTCGGGAAGACACTTGTGTCGGTCGACCGCTGGGTGTTGTGGACAGAGGGAAGTCCACACCCCGCCGACCCCTTCGGACACGGGACGACCGGCTTCTGGTTCAGCGGCGATAGGTTTGCCATCGAGCCGGGGCCCAACGAGGACTACTTCCAGGTAGGACGTTTTGAACGTGCACCCATGGAAGCGACCCGACAAGGCTGGACGTACTTCTCCCAGAGTGCGGCTGGATACGGAGCCGGCATCGTTGGCAAGCCGCTAACGGGCGCGACTCTAGTGGACGACGGCTATGAAGAAGTCGGCATCGGGATGGAGTTCCGGGACAGCGCGATTTGGATCCTGAAAGTCGACACGGATTTCATATACGGTCACACGCTGGATCCGTTCTTGGATGACGCTCACGTTAGTACGATCCAAACAGAGGAGTCGATCGGAGACACGCCGAGATTGGCCAAGTCGATTGATGCATATAACATCATTGCTCACCGTGAAGCTGCTTCGTGAGCGAGTGTGCTGCAGTAGGCGGTCCCACCCAGGGCGGGGCGCGCGTCATTCGCTAGGAGGATCGCATGGGTACCTGGCACCACTTGTACGTCGTCTATCGATATGATCGATTTCTTGTCGAGAATAAGGTCGCTACACCGGATCATGCGATTACGATCAAGGAGATCTTAGGCTCCGAGGAAGAGGCAATTCAGGAGGTCGACCGGCTCAACGCTCTAAACGGACACAAAGGCTGTGAATACTCGTTTCAGTCGGCGAAGTACTACCCGCATGGCCGATAGCTGCTAGCGGCCGTAGATACAGTGGCGGGCATGACGGTTGAGCGCGGAATTCCCAATGGTTAGAGGAGGCCAACCACGCCCAAGCCTTTTTTTTCGGATCTTCGTCGTCGCATCATCGCATCCTAACTCGCCCGGGGGAGAGCACCGATGCGGAGGTTGCCGCTCGCTTCGGGGTGGGGGAAAGCGAGCGTTTCGCCGCTGCTGCGACGAGCGCGGGACGATGGGCCGGTGGAACCGAAACAGGCGACGGGCAGGCCTCGGTCTATCATCGGCGAGGACCAGCTCCAGGAGCTACGGGAACTCGTGCAGGCAGTGCTGGAAGGTACCCGTGAAGACTTCTGCGATGTGTGGCGAGCGAAGACGGGCGTAGCGATGAGCGTCGCGTCAATGGGGCGAGCACCGGCCCGGGCGGGCGTCTGTCGTGGGCTCCAGGGGAAGCGACTGAGATGACCAGAGAATCGGGACCTGACGCGAAAGTCCGCGCCTTCGTGGCAGCCGCGAGGGACTTCTGCGACTTCGTGGAGACCGCGTCCTCGGTCAAGGACGTCTCGGAGCGGCTGCGCATGGGCCGCTACTGCCTGGCGAAGCTCGTGACGGCGGGGTCCGACCTGCCCCTCGTCGAGGCGACGACCGACAAGGTCGTCCTCTGGTATGGAAGTCCACCAGACTGGCCTGGCTTCGGCCCGCATGACCTTTACTGGGAGGTCTTCGATCCGTACGTCGACGAAGAACCGGTCGCGGGGTCGCTGTTGGACGACTTCCTCGACATCTACCACCACCTCAAGCGCGGCCTCGTAGCCTTCGACGAGGGACAGCAGCAAGACGCGGTGTGGGAGTGGCGCTTCCACTTCGACCACCACTGGGGCGACCACGCCGTCGACGCCCTGCGCGCTCTCCAGCGAGCCTGCAACGCCACCGCGGATGGTTCGACAACCACCAAGTCCTGAGAAGAGCCAAGTGTCCTCGTGCAAACCGGCGGGCTGGTCGAGGAAACCAAAATCTCCATCGGCATTCACGGGCCGGACGTTGAACCATCCGCGGTCTCCAAGTTGCT
The DNA here is from genome assembly GCA_039027095.1 of Myxococcota bacterium. GTDB lineage: Bacteria > Myxococcota_A > Polyangia > Polyangiales > Polyangiaceae > JAPYTK01. Next base: position 28,665 of record JBCCLB010000028.1, read on the forward strand.
AGGCGTGGAGCCGACGAGCCAGCACCGCGCCGGCGAGCCGCGGAAATCAGGCCCCCCGTGGCGCGAGGGGGCTCGGCTCTTCACGGTCGAAGGGAAGGCGCCCAGCGGACCCGAAGAGGTCGCCGAGGATTTCTTGCGAGCCCTCCCGCCAGCGGACGCAGCGCCGTGGGCGGAGCTGCGCGCGAAGTATCGACTCCTCGTGAAGGTCGCCGTCTTCTTCGCCGGCTGGAACCGTGGCTACGAGATCAGCGACGCGGTACTCCGGCGTCTCGCGGGCATCTCTGGCCGCATCGACTTCGACATCTACGCCGTTTGACATGACGACGAGGCCCAAGAACCACGGTGCCGGTCCGCGTGTTCACGAGTTCTCCCTTGCGAAGAGCGTGCACGTCCGCCTGGCGCGGCGCTTCTTTTTCTTCCGTTTCGGTGGGGACATCGAACACTCCTCCCGCGTTGTCGCGCGATCTCGGGTGTCCGTGAAACGGGGGGAGGCTCAGGCTGTAAAGCGCCACGCACGTGGTTTGTGCCTTCGGCCGTGGCGCGTAGGGTGCCCGCCGTGTCGTGTTGTGATGCCCCTTCCTGGGGCCGGTTTTTCGTGGCGGCGGTGGGCGCGCTGTTGGGAACGGTCGGATGTCGGGGGGGGCCGCCGGCGGAGGCTCCGGCGCCGGTGGCGTTGGCCGCGAGTGAACCGGTGCCGGCGCCGCCGTGGGTGCCCCGCGACGGGGCGACGGCGACGCCTTCAACGGAGCGCACATCGCCTTCGCCGGTTCTGATCAAGGGGGCGCGGCTGCTCACGGGGGACGGGCGGGACCTGGCGCGGGGCTATGTGCTGCTGCGCGACGGCAAGATCGCGGCGGTGGGCGAAGGGGAGGCGCCGGAACCGCCGGCGGGGGCCGAGGTGATCGACGCAGCGGGGCGGGTGGTGACGCCGGGGCTCATCGACACCCATTCCCACATGGGGGTGTATCCGGCGCCGGGGGTGGCGGCGCACATGGACGGCAACGAGATGACGAACCCCATCACCGCGGGCGCACGCGCCATCGACGCGGTGTGGGTGCAGGATCCGTCGATCGAGCGGGCGCTTGCGGGGGGCGTAACGACCATTCAGGTCTTGCCCGGGTCGGGGAATCTCGTCGGGGGGCGGGCGGTGACCCTCAAGCTGCGGCGGCGACCGGAGGTGGGGAGCATGCGATTTCGGGGGGCGCCGCCAGGATTGAAGATGGCGTGCGGGGAAAATCCGAAGCGCGTCTACGGGGAGCGCAAGAAGATGCCCATGTCGCGCATGGGCAACCTCAAGGTGCAACGGCAAGCGTTTTTGGACGCCAAGACGTTGATGGGCGAGTGGGCACGATGGGCCACCGAGGAGGGCGAGCGGCGCGCCGCGGCGGCCCAAGCCCGCGCCGCGCTCGAGGCCAAGCGCAACGAGCGAGCCCAGCAAAAGGCCGACTGCCGAGAGGGTAAGGCCGACCCCAAGCAATGCCGGAAATGGGCGAGCACATGGGCCACCGAGCCCTTGGTGCCTCCGAGCGAGGCCGAGCTGCCGCCCCCGAAGCGAAACCTCGACCTGGAGACGCTCGCGGGCGCCATGACCGGGCACGTCTTGGTACACATTCACTGTTATCGCGCCGACGACATGGCGCGCATGATGGCCCTCGCCGACGAGATGGGCTTTCGGGTCCGCTCGTTTCACCACGCGCTCGAGGCGTACAAGATCCGCGACACCCTCGCCGCGCGTGACATCAGCGTCTCGACCTGGGCCGATTGGTGGGGCTTCAAAATGGAGGCCTACGACGGCATTCAGGAAAACCTCGCGCTCGTGTTCGACGCCGGGGCGCGCGCCATCGTGCACAGCGACTCGGAAGAGGGGATCCGGCGGCTCAATCAGGAGGCGGCCAAAGGCATGTGGGCCGGCCGCCACCAAGGCATCGAGATCAGCGACGCCGAGGCCGCCAAGTGGATCACCCTCAATCCCGCCTGGGCCCTCGGCATCGACGCCCGCGTGGGAAGCCTCACCGTGGGCAAGGACGCCGACGTCGTGGTGTGGGATCGCGCCGACCCGTTCAGCGTCTACGCGCGGGCCGAGCGGGTCTACGTCGACGGCCATCTCGCGCTCGACCGCAATCGGCCCTCCGCGCCGTGGAGCGACTTCGAGGCCGACCCCTCCGAAGTGCCTCGACCCGACGCCACCGCGGTCGGTGATCGCGCCCCGTCTCCCCCGCCATCCTCTCCATCATCCGCCCCCAGAATGAGCACCCCATGAGCGAGCGTCATCGTCGCCTCTCCTTTCTCGGGTTGACCCGCCGTCAGGGCCTCGCCGCCGCCGCCATCTCGTGGGTCGGCGGACCGGCCGCGGTGGCCTCTGCCCAGCCTCGTCGTCCGCCCCGACCGCGGGGCAAACCCACCCCTCCCCCGCCCCAACCGCCTTCACTGCCGCCGCCGGAGCCCGTCGCCCTCGTGGGCGGCACGCTGATCGGCGAAGATGGCAAGGCACTCCGGGACGCGGTCGTGGTCACCGACGACGCCGGTCGCATCGTGTTTGCCGGTCCCGCCGCCTCGCGGCCCGCGGCCAGCCCCGGTGCCACGCCCCCCCGCACGGTCGACGTCACCGGGCAGACGATCACCGGCGGGCTGTGCGATCCGTTGACCCAGATCGGGATCATCGAGGTGAGCCTCGAGAAGTCCACGTCGGACCGCGCGGCCCTCGACGAAGAAGATCCCATCGTGGCCGCGTTTCGCGCCGCCGACGGCTACAACCCAGCGTCGTCGCTCGTCGCCATCGCCCGCCAACAAGGACTCACGTCGGCCGGCGTCATCCCCGGCGGGGCGGGCCTCGTCACGGGTCAGTCGGCGTGGGTCGATCTCCTCGGCACCGCCCCCGACGATACCCTCGGGCGCGAGGTCCTCGCGCTCCACGTCGGCATCGACGATGGTGCCTACGGCAGCTACCGGGGCCGCCGGGCGAACGCGTGGCTGCGGCTGCGCGAGCTCATCGACGACACCCGGGCGTACCTGAAGAACCCCGCCGGCTACGACCGGCGCCAATTGCGGACGCTGCCCCACAAGAGTCGGCTCGATCTTCGTGCCACCGCGCGCGCCCTGAGGGGCGAGGTGCCGGTGGTGATCCACGTCGACCGCGCGAGCGACCTCCTCACCGCCCTTCGGGTGGCGAAAGCGGAGGGATTGCGGCTCGTCCTCGCCTCTGCCGCCGAGGGCTGGAAGGTGGCCGACGCGATCGCGAAGGCCGAGGTACCCGTCGTCGTCTACCCGCTCGACCACGGACCGCGTTCGTTCGCCGCCCTTGGCGCCCGCGAAGACAACGCGGCGCGGCTGCATGCGGCGGGGGTCCGGATCGCGCTGTCGACCGGCAGCAGCCACGACGCCCGCAAGCTCCGCCAAACGGCGGGCAACGCGGTCCGCGCCGGACTTCCCCAGCCGGCCGGCGTCGCCGCCATCGTCGAGGGACCCGCCCGGGCGTTTGGCGTCGACGACGACTACGGGGCCCCCCGGGCGGGGCGTCGCGCCAACCTGGTGGTGTGGTCGGGCGACCCCCTCGAGCTTTCGTCCCGCGTCGTGCGCATGTTCGTGCGCGGTCGCCCCGCGAGCCTCCGCAGCCGTCAAACCGCGCTCTTCGAGCGCTATCGCTAAACGAAAAAGCCGGGCACCATGGGGTGCACCATGTCGCGCCCCCACCGTCGTCTCACCCTGTTCGCACGCACCTCGGGGGGGGTCGTCATCGCTCTGTTGTCCGGTTGCGGCGGGCCCCCACCTCCGGGCGTGACCGCGCCCCCGGTCGTGACGCTCTCGCCCCGCCCGCCTGCGGCCTCCGCCACGGCTCGGCCCGAAGCACCGCCGCCAGCCGCCTCGTGGTCGGAGGATGCGTTGCCCCTCACCGCCGGCGCCTTCGGCGCCTACCTCGACGAGGTCTGCACCCGCTTCCGGGCCGGCGACCGAGGCTGGCTCGATCGGTTCACCCGCCGGCCCCTCGTGGGCCACGAACCGATGGTCAACGAGGCCGGGACCTACACCTGGGCCAAAGCCTCCGCGCTCGTCCCCGTCGACCCGTCGTGGGGCGATGGCGACCAAGTCCCCGAGCTGTGTGCGCGCCCCCGCACGGTCACGGGGGTCGACGGCGACACGACCCGGTCCCGGGTCGACGCCGAGATCGAAATCGACGGGCACCCGTTTTTGGCGGTGGTGCGCCAAACCGACGGACGACCGATGCTGGAGCGTCTCTCGATGCGCGTGGCGCCCGAGCCAGAGCGCATCGTCTCCCCCGCCCCGCGACACGAGGTGAAGATCCTGGCGGTGTCGAGCCCAGAGGCCGACGACCCCACGTTCGCGGAGGAGGCCGCCCGGGCCGTGAGAAGAACCCGGTGCTGGTCGTCCTTCATCGCCCGCGAGGAGGCCCGCGACGAACCCGAGCTCGCGAGCGCCATGGTGCAGATCGCCGTCGACGACCGTGGCGTGAGCTTCGTGGCGGACGGCATCGTGCCGAGGGCGGTGCTCCAGTGTTTGGAGGCGGAGTTTCCGCGGGAGAACCGGTCGGCGTTCACGACCGCACCCGATGCGCCGCAGGTCACGCCCTGGGCCCGGCTCTCGCTCCTCGTCGTGCTGAAGGCCTCGGAGATCCCAGACGACGCGCCCATGGTGATCGGCCCCGCGAACTGAGCCGTCCGAGTCGGCACCGACCGATCTGACGAGCATCAGGGCTGAGTCGCCCGGCCACGCGCCTCAGCGAGCGCCGCGGCGGAGGCTTCTCCCTCGGGTCACCGTGTTAGCGTTGGCTCATGAGAATCACCGTGTGTGTCGTTGCGCTGCTCGCGGCTGGATGTTCCTCTGTCGCGCAAGACTTTTGCGATCGCCGCGACGAGTGCAATCAGCTCCAGGGCGAGTCGGTGGAAGAGTGCGTGGAGAACACAGAGCGAGGCCTCGACAACCTCAACTCCGGGGCGCGCGCCGACTGCGAAGCCGCGGCGGAGGAGTGTCTCGAGCGGGAGGCGTGCGGGAATTTTGGGGAATGCGTCGTGGTGGGCTTCTTCACCGAATGCCTTTGAGCGACGCGTCTGCCTTCGGGCCGTCGGGCCCGCAGGGGGGGCACCGGCCGGAGATAGAGGTCACCGGCCCGGCCCGCAGCGCCCGGGGCCACGACCGGCCCATCGCCCATTTGTCGTGACCCGTCACGATACCCTACGCCGCATGGGGGCTAAGATGCCGGGGGGGCCGCTTCCCGCCCTGACGCGCGTGTCGGGCCGCCGCGGGAGGTCACCGGCCCGGCGCCAACGGTTGGCCGCGGGCAAAGAGCAGCGCCGCGGCGGCCAGTTCGAGGTAGCCGTGAACCAGCGCGAAGCGGAGGTAGCCGCCCCGGGCGGCCGCGAGGTCCCAAAGCGCCCACCCTGCCGTGAGCAGGGCCGCGACCGTCGCCCCCGCCAACAGCGGCGCGCCGAGATCGGCCCGCAGCGCCCGGTAGCTCTGCACGAACGACCGCGGCGCCACCCGGCGGCGGGCGTGCTCGGGGATCAAACGAAGCCAGATCGCGTAGTGCACCGATTGACCAAACGCGTAGAGGGCGACGACGCGCCACGCCGCCGGTCCGGAGAGACCCGGCGCGAGGCTGGCCGCGTAGAAGGCCACCGACGGCCCCCCGTCGGGTCCCGCGTGAAACGCGCGCGCCAGCACCGGATCGAGCGCTCCCAGCGCCACCAGGGCGCTCACGCCGACGTAGGCGATCAGCACCCACCGCCGGTCGGCCCGACCGTGGGGCCACAACCACCACCACAAGCCCACCGCGATGACGTTGTGGAGGTGGGCGAACGCCCAATTCGACCACATCGGCCACCGATGCGCCGCGTAGAGCGCCGGGAGCAATAAGCAAAGCCCTGCCGCGCGCCGTCGCGCCGCCGTCCCCGGGAGGGCAAACAGCCCCGCTCCCGCCGCGAGCAGACCCCACCAGAGCTGGGCCGTCACGGCCCCCACGACGAGACCGGGAACCACCGCCAACCACACCCGCCGCTGACGGTGAAAGGACGGCTGCACCCAAAGGTAGCGGAGGTCGGCGACGACGTGCGGCACCCCCAGCAACACCGGCCCGAGCGCCAAGAGCCACAAGGGGATCTCGACCGCCATCACCAGCGACGCGAACACCATCGCGATCCCCATCGCCGCGACCCTTCGCTCGCGGTTTCGCATCCAGGGCCCGATCCAAGGGGCGAAGCGACGGTAGAGCGCGGTCCGCACCCGGTCGAGCGGGCGGAGCAGCGGCTCGACCACGGCGTCCATACCGTGAGCCTAGAGAGGGCCCGGCGAAAAAAGCCAGACCCGTCGTTACGGCGAGGGCTATTCGACGCCCGAAGGAGACCCGTCCCGCTCGGCGGGGGGCGTGCTTCCCGGACGCGCATCCATCTTCGGGACCGCCGCCGAGGGGGAGCCCGCCGGTGCAACGGCGTCTGCGGCAGGCGGTGTCGCAGCACCCCCGTCGGGCTTTGCCACGCCATCGGCTCGGCCCGCGCGGTCGCTGGTGTCGCCGTCTCCCGCGGCTGACGGCGCGTCACCGTCGGTCGCGATGACCTTGGCGGTCGAAAAGCCCTCGGGAGGCATCACGACGAGCATGGCGAGGAGCAACGCCGTCTCCGGCGCCTGGTCTCCCCCCACGACATCGATCCCCGCCACGGGCTCGGGCTTTTCTCCCTTATCCGCGACCCGGAGCAGTTTGCCTTCCTCGCTGAGAAGGAGCTTGCCCGTCTCCGTCTCGAGCACGCTGCCGGACACCTTTCCCACCGCGACCGATTTCGCCTCGACGCTCGCGCGTGCTTCGACCCGACCGTCGCCGACGAGGCGAACGATCCAGTCGCCTTTCTCGTCGCGGATCTCGCGATCCGCCAACGAAAGCGTGCGGGCCCCCACGGTGACCTTACCCTTCGAATCGAGGGTTACGGTCTTGGTGGGGTCGGCCGCATTGGCGATCGTCATCTCTGCGACCGAAAGCCCCATGCGCGCCTTCTTCGCGGGTGCGTCCATCTTCGCCGGCTTCAGGCCCGGTGGCTTTGCCGCAGGCTCCTTTGGTCGTTCGAGGCTGTCGCGCTTCGGCGGCGCGACGGGCATGCGCTTTTGTTCGGCCGACGCACGGGCGCCGGCCCCATCGGCTTCATTGCCGCAGCCGAGGGCGACGATCGACGACAGGCCGACGAGAACAGTTAGGAATCGCTTCATAGGGACGCTCCTTGATTGATGAGACCCCCCGCATCCTCCGCAACGGACATGCCGGCGATGCCCACGTGGTCATTTCGCCGAGATGCAGCGCCCTCGCGGCGGTGGGCTAGGGAATCTGACCCGTATCCAGGGAAAATCTCCGCATCCCAGATCTCCTCATCCCCGGCCGGCGATGGCCTGCGCCACGGCCGCTCGGAGCGACGTCGCCGCCACGGCGGGGTCCGGGGCCCGGCTGATCTCGGTCACCACCGCGACGCCATCGGCGCCGGATCGGACCACCGATGGTGCATTGTCGGCGGTGATGCCACCGATCGCGACCACCGGCACCGGACACGCGGCGCGCGCGGTCGCAAAGGCGTCGAGACCGAGCGGCGGCGTCGCATCGGACTTCGTGGCCGTAAAGAATACGGGCCCCAGACCGCAGTAATCGACGACCGTGGGATCGATGGCCGCCGCCTCACGGGCGTCCGTCGCGGACAGCCCCACGATGGCGTTCGGCCCGAGCCGAGCGCGCGCCGCCGACGCCGCGGCGTCCGCTTGGCCTACGTGCACCCCGTCGACCGGCGCCCGGGCCGCCACCGCCACACGATCGTTGACCACGAGCGGCACGTGGTAAGCCCGACAGAGTGGCGCCAAGCGGGTGGCGAGCGCGCCGAGATCTTCGTCCGAGGCCGTCTTGTCGCGCATCTGGACCATCGTCGCCCCTCCCCGCAGGGCGGCCGCCACCGTGGCCTCCACCGAATGGGGCCCGTCGGGGTCGGTCACGAAGTACACCCGGAGCGAAGCGGCAGCGACGACGCGGCGGCTCACGCGACCACACTCGGAAGGAGATCCGCCGGGTCGAGGGCATAGAGCGCGTCGAGCAACGCCCCCTGCAGCGACCCCGGCCCCGGCGCCCGCCCCGCCGCCCGTCGGCCGGCCAGGCCGAGCACCGCCATGCCGTACGCCGCCGCCCGAAACGGGTCCGCTTCGATGGCGAGAAAGGCCCCGACGAGGGCGGTGGCGGTACACCCCATGCCGGTGACCCTGGTCATCATGGGGTCGCCATCGCCGAGTTTCACCGTCCGCGTGCCGTCGGTGATGACGTCGGTGGCCCCGCTGATCACGACCACCGTTTCTGCCGCGCGCGCCCACGCTTGGGCCGCCACGGTCGCATCCTCGACCGCCGCCGTCGCGTCGACCCCCTTGGGGCCGTCTGTCGTGGCCCCGACGAGCGCGAGAATTTCACTCGCATTGCCCCGAACGACGGCCGGTCGGCATTCGAGCAGCTCGGCCGCCACCCGGGTCCGAAACGGCGTGGCGCCCACCCCCACCGGATCGAGCACCCACGGGACCTCGGCCGCCTGGGCCGCCTCGGCCGCGAGCTTCATCGCCTCGACCCAAGGCTGCGACAGCGTCCCGAGGTTGACGACGAGCGCGCTCGAGAGCCGTACGAAGTCCTCGACCTCGTCGGGGGCGTGCACCATCGCCGGAGACGCGCCGAGCGCGAGCAACGCGTTGGCGGTGTTGTTCATCACCACGTAGTTGGTGATGTTGTGCACCAGCGGCACCCCCGCGCGCAGCCGGGTGAGGGCGGGTCCGAGGCCGGCCAACGACTCCGTCATGGTTCCTCCCTTCGTCACGCCGAGACGACCAGGTCGTTGTTCCAGCAGGCCTCGGGGGCCACGGCCGCTTCGATGAGGCCACGGCGCGCCGCCCACGACGACAGACCGCGCCAGTAGGCGCCGGACATCGTCAGGTCGAAGGTGAAGCACGGCACGGTGGCCCGAAAGATGGCGCTCATGAGGACATCGTCGGGGTCGGTCTCGGTGCGGCGGAAGTAGAGCGCGCGCGCCTCGTCGGGGTGCTGGTGAATGAAGTCCATCCCCCGCCCCACAACCTCGATGAGCCGGCGCAGCGCCGCGCGCTTCGCCGCGTATCGCTCGCGGGTGGTGATGAGGATCAACTGGCAGAAGTCGGGGATCCCCCAGTCTTTGAGCGCGAACAGCCGGGCGGGGTGGCCCCGGTGGCCGGCCTCGACGATCTCGAAGTTGTAGAAGGCCAGCGTGGCCGCGTCCGCCGCCCCCTCGATGAGGGCGTCGGTATGGTGAAAGCCTCGGTTGACGGGGGTGAGGGTGCCCGGTTCTCCGCCGTCCGCTTCGATCATCGTCGACACGATGGCGAGGCCCCCCGGTCCCGGGGCCCCTGGGTACTGAATGCGCTTTCCCGCCATGTCGCGCGGCCGTTCGATGCCGCTCGATTCGAGCGTCATCACCCCCCCGTTGGTGTGGAGCAGGCGGGCGAAGCCCACCACCTCATGACCCTTCGCGACGTCTTCCACCAAGTGGATGGGCTCGGTGATCGCGAGGTCGAGCGCTCCGGTGCGGATGGCGTCAAAGGCGTCGAGGTGCTCGGTCGGCGCGACCAGCTCGAGCGCGACGCCCGCCGCCTCGAACCACCCCTTCTCGAGGCCGATGAGAAAGGGCAGGTGGTCGGGGTTCAGAAACCACTCGAGTCCGAGCTTCAAGGTATCGGTCATGTCTTCGTCTTTCGTGAGGGCGAAGAGACGAAGCCACCGGTACGGGGCGCGCGGGCGCGGGCGGCGTCGCTCCCTCCGCTGGTGCAAACCAGGTCAGGTTCGGCGGGTGTGATCTCAGCCCTGGATGGGCACCCCGGCGACGGACAGAACGTGACGGCTCCGGGCCCGGGGCGTCAAGCGGCCGCCGGTCGATCCCGAGAGCTCGCTCACTTCTGGAGCTTGCCGGCGAGCAGATCGGCGAAGGTGCCGAGGCTCTGGCGCTGACCCTTGTAGGCCGCGACCTGCGCCTGCTCCCGCGCCCGCTCGGCCCCTTTGCGGGACAGCGACAGCCGCCGGCGCTCGAGGTCCACCTCTTTGACCACGACCTCGAAGGTATCGCCCACGGCGACCACTTCGCGCGGGTGCCCGATCCGCTTGTCGCCCCCGAGCTCGCTGATGTGGGTCAGGCCCTCGACTCCGGGCGCGACTTCGACGAACGCGCCGAAGGGCTCGAGCCGGGTCACGGTGCCGGTCAGCACCTTGCCGGCGGCGAGGGGAATTTGTCGCCACGGGTCGTCGCCCATCGCCTTGAGCGACAAGCTGATGCGGTCGCCCCGCGTCTGGTCGGCGGCGGGTTGAATGTCGATCACCTTCACCTCGAGCTCGTCGCCGACGGTCAAGATCTCGCGGGGGTGCCGCACCCGTTGAAACGCGAGCTCCGAGACGTGGAGCATCCCCTCGACCCCGCCGAGGTCGACGAAGGCGCCGTAGTCTTTGAGGCTGGTTACCGTTCCGCGGGCGACCGTCCCCACCTTGAGCGTCTTGCGCAGTGCCTCCGCCGCCACCTTGCGCTCGCGCTCCAACAGGCTCCGCCGGGACACCACCACGTCGGGCCGCGGACCGCCCTCGACCTTGGTGACCAAGACCGAGAAGCTCTGGCCGACGTAGGGCTGCAGGTCGTCGACCCGCTGAATGGCGATCTGCGACTTGGGACAGAAGGCGCGGACGCCCCCGCCGAGCTCGATCTCGAGCCCGCCCTTGTTGACCCCGGTCACTTTGCCTTCGACGGGCAGCCCCTGCTCGAGCGCGTCTTTCATCGCGTCGATGCCGGCGTCTTCCTTGCGGATCCGCGTGCGGAGGACGGCGACCCCGTCGTCGATGCGGTGCACCCGGGCGCTGACCGTATCGCCCACGGCGACCGTGAGGGCTCCGGATTCGTCGAGCAACTCGGCCCGGTCGATGAGCCCCTCGGCCGCCCCTCCGAGGTCGACGAATACCGCGTCCGAGGTGAGCGCGATGACCGCCCCTGTGACTTCTTGACCGACCCGAGGCTTGCGACCGACCGCGCGGCGACCGCTCTCCATCTCGGCGAACATGTCGGCGAATCCGCCGCCGCCCTTACCCGCGTTGCTCACGGCCACGGTCTGACGCCGCGGCCCGGGCGCCGCAAGCCCGAACGCCCGGGTCCGAGGCCCGAAACCCGCACGTGCGTGGAGCGGGTGTGATAGGTCCCGGCTGCCATGTCGTCCCCGGCCCCTCCCGCTCCGCCTCCCCCCGAGGCCGACGCCGCCCCGACGTCCCCCGACGAGGGCGCGACCTCGGGGTTCGCGGCGCTGGCCCTCGACCCGCGTCTCCTCGCGGCCATCGACGACCTGGGCTTCGAACAGCCGACCGACGTCCAGGCGGGCACCATCCCTCCCCTGCTCGCGGGGCGCCACGTCGTCGGCCAGGCCCGCACGGGTTCCGGCAAGACGGCCGCCTTCGGCCTCGCCCTGCTCGAGCGCCTGAAGGAAGGGGGCCCGAACCGTGCCCTCGTCCTCGCTCCGACCCGAGAGCTCGCGGTGCAAGTCGCCGCCGCCCTGCGTACCTTCAGCCGCAAGCTGCCCTCGGTACGCATCGCCACCATCTACGGGGGCGCCGCCTACCCGCCCCAGCTCAAGGCCCTCGCGGCCGGACCGAGCGTCATCGTGGGCACCCCGGGCCGCGTGATCGACATGTTCGACCGCGGCGCCCTCGACTTGTCGCGCGTCGAGGTGCTCGTCCTCGACGAGGCCGACGAAATGCTCCGGATGGGCTTCATCGACGACGTCGAGAAGCTGATCGCGGCCACGCCGGAAGGACGCCAAGTGGTGCTCTTTTCCGCCACGATGCCCCCCCGGATCCGGGCCGTGGCCGACACCTACCTCCACGACCCGGTGGCGGTCGCCGTCGAGCGCCACGGCATCAGCGTCGATCACATCGCCCAGCGGTACATGCTGGTCCCGCAACGCTTCAAGCCCGACGCCCTGGTGCGGGTGCTGCGCGCGATCGCCCGCGGGACCACGCTGGTCTTCGCCCGCACCCGGGCCGCGTGCGCCGACCTCGCGGAGCGCCTCACCCGCGATGGGTTCGAGGTCGACGCCCTTCACGGCGACCTCAATCAGTCCGCCCGCGACCGCGTGATGAAGGGGATGCGCGCCCAACGCCTTCGCATCGTGATCGCCACCGACATCGCGGCCCGGGGGCTCGACGTCGAGCACATCGAGCACGTCGTCAATTACGACTTCCCCGACGACATGGCGAGCTACGTACACCGGATCGGTCGCACCGGCCGGGCCGGCCGCGACGGCATGGCCATCTCCCTCATCACCCCCCGCGAGCGACGGCGGATCCGCGAGCTCGAGCGTCGATTGCGCCAAACGATCGAAGAGCTTCCCGCCCCCACCGACCTCGAGATCGCGGGCATCGAACAAGCCGCCCTGGTGGAGTCGGTGCTCGCCGCCACCGAGGACGAACGCGACGTAGCACGCGCGCACCTCCAAACGGCCCTGGCCGACACCGAACTCAGCGCCGAAGACGTGGCCGCGGCCGCGCTTCATGCGCTGGCGGAGGAGCGCGGGATCTCGCTGCGCCGCCCCCACGACGAAGGGCCTCCCGCCTGGGCCCGTCGGCCTCCGCGCGTCAAACCGGGAGACCGTCCCCGTCGCGACGACGGCGGCCCGCGGCGGCCGCGTGACATCGACGTCAACGAGGTCGAGTTGCGCTTTCCCGTGGGCTTTCGCAAAGGCGTCCGCCCGGGCGACCTCGTGGGCCTGCTCGCCAACGAAGCCGGCATCGAGGGCCGCTCCATCGGGCGGATCGACATCCAGCCGTTCGAGAGTTTCGTCGCGCTGCCCCGGGCGGTGGCCGAACACGTGCTCGACGTCCTCCCGCGGGCGTCGGTGCGGGGGATCGACGTGCCCATCTCCCCCGCCCGCTCCGACCGTCGTCCCCCTCCCGACCGCCCCTCGCGACCCTTTCGGAAGGCCCGCCCCGGCGGCGGCAGCGGCGGTCCCGGCGGAGGCAAGGGCAAGAAGGGCCCCCGCAAAGGGAAGCCGGGCTTCGCCAAACGACGCGCAGGACCCAAGAAGGGCGGCGGCCCCCCAGTGCCGCCGCGCCCCAAACGCAAGCGCATCTACGACAACGACCGCTGAGCCGCGCGATCAGGTCTCGGTTGCAGGCCGCAACGGGGCGAGGGCGGCTTCCACGTCGCGCTTGGCCGCCGTGAGCGACGCGGCCAGCTCATCGCGCTCCGCCCGCAATGCGGTGAGGCGGTCTTCGGTGGCCAGCAAGCGCATGAGCACTGGGTTTTCGGTCGCCGGCGTCTCGCCCTTCACCGCCTCGAGATGACCCCGAAGCCGTGCGATGTCGGCCTCCACCTGGGTGATTTCGGCCTTCTTCTTCTCCAGCGCCTCGTCTGCGGTTTGGACGCGGCGCCGCTCAGCCGCCACGGCGGCGGCGACCTTCCGGTTGCGGTCGGACAGCGTCATGGTCTGCGCGAGCGTTTCGAGCCGCGCGACGTCGAGCGCGTCGGGCGACGCGACCTCGTGCAACCCCTCGACGACGACGAGCGAGTGCCCGACGTCTCTCGCTCCCGCCGGGAGGTCGAAGCCCGCGAGGGGACGGTTGCGCTCGCGATCGAACGTGATCCGGGGTGCCCCTTCGACTTTGGCGTTACGCCCTGCGTCGAGCTGAATGAGCACTTCGCGCGCCCGTCCAGAGCGATTGGAGAGGGTGAACGTGATGGCTCGCCGCTGGAGGTAATGCTCTTCGAACCGTCCTTGGCGAAACACCAGCCGTTTTGGCTCGCGAGAAGAACGGTCGCTCGTCCTTTCCAGGCGAATGTCGAGGTCCTCGGCGATGGGGGCATGGCGTCGTTCTCCGGGCGCGAGGCGGTCCAGCATCGTCTCTCCCGCGAATCCTCCGTCGGCGAAAACGCTGACCGGACCCGGCGGCAACGTCGTGTCGCCCGAGTTGACGAAGCGCACGGCAAAGCGGCCCGTGACCCTCGAAAAGCCATCGAACCAACTGATGATGTCAGCCTCCACGGGGCGCTGGAGAAAAGGTACGAGCGCCGACCGCTGCGGTGCGAGGTCGAGCAAGGTGGAACCTCGGTAGACGAACACGGTCGGCGCCTCGCGACCCTTCGCCTCGTCGACGCGCGCCAAGTCGCCGAGGCGCAACAGATCGCTGCTCGTCGCGCCCGCTTGCCCGCGCCGATGCCGGCCCGCCCGCCCGCGGGCGAATCCCCCTCCATGTCCCGAACCGTACCCGGAGAGCCCGAGTCCCCCGGAACCGTATTCGTCGCCGGCCGTAAAGTCGCCCCACATGCCGTCGGGGGTGGTGCCCAAGAGCTGAGGCACACTCGAGAGCTCGCGCGGAGGTGTGGCCAGCGGCCGGCGCTCGTACCGCGGAGCCGCGAGCGGAAAGAGAAACGAGTCCGGACGACCATTGGCGAGCTCGACCTGCACCCCGCGCCAGGGTTCCTCGGTGTCGTTGTGGACCAGCGCCCAGGCCGACAGCTGGGGCTTCCCGTCGTCCCCGAACACGAGGCGGTACGACGTTCGCCACACCGGCGTCTCGGCGAGATAACCGAGGGTGACGTCGGCCCCGCCCTTCGAGAACACATCGAGCCGTCGCGCCGACGCACCCGAACGAGCGGCCTCGGCCCTCAACGCCTGGTCGAAGCGATCGCGCACCACCTGGTCGAGCGGGAGGACCGCGGTGAGCCGCGCAACTTCGAGCCGCGTGAACCCCCCGCCCTCGGTGCGGACGACAGCGAGGTTGCGGACCTCCGACGCGGTGACCCCCTCGTCGTCGTCGTCCGGTTCGTCGTCGTCGTGCGGACGCGGCGCGGGGTTCGGTCGGTCCTCGGTGAGGAGTGCTTCGGTGACCCGGCCGACGAGCCGACCGGTCACGCTCCGAGCGCCCGTGCGCAGCGTGACCCGCTCTCCGACGAGGCTCTCGAGCAAGACATCGAAACCGATGTCGGCGTCGGGATCGGCGGGGAGTCCCGCCCGGGCGCGCGCGATCGCGGGCCGCTGCCGACTGTCGAAAACGACGCGACCCACCCCTTGGTCCCCCCCGAGCACCACGAGCGACTTCAGCGCATCGTCGACGTGACCCGCAGGCACCGGGAGCGACGCGGCGGTATCGCCAGGGATGGCCCCGCTCCGCTCGAAGTAACCGACGCCCGTTTCGTAGAGCCGCACCCGTTTCAGCGGCACCACCGCGCCTCCCGTCGCGGGTGACGAGGCGCATCCGGCGAGGGCGGACACGGCGAGAAACACACAACCCGAAGACAACATCGACCGCATAGGTCCCTTCGGACACGCACCCGGCGCCAAGGTTCCCCGCGCCTCGGGCGGAAGCTCCCTCCGGCGGATCAGTCGGAGTCGATTCCTTCGATGAGGACGGATGCGACCTCGTCGTCTTCGGGATGGGTCAAGCCGAGGATCGATCGATAGAAATAAAGCTCGGCTTCGAGGGCCCGGGCGATGTTCTCGGCCTTCCGAAACCCGTGTTGCTCCCCCTCGAATGCGACGTACGCCACCGGAACGCCATTATCGCGCAATGCGGCCACCATCATCTCGGCCTGATTGGGCGGCACCACCCGGTCTTCGAGCCCCTGGATGAAGATGACAGGACAGCTGATGTCGCCGGCGGCGTGCAGGGGCGAGCGCGCCCGCATCACGTCGCGGCTCGCGCGCCCACTTTCGTCGGGACCGAGCAAGTAAACGTCGTAGTGGGACTCGAACTTGTGGGTGTCGGCCATGAGCGCTTCGAGGTCGCTGACGCCGTAGTGGCTCGCGCCCGCCCGGAAGGCGTCGCGAAAGGCCAGCGCGGCGAGCGTCGTGTACCCTCCCGCGCTGCCTCCGGTGATCAAGAGTTGGTCGCCATCGACCCGGCCCGCCTCCACGAGGTGGCGCGCCGCGGCCACGCAATCGTCGACGTCGACGATGCCCCACCGGTGCTCGAGCGCGTCGCGGTACGCCCGGCCAAAGCCGGTACTCCCGCGGTAGTTCACGTCGACGACCGCGAACCCGCGGCTGGTCCAAAATTGAATGCGGGGGTCGAGCACCGCCGCGCACGCGCCGGTGGGTCCTCCGTGCACTTTGACGATCAGCGGCGGCAACGCTCCGTCGGGTCCGGTGAAGGTCGCGCTGCGGGGCGGGTAGAAAAACGCATGCGCGGTCGCCCCATCGGTGGTGGGGAACGAAAGGGGCTCGGGGACGGATACCGAGGCGTCGTGCGGGCCGGTCCCTGGGGGCGCGGCGTCACCCGCGCCCTCGGCGGCGCCCGTGCTCGACCGCAACGTCTCGACCGATCCATCGCCGAGGTCGAGACGCACGACCTCGGCGGCGCGTTGCGGACCGCCGGCGACCGCGATGACGCCGTGTTCGCCCGAGCGGGCCAGGTGCGCGACCGCGGTGTAGGGCACGTCCACCCGCGCGTACCGCGCGGCGTCGGGACGGCCGCCATCGTCGTCGGGTTGGAGCTCCAGCCGCCAAAGCCCCCATTGACCCTGTTCGGCCCGCACCACGAGGAGCCGACGGGCATCGAGAAAGAGGTAGTCCCGGTGGCCAAAGGTCCAGGCGGGGTGGGCGAGGTCGGCGGCGACCGGGGCGAGTGCGACGTCACGGCCGTCGCGCCATTGATGCAGGTTCGCGTAACCGCTGCGGTCACTGAGGTACGTGAGGGTGCCGTCGGGGGCGTAGGACGGCTGGGCGACCACCGCGCGGGCGTCGCGGTCGGAGGAGGCGGCTTCCGCGCCCGCGACGAGAATCGTGTCGGAGACGCCGCCGCCTGCGTCGAGCGCGGCTTCGTAGAGTCGCGTGGCCAAAAACGGAAGCTCCGGATGATCCCAGGCGATGAAGCAGAGTCGGTCCCCGTCCGGGCTTGCGCGCGGCGCCGCGTAGAAATCGGCCCCCGAGACGAGGACCTGCGGGTCTGCGCCGCCGTCGAGGGCGATGGCGACGATTCGATTGACGGGTTCTCGCCCGCCTTCCGTGTGGTCTTCGGCCACGGCGAGCAGCCGACCCCGCCGGGCGTCGACGGCGAAGTCGGCGTAGCGAAGGGCGCGGGGGCTCGGGGGCGCGGGGGTGAGGGCGACGGGGGCGCCGCCGTCGAGCGGTTGTCGGTACACGCGACCATCACCGTCGTGAGAGAAGTAGACGTCGTCGTCGTGAACGATGAAGGCCCCGCCTCCGTACTCGTGCACGCGGGACCTCACATCGAACCCCGCCGGGGTGACGTCGCGGGTCACCCCGGTGGCGTCGCGGCGCACGATCACCCCCCGGCCCCCTTCGCTCGGGCGGGCCTCCAACCACAATGCGCTCTGGTGCTCAGCCGCGCCGGCGGTGTCGAGAAGACGAACCGCCGCGCGCGCGACCTGCGATGCCGCGACGGGGGAGGACCAGGTTCCGTAGGGACGCGCCTTCATCCCGCCTCGTCACATGTGGGGCCACCATCGTCAACGACGGACCCGACCGTGCGGGCGGCCCTCGGCGAAGCCCCCCGGCGTCTGGGTGCCAACGACCACCCGCTCCCGAAAGGACGCGAGGTCGAGGGCGCCGACGTAGGTGGCGCTGCTCGAGAGGCCACTGATGATGTCGGTGAGAATGGCCCCGACGCTCTCGAGGCCTTCGCGGAGGTAAATACGCGAAGAGGAGATCCCCTCCCGGAAGAAGGCTTTCTTCGCCCGGTCGAACGACGCCTCCCCTTCGCTGCGGTCGGCGACCGCGCGCGCACTCGCCATGCCGTAGTTCTCCTTGTAGAGAAAGCCTTCGGGATCCTCCTTGATGTCGCCCGGGCTCTCGTAGGTGCCGGCGAGCATCGTCCCCACCATGACCCGCGAGGCGCCCGCAGCGAGGTAGAGCGCGACGTCGCGGGGATGACGCACCCCTCCGTCGGCCCATACGTGTTTGCCCCGGGCTCGAGCCGCCCGCGCGCAATGCAAAACCGAGCTGAAGCTCGGGCGACCGGCTCCTGTCTGCATGCGCGTGGTGCACATCGCGCCCGGTCCTACGTTCACCTTGACCACGTCGGCGCCGGCCTCGATCAGCGCCTCCGTGCCCGCCACGGTGCAGACGTTGCCCGCGACCAGAGGAACCGCGTCGCCAATGGCCGCGCGAACCGCACGGATGGCCTCGATCATCCGGCGTTGATGACCGTGCGCGGTGTCGATCACGATCGCCCCCACCCCGTTCGCCACGAGGTCATGAGCGTCGGCGGCGGCCGATCCCGAGATCCCGACGGCCGCGGCCACCATGAGACGACCGTCGGCATTGAGGGCGGGCTCGAGCAGCTCGAGCCGTACCGCATCGCTCTTGGTGAGAAGTCCGACCAGGCACCCGGCTCCGTCGACGACAGGAGCCGCCTTGACCCGCTCCGCCTCCATCGTCTCGAAGGCGTCGCGGTGGTCGACTTCCGCCCGCAACGTGACCATCTGGCGTCGCATGAGGCGATGCACGGGCGTGTACTGGTCCCGGTCGCGCAGGTCGGCCGACGTCACGATCCCAACCGGACGGGCATCGTCGTCGACCACCACCACCATGTCGTGAGCGCGCTTGAGAATGATCCCCGCCACGTCGCGGAGGGTGGCCTCCGGCGCGACCGCGAGGGGCGTATCGAAGCGCGGGTTGGCCTGACGGACGTGCTGAACGATCCGCGCCACGGTGTCGGCGGCCATGTCCTGCGGGAGCACGCCCAGTCCCCCGTACCGCGCCATGGTCTCGGCCATCCGCTTCCCCGTCACGGCGTTCATGTTGGCCGAGACGAGCGGATGCGCTCCGCCGGCGAAGTCGTCGGGCGTCAGGTCGACCTCGGTGCGCGAGCGACCGTCGAAGTAGCCGGGGCAGATGAAGACGTCCTCCAACGACAACTCGCGCGCTTCGTCGTGCTCGGGGTGCAGGAATTCCATGGCGGGAAGCTACACCGACGTCGGCGGCGAGGGTTGGTGGCGGGGTGGCGACCCGCGTACGGTGTCGCTTCGTGGCGACGGCGACGCGCATCGGGATTCTCACCAGTGGTGGCGACGCGCCCGGCATGAACGCCGCCGTCCGGGGCGCCGTCCGGGCGGCCCTCGCCGTGGGTCTGGTTCCCTATGCGGTGCGCGAGGGGTACGCCGGCCTGGTGGCCGGCGGTGATCACATCGCGCCCATCACGGCGGCCGAGGTGTCCAATGTGGTGCAACGCGGGGGAACGATTCTGGGCACCGCCCGGGCCGAGGCGTTTCGTAGCGAGGAAGGACGGCGCACGGTGGTTCACCACCTCGTGCGCGCCCGTGTGAGCCGGCTCCTGGTGGTCGGGGGCGACGGCTCGCTGACCGGACTCGCCCTGCTCCAGCGAGAGTGGCCCGCGCACGTCCGCGCGCTGGTCGCCGCGGGACGATGCGACGAGGTGAGCGCCGAAGCCCATCCGACCCTGCGCGCGGTCGGCCTCGTGGGTTCGATCGACAACGACATGGTCGGGACCGACACCACCATCGGGTGCGACTCGGCGCTGCATCGCATCGTCGACGCCATCGACGCCCTGACCGCGACCGCCCGCTCCCATCGACGTTCCAACGTCTTGGAGGTGATGGGTCGGCGCTGCGGGTACCTGGCGCTCATGGCGGCGGTGTGCGGGGGCGCCGACCACGTGCTCCTCCCCGAGGCCCCGTCGCCGCGATGGCGCGAGGAGATGGTGGCCGCGATGGCGGCCGCCCGCACCCGGGGCAAACGAACGTGTCTGGTCGTGCTCGCGGAGGGGGCCCGCGATCCCGACGGCCGGCCCATCACCGCCGAGATGGTGCAGGCGGAGATCGAGGCGCACTCGGAGTTCGGAGCCCGCATCACCACGTTGGGTCACGTGCAGCGCGGGGGCGTACCCTCCGCCTACGACCGCGTCATGGGCACGGTGCTGGGCACCCAGGGCATTCTCCGGCTCCGGGCCATGGCGCCGGGTGACCCGCCGCTCTTGATGACGACCCACGGTCCGGAGGTGCGCGCGACGCGGCTCGCCCCCGCGGTCGCGGCAACCCACGCCGTGACCGCAGCCTTGGCGTCGGGCCGTATCGACGAGGTGCATGCCGCCCGCGGCCTCGCGTTCGCCGAGCTGACCGAGATTCATCGGCAGCTCACCGCCACGCGCGACCTCACCGTCGGCACGCAGCCGCGCGTGGCGGTGGTCCACGTCGGTGCCCCCGCGCCGGGAATGAATGCCACCGTGCGCGCCGTCGCCCGTCTCGCCGCGGCGCGCGGATTCGCACCGTGGGGGGCCCGTGAGGGGCTGCCCGGGTTGATCCGCGACCAGGTCGCCCCGCTCGACTGGCTTGCCACGGAAGACATCGCTTCGTGGGGTAGTGCCGTGCTCGGCACCGACCGATGGTGGCCCGACGTCCCCGCCGACGTCGTCGCGCTCGACGGCGCCCTGGATCGCCACGACATCACCGCCGTCGTGCTCATCGGCGGCTTCGAGGCGCTACGCACGGCAGCCGAGCTCGAGGCCATGGGGATCTCGGCCGCCGTGGTCCCCGCCACCATATCGAACAACGTTCCCGCCACCGACCGGAGCGTTGGTTGCGACACCGCCGAAAACGCCATCTGCGAAGCGGTGGACCGGCTGAAGCAATCGGCGATCGGTTCCCGGCGGCGTGTCTTCGTGGTGGAGGTGATGGGCCGGGCCTGCGGCTACCTGGCCGAGGTCGGCGGGATCGCGACCGGGGCCGAAGCGGTCTACACCCACGAGCGCGGCATCGATCTGCCCCGTCTCGACACGGACGTGAGGGCGCTGGTGACCTCGTTCGCGGCCGGCCGCGAGGTCGGTCTCGTGCTCGTCGCCGACGGCGCGAGCGACGCGTACGACGCCGCGGTGTTGCGGCGGATCTACGGCTCCGAAGCCCAGGGTCGCTTCGACACGAGGCTCTGTGTGCTGGGCCACTTGCAGCAGGGGGGGCGCCCGTCTCCGCGCGACCGACTCGCGGCCGTGCGCTTGGCCGCGGGGGCCGTCGACCACATCGTGTCGCGACCCCGAACCGCGGTCGTCGTCGGGCTCGACGGAGAACGCGTGGTGACGACACCCTGCGCGCAGGCGCTCGCCGAGGCCGACCTGGCCCATCGACGGCCCCACCCGCCGCGCTACGCAAACCTCGTGGCGGCGGCCGGGGCGCCCGCTCCGACCCGGTAGGCGCGACCGGAGGGGAAGTCCCGATCTCAGGGGTCATCTTGCCGGGAGCGGACCGTGGTTGCTAACGTCCCGCGGTGGCCGCAAGCCCCATGAACGTCGCGTCCGCCGTGCCGACCACCGCCGCGCCCACTGCCTCTGTCTCCCCGGCAGCAGGGCCCCCGGTAGCAGGGCCGCCCCTTGTAGGCGCCACCACCACCACCACCTCCCGCGCCCCGAGTCGCATTCGCTCGGCGTACATCAAGGGACCGGTCTACGACTGGGCGCTGTTTCTGGCGCCGCCGGTGCTCGCCCTCCTCCTCGGGATCGTGCTCGCGCACACCGACGCCGACGATGGCCTGGTCACGCTGTCGGGCGAGCAGTTCACCTGGTCGGGGCTGCTCCTCGGCGTCTTGATCCAAGCCCACCTCGTCATCGTTTTTTTCCGGAGCCACGGCAACGGATCGGTGCTGAGGACCCACCCCTACCGCTTCACCGTCGTCCCCGCGTTCGTCCTCATCGGATGCCTCCTGTGGCCGCTGTTCGCGGTGACCGCCTCGGTGCTGGCGACCTTCTGGGACGTGTATCACTCGGGCGCACAGACGTTCGGGTTCGGCCGCATCTACGACGCGAAGGCGGGCAACGACCCGCAGCGTGGACGACGCTTGGACTTCGTCGCCAATCAATTGCTGTACGCGGGCCCCATCGTCGCCGGCGCGGTGATGCTCGACCACTTCGAGGACATTTACGAGTACCACGACATCGGGGTCTTCCTGTTCTCCAGTATCCCCCCCGCGATGGCGACCCACCACGGGGTCATCGCCCGTACGGTTTTGGGGGTGGGCGCGCTCTTTTTTGCCGGCTACGTCGCTGCCAACGTGCGCGCCTATCGGCGGGGCGCCCACGTGTCGCTGCAGAAGGTTTGGCTCTATGCGTCGACCGGCGCCGTCTCCCTCTATACGTGGGGGTTCAACAGCTGGGGCGAGGCCTTTCTCATCATGAACACGTTCCACGCGGTGCAGTACTTCGGGATCGTATGGATGTCGGAACAACGAAACATGAGCCGATTGTTTCGCGTCGACCACCGGCCGGCGGGCAAGTGGATCACCCTGGCGATCTTCCTCCTGCTCGGGCTCGGCTACGGGTTCCTGGTCGAAGTGTTCGTGACGGGTGACACCGAGATTTTCTTCGCCCTCACCATCACCGTTTCGTTGATGCACTTCTGGTACGACGGCTTCATCTGGTCGGTCCGCAAGGGCAAGGTCAACGCCTGAATGTCCGCGGAAGGCGCGCGTGACGGCGGCGCGACGCCCGATCCCGGCTCCGTGCTCCGCATCCGCGATCTCGCAGTCGCCTTTCACACCGAGGACGGGGTCGTGCGGGCGGTGGAGGGGATCTCCCTCGACATCCGCCCCGGCCGTACGCTGGGCGTCGTCGGCGAATCCGGATCCGGAAAGTCGGTCACCGCGATGTCGATCCTCCGGCTTCTGCCCCCCGAGACGGCGCGGATCGGTCGCGGAGGGATCGCGTTGCTCGACCGCGACGTCTTGGCGCTGGGTCCCTCCGCATTGCGAAAGCTGCGGGGGGGCGACGCGGCCATGATCTTTCAGGAGCCCATGACCTCCCTCAACCCGATGCACACCGTCGGGGCCCAGGTGATGGAGGCCATCACCACGCACGAGCGCGTGTCGTCGGCCGAAGCGCGACGCCGCACGGTGGCGCTCTTCCGCGAGGTCGACCTGCCCGACCCCGAGTCGCGCATCGACAGCTACCCGCACGAGATGTCCGGAGGGCAAAAGCAGCGCGTCATGATCGCCATGGCCTTGGCGTGCCATCCGAAGTTGCTCATCGCGGACGAACCGACGACCGCGCTCGACGTCACCATCCAGAAGCAGATCCTCGACCTGCTGCGACGGCTGCGCGACGCGCGAGACATGTCGATCCTCTTCATCACCCATGACCTCGGGGTCATCGCCGAGCTCGCGGACGAAGTGGCGGTGATGTTCAAGGGCCACCTCGTCGAATACGGCCGCACCCTCGACATTTTCGAGCGGCCACAGCACCCGTACACCCGAGCGCTGCTCGCGTGTCGCCCCCGTCTCGACACGACGGCGCGACGGCTCCCCACCACGGCCACCTTCATGGATTGGTCGGTCGACGACGAAGGTCGGCTCGAGGTGGTCGAAAAGCCGCCGCCCCCGGCCGAAGCTACCGAAGGGGTGGTCGCCGCGCCGACGTCGTCGCCTCCGCCTCCCGACCATGGTCCTCCGCTGCTGAAGGTCGATGGGCTGTCGGTCCACTTTCCGATCCGTCGCGGGTTTTGGTCGCGCACCCTGGGCTACGTGCGTGCCGTCGATGGGGTGAGCTTCGAGGTCAGGCGGGGACAGACGCTCGGTCTCGTCGGCGAATCGGGATGTGGCAAGACGACCACCGGTCGGGCTCTGTTGCGCTTGATCGACACCCGCGACGGCGTCGCGATCCGGGGGCGGGTGACCTTCGACGGGATCGACCTGACCGCGGCGAAGGGCCGCGCGCTAAGGGCGCTCCGGCGTCGGCTGCAGATCGTCTTTCAGGATCCCTACGCATCCCTCAACCCGCGCATGAGCGTGGGCGCCACCCTCATGGAGCCGATGATCGTGCACGGGCTCGCCAAGAGCGCCGCCCAACGCCGGGAGCGGGCGGTGGCGCTCCTCGAAGAGGTCGGTCTGGAGGCGCGCCATCTGCGGCGCTACCCCCACGAGTTCTCGGGCGGTCAGCGGCAACGGATCTCCATCGCGCGGGCGCTCGCCGTCGAACCCGAGTTCATCGTCTGCGACGAGTCGGTCAGCGCCCTCGACGTCTCGGTCCAAGCCCAGGTCTTGAACCTCCTCAAAGATCTCCAGGCCCAACGCGGCCTGACCTACGTCTTCATCAGCCACGACCTGTCGGTGGTCAAGTTCATGTCGGACACGATGGCGGTGATGCGCGCCGGCCGGATCGTCGAGTCGGGCCCGTCCGAAGCGATCTACGCCGACCCCGAGCAAGACTACACCCGGCGTTTGATCGCGGCGGTCCCCGACGACGACATCGAGGCGCTGCGGGCGAGGCAGGCCCAGCGCGCGGCATCTTCGTGAACGAGAACCCTCTGGCGCCCGCGGGTCGCGAGATGGGCTAGGTTGGTGGGTATGGAACGCAGAGATGCCATGTTCGGCCTCGCCGCCGCGGCCGCCTTCGTCGGATGCCGCACGGGGGGACAACGGAGCGCCCCCACGCTGACGGCCGACCCCGACCGCGTCGCAGCCGACGACGGGGGTACGCCCCAACCACCTCGTCCGGGCGACCACCATCACGAAGGGCACGACCACGCGCACGACGGCGACGACACGTTTGCGCGGACGGTGCACGACTGTCTCGCTGCCGGCGATGCCTGCGCGATTCACTGTCGGCTTCTCCTCGGTCAGGGGGACCGAGAAATGGCCGACTGCGCGGCTTCGGTGGACGACATGCTGGCGACGGTTGAAGCGATCCGAAAGCTGCACGCGGCGAAGAGCAAGCACACCAAAGCGCAGGCTCGGGTCGCGGCCGCGGCCTCGCGTACGTGCGAAGAGGCATGTCGCCAACACGCCGCGAAACACGCCTCCTGCAAACGATGCATGGAGGCGTGCGCAAAGACCGCCGCCGCCTGCGACGCCCTCGGGTAGGCCCGGCGCAACCCGCCGGCCGGAGCTCAGGTCGCGAGCTGCTCTGGCTCCTCGTCCTCGGCCGCTGCCGCCACGTCCTCGGCCTCCGGGGCCGAGGGGGGCGACAACAGACCGCTCGCGATCCCGACCGACAGGTACGCGACGCCGAGTCCGAACAGGTACTGCGGGAAGATCATCAGCGGTCCGAAGACGTAGGCGGCCGCAACGTTGCCAAACTGAAGCGCGTTCAGGAACCGATTGCGCCGGGCCCGAAGCTTCGGGAGCCGCACGCTCGACAACATCAGCGCCGCGAAGATCAATAGGTACGCCGGCGAGTAATCGAGCAGGGCTGGGTCGAGTGCGTACGCTTCCCACGTGAGGTAGCCCGAGGCCACCACCGCCCCCACGAGCGTGCCCGGGATCCCGCTGAAGTGGGTGGCACTTCCCGGGGTGATGTTGAACCGCGCAAGCCGCATGGCCAGCGCCACGACGTACAGCCCGCAGACCAACATCAGCGCGATGTGGGCCGAGCCGACGTAATCACCGGTGGCATGGAGTCGAAAGTAGACCAGCGCCGCCGGGGCGACGCCGAACGCCACGAAGTCCGCGAACGAGTCGAACTCCATGCCGAACGCGCTGGTCGCCCCGAGAAACCGCGCCGCACTTCCGTCGGCCTTGTCGAGCAGGGTCCCCCACAGCACCATCCACGCCGCGAGCTCGAATTGCCCCTGGGACGACATCACCACCGAGGCGAGCCCGAGAAGCAACGACAACGCGGTGAAACCGTTGGGCACGAAGAACTTCAGCGGCGGCATGGTCGGAGCTGACGATGATGGCGTTTCGGTGTCGGGCGTGTATCGCCCGCCGCACTTCCCTCGCATGTTTACCACATGACGCGACGCATCAGTAAGGGTGGCTGCGAGGGCCGGTACGCAGGCCTCGCGGCGGCATCGCAAAAAGCGGCCGGGCGTCCGGCGAATCGATGTAAGTCGGCCGGATGACCGCACCCGACGTACGCCCTAACCCCCGCGGGGGGATGGTCGCGGCCGGCTCCGCCTCGACGGCCGACATCGCCGCCACCATCCTCGCGCGCGGAGGCAACGCGATCGACGCTGCCGTCGCCGCATGCTTCGGAACCGCGGTCGGGGAGCCCTCGCTGACGAGCCTCGCCGGCGGCGGCATGATCATCGTGCGGGAGGCAGAGACCGGCCGCGTCTCGGTGTGCGATTGCTTCGCCAATGCGCCCCGGCACCCCCCGGGGGAGCGTCTCGACTATCGGGCCGTCGACCTCGACTTCGGACCGACGACCCAGCGCTTCTTCATCGGGGCCGGGGCCGCGGCGGTGCCGGGGGTCATCCCGGGCCTGTGCACCGCCCTCGAACGGTGGGGAAGCATGGACCTCACCGATGTCGTCGCGCCCGCCTGCGACGTGCTGCGCGCGGGCGCGACGATGGGCGACTATCAGGGATTTGCCCTCGCCCTCCTCGGGCCGATCCTGACCGACCAGCCGCCGGGACGGGCGCTGTTTCAGCGGGACGGGCGGCTCTTGACCCGGGGGGATCACCTGGCGCTGCCCCAACTCGCCGACCACCTCGAAGCCATGGCGAGGAGCGGCTGGCGAACCCACTACGCCGACGTCCTCGGCGCCGCGATGTTGGCGCAGTTCGGTCCCCGCGCCGGCGGTCTGCTGACCCCGGAGGACCTCGCGGACTACGAGGTGTATTTCAAGGACGCGTTGCACCTGCGCTACCACGGTCACGACGTCTACACGATGCCCGCGCTCGGC
This sequence comes from Myxococcota bacterium, assembly GCA_039027095.1. Lineage (GTDB taxonomy): Bacteria > Myxococcota_A > Polyangia > Polyangiales > Polyangiaceae > JAPYTK01. The sequence goes on from JBCCLB010000028.1 coordinate 55,255, forward strand.
GGCGCCATGGTCGCCATCATGCTTCGCCTTCTCGCCGAAGACACGTCCGTCGCGGCGGACGAGACGGCCGAGGCCCATACCCGCGCCCTTTGCGATGCCATGGCCGTCGCGGACGAAGCCCGGCCCGCGGGGATGGCAGCGCTCGCGAACTTCGACCCGTGGCGCCAGCGTTTCGCAGCGCGTCGTGGGGAAGACGCGTTACGTCCCGCGGCCATCGCGCCTCCCCGACGCTCCGGTCCGGGAAACACGACCCACATCAGCGTCATCGACGCCGCCGGTAACGCCTGCGGCATCACCTTCAGTTACGGCGAAGGAAACGGCCACTTCGTGGGCGACGCTCAGATCATGATGAACAACCTTTTGGGGGAAGAGGACATCGTCCCCGGCGGTCCTGCCCACGCCCCCCACGGACAGCGCCTCACCACGATGATGTCGCCGACGATCATCTGTGGCCCCGACGGCCGCGAGATGGTCCTCGGCAGTGGGGGCGCCAACCGGATCCGGAGCGCCATCGTCCAGGCCGTGCGCTACCTCATCGACGGCCGCCTCAGCCCAGAACAGGCGGTGGCCGCCCCCCGGGTCCACTTCGAGGGTGGTGTGCTCAACGCGGAAGTCTTCGACCGCGCGGATGACGGAGACGGTCTGATGGCTCTCGAAGCCCCCGAGTTGGTTCGTTTCACGTCACCGAACATGTTCTTCGGCGGGGTGCACCTCGTCGAGCGGCAGGCCGACGGCAACCTCCGCGGCGCCGGAGACCCGCGCCGGGGCGGCAGCCTGCGCCGGGTCTGAGCCAAAGCCGTCTCGTCTGCTACAACCGCCTCGGAATGGTGGACTGGACGTCGAAGGGGGAGCGGCTCCTCTTCTCACGCATCGACATCGCCTGGCTCGTCGCCTTTCGCGTGATGTTCGGGCTGCTCGTCGCGTGGGACGCGTGGCGGTACGTATGGTCGGGAACGATCGCCGAGCACTTCGTCACGCCGCCTCTGCTCCTCAAGTTTGCCGGCTTCGAGTGGGTGACCCGGATGGGTGCCTTCGGCATGAACGCCGTGTACGTGGGCATGGTCGTCACCGGCCTCGCCATCGCCGCCGGCCTCTTCTACCGCGCCGCCTGCGTGGGGTTTTTCTTCCTCCACACGTACATCTTCCTCGTCGCGGCCGAGTACTACCTCAACCACGCGTACCTCATCAGTGTGCTCTCGCTGCTGATGGCGACGCTACCGGCCCATCGGGCCGCGTCCCTCGACGTGCGACGGCGGCCCGAGATTCATACCCGCGAGGTCCACCAGTGGCCCTGGGTGCTGCTCATCGGCGTGCTCGGCGTCGTGTACACCTACGGCGCCATCGCCAAGATGAATCCCGACTGGCTGGCGGCCGAACCCGTGCGCCACTGGCTTCGTTGGCGCGCAGAGGCCGCGAGCGACGCCTGGGTGCGACGCGTGCTCATCGACGAGCGGTTCGTATTTCTGATCGCGTACGGGGGACTGTTCTTCGACCTCTTGGTGGTACCAGGAATGCTCTGGCGGCGAACCCGACCGTTGTTCGTCCTGCTGTCGATGGGGTTTCATCTCACCAATGCGTTCCTGTTCAACATCGGGGTGTTCCCGTGGTTGATGATCGCGGCGACCACCATGTTCTTCGACCGGGATTGGCCCCGCCGGGTGCCGGGGTACCGGGAGACGTTTTCCTCCGCGATCGACACGTGGGGCACCGAAGAAGACGCCGCACCTACGGACCCGCTCGCGGGCGCGCCGCGCGCTCGAATCGTCTACGGCTTGAGCGCTTTCTTTACCGTGATGTTGCTGCTTCCCCTCCGCCACCACCTCTATCCGGGAGACGTCGCGTGGAACGAGGAAGGTCACAACTACAGCTGGCGCATGAAGCTACGCGACAAGCAGGGGCGTTTCACCTACCGCATCGTGGACCGGAACAACGGTGAACGATGGCGGGTCGACCCGCGCGAACAGCTCACCCCGCGCCAGTACCGAAAGGCCTGCGCGCGGCCGATGTTCGCCATTCAGTACGCCCACTATCTGCGCGACGCCTATCGTACGGAGGGACGCGAGGTTTCGATCTACGCCGACCACTTCGTCTCGTTGAACTACCGGCCGGCGCGCCGCCTCTTCGACCCCGAGGTCGATCTCGCCGCGGTCGAACGCAACCTCTTCGCGCCCGACCCGTGGATCACGCCCTTCCCTGGCGACCCGCTGCCCTCACCCGCCATCGCCCTTCGGCGAGAACTCAGCCCCCGCGTGCGCCAGCTCACCGCCCGGGTAGCCCGTTGAACGCCGCAACGACGACATGAAGTAGCCGCACCGCGGCCGATGGAGGGACGCGACGTCAGGCCACCGGGGGTCCGTACGCGTTCGCGCCCGGGTCGCCCTCGAGAAAGCCGCATTCCACCAGTTGCCACAGGCCTCCGATCAGGGGGACCAACGCGATGAAGACCCACCACCCGGACTTCCCCCGGTCGTGCCAGCGCTTTACGGCCAGGGCGAGCGTGATCCAGAGGGTCGGGATGTACACGAGGAGCGCGATGAACGGCACCGCCTCTTGTCCCGCGCGACCCAAAACCAACGTCGCCAGCACGATGATCGTGACGGCGACGAAACTCGCTCCGAGCGTGCCGAGCCAATAGTGCATGCGCAGAGCGCGACCCTCGAACGAGAACAAGAGTTGTTTCATCGTCGGTTTGACCGGCGCCGTCGCCCCCGCGTGCGCCATGCCGTAGCCGCCGCCCGGGCCCGGGGCCTGGTAGGGGTTGGGCGCCATCCCCGCCGGAGCGCCGAACCCTCCGGGAGGCCCCGCGGCGCCGACGCCAGGGGCGAGACCATAGCCGCCCGCCGGTGCTGCAGGGGGCGCTCCGTAGCCTGCCGCCGGCGCGCCGGCAGCGGGTGGGTTGGCGCCGGTCGGCGCGTTGAACCCGGCCGGTGCGCCCGGCGCCCCCACGGGGCCGGTGCCCGGGGCGGGAACCGAGGGATCTACAGGTGACGGAGCGAAGCCCTGAGGGGACTGACCCCACGCATTGGATGGCGGCTGTTGCATGACCGCCTATCTTACGCGCATCGCTCCCGATTATTCCCTCGAAGCGACAACAAGCTGCGATCCCGAGCCCAGACGCTCGGAGGCCGACCTCTGGCCCACGCCTCGTCAGCGCCCGATGCGCCGGACTTCGAACACGTCCGGGTGCTGTCCGAGGCGCCCCAGCACCTTCACCACTTGTTCTGCGCTGCCAAACTCGAGCGATAGCCGCATGGTGGCGATCCCCTCACGATTTCGCTCTGCCTTCGCCGCCGTGAGGTCGACGCCGTCGAGACCGACGAGGTTCGAAATCTCACCGAGCAGGCCTTTACGGTCGTTCGCGCGGAGCTGAACTTCAACCGGGTGTTTCTCGCGGTGTCCCCCGCCCCAATCGATTTCGACGAGACGCTCCGGCTCGCGCGTCCGCGCGATCGTCGTGCAGTCACGCCGATGAATCACCACCCCTCGCCCACGACTCACGAAGCCTACGACGTCATCACCAGGCACCGGGTGGCAGCAGCGGGCACGACGTCCCACGACGTCATCGACACCGTCCAGGCGTAAGCCGCCGGTGCCCCGTCGGCGCCGGGCCGTGTCCGGGACCGACGGCGGCAGGGGCTCTTCGACCTCCTCGGGCGGCGTGAGGTCACGCTCGACGCCGAGCGCCGCCGACGCCACCGACGCTTGGCTTCGGTCGCCGTAGCCCACGGCGGCGTACAGGTCGTCGAGGCGCTCGTACTTCAAACGCGCCGCGAGGTGCTCTCGCGTGCAGTGGGTGAGGTCGAGGCGCGCGAGTTCGCGGTCGACCTGGTCCTTGCCGTGGGCGATGGCGGATTCACGCCCTTGCTCGCGAAAGTACGTGCGAATTTTCGACCTCGCGCCGCTCGTCTTCACGTAGCCCATCGCGGGGTTCATCCAGTCACGGCTGGGCTGCGGTCGCTTGTGGGTGAGGATCTCGACCCGGTCTCCGGTTTGCAGCGTGTAATCGAGGGTCTTGATCTCGTCGTTGACCCGCGCCCCACGGCACCGATGCCCCACCATGGTGTGAATGCGATAGGCAAAGTCGAGAGGGGTAGCGCCCACGGGCAGGTCGACGACATCGCCCTGCGGTGTGAACACGTAAACCTGGTCCTCGAACAAGTCGGTCTGCAGCGAGGCCACGAAGCTCTCCGCATCCGCGACGTCCCGCTCCCAATCGAGCAACTGCCGAAGGAGCGTGAACTTGGCCCGATGACGCACGGCGCCCGCCCCCACTTCTTTGGTCCCCTCCTTGTAGGCCCAATGTGCGGCCGCGACCCCGAACTCGGATAGCTCGTGCATTTCCCGGGTACGGATCTGCACCTCGAACGGTCGGCCTTCGGGCCCGATCACCGCGGTGTGCAGAGACTGGTAGCCGTTGTCCTTGGGCCGCGCGATGTAATCGTCGAACTCAGCGGGCAGCGGTGTCCACGTGCTGTGAACCAATCCGAGCACCGCGTAGCAATCGTTGACGCGCTCGGTGATGACGCGGAGCGCGCTGATATCCATCACCTGGTCGAACCTCAATGCCTTCCGCTGCATCTTCTTGTGGATGCTGAAGAGGTGCTTGGCCCGCCCGGTGACGCTCGCCTCGATCCCCTCGTCACGGAGCTTGTCGCTCAGTACCCGTCGAACCTCGGTCACAAAGGCATCGCGTTGGTCACGACCCTCCGCCAGCGCCGTAGCCAGCTCTCGATACTTTTCGGGCTCGAGGGTGCGGAACGCTCCGTCCTCGAGTTCCCACTTGAGCTGCCAAATCCCCAAGCGATTCGCGAGCGGGGCGAAGACGTCGAGGGTCTCGCGGGCAAAGCGGACCCGCTCCTCTTCGTCGGCCACCGCATCGCCCTCGTCGTGCAGGCGCCGCTGCCCTTGCACCCGCGTCGCCAACACCACCAGCACCACGCGCACGTCGCGCGCCATGGCCAAGAACATCCGGCGAAGGGTCTCAGCCGCCTCCGCATCGATACGATCCCATTGCACTCGAGAGAGCCGGCGGACACCGTCGAGCAGGGTCGCCACTTCGGTTCCGAGCTCGTCCTCCAGGCGCTGCGCGGGCAGGACGTCGCGGTCGAGAAGGCTGACCAGCGGCGCCACCATCGCGGCCGCAACCGCCGCCGGATCCAGTTTCATCCCCGCGAGCACGCCTGCGGTACGGGTTGCATGCCCGACGGCCACCGGCGGGGACGCGAGCCCACCGAGGGCGGCAAACGTGGTGGCGGCCCGGTCCAGAACGTCGAGAGACGCCTGAGGATGATGCGACGCGACGGTGGCGCGGAGGCGCGCAAAGCCTTCGCCCGCGCCCGCGCCCGAACGCGCCGGTTCCGAGGGCGAGGCCGGACGTTGGCCCAACGGCGTGGATGACTCGTTCATCGCAGCGAGAGCCTAGCAGCCATGATACACCGCGACCGTTCGACGGGAGCAGACGGTCGCTGGCGCCCCTCGGGGCGCGAGAGGAAAGTCCGAGCTTCGCAGGGCAGGATGCCGGGTAACGCCCGGTGGAGGTGACTCCGAGGAAAGTGCCACAGAAAACAGACCGCCGGACCCACTTCGGAGGGCACCGGTAAGGGTGAAAAGGTGGGGTAAGAGCCCACCGCGCTCCCGGTAACGGGGGTGGCGAGGTAAACCCCATTCGAAGCAAGACCATGTAGGGAGGCGCAGCGTCGGCCCGCTGTGCAAGCAGCGAACCGGCGTCGAGAGGGCGGCCCGTCCGAGTCTCCGGGTAGGTCGCTCGAGGGTGTCGGCGACGACACTCCTAGATGAATGACCGTTGGCGCGGGGCGGGATGACCCCCTCGCGATGACAGAACTCGGCTTACGACCCGTCGAACCAAAACGCCTCCCTCGGGAGGCGTTTTGCTTTGTCTTGGCCCCAGCGAAGCAGACTCGGCCCCAGCGGAGCGGACCCGGCCCGAAAGAACTAAACTGAGAAGGATGACCCGCAGCCGCAGGTGCTGGTCACGTTCGGGTTGTTGAACTTGAACCCGGCGCCGTGAAGGCTCTCCACGTAGTCGATCTCGGTTCCGTCGAGATACTGGAAGCTGAGGGGGTCGATGAACATCTTCACCCCCTTGTCCTCGAACTCCTCGTCCATCGGGGTGGGCGTGTCTTCGAAGTACAGATCGTAGTTAAACCCGGCACAGCCTCCGCCGATGACCCGCAACCGGAGCCCCTGACCGCCGAGGTCTTCTTCGGCGGCGATTTCGAGGACTTTCTTGGCGGCGTTCTCGGTGATGCTGATCATGGTTTGGCCCTCACGACGTGCGGGTACCCCGCAGGTGCTTCCAACGAGGAGTTTAGCCACGGACGGCGAGCGTGGCCAGTCTCCGGGGGCCGTCGAGCCTACGACGCGCCCGCACATCGGAAGTGATGTAGTTTTCTGATATGGGTGTAACCCTGCCATGGCTTCGCTCCTACGCGCCCGCTTCGTGTTCCCATCTCTCTCCGTGATCCTCGCCGCTGCGGCCTGCGGGGATGCAGAGCTAGCCCTCCAGCCCCCCTCCGAAACCGGAGGCGGCGACGCGACCAGCACGACGTCCACCGGCATCGGTCCCGTCGGCGGCAGCTGTCCTACCGCGCGCTGCGGTGCGAGCCGCGCCTGCTGTGCCGAAGGGGAAGAGTGCGTCAACGACTTCCAGTGCCTTCCGTCGTGCGCCGCCGAGCGCTGCGGCGACAACGGCACGATCTGCTGCAACCCGGGCGAAGTCTGCCTGAACGGTCAAGACTGCGCCGCCGACTGCCCCCCCGACCAGGCGCTCTGCGGCGCCGCGTTCGACGTGTGCTGTCCCACCGGAGACGTCTGTTTGAACGCCGGCTGCGTGACGCCGGGGAGTTCGTGCGCCGACGACTTCGACTGCCCGGACGACACCTTTTACTGCGAAGAAACCCTCGGCGTATGCCTACCGGTCCCCAGCGGTCCGCTGTGCGAAGGCGAGCCCCAGTTCAACCCGATCGCGCCCCTGGAGGAGTGGTACTGGCCAGGGATCACCTTCGAGGGGAAGGTCTATGAGAACACGATCGCGGCCCCGACCGTAGGCGACGTCGACGGCGATGGCACCCCTGAAGTGGTGACCGTGATGTACACGGGAAGCGACCTCAACGACGCCATCATCGTCGTCCTCGACGGCGAGGGCGACGGGATGGGCAACGGTCAGGTGCTGTTCACCATTCCGTCCGCCGCCGACGCCTCCGCCCCTCCGCCCTTCTTCAGCTCCGCCGTAGCGCTGGCCAATTTCGACGCCGACCCGGGTCTCGAGCTCGTCTACAATCTCGAAGGGGGCGGGATCCGCATCGCCGACAACGACGGCGTCGGCGACCTCGGCGTCCGCACCAGCGGGCCCGCCGACACGACCATCCGCGGCGGTCCCAACGTGGTCGACATCAACGACGACGGCACCCCCGATGTCGTCATCCGCTGTCATGCCCTCGACGGGACCGACATCAGCAACGCCGCCCTCGACCTCCTGAACGTGAGCGGGTGCGGCGAGAACACCGTCGTCGCTGACCTCGATCAGGACGGCATCGAAGAAGTCATCGACGCCACGAACGCGATCTCGGCCACGGGCGGCACGGGCACCGTGCTCTGGCAGACGACCGGCATCACCTCTGGCTTTCTCGCCGTCGCCGACGTGCTCCCCGCTATTGCGGGCCCGGAGGTGATCAACATCCGAAACGGCTTGTTCATCATCGATGGGCAGACCGGCGCGGTCTTGGTGGGTCCGGGCGGCAGCGTCCTCGACCAGAGCATTGCCATCCCCGGCGCCGGCAACGGGGGGGCACCGACGGTCGCGGACTTCGACGCCGATGGCCTCCCCGAGATCAGCACGGCCGGCCAGGCCGCCTACGTGGTCTACGACCCCGACTGCGCCGACCCGCCCCTGCGCATGGGCGGACAATGCTCGTCGGGACGGACGGACGTCACCCTGTGGAGCACCCCGACCCAAGACCTGTCGAGCAGCCGTACCGGCTCGAGCGTGTTCGACTTTCAGGGCGATGGGGCCGCCGAAGTGCTCTACAACGACGAGTGCTTCTTCCACATCTACGACGGAACCACGGGGGGTGAGCTTCTGAGTCCCGTCCTCGCCAACTCGTCCCGCACCGATGCGGAGTACCCGCTGGTCGCGGACGTCGACGGTGACGGCAACGCCGAGGTGGTGGTGATCGGCAACGCCGACCAGGCGATCGGACGCGACAACTGCGACTTCGCGTGGAAACAGGCCGGCGTCTCGATCGACGAGCTCTGTCAGATCACCAACTGCACGGCGGCGGGAGCCTGCGACGGCAACGGCTCCTGCGACTTTCGCGACACCGCGACCGACTTCTACATGTGCGACGCGAACAACGTGTGTCAGCGTCCCGGCGGAACCCGCGGCGTTCGCGTCTATGGCGACACGTTCGACAGCTGGGTCCGCACGCGGCCGGTATGGAACCAATTCCACTACCACGTCACCAACATCACCTTCGACGCCGGCTTCTTCGACGTGCCGGTCAACGAAGCGGCGAACTGGCTCAGCTTCAACAACTACCGCCAGAACGTGCAGGGCGGCGTATTGTTCCCCGTCCCCAATCTCCAGATCGACCTCACCGCCACCCCGCTGTGTCCCAACGCGATCAAGCTCGCGGCGGTCGTCACCAACGTGGGCAGCTCGGGCGCTCCGGCGGGGATCGAGATCGCCTTTGCCCGGGTCGACGTCGGTCCGACGGTGCTCGGCACCGTCACCACGCAGACCGTGATTCTGCCCGGCGGGAGCGAAACCCTCACGTTCGACTTCTTGAATCCTCCCGACGACGTCAACCTGGTGTTCGAGGCGACGACCGACCCCGCCGACCTGGTCGAGGAGTGTGACGACGAAGACAACACCGCGACCGACAGCGCGTCGTGTGCCCGCGTGCCGCGCTAGCCTGGACTCGTCTTTGCTGCCCCAAAAGGAAACCCCAAAAGGAAACCCAAAAAAAGGTGGAGCGGGGCGCGTCGAGGTGGACCGAACCCATGGGAACCCATCTCGTCACCTAGCCGCGCGCTCGCGATTCGGTGTACGGAGGCACTCATGGCGGATGACACGGGCCTGGCGTCCCCCCCTTCCGAGTTGACCCGCACGGCGTTGCACGACGAGCACGTGGCGCTGGGCGGCCGCATGGTGCCGTTCGCCGGCTTCGAGATGCCGGTCCAGTACGCGGGGGTGAAACAAGAGCACCACGCCGTGCGTACGGCGGCGGGCCTGTTCGATGTGTCCCACATGGGTGAGATGGAGCTGTCGGGTCCCGACGCGGGCGCGGTCGTGGACCGCCTCATCACCAACCACGCGCGTCTGCTCGCTCCCGGTCAAGCGCTCTACACCTGCGCCTGCAACGACGGCGGAACCATCCTCGACGACCTCATCGTCTACCGTCGCGGCCCCGAGGACTGGCTCGTGGTCTGCAACGCGTCGAATCGCGACAAGATGGTGCCCCATTTCCGCGCGGAGGCCGACGCGGCGGGGGTGCCCTTCGCGGATGCCTCGGACCAGACGGCGCTGCTCGCGCTGCAGGGGCCTCGTGCCCTCGCCATCGCGACCACGGGCGCCGCCGCCGACGGCCCTGACCTCGGCACCCTCGGCCCCTTCTTCCTCGCCGAAACCACCCTCTTCGGCGTGCGGGTCACGGCCGCGCGCACGGGGTACACCGGGGAAGACGGGCTCGAGATCTTCTGCGCCGCCGACGATGCGAGGTCGCTGTGGCGGGCGCTCCTGGACGCGGGCCGCGCTGACGGTCTGGCGCCCTGCGGTCTCGCCGCGCGCGACACCCTCCGCCTCGAAGCGCGACTCTCGCTGTACGGCAACGACATCGACGAGACGACCAACCCCTACGAGGCTGGCCTCGGGTGGACGGTGAAGCTCAAGAAGCCGAGCCCGTTCGTGGGACGGGAAGCGCTGCGGGCCATCAAAGCGGCGGGGGTGACGCGCAAACTGGTGGGCTTCGAGATGACGGGCCGCGGGATCGCCCGTCAGGGTTACCCCATCCTCGACGCCGCCGGGAGCCAGGTCGGCGTGTGCACCAGCGGAAGCCCTGGACCGACGGTCGAAAAGAACATCGGGCTCGGTTACGTCCCGGTATCGGAGGCGGCGATCGGCACCGCCCTCACGATCGACTGCCGGGGACGGGCCGTCTCGGCCGTCGTCGTTCCGACGCCTTTCTACCGACGCGCCTCTTGACCCACCGACGCGACAGCGAAACAGCGTCGAGCGATCGCCGGGGTCGCCGCGGGCGGTCTTGCACCTCCCTTACCGGCTCTCTCACCCCCCACCATGGAGCACGACGACGATGAGCGAAGACATTTTGGACGACCGCCGATACACGAAGGACCACGAGTGGGCGCAGGTCGTCGATGGGGAGATCCGCATCGGCATCACGGCCTACGCGGTCCAACAACTCGGCGACATCACCCTCGTCAACATCGACGTCGCGGCCGGCGAGGAGGTCGAGGCGGGCAAGGGATTTGGCACCGTCGAGAGCGTGAAGACGCTCGCCGACCTCTTCGCCCCCATCGCGGGCACGGTCGCCCGGGTCAACGAGGCGCTCGAAGAGCAGCCGGAGCTCGTCAACGACGACTGCTACGGCGCCGCGTGGATGATCGCCATCGAGGGGGATGAGGCCGCCCTCGCTGACTTGATGGTCGCGAGCGACTACGAAAAGCTCTTGAGCGAGCAGGATTGACGCTCACGCCCCCGGAACCTCGCGTTCCGGCCTCCAAAGGAACGGTCCCATGCGCTACTTGCCCCACACCCCCGAAGAGATCGACGCCATGCTCGCGGCGGTCGGGAAGTCGTCGCTGGACGACCTGTTCTCCTCCGTCCCCGAGGACATTCGCGCCAAAGCGCCCATCCACATCGACCCGGCCCTCGACGAGGTGAACCTGATTCGGCACGTCGAAGAGCTCGCGGCGAAGAACCGGGCGGCGACCATGACGAGCTTTCTCGGCGCGGGCGCGTACGACCACTGGTTTCCTCAGGCGGCCGATCAGCTGGTCCTCCGTAGCGAGTACTACACGGCCTACACGCCCTACCAGGCCGAGGTCGCCCAGGGCACGCTGCAGGTCATCTTCGAGTTTCAAACCATCGTGAGCGAGATCCTCGGCCTCCCGGTGGCGAATGCCTCGATGTACGACGCGTCCACGGCCACGGCCGAAGCGGTGTTGATGGCACGTCGGCTCACGAAAAAGAACCACGCCATCATCTCGGGGTGCGTGCACCCCCAGTACGTGGAAACGACCCGCACCTATGTGAAAGAGATCGACCGGGGCACGCCCGACATGACCGAGGTCCCGGTGGCGTCCGACCTCGGGGCCGACGTCGACGCCCTCGTCGCGGCGCTCGATGCGCAGAGGGAACGAGGCGTGGCGGCGGTCGTGGTGGGGTATCCCTCGTTCTACGGCCCGGTACGTGACCTACGGCCTCTGGCCGCCGTCTGCGGTGACCGCGGGGTAAAACTCATCACCGTCACCCAGGATCCGTTCGCGCTCGCAGTGCTGGCGTCCCCAGGCGAGATCGGGGCCGACATCGCGGTGGCCGAGGGTCAGCCGCTCGGACTGCCCCCGCAATACGGGGGACCGGGCGTCGGGCTCTTCGCGACCCACGACGACCGAAAGTCCCTCCAGCAGATGCCCGGCCGACTGTGTGGGCAAACCGTCGATGCGGACGGTGAGCCCGGCTACGTCCTCACCCTGTCGACGCGTGAGCAACACATTCGCCGCGACCGCGCCACCAGCAACATCTGCACGAACAGTGGCCTCTGCGCGACGGCGCTCACGATCAAGATGTGCCTGCTCGGGAAGCGGGGGTTCGTCGAGGTCGCCGAGCAATGCCTGGCGAAGGCCCAGTACCTCAAAGAGCGCATTCAGGCGCTCGACGGATACGAGGTCGCGACCGACGCCCCCGTGTTCAACGAGTTTCCGGTCCGGGTGCGGGGGGGCGATGCCGAGGCGGTCGTCGCGCGAGGTGCGCGGGGCACGGACCGACGGGCCGGGGTCATCGCCGGCGTGCCCGTAGGTCGTCTTCTCGATGGCCACCCCGACCTGCTGTTGGTCGCGGTCACGGAAAAGCACCGTCGAGAAGACCTGGACCGCTTGGTCGAAGCGCTCGACGCCGTGTGAGTCGAGCACCGGCTGGGTAGGCCGACTGGGTACGTCGGCTGGGTACGGCTGGGCCGCGCCTCATCGGCGCGTGTTGCTCCGCCGAGGAGGGTCGTGAAAGAATTGGGACGTGCCGCGCGAGACCGAGGTCCCCACACTACGTAACTTCAAGGTCCCCGTGGTCTTGGTCGTGGGAGGCGACGACCGGCTGATCCGCGTCGTGAGCGAGGCCGCCCTCGAGCTTCAGGTTTTGGTCGTCGACTGCAGCCCGGAAAATGCGGTCAACACGGCGGTGCAGATGCAGCCGTTGGTGATGGTGGTTCCGAGCCGGGTCTACGACCCGGACCGCCCCAACTTCGACGCCCTCGCCCGCGACATTCGTGCCGAGTTGCTGCGGGCGGGCGAGGAGATGCCGGCGCCGGCGCTCGCGGCCTCCCTCTCGACGATGATGCAAGACGCCGAGGCCAAGCGGCCGAGCTGGGCGCCGCCGCCGCCCCTCAGTTAATCGGGGGCTCATCGAAAACCGCGATCCCCCGACGACGAGGCCGCAATCTTTTTTTGCGCCCGAAGGAGTGTAAGCGTCGCGCCCGAGATTCGTTCTCACCCTCACGGAGGATGAACGAACCCCAAATGTTGCGCACCAAGATCCCGTTTGCACCCTCGCTCTTGGCCTTCGCCTGCCTCACCGCTTGCGGTGCCGGCAGCGGTGGCCTCCGTTACGTCGACAACCCCCCCCACGCGCAGGTCGATGACGCCGCGGCGGAGGATTACGGCGACGGCATGGCCCCCGAAGAACGCGCCCCTTCGGTCGCGCCGCCGCCCTCGGACGCGGTCGCCGACGAGGCAGGGGAGCCTGAGCCCATGTCCGAGCCGGCGGCGGGCGCGCCGGCGCTGCGGCGCGAAGATGTGTTTCGCGAGTCGCCGCGACCGCGGCGTCGTCCGGGCCTGGCCACGACGTGGGGCGAGCGACGTCGCTCGCGGGTGAGCAGCGCATCCTTCGTCCGGGCCGACCGCAGCCAACCGTTCGCGATGGCGTCGCTATTCTACAACGACGCCGACGGCATCGATGCGATGACCGCGGCCCGGTCGGTGCAGCGGGGTTTTCGTACCTTTCCCGTCGGCCGAGGCCACGTCGCGCTCGGCCTGCGTGACCAGACGGGTCGGTTCATGACCGGACTCCGCGCCGGCGGCGACAATTACGTCGAGGCGTACGCAGGTCGCCGCTACACCATCGTCGTCGACAATCAGAGCCCGGGACGGGTCGAAGCGGTACTTTCGGTCGACGGTCTGGACGTCATCGACGGCGAGGCCGCCAGCCCCAACAAGCGGGGGTATCTGATCGAGCCCTACACGCAGCTCGAAGTCGAAGGCTTTCGCACGAGCACCACCGAGGTCGCCTCCTTTCGCTTCGGCAGCGTCGGGGCCAGCTACGCGAACCGAAAACACGGCACCACCCGCAACGTGGGCGTGATCGGTCTCGCCGTGTTTCACGAGCGTGGCGACGACCACCCCTCGTTTTGGGGCCCGCCGCGCGGGCGAGATGCAGACCGACGCCACCGTGCGGACCCGTTTCCCCAACGCTTCGCCGCGCCGCCGGGACGTTGAGACACGCCGGCCCGACCCGTGCTAGCTCTCGGGTCGGCGCATGGCCGAGGTTCGACTCAACGAAGCGCAGCGGCAAGCGGTCACCCACGACCATGGGCCGCTGCTGGTGCTCGCGGGCGCGGGGTCGGGCAAGACGGGCGTCGTGACCCGTCGGATCGCCCGGCTCGTGGGCCGCGGCATTCCCCCCCGGGCCATTCTCGCCATGACCTTCACCAACAAGGCCGCCGGCGAAATGCAGGAGCGCGTGGCGCGTTTGGCCGGCGCGCGCGCGGTGAAGGGGCTGCTCGTGTGCACCTTTCACCGCTTCGGCCTCGAGGTCCTCTCCCGCGAAGCCAAGGCGCTGGGCCTGCGGGGGGGTCGGTTTGCGATCCTCGACCGCGGCGACTGCACCGCCATCCTGCGGGATTGCATTCGCGGCGCCGTCACCGGCCAGAACTACGACATCGGGGCCATCGTGCACCGGATCTCGCTCGCGAAGAATGCCTTCATCGATCCCGAGGCCTACCAGGCCCATGCGCTCCGCAGCGACGACCCCTACGACGAGATCACGGCGTACGCGTATCCGCGCTACGCGGAGGCGCTCGCGGGGCTCCAGGCCTTCGACTTCGACGACCTGGTCTGTGAGCCCGTGCGGCTGTGGCGGCGGCGTCCCGAGGTGTTGCAGCGATGGCGGGACCGCTTTCGTTTCGTGATCGTCGATGAGTACCAGGACACCAACGTCGTGCAGCTCGAGCTGCTGCGCCTCTTGGTCGACCAGCACAAAAACCTCGCCGTGGTGGGTGACGACGACCAGGCGATCTACGCGTGGCGGGGCGCCGATGTGCGCAACATCCTCGATTTCGAGCGCCACTTCAAAGGGTGCGCGGTGGTTCGACTCGAGCACAACTACCGCTCCCGGAAGGCGATCCTCGACGTCGCCAACGCGATCCTCGACGCGAGCACCGCCGACCGCCACGCGAAACGGCTCATCGCGACCCAGGGTGACGGCGACCCGGTACGGTCGGTGCTGGCCCCTGACGGCACCGCCGAGGCGCGGTTCGTGGCCGAGGAAACCCACCGGCTCTTGAAGGGGGGGCACGCCCAGCCCCGCGACGTGGCGGTCCTTTACCGTTCGAATCTTCAGGCGGGGGAGGTCGAAGCCGAACTGCGGGCGCGCGGCATCCCCTACCAACTCGTGGGGGGCACCCAGACCTTCGAGAAGAAGGAGGTCAAAGACGTGATGGCTTACCTTCAGGCCGCGCTCGATCCCGACCATGAGCTCGCGGTACGCCGAAGCATCAATTATCCCCCGCGCGGGATCGGACCCGCCGCGCTGACGAAGCTCGCGGCCTTCGCGTCCGACCACCACCTGAGCCTCTTCGGAGCGGTCCGCAAAGCTCACGCGATCGCCGGGCTCGCCACGAGTGCGCGCGAAGGATGCCGCGAGTATGCCCGCGCCGTCGAAGCCACCCGACGCGACATCGAGGGCGGATCGCTCGGCGCGGGCGAGGTCATCAAGGCCCTGACCACACGCCTCGACCTGAAGCGACAAATCCTGAGCGAGTGCGGAACGAACAACAAGGCCGCGGCACGGCGGTCGGCCAACCTCGGGTATTTGGTGCGGACGTTCGAGCGTCGCGACGAGCGAAAAACCCTCGACGCAGAGGGGTGGCGCACGTTTCTCCGTCTGTTGCTCCTGCGCGAAGAGCGAGACGACGACGACGACGCGCCCGACAACCGCGTCACCCTCACCACCATGCACGGGGCGAAGGGGCTGGAGTTTCGCTTCGTCTTCGTCGTGGGCCTCGAGGAAGGCCTGATGCCCCACCGACGCACGCTTGAGGAGCATGCGACGGACGCCGCGCCGCTGGACGGGCGGGTCACCGACGAGATCGAGCAAGAGCGACGGCTGTTTTACGTGGCGGTGACCCGGGCCAAGGAAGTTTTGTACCTGTGTCGGGCCGCTGCGCGTCCGTCCCGCGGCAAGATGGTGAAGCGCGCTCCGAGCCGCTTTCTGGTGCAGATCCCCGAAACCCTACTCCAAGCCGTCGACGTCGCCGCCGCCCCCGCGCCCGATACCTCGACCCTGAAGAAGGGCGCAGACGACGTGCTCGCGGCGCTCCTCGGGGGCAATTCCTGAGGGTCCGTTCCCCGGCGGGTCCCGAGGAGGCCTTGGCCCTGCCTGTTCGTTCCCGGTAGGCTCTCCGCATGCTTCGATGGGGTAAAGTCGGGTTTGCGATGGTTGCGTCAGCAGGCGTCATCGCATGGGGCGGAGGCTGTGATGACGACGACGGGCGGGCTCCCGTTTCGCTGACCAACACCGTGTCTTCGACGTCCTCATCGTCGTCGGCCGTCACGGGGGGCGGGGGTACGGGCGGCGACGACCCGTCGACGACGACCACGACGTCGACGACGATGAGTAACGGCCAGGGCGGCGCGGGGGCGGCCGGCCAGGGGGGCAGCGGCGCGCAAGGCGGCGGCACCGGCGGGGGGGACACACGACCCGAGACCTGCTTCAACGGAGAGCAGGATGGCGACGAGTCGGCCGTCGATTGCGGGCCCACCTCGGTGTGTGGCGACTGCACGGGGACGTCGTGCGCGATGCCCTCGGACTGCGCGAGCCGCGTGTGCACCGCGATGGGAATGTGCGCCGCCCCTACCTGCAGCGACAACACGAAGAACGGCGTGGAGACCGGCACCGACTGCGGCGGCGCCAACTGCGCACCTTGCCCGGCCAACGAGGGCTGCGCCAACAACGACGACTGCCAGAGCAAGGTGTGTGACCTGGACGTCTGTGCGGCGCCGACCTGTCAGGACAACGTCACCAATGGTGACGAGACCGACATCGACTGCGGGGGATCGTGTCCGGTCGCCTGCTCGATCGGAAAGGCGTGCAGCGCGCCCAGCGACTGCCTCGCGAACAGCTGCAGCGGAGGCCAGTGCGCGTGTCCCTCGGGCATGGAAGTGGTGCCTGCCCTCAACGGAGGGGCCTATTGCGTCGACGAGACCGAAGTGACGTACCTTCAATACGAAGCGTTTTTTGCCGCCAATCCCGTGGTCGGCCAGCAGATCCCCCAGTGCACGTGGAACACGACGTACACGCCGGCCAACAATTGGCCGGCTGCCGCCGCCGCGGAGGCCAAACGGTTCGCGGTTCGGGGCGTCAATTGGTGCCAGGCGTACGCGTACTGTGCGTGGGCGGGCAAACGTATGTGCGGCAGCACGTCGGGCGGCGCCCAACCGTTCTTGGATTTCGATCAGACCTCGAGCCAGTGGTACAACGCCTGCTCTGCCGTCGGGGTCAACGTGTACCCCTACGGCGCGTCCTACGACGGAAACCGTTGCCAGGACGATGGCGTCGGCCCCTGGCGCGTCTTGAATACGAGCAACAACGCCCCGTCGATGATCAACGCCAGCTGCAACGGCGGCAGCCCCAATCTGTTCGACATGAGCGGCAACCTCCGGGAATGGGAAGACTCGTGCGACGGAAACACCGACGAGACGGACTTTTGCCGGGTCCGCGGCGGCTCCTACGAACAGAACGCCCAGGGCCAACTGCAGTGCGACGCCAACCAGACCCTTCGGCGCGATCAGGCGCCGCCGGATGTCGGGTTCCGGTGCTGCCTCGACGGGTGAGCTGAGACAACCAAAACCGCCTGGATCCGGCTCAGGCCGGAGCGTCGCCTGTCGCGACCGGCACGGAAGTGATACGCGCTGCGGGTGAGGTTTCTCGTTCGTCGCTTCCCTTTTCTGCTGTTGGCCCTTCTCGTCGTCGGGCCCACGCGGGGCGTCGACCCCGCCCCGGCGGCCGCGAAGATCCAAACGCCGAGCCCCGTCCCCGTGTTCGCAGACGACGCCGCCTGGGGCGCGCGTACGGCGCTGGTCACGATCGTCGCCTTCAACGACCTGCAGTGTCCTTTCTGCGCCAAGGCCTACCGGACACTGGCGGCGTTGCAAGGGAGGTTCAGCCCTTCCGAGTTGCGCGTGGTGCACAAGCACTTCCCCCTCGACGGTCACCGGCAGGCCCACCGGGGCGCCCGCATCGCCACCATCGTGCGGGCACGGCGCGGCATGCCCGCGTACACGGCCTACGTCGAGGCCGCCTTCGCCAATCCTCGGGCGACGCCGCGGGCCTGGCTTCGCGCCGCGGGCCTCGACGAAGGGCTCGCCCGTTTCGACGGGGACGCGGCGCGGGAGCACGTCGCGCGCGACCTCGCCCTCGGCCGCCGCGTGGGTGTCCGAGGCACGCCCGCCTTCTTCATCAACGGACACTTCATCAGCGGCGCGCGCCCCTCGAGCGAGTTTTTCGACGTCATCACCAAAGAGCGCGATGCCGCACGCGAGCTCGTCCGCCGCGGGGTGCCGCGGGCCGATGTCTACCGTCGGCGCACCCTGGCGAACTTCCGCGCCCCGGAGAAGCGCCAGGCGGCCCCTTCCGCGGGGGCCGCGCCGACGCCCGACACGACCACGGTGTGGAAGCTGCCCCTCCGCGGCGACGAGCCCATTCGGGGTCCCAAGACGGCTCCGGTGACCCTCGTGGTGTTTTCGGAGTTTCAGTGTCCCTATTGCGCGCGTGTCGTTCCTACCCTCGACGCGCTCCGTCGCCGGTACGGCAATGACCTGCGGCTGGTGTTCAAACACAATCCCCTCCCGTTTCACAAGCGCGCCGACGAGGCGGCGGCCTTCAGCCTCGAGGCATTTCGACAGAAGGGGCACGCTGGCTTTTGGGCCGCCCACGACCGACTGTTCGCAAACGGTAGCGGCTTGACGGACGAGGACCTGCGTCGGCACGCCCGGGCCCTGGGACTCGACGTCAAGGCGACGATGCGCGCCATCGCCGACGGTCGCCACGACGCGACCATCGTGGCGGACCGATTCGTGGCGGAGGACTTCGTGGCCCGGGGAACCCCTACGTTCTTCGCCAACGGCCGCCGTATCGTCGGCGCGCAGAGCGAAGCTGTCTTCGCGCAGATCATCGACGAGGAGCGCCGCCGGGGGCGGGAGCTCCTCGCGCGGGGCACGTCCCCGGCCCGCCTGTATGACGCGCTCGTGGCCGGCGGCCGCGAGCCGACGCCGCCCGCAAAGAAGAACGTACCCGCCCCTCCGCCGACGGCGCCGGTCCTCGGGCCTCGCGGGGCCCCGGTGACGATTCAAGCCTTCATCGACCTCGACTGCCCTTACTGCGGGCGCGTGCAGCCCACCCTCGTTGCGTTGCGCAGAAAGTACGGCAATCGGATCCGGATCGTCTTTCGCCACAAGCCGCTCTCGTTCCATCCGAATGCCCCCCGCCTGCACAATGCGGCGCAGGAGGCGTACCGGCAGGGCGGCCATCGGGCGTTCTGGCGCTTTCACGATCGCTTGTGGGCCGACGCCACCGGCGACCGGAGTAAGGGTCGCCTGATCGAGCACGCCCAGACCCTGGGCCTCGATGGATCCGCGTTCGCCGACGCCATCGACCGCTCGCGGCATGCCGACGTCATCGCAGCTGACGTCGCCGTATCCGAGGCGGCCGGGATCCGGGCCACCCCGAGCTTCGTGATCAACGGCTACTTCATCTCGGGAGCCCGATCGCTCGCCCACTTCGAACGTTTGATCGACCGGGCCTATCGAGAGCGAAAGAATGCCCGGCGAAAGCTCCGCTGAACCGTGGCGGAACGTCGCTACCACTGAGGACCTCATGAATCCACTCTCGAAATGGACCAAGATCGTCTGCACCCTCGGGCCTGCTTCCCAGGGGGACGGGGTGCTCGACGCGCTCATCGCCCGGGGCATGAATGTCGCGCGGCTCAACTTCTCTCACGGAACGCACGAAGACCATCGCGCGACCTTCTCCCGCGTGCGGGCGGCGGCGGAGCGCGCCGGGGTCGAAGTCGCCATCCTGCAAGACCTCCAGGGCCCCAAAATTCGGATGGGACGTCTCCGGGAGGGGGGCGTACGGGTCGATGCAGACGACACCGTCGTCATCGTCCACGGCGACGCCCAGACCGATGAGCGGCTCGTCACCAGCTACGACGCTTTTGCCCGCGACGTCAGCGTCGGCGACACGGTACTCGTCGACGATGGGCTGATCCGTATGCGCGTGGTGGACGTTCGCGGTGATGAGGTGCGATGCGCCGTGGAGGTGGGGGGCACGGTCAAGGACCGCAAGGGCATCAACCTCCCCGGGGTCGCGGTCTCCGCGCCCTCGTTGACCGAAAAGGACCTCGCTGACCTCGCATTCGGCGTGACGCTCGGCGTCGACTTCGTAGGCTTGTCGTTCGTGCGAGGCCCCCAAGACATCTCCTTGGCCCGCGAGGCCCTGCGGTCCCACGGAGCCGCGACCCCCATCATCGCCAAAATCGAGAAGCCCGAGGCGGTACGCCAGCTCGACGCCATCCTCGATGTGGTCGACGGCATCATGGTCGCGCGTGGCGATCTGGGCGTGGAGCTCGGACCCGAAAAGGTGCCCTTAATTCAAAAGGAAGCGATTGAATCGGCGAATCGCCGCGGGAAGCTCGTCATCACCGCCACCCAGATGCTCGAATCCATGGTGGAGAGCGCCACCCCGACCCGCGCCGAGGCCTCTGACGTGGCCAACGCGGTGCTCGACCAAAGCGACGCGGTGATGTTGTCGGGGGAAACGGCCACCGGGCGTCATCCCGCGCTCGTCGTCGACACCATGCGCCGCATCATCTGCGAGGTGGAAGACTCCCCCCGCTACCGGCAAGCGCTGCACGCGCTCAGCCCGCTCGAGATCCCCAACACCTCCAATGCGATCGCCCACGCAGCGGCCGCAGCCGCCCGTTCCCTGCCCGACATCACGGCGATTTGCACCATCAGCATTCATGGCATCGCGCCCACGCTCATGAGCGACTACCGGCCGCCGGTGCCCATCATTGCGCTGACCATGGACCGTTCCGCCTGCCACCGGCTCGCCGCCTACTGGGGGGTGGCGCCGTTCCAGTTCGACATCGAGGACCACGAAGGCACCGAGTCGACGATCGCCCGCGCCGAAGCGCTGCTGCTCGATCGCGACCTCGTCGCCCGGGGCGACAAGATCGTCATGACGCTCGCCGTCCCGGCCGGGGCGGGGGGCCATACGAACACCCTCAAGGTCCACCGCGTCGGCGCCCTCGCCAGCGTCATGGCGCCCCCGCCCGCCGGCGGGCCCGGCGGCGATGACCGTACCGACGGAGTTTACACCCTCGACCACAACCGTTGATGGTGTCGCGATGCTCGCCGACAACGTCAACGATCGCCGACGACAAGCCGGCGAGGGCGAGCATCGCTCCTCAGAACCGGTTCTATTGTCTTGGGGGTGCCATACTTTCTGGGCCGGTCAAATCTACCGATTTGACCGACACTGTAGCGAGCGCGCGGCCCGGCGGCGGGTGGGGCAATGGGGCCGCAGGGCCGAGGCGAGAGAAGGATTCCGGGGGGACGAGCGTCGGCGTGGCCGCAACGGCATGCCGCCGTCAGCAGCTGTCGTTGCACACGACGGTGACCCCGTCGGCGCACACCGTGGGACCGCTTCCTGCGCAGGTGCTGATGCGACAGTCGTCACTACCGGCGCCGCGACCCGAGGGGCCGCAATCGAGACGACATGCGCTGTTCGCTCCGCAGGCGACGTCGCACGGGGGTGCGGTGCAGCGAAAGCTGCACTGACTGCCGCCGGTGCAGCTGCAGGTCGCCCCCGCGCACTCGGCCGTGCACGTCGATTGGAGACCGCATGCGATGGAACAGGGCGGCGTGACGCACGTGAACGTGCATTGAGCCTGGTTGCACACCGCGACCCCATCCGCGGCCTGTACGGTGCAAGAGCCGTTGCTGCAGGTCGCGTCGCACGTGGGCGTCGTGCAGGTGAGGTCGCAGTTGCACCCGTTGCAGGCGCAGACGTCGACGCACGTGTCTTCGCAGCAGCCCTGAGCACCGCAGCCCTGGCACGAAGGAAGGCAGACGGGTGCGGGGGAGCCGCCGCCGAGGTCGACGCCCCCCCCCGGAACCCCCCCCCCCCCGGCGCCC
>JBCCLB010000029.1:0-74390 GCA_039027095.1 Myxococcota bacterium
ATCGAGGGCAAGGTGGAGAAAGAAGGCCACGGTTTCGGCCTTCATGTCGACCCCGAGCGCGGGATCCCAGTCCGGAAAAAGGTCGGGGTCCCGTTGCAGATTGTCGAGCCGGTGAAGATCCAACCAATCGACGAGAAAACGCGCGGCGGTGGCGCGGGCGCGCGGATCGTCAAGCATCCGGTCGATCTCGGAGGCGAGCGTGGCATCGTCCCGGAGGGATGCGCCCGCCGCGACGAGCTTCACATCGGGGGGCGCCCCCCACACCAAGTAGCTCAACCGCGAGGCCAACTCGCGGCCGTCGAGCGCGACGACCCCTTCCCCTCGTTCACGCTCGATCCGATAGAGAAATCGCGGCGATTGAAGCAAGGTCTCGAGGACGAGCCCCACCGCGACGGAGAAGTCATCGCCTTCGGTACGGACGTCATCGAAGAGCGGGAGCAAGGCGGCCACCTCTTCATCGCTCGGCGGGTGGCGGAAGAGGGCGGTAGCGAGATCGACCACCAAGCCTTCGGCGCAGGCATCCTCGAGGCTCGAACACGCACCGAAGTTTGCCCCGATGGCTTCGAGATCCACCGCCCCCGCGATCGCCTCCGCGAGGCTCGCGTAGGCCTCGACGTGGTCGAGGGTGACGATGAGCGCGTTCGCCGTGTTGCTGAACCCATCGGCGCGGAGATCGGCCGGCAACGCCCCGCGTGCCGCCGCGTCGATGTCGACGTCGAGCACCGCATCGACGGTGGCGACGTACTCGTCGAGGGTGAGCCGCCGCACGAAGGGCACGTCGGCCCCGCACAAACCCGCCGCCACCTCGCCCGGCGGGGCTTCGCTTCCGCCCCCGCCGATGTCACCGACGCAACCGCCGAGCCCCAACGTCGCGACGACCGCTCCGGCCGCGACGTACCCCTTCGTGTCGCCCAACACCTCCCCACCATGCAGGAGAATCGCGACGTCGGGGGCCTCGTTTTGGCCGGGGGCACCGATGCTTACCGCCGACGTCCAGCCGGAGGCCAAACGTCGGTTGTCGTTGCGCACCTAACCGCACGCGCGAGCACATCTCGCCCGGACTTCCCCAGCGGAGGGGCTAGGTGCGCGCGATTTGTCCGACCGTCTCTTTGCTCTTGGCGGCGCGCTCGTCGAAGACGTGTTTCGCGACCTTCGCCGTCGCATCCGCGTCCGTCGTGACCACGACCAGGACGCCTCCTTCGGTGAGCGTGTTCTCCAAGAACTTTGCCTCGTGCTCCGTGATGGCGGCGCCCGCGAGGCCACCGAGCGCCGCCCCGAGGGCGCCCCCTGCCCCCGCCCCGGCCAGGGCCGCGACGAGTGGGCCCGCCGCCAACAGACCCACGCCCGGGATGGCGATGCCGGCCACCGCCGTAAGCCCGGCGGCCAGCGCTCCGAGACCCGTTCCCACGGCGCCCCCCGTGCCCGCGCCCTCCGCCGCCTTGTTTCCCTTTTCGATGGCGACGAAGGCGTCGCGTTGGCTCTCGGCCACGAGCACACTCACCTCGTGGACGGGAACGCCGCGCACGTCGAGCGCGTCGACCGCGAGTTGCGCCTCGCGCACCGTGTTGAAGCCACCGGCCACCAGATGTTTGTTCTTTGCCATGACCGGGCCGTAGGCAAAACCGAGGCCGCGGCGCCTGATCGGTGAAGGGTGCCACGACGCGCTGAAGTTCGGTCGGTGGCGGTGAGGCAGGATGCCTCGATCGGGACGCCGCGCGCCCCCGGGCCGCGAGGCCTTCGTCCACGACGTGCGACTTCATCCGCCGCCTTTTCTCAATTCCGCCGTTGGCCCCTTGATTGCTGTCGTCGTGGGGGAGCCGGGTTGTCGGGACCGGCGATGCCCATCCCCGGGCCCTCTCATCCCGAGCTTCACGAGGTAAACATGACCGTAGTAACGCAAGTGAAACCCTTTCTGTCGGCGATCCCCGGGCTCATCCGCGAGCTCCCCCAACGCCTCGACGAGTTCAATCGCCTCCGCGATACCGTCCTGCCGCTCGTGTCGCCGGTCCTCGGGTCTTCGGTCGCCAAGTTCATCGGTCGGCGCACGCCTTGGACCGTGCACGCCGCCGTCTTCGGTGGAGGCTTCGTCGCGGGTGCGGTGGCTGCATCCTTCGCGACGCCGATGGCCGGAAAGGACCTACGCGCGCGCATACGGAGGGAAGCGACGGCCGCCTGGCGTCGGGCGACCGGCGATTCGTCCACCACGACCGCGGACGAAGCCTCGCCGGCGAGCGCCGAAGCGTCGTCGGGCGACGACGCCCTGGCCAAGCCCGCGGCCGACGCCGTCGTCCCCATTCCCATCGCCAACGCCTCGGGATCCGACGACCCTGCTTCGGCGGCGATGCGCGGCACGGCGCTCGGCGACGTCGCCGTGGTCACCCCAGGCGTCCCGCCCTTGGCGGAGCTGACGAAGGACGAGCTGTACCAAAAGGCACGCAACGCCGAAATCGAGGGCCGTTCCAACATGGACAAGGCGGAGCTCATCGACGCCCTTCGCACGGAGGTGAACTGATTCCGGCTGAGCTGGGCCGCCCCCTCGCCGCCCCCGCGCCGACCGCCTAGCCCCCCCGGGGACCGCGCCGGCTTCTTTCAAGCGCAGCCCCCATCGTGACCCCACGGGGTGCGTCGGAGGTCAGTCGTTCTCGTCCGGATCCGTCTCCTCGCTTACCTCTTCGGCTGCGTCGGAGACGCCTTCCGACACGTCCTCGGCGGCTCCTTCTATCTCGTCGCCGACGGCTTCGGCGGCTTCTTCGAACTCCTGACTCGTATCGGGCTCTGGTGTCTCGGTGCGGGGCTTTTCGCCTCCACACGCCGTGAGAACCAGTCCGATTCCGAGCACGATGGGATACGGTGTCTTCATTGCCGGTCGCGAAGCAAAACTTGAACCCAGGAGCCCTTGACGCGCCATCGACGGGCGTCGCCGCGTCTTACCGCGTGCCCGCTTGGCTGCGTTCTCTCGTCGGAGCCATGGACGACGCGGTCCGGGTCCCGGGCACGGACCTTCGCTTCGGCGCCGACGCCGTGTTCGGTTTTTTCCTTCCTGGCGCAGGTGACGCCGCCACCGCGGTGAGTCACCTGGCCCTGCTCCGTGAGGCGTACCGCGCGGGCGTCCCCCGCGTGGTGATGACCCGCATGCTGATGAACGTGGCCATCGACGCCGTCGTCGGCACCGTCCCGCTTCTGGGCGACCTCTTCGACCTTGGCTTCAAAGCGAATCGAAAGAACCTGGGGCTGCTCGAACGACACGCACGCGCCCCAGGGTCCACACGTGGCGACCGTTGGTTCGTGGCGGGGATTTTTGCCGCGGCCGTGCTCGTCTTGTCGCTCCCTTTCGTCGCCCTCGCCGTCCTCGGCGGGTGGATGGCTGGCGCGTGGTGACCAACCGGTTCGCGACTTGCCGGGCGGTTCGCCCTCGCCCGGCGGTTCGCGTTTTGCACGAACGACGGTCATGACGCTTCCTATCTATCCCCCTCGCCACGCGCCCGGCGGCGCTTTCAACCCCGTCGGCGCGACCGTCCCCGCGGAGAACCCGACGCCCGAAGTGCCCGCCGGTGACCCCGGTCCCACGCAGCGGCCGGGCCGCATCCCCGCCGACGCCCCCGCGCGCGACCCGAAGCCGGAGGTGCCGCGCCGCGCGCCCGCCGACCCGGCCGGACCGGCTCCCACTCCGGAGGCACCGATGAAGACGGTACCGCACCCTCGCGGCCGCCCGGAGGTCACACGAGATCCGCGACCGGAACATCCTGCGTCGCACGAACCACTCGTGGGTCCGCGGTCGCGACCCGAGCGCCCCGACGTCACGCGTGGGCCCACGAAGCCAAGTCGCCATCCCGAACATCGCATGAAGTAACGCGTGGGCGCGACCGACCGGTACGGTTCCTGCAAACTCTCACGCCATGGATGACATCGCAACGGCAGCGGGCGTCGGTAATCATTCGAAAGATTCGCGGCGGCACCGCTGGAAGGTCGCCGCGGCGTTCATCGCCGTCATCGTCGTGACCATGACGTTAGGGGGCGCCCTCTTGCTTCATTTTGGTGTCCTCGGCGGCGCCATCGAAGAGGTCGGTCACCACGACGCCAGCCATCCGATCACCCCTGGTAGCACCGATGAACATCAACTCGCATAAGGCAGACGAGACCATCGACGCGTTTGCGGATGAGCACGCCGACGCCATTCAGAAGGCGGCGATGGCCGGGTGGGCGACGAAAGGCGCCCTCTACATCACGTTAGGCGTTCTTGCCGTGATGGCCGCCGTAGGTTCCGGAGAGGGCAACGTCAGCGGCAGCACCGGGGTGCTCCAGTGGGTTGCGGACCAGTCCTACGGGACCGCCATGCTGGTGGCGGCCGGGATCGGCTTTACGGGCTATGCCATGTGGCGCTTGGCCGAATCGGTGGTCGACCCCATGCCCCGCGACGACGGCGTAAAGAAGCTGGTCAAACGCGTCGGCCGCGCCGCAAGTGGCCTCGCTCATCTCAGCCTCGCGGTGGCTTCTTTTCAGCTGCTCGACGGAGGCGCGGCGGGAGGGACCCGGCGTATGTGGCTCGATGAGATTCTTCGCGAATCGTGGGGCCCGGTCGTCATCGGGGTCGTCGGTGGCTTCGTCATCGGCGTCGGCCTCTACCAAGCGAAGAAGGCCTTGGAACTCCGGTTCATGCGCGACGTCGAAACCAGCTCCATGTCCAGGACCACCGAGAAGGCGCTCAAGTGGGCCGGACGCGTGGGCCTCGCCGCGCGCGGGGTGGTTTTTCCCATCATCGGCTGCTTCTTGATCAAGGCCGCCATCGAGGCGGACCCGTCCGAGGCGAAGGGCGTCGGCGGTGCACTATCGAGCCTCGCCGACGCGGGATGGTACTGGCTCGCGATCGTCGCCTTCGGACTCGCGGCCTACGGCGTACTCAACCTTCTCTACGCACGCTATCGTACCGTTGACGTCGGCTGAAGATGGCCGACGACTGGAGATCGATCACGTGGCTGAACTGCTTGTCATCGACGGTGGCGCCGACCTCCCGGCCAAGGCCTTGGTCGTCGCGCGCACGGCGCTCGCCGCGGACGCTCTCGTCGCCACCGTCGCCGACCAACTGACCGTCGGCGCCTTCGTCCTCACCGTAACGCATCACCACGGCGTGTGGATGGGGCAAGACCCGGATGACCTCACGCCCGAAGAGCGCACCCGGCGACGCGCCGACGTGCGCCAGCACGATCATCTCAGCGTCAGCGCCCTGGAGAGCGGGCGGACCGAACTTCTGTACGCGGCCGGGATCGTCGCGGACGCGGTCGGCGGGTCGGTCTACGACCCCCGACGCGATGAATGGCTGACCGTCGATCGGCGCACATCCCGCGAACTCCGCGATAAGATCGAAGAGCGGGCGGCCGTCGCGCTGTCGTGAGCGACGTGACGCGTCATTCGCGGTGAAGACCGAAGCGACGCATCTTGCGGTAGAGGGTGTTGCGGGGCACGCCGAGGGCGCGGGCGGTACGGCTCACGTTCCAACCGTTGGCGAGCAGCGTGTCGTGAATGCGGGTCGCCTCCTCTTGGTCGTACGCCTCGCGCGAGGTGGGACGGTCGCGACGACGGGGGCTCGCGCGGAGATCGAGGTCCGATTCGCGAATGCGTTGCTTGTCTGAGAGGACGTAGGCACGCGCGAGCACGTTCTCGAGCTGGCGCACGTTGCCGGGCCATCGGTGCGCGAGCAACGCCGCCACGGCCGCTCGATCGAGGTCGGGCTCGGGCGCGTCGTCGCGTTCGGCGAGGCGGCGGAGAAGCGTTCGGGCGATGGGCAGGATGTCGGCCTGCCGCTCTCGTAATGGCGGCAGCGTCAGCTCGACGACCGCGAGGCGATAGTAGAGGTCTTCCCGAAAACGCCCCCCCTCCACTTCGTCGCGGAGATGCCGGTTGGTGGCGCCCACCACCCGGAGGTCGACGCTCTGGGCCGCGGTGGCCCCGACCGGCCGGACTTCGCGCTCTTGCAGGGCGCGCAACAGTTTGACCTGCATTGGGAGCGACAACTCGCCCACTTCGTCGAGAAACAGTGTCCCCCCCCGGGCGGCCACCATCAATCCGTCGCGGTCGCGATCGGCGCCGGTAAACGCGCCGCGCACGTGGCCGAAGAGTTCGGACTCGAGCAACGTCTCCGACAGCGCCCCGCAATTGACGCTCACGAATGGGGCCTCGGCGCGCGGGCTGTTGAAGTGAATCGCGCGGGCGATGAGCTCCTTGCCGGTACCGCTCTCGCCTTCAACGAGAATGGTCAGGTCGGATTCGATGACCCGGTCGAGCACGTCGAAGACGCGCGCCATGGCGTCGCTCCGATGCACGATGGCGCGGTAGTCGTAGCGACGCGCCAAGACCTGTTGTTGCTGTTGCACCTGGCGCTCGAGAGCGCCGATCTGTTGGGCCTGACCGCGCGAGAATCGCTCGACCCGACGTTTCTCGATCTCGAGGCGCTCGTGTTTTTCCGCCAGCGCTTCGTGAAGCCACGCGTTCGTCACGGCCATGGCGATGTGGCTCCCGAGGGCCATGACCACCCCCACGTCGGCCTCTTCGAAGCGGCCGCGCTCGATGCGATTGTCGAGGTAGAGCGCGCCGATGACGCGTCCGCGCGCGGCGACGGGGACCGCGGCCACCGCTTCCAGGCGCATCGCGTGAACGCTGTGGTGGTCGGCGAATCGCCCGTCGCCGCGCGCGTCGAGTGTCATCACGGGAGCCCCGGTCGCGAACACGCGCTCGGCGATGCCCCGGCTGAAGCGGAGATCTCCCCGGTCGAGATTTTCCCGGTCGAGATTGCGCGCCACCGCGACCGTCAGCGGCTCCTCGTCGTCCCGCCGCAACAGGAGAAAGCCCCGCTCGGCCCCGGTGAGGTCGACCGCGGCGTCCATGGCCGCGGCCAAGACGCGATCGAGCGAGAGCGACGAGCTGACGCGGGCGCCGAGCTCGAGCACGCGGCGCAACCGGGCCGCATCCCGGGCGGAGGGCGACGCTTCGCCCGGCCGCGCCTCGGAGGGAGGCGACGGGGCGAGGGTCCGTCGCCGGGGGTGGCGCCAGAACGACGCGCGGAGCGGCGCGGGCAAGGTCTCGGCGGTCTGCGCCCATGCTCGCGCCGCGACCTCTGCGTGCTGCTCGGCGGCCCGCCGCTGGCCGCGAGCCCGAGCCACGTCCACCAACGCCGTACGCGCTTCGATGGCCGCGAGACGCTGACCGGCTCCTTCGGCGCGTTCCAGACCGCGGCGCACCGCCTCCTCTGCCTCCTCGCGGCGCCCTTCGTCGAGGCACGCGAGCCCGTCGACGACGAGCACGGCCGCATCGAGGTCGGCGGCGTCCCCCGAGGGAAGACACGCCCGCGCCCGTGCGACGTAGCGGCGCGCGCGCGTCGGCGCCCCGCGCGACGACCGAGCCAAGCCCAAGTAAGCCTCCGCCTCCTCGCGGCGCTCCCCCCGGGCGGCATGGATCGAGGCCGCTCGCTCGAAGTGCTGTCGGGCGGTTTCTTCGTCGCCCTCGACGAGGGCCGTCTCCGCCGCGACGGCGGCGGCCTGGCCGTCGAGATGGTGGAGCCCGATCCGAGCCGCCGTCGTCCTCACCGCCGCGAGCATCCCGGCGGCGCGGTCTGACAGGCCTATGTCGGCGTAGAGCGTGGCGAGGTTGAGCTCGAGGATGACCTGGGCGCGCCGCTTTCCGAGGCCGCGGGCGAGCCGGTGGGCGCGCCGGTACCCCTGCAGGGCATCGCCCCAGTCTCCGAGCTGATGCCGCGCGGTGGCGAGATTCAGCAACAGCGTGGGGAGCATGTCGTCGAGCGACTGCCGCTCCGCCGCCCCCACGGCCGCCCCGTACGCCGACGCCGCCCGTGGCAGGTCGCCCCGGCGAAAGGCGAGAATCGCGCGATAGCTGTGGATCCGGGCGGCGGCCCGACCGGTGTCACCGGTCGCAGGGAGCGCACCGAGGGCCGCCTCCAGCTCTCCCTCGGCGTCATCGAGCGCGCCGAGGTACGTCGACGCGAGCCCCTTCGCACTCGCGAGCCATGCGCGCGCGGGGTGCTCCGGCCCCAGACCAGAGAGGTGCTCGGCGGCCCGGCGACCCGCCTCCGCGTAGTTCCCGGCCTGGTTCAGCGCCCGAACCAGCAAGGCGCCGAGCTCTGCGTCATCGGGCCGCGCCCCCGCCGAGGCCAGGGCCCGGCGCGCATACCGCGCGGCGCGCGCGGGCTGCTCGGACAAGACGCATGCTTCACTCGCCAATCCGTAGGCCATCCGTCGCGAAGGGGCCTCGGGGCGCGCGCGGAGCGCCCGCGCGACGGCGGACAGAGCTCGGTCCTCACGGCCCAACCGGAGTTGCTGTCGCGCGCACTCGAGGAGGGGCCCGGCGTCGCGAAGCCCCCGCGCGAGCACGTGAAGCCCTTCGGAGTAGGCTCCCTCGTCGCCCGTGTCCGGGGGTTCGCGCAGCAGCGTGAGCGCTCGCTCCCGCTGACCTGCCCCCAGGTAGGCCACGAGCTTCAGGGCCGGTTCGGTCGCCACGGCCGCGACCCGTTCGAAGGCGGCGCGCATGTCGTCGGGCCCGATGGATCGTTCGAGCGCGCGTCGGTCCGCGCGTCGCGCCAGCGTCCACGACCGCGACGAGGGATGGCGCCGAATCAGCCCTCGAGCCTGCAGCACTCGGATCGAAGCAGCGTCGGGGTCGAGCGTTCGATCCCCGGCCACGATCCGGGCCAGCGTGCGCCGAGACGCGAGGTCGAGGTCGCGTACGACGTGGCGAATCCCCTCGTCCGCCGCCAGTCGCGGGGCGCGTTTGAGATCTCGCTCGCGGAGCCGTCCCGCCGCGATCTCGCGCGCCGCCGCTTCGACGTAGGCGGGATGACCCGCCGTGAGGCGCATGACGTCGGGGATGGCGGCCGGCGAGACCAGGGGGCCCAACCAGGCGCCTACCGCCGACCCGTCGAGGGGCGTGGCTTCGATGAGGAGATGATCTCCGGGGTCGAGCGACAACGGGTCGCGCGAGGCGGCGACCACGGCGAGACGCCCGTCGGGGGGGAGCGCCCGGATCATGGCCTCCAAGCGTCGCCGCGCGGCGGGGCGCCAACGGTCGACGTCGTCGGCGACGATGAGCCGAGACTCGGCCTGCCCCGCCGCCCGCTGGACCGCGTCGAGCAGGGCCTCCATTCCCGGTCCTGTCGGCTCCGACCCCGCCCCCGCCAACATCGCGCCGACATCGGCGTGCCGACCCACCGCTTCGATGACTTCGCAGCGCGCCTGGGCGCGCCACTTCATCTCCGCGAGCAGGCGCGTCTTCCCCAGGCCCTCGGGTCCCACCACGGTGAGCGCGCGAACGCCCGGCGCCGCCGCCACGAAGCGCGCACACCACCCATCGAACGCAGCGAGCGCGTCGTGACGTCCGACCGTGGTCGGGCTTCGCCCCCACGGGACGTCGACCTCCGGAGGCACCCCGAGGGCGGCCAACACATCGTCGACCTCGGACGGTCGGGCGGCGGGATCCGATGCCCTCATGCGCGCCGCGAGCCGCTCCACGTCGGGAGGCAACGCGACGGGCAATCGTTCCAGCATCGTCCCCACCCCGTAGAGGTCG
This sequence comes from Myxococcota bacterium, assembly GCA_039027095.1. GTDB lineage: Bacteria > Myxococcota_A > Polyangia > Polyangiales > Polyangiaceae > JAPYTK01. The sequence goes on from JBCCLB010000029.1 coordinate 9,571, forward strand.
CTCCGGCCGTCGCCAGGGGCGCCGCGCAGCAACTCCGGCGCGAGGTAGCCCTCGGTGCCGGAGACCTCCATCGCGCTGCCGCCGAGACGCGCCGCACAGCTGAGGTCGATCAGCGTGGCTTGCCCCTCGGGGCCCACGATGACGTTGGCCGGCTTCACGTCTCCGTGTCGGATCCCGACCCGGTGGAGAAAAGCGAGACCACGGAGCACGTCGACGACCACCCCCCGGAGCGCGGACCAGCGCGTGGACGCGGCATACCGGTCGAGGGTGGCGCCGGGCACCACGTCGGCGGTGTAAAAGGCCCGCAGCGCCTCGCCCTGACGAAAGAGCCCGAAGTCGTGGACCCGCAACAGATGCGGGTGCTCGAGTCCCGCCAGCATCGAAAACTCGTGCCGGAGTGGCGCTACCGCCGCGGCATCGACGAGCTTCAGCGCCCGCTCGTCGTCGACCGCCTCGTCCCACACCCGGTAGGTGGAGGCGAGCCCGCCACGACCAAGGGGCGCGACGACGCGATAGCGTCGATGAATCCGCGAGGGGGGCTCGAGATGTGCCACGAACTTGTGCCGTTCACTTTAGACCAAAACGGAACAGTCTGGAACAGGCCAAACTTTCTAAGTTGCTGATTACATGAATACATGAGACTGGCATTCATCTTGATGATGTTCAGACACAACCAAAGGAACATGTCATGAAAAAGCTTTCCCTGATCGCGCTGTTCTCCGCCACCTTCGCCTTCGCCTGCGCCAACGAGGTCTCGACCGTGGATCGCAAGGCCGAGGTCGCCCAGCTGGTGGCCTCGGGGGGCGACGTGGACGACGCCGTCTGCTCCCAGGAGGGATGGACCGGCGACGGCGTCTGCGACTCGTTTTGCCCGGATGGCGACACGGCCGACTGCGATGGGGGCGACCCGGTGTGCGCCGCGTTCATCGAAGAGCCGAGCGGCGTCTGCGAGCGCCCCGAGGGCGATCCCTGCATCCACCAGGATCCCGACTGTGACGTGAACTGCCCCGCCATCGCCGAGCTCCCCGACGGGGTCTGCGACGAAGATCCCAACGATCCCTGCGCCAACGACCCTGATTGCGTGGACTGCCCGGACATCCTCGAGCCCTCCGACGGCGTCTGCGCCGACCCCGATGCTCCCTGCGCCGAAAACGACCCCGACTGCGTGCTCTGCCCCACCATCGTCGAGCTCCCCGACGGGGTCTGCGACGACCCCAACGCTCCCTGCGCCTACATCGACCCCGACTGCAACTGACCCCACCTTCCGACCGCGGGGCCGATCGACGATGATTCGGCTCCGTCTTGCTCGGGTTCGTGATGCCCTCCCTCTGTTCTCCTCGCCTTTCCTTCGCCCTCGCCGCGGTGACGACCACCGCCTGCGCGACGCCGATCCCGCAACCGCCGCCCGACGACAATCTCGACGTGGGCTCCATCGGGTTGCCCGAGACGTGGCCGACATCGGGCGACGCGTTGCCGCTTCGCGGCGATCCGGGCGCCGCGCCGCCGGGGAGCACCCTCCGTCTCACCAACCTCGACCGGGCCGACGCCCCGGTGGTCGCCGTCGTCGCGGACGACGGATCGTTTGCGGCGAGCGTGCCGGCGACCCGCGAGGACGTGATCCGCTTTCAGATCATCACCCCCGACGGAGCGCGGCCAGAGCCGGTCGACGTCCGCGTCACGTCGGAGTTCGCGTTCGAGGTTGCCCCCACCCTCTCGTGTTTCGAGGTGGCGCGGCAGCGGGACTTCGGCGCCACGGGCGTCGGCAACTTCGCCCTCGACACCTTTGTCCTCGACAATGCCTGCTCGGCCCCGGCGACCGTCGACCAGGCCGCGTTCCGCACCGGACCCGCCGCGTTCACGTTCTCCGGCGACTTCCCCCCCGCGGTCGACGCCGGCGAGGCGGCCTCCTTCGACATCGTGTTCGGCCCGACCGGCATCGGCCCCTTCGAGCAGATCGTTCTCGTCACCGTCACCATCGACGGTGATCGCATCCGGTACCCCGTGTCCGTCTACGGCCGCGGCGAATGAGGACCGCGGCCCATCACCCCGCCCCGTGGCATCGCGCCACGGAGAGTCAGGCCGGCTTGGAGGCGCCGAGGCCGTCTGCTTTGACCGCGCCGCGCTGCCCGCGGGGTCGGGGGGGGCCCACCGTCGAATCGACGCTGGTCTGGTGCTCGACCTCAGCGTTCACCTCCGCGCCGATGAGAACGATGACCGCAGTCATGTACAACCACAGCATGAACACGGCGAGCCCCCCGAGGGAACCGTAGGTGCGGCTCATGTCTCCGGCGACGTCGAGGTACACCGAAAAGCCCGCCGACGCGGCGAGCCAGCTCAAGGTCGCGAGCACGCTCCCCACCGAGAGCCACGACCACTGCGCCGGGCGTCGCTGAGGCGCGTAGCGATACGTGAGGGTCACCCCAAGCCAGAACGCCGCGACCAAGCCAAGCCAACGCGCCGCCTCCAGCAGTTCCGTCGTGGGTTTGGCCCATCCGAGCCGATCCAACAGCGGAGGCAGCGCGGCGATGGACACGAGGGAAAAGACGCCGAAGCCGACCACGCCAAGCGTGAACCGTAGGGCCAGCCACCGCTGTTGCACGATCGTCCGCTCGTCGCGCTCGTCGTAGGCGAGGTTGACGCCCTCGACCAACATCGCCGTGCCGCTGGTCGCCGACCACACGGAGGCGAGAACCGACACCAGGAGGCTCGTGCCGTGGGCCGCATTGGTCTGGCGCACGATGCTGTCGACGACCTCGCGGAAGACTTGCCGTCCGCTCGCCGGAAGCACCGGTCCCACCGCGTCGACCAACGCCCGGACTTCGCCTCCGTCCGCGAACAAACCGAACAGCGACACCAACAGCACCACCGTCGGGGGGATGCTCAACAGCAGAAAGAACGCGACCGCTCCCGCGATGGTGAAGACGCGGTCTCGGTCGACCTCGCGGGCGACCCGCCAGGTGACGTCGCGCCAATCCTGCCGCCGGAACGACAACGGCGACCGGCGCCGACGGTCGGCCGGGCACGGCGGAGCGGTGGGTGGTGCGGGCACGAACCGCTACTGTAGCAATCAGCTTGCCAGTTCAATCAGCTTGCCGGGGCGATCGGCGGGCCCGCGGCACGTCACATCAGCCCCTTCGATGACACCACCCATGTTCGGCTGTTCCTTCTCCGGATGACGCGGGCGACGTCAAAACCCGCCCCAGCGACGTCGGCGGGGTGGACCTTGGGGCTCCTGGCCTTCGTGGTCCTCTTCGGCTACGCCCTCGCGCGGCCGGCGACGGAGTCGATGTTTCTCGCGCGCTACGACGCCGACCGACTCCCCGCGGCGTGGCTGGCGGTCGCCCTTACGGCGGTCGTGGTGGTCGCCGCCTTCAATCGCGCCGCCGCCCGATTGACCTTGGGGCGCGTCGCCATCGGCGCCGTCGCGCTGAGCGCCGCGAGTTTGGTGATGTTGGTTCTGCTCGACGGCGCCGGGATCGGCGGCGCCACGTTTGCGCTCTACGTGTGGAAGGACGTGCACATCGTCGTCATCCTCGAATGCCTCTGGAGCTTCGCCAGCCTCGTGTTCGCCGACGATGCCGCCCGATGGGCCTATGGCCTCTTCTGCGCCGCCGGATCCCTCGGAGGCGTGGCCGGGAACCTGGCCGTCGGGGCCCTCGCCGCCGCGATGGGGACCGAGCAGACGCTCTGGTTTGCCCTCCCCTTGTTCGCCCTCGATGCCGCATTGATCCGCGTCGTCGCCCGCCGCGCCGGCCACCCGGCCCCCAAGCCCACCGCGGCCCCACGCCGCGACTGGCAGGTGATTCGCGACAGCCGTCTCCTCCCCTGGATGATCGCCCTCATCGGGTTGGTCCAGGTGGTCCTGACCCTCCTCGATTTCGTCTTCAACGAAGCGGTGGCCGCCGCCTATCCTCTCCTCGATACGCGCACCGAGATCATAGGCCGGGTCTACGCCGCCATCGATGGGATCTCGTTCGTCTTGCAACTCGGAACCGGGCTCCTCACCCGGGCCCTCGGTCTGCGGCGCACGCTGGTGGCCATCCCCCTTCTGCTGACGGTGGCGGTCGCCGCGCTGGCGGTGGCGCCGCGGTTCCCTCTCGCCGCGGCGACCAAAGTCATGAGCAAGTCGCTCGATTACAGCCTCTTTCGGGCCGCGAAAGAGATGCTGTACCGACCCTTGAGCTACGCCGAGAAGACCCGCGGCAAGGCGATCGTGGACGTGCTCACCTACCGGGTGGCCAAAGGGGTGGCGTCGCTGCTCCTCACCGGTCTTCTCGCCCTCGAGATGGCGCAAGCCGCATTGCCCGCGACGGTGGTCCTGCTCTTCGCTTGGCTCGCGGTCACGCGGGTGGTGACGCGTCGGGTACCGCCGCCGAAAGCCCCCCTTCCAAGCGATTGACGTGGCGCCGGCTGAATCGTGCTCCGCACCGCGCGCCCAGCTTGTAAGCGCCGTCGCATTTGCGTTGACACGGATTACGTGTGCACGTAGCCCGTGTTCATGAACCTGACGATCTCCGTCGGTGATGCGTTGCTCAAACGGGCACGGGAGCTCGCCCGCCAGCGGGGCGTGAGCCTCCAGGACCTCTTGCGTGAGCACTTGGAGAGGCTCGTGGGTCAACGTCCCGGCGCGGAGGTGGCCGACGAGCTCATCGCGCTCATGGAAAAGAGCCCGGGCCACTCGGGAGGTCGTCGCATCGCTCGCGAGGATGCCTACGAGGGGCGCCTGTGACCGAGCGCGCCTTCCTTGACACGAACGTCCTCGTCTACGCCGACGACGCCGACGCGGGGGAAGACAAGCGCGAGATGGCACAGCAGCTCCTGCGCGAGGCCCTCACGCTGGGCACGGGGGTGATCTCGACTCAGGTGCTTCAGGAGTTCTTCGTGGTCTCCACACGAAAGCTCGGCGTCGAGCCCGCCATCGCTCGCCGCAAGGTCGCGCTGTTGTCGACGCTCGACGTCGTGCGGATCCGCTGCGAGGACGTCCTGGCGGCGATCGACCTTCACCGCCTGTACGCACTGTCGTTCTGGGATGCCCTCATCGTGCGGTGCGCGCTGGTGGCAGGTTGTACGCGCCTCGTGACGGAGGACCTCCAAGACGGCCAGGTGTTCGAGGGGCTGACCGTGGACAATCCGTTCCCGGCGTGACGTCGGCGCACGGCGTCGCCTCTCCCAAAGGCGGCTCAGGTCGAGGGCCCCCCCTCCCGTCGCGCGCGTGCGCCGTTCAGGGGATCTGGACTTCGCTGATGAAGCGATGGCCGTCGCCCGCGACCACCGTGTTGACGATGCTGCCCATGGCCGGATCATATTCGAAGATGCCGGCGGGATCGGTGCTGTTGCCGCTGGCGGTGACGAGCCAGTTGCCGTTGCCGAGCTGGTACACACCGCGCGGATTCGTCACGTCCCACGTCTGCACCTCCGTGCCCGTCGGCGTCACCTCGGCGACGATCCCGTCGCTGAACGCGGTGATGAGAAAGTTGCCATTGCTGGCGACTGCGACCTGCTGCGGAAAGCTCGCGCTGTAGATGGGCACGGGCGTCGGCCCGGCGCTGAAGTTGTGGACGATGTCGGCCTCGATCTCCGAGATGATGAGTTCGCCCCCGGGCGTGATCATCACGTCGTAGGGGTCGTCGTCTTGGTTGGCGGTGATCGTCTCGAGCAGGGTGGCGGAGGCGTCGAAGCGGAGCACGCCGCCTCCTCCGGGATTGCCGAATCCGCCGGCCACCGAGACGAGAAGATCCGCACCGTCGAACGCGATACCGCGTACGTTGTCGAGGCCGTCCGCCTCGTCGACGAAGCGGCCCACGTAGGTGCCGTCGACCTCGAATTCATGCACGCAGTCGCCGATTTGATCCGAGACGAAGATGTTCCCGGTCGGGCCCTGCACCGCCTCGATGGGAACCACGAAATCGTGGGCGTCCGTCTCGACGTTGGGCGGGAGGAAGTCGCGGATGAACGTGCCGTCCGTCGGGCTGTAAATCCCGATGGAGTCGTTGTCGCTGTTGGGGATGAGAAGCACCGTGTCGGGCGCCATGCCTCCCGTACCGCCGCCGCCGACCCCGCTTCCGGTCGTGGTCGTGCCGGCGCCCGTGCCCGAGCCGCCGCTTCCCGCGCCGGGACCGATGCCCGTTCCCGTCGTCACCGAGGACGAGGGCGACCCGCCGTCGTCGTCGTCGTTGTCCGCGTCGTCGCTCGCGCACGCCATGAGGGCGCCGGCGGCGACGAAAGCCATAGTGAATGCCGAAATGTGTGAGTGCTGCACCGAACCTCCTCGTGCGCCCTCCGTCCCTCAGCACTTACACTGTCTTACATAAGCACACGATGCAAGAGAATTCGCTACCTCGCCCAAAGAAGGCCCCGGAGAAGGCCCTCGAGGAGACCCCAGAGAAAGCTCCAGAGGAGGAGACGCTCAGCTCTCGACGAACGCTCTTTCGTAGGAGAAGGCCGACGGTGCGTGCGGGAGTCCGTGCTTGAAGTCCTTTTCCTTGAAGATCGCGGTGATGTCCTTCAGCGCGGTCGGGCTCCCGCACACCATCACCGCATCCTTGGTGGCATCGAAGTCGTCGAGCTCGAGATCGGAGAGGAGCTTGCCCGAAGTGATGAGGTCGGTGATGCGGCCCTGGTTTCGGAAGGGCTCCCGGGTGACGGTCGGGTAGTACAAGAGCTTCTCGGCCACGTCCTCGCCGACGAGCGGATGTTCCTTGAGCTCGTCTTGGAGGTAGTCGTGGTAGCCCAAGTCGCTGACCTGGCGGACCCCGTGCACGAGCACGACGCGCTCGTAGCGCTCGTAGGCCTCGGGGTCGCGCACGATCGACATGAAGGGCGCCAAGCCCGTTCCCGTCGCGAGCAAAAACAGGTTTCGACCGGGGCGATGCAGCGAGCTGAGCACGAGGGTCCCCGTCGGCTTGCTGCCGACGAGGATGGTGTCGCCCTCTTTGATGTGTTGGAGGCGCGAGGTGAGCGCGCCGTCTTGCACCTTGATGCTGTAGAACTCGAGCTCCTCGGAATAGAACGGGTTGGCGAAGCTGTAGGCCCGCAGGATTTGCTTCTTCCCGTTCTTGAGCCCGATCATGATGAACTGGCCGCTCGTGAACCGCAGCGAACTCTGCCGCGTCGTCTTGAACGAAAACAGTGAGTCGTTCCAGTGATGGATGCTCAGGACGGTTTCCTCAGTGCACTTACCCACGGGCTACCTCTGAGTTGATTGCGGCGCGGGAGCAACACCATTTCGACGCGATCGCGCGACGTGGCCGTCTTCTCGTCGCGTACGTCACGTACCGGTAACGTATCGCGTACGCGGCGGGCGCTTCAGAGGGCGCGGCGCAGCAGGTAGAACGGCGCCGCGGCGCCGGTGACGACCAGCTCGCGAATGCCGTAGTCGGGAAATTCGATGTCGGCCTGGACCACGACGTCCCAGGGCCCGTCCGCGGTGGGCCCCGACACGATTTCGTAGGGGGTATCGGGCTCGATGGTCGTGGTCGTGATCGTGATCACATCCCCTTCGACCTCGGCCCGTGAGCCCCAGGGCCGCGCCAACGGCTCGCCGACGAAGATCCCTTCGCCGGGCCACGCGACACTCTTCCAGTAGGCCTCGATCAAGGTCTCGCCGCGCACGTAGTGCGGCAACATGACCTCGGTGTCGGGAAACTTCTGGCGAAAGTTGCAGGGCTCGACGGTGGTGCCGAAGCTCCCGGTGGCGCCGGCCTCGAGCCAGCGGAGCACGCTCATCTGGCCGCCCGCCGTGGGCAATCGGCCGCCGAACGACGTGAGGTGGTCGGCGACCGCGCCCGGCAGATACGTGTTGGTGTCGATGTCGGCGACGTTTGCGAGGCTCGTGAAGTAGAAGAGGATCTCGTCGGTGTTGGCGACGACGTTGCTGCCGCTTCCGTCGGCGTTGTCGACGTAGGTCAAGCGGAGGCCTTCGGGGCGGTTCCAGGCGTCGACGGTGGCGATGAACCCCGGCCACCGCACACTGCGGGCAGTGTCGGTGGTGCGCACGAGGTACCCGTCGCCCGAGGGAAACGTCCCGTCCGAGGCGACGCCCCGGTCGATGAGGGCCTCGCCGTCTTCGATCGTCGCGGCCGCGATCGTCATCGCGGGTCGGAGCTGGTGGTCGTCGAAGGGCAAGCTCGAGTCGGAGTCGAAGTAGTCCACCGGAGCCGTGGCCCCGCACGCGCCGCCGGTGGTGTTGCAGAAACGGTCGTCGAAACCGAGGGCGAAGGCCGACGTGATGGACATGCACGCCACGCGAAAGGGCCGGGTCCAGGTGAGGGCCAACGCCTGCACCGTGGGGGGGAGCGCCGCATCGACCGCATCCTTCAGCGGTTCGAATTCGGTGGCGGGAAGCACCGCGTCGGTGCCGAAGCTCAGGGTGATCACCTGCTCGGCCGGGATGCCTCGTGCCTGTTGGTAATACGCGCCGAGCGCCACGCTCACCGGGTCCTGGTCGTTGACGAGAATGGCGACCTGCTCGGGCTGCAGTCCCCGCGGTTCGAACAAGACCTGGGGCGGTCCCGACGGCCCGCCGCCTCCCCCCCCGGCGTCACCGCCGCCGCCCCCCCCCGACGGAAGACCCGTGCCTCCCCCGCCGGCGGCACCTCCGGGCAGGGGGCTGACGTCGTCTGTTCCGCAGGCGACGGTTCCGCAGGCGACGGCCGCCAACGACACGACGACGCCGGCGACCCCGATACGCCACCCCGACCGCGTCCTCGCCTGGCTCATGGATCGACCGTAGCGCCTCGGTCGCGTGGCCACCACGCCGGCGGCGGCATCGGCGTTTTGTCCCTCGCTTGCCGGTGCAACTGAGACTACCGAACCTCCGTGCCCACCATCCCCATCACGGCGGTCTGCGGCTTTCTCGGCTCGGGGAAGACCACGCTGCTCCGTCGCTGGCGCCGCGAAGAGGGGGTCCGCGACGCCGCCCTCATCGTGCACGACTTCAGCAACTTCGGCTTCGACGCGGAGATCCTCGCGCCGGAGGAGGCGCGACCGGTGCGGGGCGAGGTCGTCGACCGAATCGCCGCGCTCCACGGCCGCCACGCGCGCGAGGACCTCCACGACTCCGCCGGGAAGGCGCTCGACGCGATCGCCAACCTCGACCCGCCGGCGCCGCTGGTCTTATGCGAGAGCACGGGGGCCGCGCGGCCGTGGCCGTTGATCCAAGCGCTCACCCAGGACGCACGGTTCTCGCTGCGCCACTTCATCGTGACCGTCGACGCCCTCAACCTCCACCGAGACTTCGCCGATGGCCGCGTGCTCACGGGCGAGGTCGACGCCGCCGCCGACCCCGCCCTGCACCGCGCCGCCGAAGTTCTGGCCGAGCAAGTCGCCTTCGCCAGCATCATCATCCTCACCAAAATCGACACCATCGAGGAGTCGGTGGTGCGCGCGCAGGTCGCAACCTTGCAAAAGTTACGGCCCAATGCGGCTGTCGGGCTGTCCTCGTACGCGGGACTTCTCCTGTCGCACCTCGACGGAACCCCCGCGCCCGACCTCGACGAGCAACGCGCGTTCGCCGATCGCTTCGGGCTCGGCGAACGCGACCCGACGTCGGACGATCTGGAGGCGTTGGTCCTCCGGGATCCCCGCCCCTTTCACCCCCAACGTCTCCACGACGCCTGTCACCACCACCTGAGCACGGGGCTCTACCGGACCAAGGGCTTCGTGTGGCTCGCGTCACGGCCCGCCAACGTGCTCCTGTGGCAGCAAGCCGGGAGCCAGATCGCGCTCGAGATCCGCGGAACGTGGCGGGCGGAGGCAGCCGACAACCCCGACGGAGAGCTGCTGCCGGAGGAGGTCGCCCAGATGCAGGCGATGATGGCGACCCACCATCCTGTCTTCGGCGACCGTCACAACGAGCTGACCCTCATCGGCGAGCGCGCCGCCTGCGAGGTCTTCCTCGCCGCCCTCGAAGAAGCCCTGTGCACCGACGACGAAGTCGAGGCGTGGCGGCAGGGCGCGCCCTTCGCCGACCCCTGGCCCAAGACCATCCGCCGCATCGAGTAAGGTGCGCACGGCCGGCGTGACGCCGAGGCCCGTTCAATAAAGGTCGTCGCTCCGGTTCACGCGCTGGGACGGCGGCTCGACCGTAATCTTGTAGCGTCTGTCGTCGGGGTGCCAAATCCAGCGAACCGTTTTCGGCTTGCCTTTTCGAATGCCCTCGAGCCCGAAGGTATGAAAGTCGCGGTCGGAAAAGGGCGTCGGGTCCTGGTCGAAGGCCTGAAACGCAAAGTATCCGTCGAACAATTCTTCCGCGACATCGGTTCGAACCTCCCCAGAAGGAGACACCGCGAGCACGTACCAAAACCCGGGTTTCCGCCCTCCTTGCATGTACGAATAATGAGGGGGGCGGTAGGCGAAAAGGTGTTTGTCGGCCCCGCGTTGAATGACGCCCCGAAGGCCCGAGATCCCGTGCTGATCGCTGATCACACGGCCCGCGTACTTCGTGATCAAGCGGGCCCCCGCGGAGACGCCGATGGTGACGTTCTCTCCCCATCGGTCGACCACCCGGTAGAGTGGGTGTTGCTTCGCCACCACCCTCACGCGGGACGGGGGAAAACGACCGAAGTCGATCGCGGTCTCGGCGATCGGGGCCGAGAGAACGTGGACGACGTCAGGAGACGCCGGCCAGTAATAATGCCGGCCAAGCCTGGGGACGGGTCCGAACTCCCACTTGTTGAAGTAATCGGCCCGCAACGCCTCGTGCGTCGAAAAGACGAGGGGTTCCGGGAGGGGAAGCAGCGTGTAGCGTGGGTCGAGCTTCTCCTCCGGCAACGGAGACGATAGGGCCGGGGGAAGGTCATCGGGAAGCGGTCCCATCGATACGACGGCCAGAAGCTCCTCGACGGGCGCGACCATGAAGGCCGGCGCCGCCGCGATAGGGAGGGAGACTTCGATCGACGGTCCGTCGGCCGCGTGTTGGGCCCCGGCGATCGGCACGCCGGAAATCGAGGTGACGCCCGTCTTCGTCAGCCGAAAACGCGCCACGAACTGCTCCCGGTAGGTGTTCGCGTCGGCCTCGTGGCGGGCCAGCATCGCGAGGCAGGCTTGGGCGACTTCGGGCGGATGCGGATCACCGTCGCCCCAGTTTCCCTCGCCCATGGGAATTTGCTGCACCCGGCAACTGTGTTCGCGAAGCGGAATCGTGTGGCCCGAACGCGCGATCCAACCGATGCTCGGGTAGTCGAGAAACTCAGTGGTGATGGCGACCGTCGCCGCCTCGACGCCGGGAGAGCTTCACCGCGAGCGCCAACCGGCGCTCGTCGATGGCCAGTCGGGCGGGCGGGCCATCGTCCCATTCGTTCAGCGCGCCGTCGACCACGAGCGCCTCGGGGATACGTACGGCGCCGACGTTGACCAAGGTCGCGCCTACCCGTGATCCATCGGCCGAGGGTTCGGGCGGGGGCGGTTTGCGGTCGAGGTTCGGCGCGGACGTCGCCGGCGGAGGATTCGCACCGCCGCAGCCCACCACGATCATGGCCGTGGTCAACACTCGGTGCATCATCGACGGCGTCAGGCGAGGGCGGCGAGGGCGGCGTCGTAGTTGGGCTCCTGGCCGATTTCGGGCACCAGCTCCCGGTGGAGCACCTTGCCCTGCGCATCGAGAACCACCACGGCGCGGGCGAGAAGGTGGGCGAAGGGGCCGTCGACCATGCGAACGCCGTAGTCGTCGCCAAAGGCCGCGGCGCGAAAGACCGAGAGCGTCTCGACGCCGTCGAGGCCCTCGGCGCCGCAGAAGCGCTTCTGGGCGAAGGGCAGGTCGGCCGAGATGTTCAGAACCACGACATCGTCACGGTCCGAGGCGCGCGCGTTGAAGGTGCGCACCGAGAGGGCGCACACCGGGGTGTCGACGCTGGGAAAGATGTTCAGCACGCGCTTCTTCCCCGCGAAGGTGGCGAGGGTCGCCGTCGACAAGTCGTTGCGGGTGAGTTCGAAGTCGGGCGCAATCGCCCCCAGGGCGGGAAGATCGCCGGAGGTTTGAATGGGGGTGCCTTGCAGTGCAGTCTTAGCCATGTTGCCCTCGTACTGAGCCGAGCCGCCTGCGTCCACGACCTGCATCACGTCGCGACGGGTCGCGCGTTGGGGCTGCGTCGGTCACGCGGGTCGCGGCCGGTCGGCCGGGCGAGCTGCCGCCCGCGTCCGACGATAAGGCTCGGCTCGGCGTTCGACCTACCGTCACGGCTTACGGAATGCTCAAGGCTTCACAGTTCCCCACGTTGCAAGCGCAGGCGTTTTCGCATCCCAATTGCACGACCTGCTGCTCCGCTTCGTTCGGTTGGCATTGCGCGTTGCATTCGTTGTCGCCGCAGTTCTGAATGATGTTACAGTCGTCGTCCCCGAGGCACACGACGTTGCAGACGCCGTTCGGGTCGCAGTTCAGGGTGATGTCGTCGCAGGTATCGCCTTGTGCCGCGACGGAAGTATCGCATTCGAGCGTGCACTCGTAGGTCCCTCTGCACTGAAATACGAGACCATTGCACTCGTCACCCCTACAGTGCATCGTGGCGGGCCGCGACCGGGCGTCGAGTCTGATGACGGGGGTTGGGTTCGTATTGGGGCTAGGGCATCCAGCCGATGGGCATTCGTGTTCGCACATGGCCCCTTGGCAATCGGAGGTCACGTCGTCCCCGCCGAACCCGCACATGCCGCACATGGCGGGACCGCCGTCGGGACTGGCACCACAGCCGACGCATCGCCCCTCGCCCGGGGCACTCGTTGTGATGAAGCAAAACTCATCCGTCCCACATCCCGCGTTGCCGATACACTCCGTGGGCGACGCTTCATCTCCCCCCACCCCGCCGCCGGCGCTCGACGTCCCGTCCGAGGAGGACCTCGCGCCTCCGTCGCCCCCCGAGGACGTCGCGGTCGTGGTGGCGCTTGCCGCCGGTTCTCCCCCGGCGCCCGCCTCCGAGTCGATCCCCGAAAGCCCCGAGATGACCTGACAGCCCGTCGCGACCGCGGACAGTACGATGAAGGTTCGCGTCGCTTTCATCGGCCCGAAGCCTCTCGTGACGCATGCGTGGTGTTCTTCTCGGGGGTCATGATGGGCAGCGTTTGGTCGGGTCTCGCGCATTCGGGGTGGCGCCCATCGACGGGAGGGCGGTTCGCAACGCGATTCTTCAGCATAACTCAGTCGCCCTCGCCGTAGGTCTGCCACCGCCCACGCCGGGCGCCACCCGGGACGAACGAACGAACAAACGCTTCAGCCGGTCGGCATGGGGCCGACGAGGACCATGACGCCCGCCGCGATCGCGGTCGCCACGAGCACGGCCGCCCACGCCCGTCGCGCCGTCGGTAGGAGATAAACGAGCCACACCGCCGTCATCCAAATGAAGGGCAGCATGAGGCCGCCGGTCACGACCGCGAGCGCCTCGTCGAGGGGGAGGCTGCGGGCGAGGAGCGCCACGGCCAAGGTCGACGGCACCAGGGTCCCGACGATGGCGGCGAGGTGCCGCGCCACCGTGTCGCCCCGCCCGTTCCAGGCCGGGTCACGCGCCAACGAGACGCCTCCCGATCACCGCCGCCCCCACCACCCCGGCGACCGTCAACACCCCCGCCGCGACGTCGAACCACGCCCGTCGCCCTACCGTGGGGCGAAGCAGGGCGACGGCGGTGAATCCCGCGGTGAACGCCACCAGGGGGACCAACCACCAGCTCTGGCCGTCGTCGATGGCGGCGGCCGCCACGGTGCTGGCGAGGTAGCCGAGCAGCGCGCCCGCGTACCCCCATCGGGCCCCGACCCTCGAGCTGGGGTCGCGGGCCGCGATCACCAACCCCGCCGCCCCCAGGGCCGCCACCCCTGACGTGAGTTCAACCACCGGTCTGCGCCGCCCCCGGGACTTCAGCCGGGGCGGAGGCCGCCACGGGCGCCCGCGCCGGTCGGCCTCGCGAGACCCCTCCCACCCGCGTACGCCGCCACAACGCGGCCGCGATGGCCCCGCACACCACGGCACAGAACCAGAACCCGAGGTCTACCGCCACCACCGCCGCCTGGGGGGACGCCCCCAAGACGCCCGCCGCGGTGCGCTGCGCTTGCGCCAGCGGCGTGAGGGCGCACGCCACCCCCGTCGCCGCCACCATGCCCGCCCACGCCCGGCGCGGATCGGGCTGGAGCACGCTCCAGGCGATGGCGACGACGACCGCCACCAGAAACACGACCTCGAGCCACATCGTGCGATCGGGAAGATCCCAGGGGAGCGCCCGGCTCGCCAACAAGATCGCCGCCGAGCCGAGCGGCACCCCCGCCCCCAACCCCGTGGTGAGGTAGCCGAGCACGCGAGCGCCGCGATAGCGCGCCTTTTGCCGCTTCCCGAGCCAGATCGCCGTTCCCGAGAGGATCGCCGCCGACGTGGCCAACGAGAGCAGCGCGTAGAGCGCGACCAGGAGCGCCCCACCGAATTGGGCGAAATGCAACCCGAAGAGCCACGCGATCAGCGCCGAGTGCGCCTTCGGAGCCTCGAGCCCGTCGACGTGTCTCAGCTCTCCCGTCGCCGCGGCGAGCAAGACACTCACCTGCCGGCCGTCGCCGTCGGGCCGCTCCCCGCGGATCCGCGCTTCGGCGGTGGCCAGGCCGGGCTTCGTCACCGTGATGCGGACGGGTTCCAGTCCGGGGGCGACCTCCTCGGCGCGCGCGAGGAGGTCGGTCAGCGGCAACATGGGCTGCGGGGTCGCCTCAACCTCCATGGGCGGGGGATTGTCGAACAGCACCGCCTGGATGCGGTCGACGTCGCCGGCGTAGAGGGGCAGGGCGACGATGCCGATCACCACGTTCGCCAAACAGAGCACCGCGCCCGTGTAGGCGAACAAGGCCTGAAACGGCAGGCCGAGGACGGCGGTGATCTTGTGGAGATCGACCCACACCGACCGGACGGGCTTTTCGGGGCGAAACCGGTCGAGGTCTCGCCAGAGGTCGCGGACGTGAATCACGAGCCCGGTCAGAAGGGCCAGGCCCATGAACAGCGACACGAACCCGGCCACCGTCACGAGCCACTCCGCCGAGGGGTGGTAGAGAAAATGGAGCCGAAAGAGAAAGAGCGACGCGTGGGACGCCTTGGTCGTCCAGACGCCGTCACGCCACACGAGCGCGGTGCGCGCCTCGCCGCGGTGAATCGACGCGGTGGGCGCCCCCACCGGGGTCTCCCCCTCGTGGTGATGCGGGAGGGAAAGTCCGATCCGCGTCGCGCCGTCGCTTTGGGCGGCCAGCGTCGTCCACCACTCGGTCGGGGTGCCCACCGCCACCTCGTGGTGGGCCGGCTCTTCCCAGACCCCGAGCTCGTCGTGATAGAGCGCGATGGCGCCCGTGAAGAACATCACGTGCAGCAGCAGGCCGAGCACCAGCCCCGACCACGTGTGGAGGTCGTAAGAGACGTGGTAGCGCCGGTCCTTGCGGCCGAACAGAGGCATCAGTCAGTCTTCATCCGCAGCGCCCATCACCCAGGTACGTCGAATTCGGGCTGACGGTGGGCAACAAGGCGCGTCACGGCAACGACGACCACTGGTTCCACTTGACGACCTGAATGAGGATCGCGTCGCCCTCGCCGTCGGGCTTGAAGATGGCCGCGTCTCCCTGCTGGAGCGCGTCGAGAACGGGGCACACGAAGCCCGCGTGCCCGATGAGGGCGACGTTGGTGTCGTCGGCGGGCACCGTCTCGATGAGGTCGTAGACCCGTTCGCACCGCAGCGCATCGCCGTAGACGAAGTAGGTCAAGTCGGGCAGCTGCTCCACGGGAGGACCGAGATCCATGAGCTCGGCGGTGGTGAAGCACCGACAGAACTCGCTGGAGAGCACCGCGCTGAAGGGAATGCCGCGCGCCTTGAGCGCATCGCCCATGATGGGCGCCTCCATGAGGCCCTGGGCGTTGAGCTGGCGGGTGGTGGCCGTCGCACAGTCGGCGTTGCAGCTACGCCACCAATCGGGCTGGGTGGTGGTGGCCGCCTCGCCGAGCGAGAGGTCGTCGCTACACACGCTCGCCGGCGAATGGCGCCAAGCGATGACGTAGCCCCCGCCCCGAAGGGCCTCGCCGACGGTAGGGGTGACGGTTGCCGTCGCGCCGTCCCCGCCGCACGTATCCCCTCCGTCGCAGGCGAACACGGCGTAGTGATACGTCCGTCGGGTCTCTGCGGTGTCGGGGAGGAGCCCTTCGAGGTCGTCGCGAGCGGTCGTGGCATCGCCTTCGTAGACGGTCTCGGCCGCCCCGTCGTCGGCGCCGTCGGGAGGCGTGTTGAGTCGCCGCAGCACCCGAAATGAGGCGCCGGGGAGCGACCAGGACAGCGAGACGTCCCCATCGACGATCCCCGCCTGCAAGAGCGACGTCCCGCCGGTGCCCCCGCCACCATTCGCCGGGGACCCGCCTGCCGCATCGCCCCCGCCGCCACCGCCACCGCCGACGGCCGTCGTGGGAAGCGGCGCCGGATCGGAAAAGTCACACCCGGCCGCGACGAGGAGCCCGGCCGCCACGAGCGTAAGCTTCTTCATGTCCGCGGCGTAGCACGCTCCTGGGCTCGGTTCAGCGCGGCGTCATTGGCGCGGGCAATGACGTCATCGCCAACGCCCATCGGACAAGGGTGACGGGCACGCTCAGGTTGGAGGGGAGGAGTTCATCCGATGACCGAATCCCCCACCCCGCCCCCTCTCCGCCGCCGTCTGCTTCCGCGCGCCACGGCCGCCCTCGCCGTGGGGGTCGCGCTGACCGCCGCCGC
The DNA here is from genome assembly GCA_039027095.1 of Myxococcota bacterium. Taxonomy (GTDB): domain Bacteria; phylum Myxococcota_A; class Polyangia; order Polyangiales; family Polyangiaceae; genus JAPYTK01. The sequence continues at coordinate 26,266 of JBCCLB010000029.1, forward strand.
CTTCGGCCTGCGCCCCGCGGAATCCCGGGCCGATGTGTCCCCCGCCGCCCCCCCTCCGTCGCCGGTGACCGTCGCCCATCCCGAGGCCCGGACCCTGGTCGAGTACGACGACTACCTCGGACGCTTCGTCGCCTCAGAGCGGGTGGAGGTCCGCGCGCGGGTGTCCGGCTACCTCGCCTCGAAACACTTCACCGACGGTCAGATCGTCGAGAAGGGTGACCTGCTGTTCCGGATCGATCCGCGCCCTCTCGCGGCCGACCTGAGCGCCGCCCGCGCCGGTCTGAGGCGGGCGGAGGCAGCCCTCGAGGATGCGCGTCGCCAAGCGAAACGTGGGGTGCGGCTCCTCGAGCAGTCCGCGCTCTCGGTCGAGGAGACCGATCGGCGTCGGCGCGGCGCCAAGGTGGCGGGGGCGCTGCGGGCGGAGGCGCGGGCGCGGGTCCGTCGGGCGCAACTGGAACTCTCCTTCACGGAGGTGCGGGCCCCCATCACCGGACGGGTGGGCGACGCCCCCATCGACCCCGGCAACCTCGTGGAAGGCGGTAGCGACACCGCGAGCCTCCTCACCACCATCGTCGCCGTCGACCCCATCGAACTCGAATTCGCGGTCAGCGAGGCCGACTATCTCCGTTACGTCCGTCGGGGGCAACAGGGCGCGGCAGCGGGCCTCGGGGAAGAAGACAATGCCGTCACCGTACGTCTCGTCGACGAGGAGCGGTTTGCCTGGACGGGCGCGCTGTCGTTCGTCGACAACGTGGTCGACCCCCGGTCGGGCACGATGCGGGCGCGGGCGACCTTCGCCAACCCCGATGGCCTGCTCGTGCCGGGACTCTTCGGCCGTGTCCGGCTCCCGGCAACCGCCCCCCAAGCCGTCATTCTCGTCGACGACGCCGCCGTAGAATCCGATCAGGGCGACAAATTCGTGTGGGTCGTCGACGACCGAGACGAGGTCGCGCGCCGGGGCGTCACCCTCGGTCCGCTCGCCGACGGCCAACGCATCGTGCGAGATGGGTTGGCCTCGTCCGACCGCGTCGTCGTCGACGGCCTCATGCGACTGCGGCCCGGGGCCACGGTCGCGCCCACCCTCCGTCCCCCATCGTCTTCCGTCCCCGCGGACGGGGGAGAAGCCCAATGAACCTCTCTCATTTTTTCATTCGTCGGCCGATCTTTGCCGGCGTGATTTGGATTCTGGTCATGATTCTGGGCGGGGTTGCCGTCACGGGCCTTCCCGTCGCGCAGTACCCCGAGGTGGCGCCCCCCACGATTCAGGTGACCGCGAGCTACCCCGGCGCCTCGGCGGAGACGATCGCCGAATCCGTGGCCACGCCCCTCGAAGAGGAGATCAACGGCGTGGAGGGGATGCTCTACATCACCTCTCAGTCGACGGCCGCGGGCCAGGCGACCATTCAGGTGACCTTCGAGCCGGGGGTCGACCTCGATACCGCGCAAGTGCTGGTGCAGAACCGCGTGGCGCTGGCCGAACCGCGCCTCCCCGAGCCCGTCCGACGGCTGGGCCTGTCTACCGTAAAATCCAATCCCGATGCGCTGCTCGTCGTGCACCTCTTCTCGCCCGACGAGAGCCGCGACCAGCTCTACATCTCGAACTACGCGAGACTGAACCTGCGCGATCGACTTCAGCGGATCGAGGGGGTGGGCCAGATTCAGATGTTTGGCCTCCGCGAGTATTCGATGCGGGTGTGGATCGACCCCGAGCGGGCCGGGAGTCTCGACCTGACCGCCGGTGAAGTCGTGGCGGCGCTGCGCGCCCGCAACGTGGAAGTGGCGGGCGGAGGCCTCGGACGACCGCCCACCGCACAGCCCGGCGCCTTCGAAGTGAGCCTGCAGCTCGGCGGGCGCTTGTCGTCCGTCGACGAATTCGAGCGGGTGGTGGTAAAGACGACGGCCGATGGTCGGCAGGTGCGACTGCGGGACGTGGCCGAGGTCGAGCTCGGCGCCCAGGACTACAGCACGAACGCCCGCCTCGACGGGGCCCCCGCGCTCGCCATGCTGTTCAATCAGCAGCCGGGTTCCAATGCGCTCGACACGGCCGAGCGCATTCTCGCGACGATGGAGGACGTCTCCGCCGATCTGCCGGCCGGCCTCACCTACGACGTCGTGTGGAATCCCACCGAATTCGTCTCGGCGTCGATCGGCGAGATCCAGAAGACGATCCTCGAGGCCATCCTCCTCGTCTCCATCATCGTCTTCTTGTTCCTGCAGAGCCTACGGGCATCCATCATTCCCATCGTCGCGATCCCGATCTCGCTCGTCGGCACCTTCGCCGTGATGGCGGGGTTTGGCTTCAGCCTCAACATGCTGTCGCTGTTCGGGCTGGTGCTCGCGATCGGCATCGTGGTCGACGACGCGATCGTCGTGGTCGAAAACGTCGAGCGAAAGATGCACGAAGGATTGAGCCCGATGGACGCGGCCCACGCGACGATGGACGAGGTCGGCGGGGCGCTGGTCAGCATCGCCCTCGTCCTGTCGGCGGTGTTCATCCCGACCGCATTCTTGGAGGGAATTTCGGGCCAGTTCTTTCGGCAGTTCGCGGTGACGGTGGCGGCGGCGACCATCATTTCGGCGGCAGTGTCGCTCACACTTTCCCCCGCGCTCGCCGCTCGGCTGTTGAAGCCGCCCACGGACGCGGCGCCCCGACGCTGGTGGGACCGCGCCACGCAGGCGTTGTTCGACCGCTTCAACCGCGGGTTCGACGCCGCCGCCCGGGGCTACGGGTCTGTCGTGCGGCGGCTGTTGCGGGTCCCGGCTTTGGTGCTGGCGGTGTACGCGGGGCTCCTCGCGCTCACCGGCCACACCCTGAACATCGCGCCCAAGGGCTTCGTGCCCGCGACCGACCAGAACTACCTCATCACGGTCATTCAATTGCCGCCGGGCGCGTCGCTCGACCGCACCGAAGCGGTGATGGAGGAGGTGGCCGCAGCCGGGCTCGAGCATCCAGAGGTGGCCCACGCGGTCGCGTTCGCGGGCCTCGATGGCGCCACCCGCACGACGGCGTCGAACGCGGCGGCGGTGTTCTTCACGACGGAGGACATCCACGAGCGCAACGCGCGCGGCTTCGACGCCCCCCGGGTCCTGGCCGACCTGCGGCAGCGCTTCGCCGACCGCCAAGACGCCTTCGTGCTGGTGATCCCCCCCCCTCCGGTCCGCGGGATTGGCCAGGCGGGAGGCTTCAAGGGATACGTGCAAGACCGGAGCGGACGGGGCTACGAGGCCCTCGCGGCCGAAGCCCAGCGCCTCGCGGGCGCGTCGAACGGAGATCCCGCCGTCGCCTCGGCGTTCGCCACCTTCAACACGCGAACGCCTCAACTCTTCGCCGACGTCGACACCGACAAGGCGCAGCGGCTCGGGGTCTCGGTCGCGCAGCTCTACCAGACCCTCGAGGTTTATCTGGGCTCCGCCTACGTCAACGACTTCACCGCCTTCGGACGACCGTTCCGGGTCACCGCCCAGGCCGGCGCCGAGCACCGACGCACCCCCGCCGACGTCGCCCGCCTCCGGACGCGCAACGCGGACGGAGACATGGTGCCGGTCGGAAGCGTCGCCCGCTTCGAAGACCGGACCGGCCCCAACCGGGTCGCCCGGTACAACCTCTACCCCGCCGCCGCGGTGCAAGGGGATGTGGCCGCCGGCGCGTCGAGCGACCAAGCGCTCGGGGCGGTGGAGACGGCCGCGGCGCCCGCGACGGCGCGGGGGTTCGGGTTCGAATGGACGGAGCTCGCGCTGCAACAGCGCTCGGCGGGCAACACCGCCGCCATCGCGTTCGGGCTCGCGGTCGTGTTCGTGTTTCTCCTGCTCGCCGCGCAGTACGAGAGCCTCACCTTGCCGCTCGCGGTAGTGCTCATCGTCCCGATGACGCTGCTGTCCTCGGTGCTGGGCGTCCTCGCGATGAGCCTCGACGTCGACATCCTCGTTCAGGTGGGCTTCGTCGTCCTCGTGGGCTTGGCGGCCAAGAACGCGATCCTCATCGTCGAGTTCGCCAAGCAGGCCGAAGACCGAGGCCTCAGCCGCACCGAGGCGGCGGTGGAGGCGGCGAGGTTGCGACTGCGGCCGATCGTCATGACCTCGCTCGCCTTCATCCTCGGCGTGGTGCCGATGATGCTCGCCTCGGGGGCAGGCCACGAGCTGCTGCGGTCGCTCGGGACCGCGGTGTTTTTCGGGATGCTCGGTGTCACCGTGTTTGGTCTGCTGCTCACCCCGGTGTTTTTCGTGGTGACGGGCGCCGCGGGCGCGTGGCTCGGCCGCCGCCTCCGCGCGAAGAACACGGGCGGCGCCCTTCCCGCCGCCGCGGGGCTTCTGGCGCTGTTGGTGAGCGCCTGCACCGTGGGCCCCGACTACCGGGCGCCCGAGGCGCCGGTGGCGGCGGCCGAGACCACCCTCGATACCGACGACGCGGTCGAGACCTACGACGCCGAGCCGGCTCACGACTGGTGGCAAGCCCTCGGAGACGACCGCCTCGACGGTCTCGTCGAAAGGGCCCTTGAGGAGAGTCGCGAGATCCAGCGGGCGGCCGCCCGGGTCGACGCCGCGATGGCGCTGCTCGACCTCGAGGAGACGAAGTTACGGCCGAGCGGTGGCGTCGACGCGAGCTACCAACGTCGCCGCGTGCCCGGGGCGGGCTTCGGCGCCGACGAGCCGCTCGTGGCCGGCGCCGACTACCTCGAGGTCGGCCTCCGCGCCGGCTGGGAGCTCGACCTCGTCGGGCGGGTGCGCCGGCTCACCGAAGCGGCCCTCGCCGACGCCCAGGCCACCGAGCACCTACGTCGGGGCGCCCACGTGGTGGTCGCCGCGGAGACGACCCGGGCCTACATTCTCTACCGAGGCGTTGCGCGCGAGCTCGCCGTGGCCCGGCGCAACCTCGCACAGCAGCGTGACACTGCCGCGCTCACTGCGACGCGCGTGGCGGAGGGCTACGGCTCGGCCCTCGACGCGGAGCGGGCCGACGCCCAACGTCATCGTACCGAAGCCGCCCTCGCCCCTCTCGAAGCGACGCTCGCGGCGATGGTCAACCGGCTCGCGACCCTCACCGGGGGCTCGGGTCTCGAGATCGCTGCCTACCTCGAGGAGAAAGGAGCGAAGGAAGACCTGCACCCGCCGCGGGCTTTGCCGGTCGGCGACGTCTCCGGGCTGCTCCGGCGCCGGCCCGACGTTCGAGCGGCGGAACGACGCCTCGCCGCCGCGACGGCCCGCATCGGAGTCGCCACCGCAGAGTACTTTCCGCGGGTGCGTCTGTCGGGCGCGCTCGGACTCCAAGCTCAGAGCCTCGCGGGGCTGGGCAGCGGAAATGCCGTCGGCTACGGCATTGGTCCGTCGCTCAGCTGGTCAGGGTTCGACGTCGGACGCGTCGGGGCGTTGGTCGACCAAGCCGACCACACGGCGGCCGGGGCGCGGGCCGAATACGAGCAGACCGTGCTCGAGGCCCTCGAAGAAACGCGCACGGCGGTGTCCGCGTACGGGCGCCAGGTCGTCCGCTTGCGGGCCCTGCGCCAGGCCGCCGACCGCGTGGCCCGTGCTACCGAACTCGCCCGAATCCGCTACGACGCGGGGGCGGAGGACTTTCTCTCGGTGTTGCAGGCGCAGGGAGCGCAGCTCGACGTGGAACGCGCCCTCACCGAGGCGCAGACCGCGATGGCACTCAGATACGTCGCCGTCTATCGCGCCCTCGGCGCCGGCTGGCGGCCGCGGGAGATGGCGAAAACAACGGCGCCCTCCCGAGGTCGGTGAGGAACCTTTCCCCGGGTGCGACACCACCCTCGCGCGCCCCCCCGAGCCCCAGTCGTTGCACCCGAGGAAGTAGGAGCTAGTTTAGCGTATGCGTCGGTTGGCGGCGGCGACCCTTCTCCTGCCGTTACAGTTCCTCCCGCGGCCGGGGCGAGCGATTGGGCCGGAAGGGACACCGGTCGATACGTCTGACTACACGATCGATCTGCATCAGGGACCTGTCACGGGAAGTTCCCGCCAGGTGGGCGCCGCGGGCGCCATCGGTGCCGTTTCGTCGGGGGTCCTGCTGACGCCGGTGAATCCGGCGGCCATCGCGCTGAGGGTTCCGTGGAGCCAAACGTGGTTCGACTGGGAGCTCGACGCGGGGATCACCTTCCCTTCGAGTGTGACCGGATTGGATTTCGACAACAACGGCGATGACGGCTATTCGAACCGTACCGCGCTGTTCTTCACCCTCGGCGGCGGAATTCAACTGGGGCACCTGGGCTTCGGGCTCACCCTCGACTACCAGGAGTATGACCTGGAGTCGCGGAGCGAATCTGGGATCGGGGTCGACGCGAGGGTCATCCGGGTCTTGGTACCCGTGGCCTACTCGTGGCTCGAGGGGGAGCTGACGACGGGCATCGCCCTGGGCATCAACAGCATCGATCTCGTCCGTGCCGACGAGGTCGAGGCGCCGATTTCTTCGGTCACCGGACCGAGTCTCCACGCCGGAGCGGTTTGGGCTCCCGCGTACGCTCCATTGCGCGTGGGCCTCGCGACCCGGTTGAGCCTTCCGGCTTCGGCCCAACCCGACGCCCGACCAGCGTGCAACCCTCCGCAATGCGTTCAAGCAGGGGATGACTTCATCAGCGATGGTTTTTTTCTGCCCCGTACGGTGTCCCTACCGAATGAAGTACGCCTGGGTTTCGCGTATCAGTTCTTCAAGCCGCTCAATTTTGCGTGGACCAATCCGAAAACGGATCGACCGCTCCGCGATCAGGCGGTGCGGAGGATCGAGCGGCAGAGAAAAGAGCGAATGGCGACGCGAGAGCGCGCGCTCGCCGAGGCAAGCGCCGCCGGCGGCGACATCGAAGCCGTGCGGCGGCGCCACGATGCGATCGACCGGAAGGCGCGCGCCGAAGAGCATCAGCAACTCGATGAGGCCGTCGACGACGACCTCGAACGCCGCGAGGCGGTCTATGAAAGTCTTCCTCGTCCGCGGCTTCTCGTAGCGCTGAATCTCACCGCGACGCTCGCGACCACCGACGGCGTCGGGCTCGAATCGTTCCTAGAACAAACCGTGGAACGAAGCGGCGAGCGCCTGACGATCCAGCCCCATGCGGCCGCCGAAACCGAGGCGTGGCCCGGCTACGTCACCGTGCGCGCCGGAACGTACCTCGAGCCGACGCGGTTTCGCGCCGGGTCGGACCGGTGGCACGGGACCGGAGGGCTCGACATCCACATTCCCCTGGCGTGGAGCATCTTCGGACTTCTCGACGACGACACGACCTACAAGCTCACGGGCGCCATCGATGGTAGCCAGCGCTATCTCGGCTGGAACGTTGGCGTCGGACTCTGGCACTGATCCGCTAAGTCAGCGGTGCTCGGCGTTGGGAAGGCCCGACGCGCCGGCGGCCGCTTCAACCGGTTCGGGGTAGCCAACCATCTGGTGCTCGTCCTTGTCCCAGAGCTTGAGCTTGAGACAGTCGACGATGTCGCCGACGCCGAGGGTCGTCTCGGCTTCCTTGTTCAGCTCCGGCACGGCCTCCATGGCCTCGGGCAGGCGGTAGAAGGGGATGGCCGGATTGAGGTGGTGAATGTGGTGATAGCCGATGTTGCCGCTGAACCACTGCATGATGCGGCCCATCTTCATGTAGCTCGACGCGTGCAGCGCGGCGTCGACGGCGGTCCAGTCGTGCCGGCTGCGGATCTCGACCCCGGGGAAGTTGTGCTGGGCGTAAAACAGGTAGCCGCCGATGGCCGCCGCGAAGATGTGCGAGAGCAGAATGGCGTAGAAGTAGACGTCGAACCCGAAGAGGGCGCTGACGACGACGCCGAGCGCCAGGTACCCGAGAACGGCGAGCCCCGCCTCAGCATTCTCCTTGGGCTTGGTCAGAAACGGCTTGATGCACATGCCGATGAGAAACACCGTGAGCCACCCGAAGGCGATGGTCGCCGGGTGCCGGGCGACCCGGTACGCGAGCTGACGAACTGGCCTCAGCCGGTCGTACATCGCGGTGCTCATCGTCGGGTAGGAGCCGATCTGCGACCCCACCATCTTTGCCGTGTTCGCGTGATGGTAGTCGTGCGACCGCTTCCAGACTTTCGGCGGCGCGAGGATGAACATGCCGAAGCCGTGCATCACCACCTTCGCCACCTTCGAGTCACGGAGGAGCGCCCCGTGCATGTAGTCGTGGTAGACGATGAAGAGCTTGAGCATGCACAGCCCGACGAACACGGACGCCAGCGTGCGGCCCCACCAGGGCATCGGGGCCGCGGACGCGACCATGCCGAGCGACATCAGCCCGAAGCCGCTCCAGAGGTGGAACCAGCTCAGGTTCCGCTGTTCCTTGGTGAAAGGACGCGTGGCGCGGAGGATCTGGCGACCCTCTTTCCGTGACATCACAGGCGTACACATGGCGGACGGCGGGACCATGGAGGGTTCCGCCGCGGAGCGCCAGTATTAAGCGTCGGATTTTCGACACCACCTGTCGAAGTGTCGAAAATTCAGTCACCTAGCGCCTGCGCAAGGTGTGCTACGGCGTCGATGCACCGCCGCTACGCGCGCTCCACCGTCTCCGCCAGACTGTATCCGCCAGACAGGGGTCAGCCGAAGTTACGCTTGATGTTCACGTGCTCGACGGGCCGCCTTGAAGGCCTTCACGAACGAGACCATGGCGAAGATGGTCGTCCCGAGCATGACCACGACGCGGGCGACGCCCATGACGCTTCCTCGCCCGATCGCCCCTTTCAGCGGCATGACCAGGCCGAGCAGGATGACCGCGGTGAGAAGGACGGCGATGTGGGCCACCACCTTGTTCTCGTTCTTCACGCCGCGATTGAGCAAGAGGAGCACGACCCCGATGACGACGGGAATGAGGGCCGTGGGCGACGGCGTCTCCGACGCGAGGTAGCCCCACATCCCGAGTAGGACGAGGGAGACGGCGTGAATGAGACTGGCCACGTGCGGCTGCATGTTTCGTACCTAGCGGCCGGAACGCGGTTCGCTACCAGGAAGACGCGCGGCGCGATGGGACCATCGCGCGAGGTGGGCCGTCGGCGCCTGCTATGTTCCTGCCGATGGTCGAAGTGGCGCGCCAGAGGTGGTTCCGGGGTTCCGGGTGTCCGGGCTGAGTTCGCCGGTCCGACAGAGGAGTGCGATCGGCGAGGAGTGCTCGCATTCGAGGCGCTTGGGGAGACTGAGAGGCCCGAAATGCAAGCGGAACTCGCGGATTTGGCTTCCTGTTCCCGGAGCCCCATACCCTGCTCCCGGAAGTCCCGAACCCTGTTCTCGGAGCCCCGTACCCTGCTCCCGAAAGCCCCGAACCCTGTTCCCGGAGCCCCGAGCACCGGGGGTTCAGCCCGTCCGTTCGGCGACGTCGAACACGTGGACGTGGTGGCCGGGCACGTCGAGGTAGAGGCCACGCCGCAGCAAATCATCACCGTCGCGCAGGTAGCGATCGTCACTGAGCGCATCGGTGAGCCGCACGGTCCGTCCGGCGTACCCATCGAAAGGAAAGCGAACGAAACCCTGGCCGCGGTGAGGCGCGGCGTTGACCGCCACGAGGATGCGGTCGTGTTCGTCATGCCACGAGAACGCGACGAAACCTGCATCGCTTCGGTTGCCAGACCACGCCGGATGCACCTCGAGCCGTCGCCACGCGCCGCGACGCAGCACCGGGCGCGCAAGCACCGCGAGCAGGTCGCGATAAAACGCCGCGATGTCATCGTTCGTCGGCTCGGGGGCGCGCCGATGCAGATGAATCGAATGATGATGGCTTCGGCCCTTTCATTGGCCGTCGTGAAAGAACCTCAAGCCCGGGACCAAAAACGTCAGCGCCGCGGCCGCCCGGTAGCGCGCGAGCGGCGTGAACACGGAAGCCGCCCGGGGTTCGTCGTGGTTTTCGAGAAACCGTGCCGACCGCCGTTGGGTTTCGACCGCAACGTCGAGGTGTCGCTTCACCGCCGCTGGATCGCCTCCCCGAAGGTGATCGTAGAGCGTCTTGTCGTAGGTGTAATCGAAGCCGAGCCGCTGGAGTTCGTGGTCGCGGCCCCAATACACCTCGGCGAGAAACGCGAACGCGGGCGCCCTCCGGCGGGCCGCCTCCAGGGCGCGCGGCCAAAACGGAGCGGCCATCTCCCGACGCCACGTCGCGGCGAACACGTCGGGAAGCTGGAGCATGGCCATGTCGCAGCGAACGCCGTCCGCCACGTCCGTGAGCCCGGCTACGATCTGGATCATCGCCTCGACGAGACGAGGCTCGGCGTAGTTGAGCTGCAGGGTGTCGCGCCAGGGCTCGAAGTAGGGGTCGCGACCATAGGCAAAGCGGGAGCCCGAATCCGATGACGAGCCTTCGTAGCGGTCGTCGTCGAGAATGAAAAACTCGGGATGCGTCTCCCGCCACGGGTGGTCGAGCGCCACGTGGTTCGGAATGAAGTCGACCATGAGGCGCAAGCCCCGGGCGTGCAGCCGCGCGCGGAGGCGGGCCAACGACCTGTCTCCCCCGAGGGGTTCGTGCACGCGATATTCGGTCACGGCGAACGGGGAGCCCGCAATGTCGTCGTCGACCGCCCGGCGCCCGTGGGTCGCCGCGAAAGCGTCCCGGACCCCCGGATCGGCACGCGACACCTCCCGACTGGCGACCCCCGTCGCCCAGACGCCCAGGGCGTAGACCCAACGAAACCCGAGGGCGACGAGCCGGTCGAGCAACGCTTCGTCCACCGCTTCATCGAGCGGCCGCTCCCGCTCCGCGACGAGGGCACGGGCGTTGAGCTGGTAGAGCAAGGGGTGCTGAGCAGGGCTTTTTCCGGAGCGCATCGTAACGGTTCCTACACCCTCGGCCACAACCGTTGATGGTGTCGCGATGCTCGCCGACAACGTCAACGATCGCCGACGAGAGCCGGCGAGGGCGAGCATCGCTCCTCAGAGCCGGTTCTATTGCCTTGGGGGTGCCTGATTATTTGCGCCGGTCAAATCTACCGACTTGACCGACAGTATAAATCGGCAGTTCGATCGTGGGTGAAGGCCTTCATTCGTCGGACGGCAGAAGGGCGCGGAGGGTCGGCTTGATGGCCGCGAGACCGACAATCCACGCGGGGAGGGCAGCGAGCAGCACGACGACCTGATCGGGAAGATGAAGCAGGGCGAGGGTAAGGCCGAGAACGATGTTGTTGTTGCCCGAGGCGATGGACCACCCGATCCGGTCTCGCGCCCGTCCGCGCCATCCCCATCCGAGGCCTACGGCATAGGCTAGGCCATAAAAAAGAATGCCGGCGGCAAAGAGCGCCGCGAGATGCCCGGGTTGCGCGAGGATCCGGGCGCGCTGACCATTGGTGACCAACGTGGTGATGCTGCAGATGAGAGCCACCGACATCGCACTCCCTCTGGTGCGAAGGGCGGGCAGGACGGCGGGGCGCAGGCGCGCGATCAGCCCGTAGAGAACCGCGGGAATCCCCACGATGCCGCCGAGGGTCGCCGCCATGGCGACGGGGTCGACCCCCACACCCGCGCCCACCGCCCACGACATGACCAGCGGGACGACGACCGGCACCGCTGCGGTCGTGACCACGGTGGATCCGAGCGCAAGGGCCGCGTTGCCGCGCAGGATGGCGGTCACGGCGGTGCTGGTGGCCCCCGACGGGAGGAGCGCCAGCAAGAGCAGCCCCGGCGCCGTCGCCTCGGCGCCCACGATCCGGGCCGCCCCCCACACCGCCGCGGGTACGAGGCCGAACCGAAGGGCGACGAACCCGAGCCCCGAGAAGGGTCGCACGGCGCGGAGGTCCTCACGGGTGATGCCCGCGTAGGCAAAAAACAGCACCACGCTGAGCAACCCCGCGGGCAGCGGGCCAGGCACGGGGAGCGTGGGCAGGGCGAGCCCCACCAAGAACCCGAGCACGATCCACACGCTGAAGCCGCGCTCGAGCCCGCGCGCCACCATCGCTCCGACGCGCCGCACGGGCGGGACCTTACGCCCTCGACCCGGCGCCATCCGGAACGCGGGTCACGCCCCGGGGCTGGAGCAATTTGGCGACGAGTCCGGTCCACCCCGTCTGATGACTCGCCCCGACCCCCCGGCCGGTCTCCCCCGAAAAGTACTCGTAAAACAAAATGTGGTCGCGGAAGTGCGGGTCGGCCGCGAGCTTGGGGTGGAGCCGCATCGCGGGGCGCGTTCCCTCGTGGTCGCGGAGGAACAGTCGGGTCAGACGTTCCGCGAGATCGTCCGCCACCGCGAGCAAGGTGACCCGTTGCCCCGAGCCCACCGGGTGCTCCACGAGAAACTCGTCGCCATAATAATGGTGAAAGCGTTGGAGCGACTCGATGATCAAATAGTTTACCGGAAACCAAATGGGGCCGCGCCAATTCGAATTACCCCCAAAGAGCGACGAGTCGGACTCGGCCGGGGTGTACTTCACCTCGAACCGACGCCCCCCCCAGTCGAGGCGATAGGGATGCTGGTGGTGGTGTCGTGACATGGCGCGGACGCCATGGTCCGCCAAGAACTCGCCCGGGTCGAGCATGCGGCGCAGCAACGCCTTCATCCGGTGTCCGCGCAACAGCGACAACAATCGTCGTTCCCCTCGCCCGGGCTCGTGCCATCGGCTCACGAGGCGCGTGAGGTCCGGTCGATGCTCGAAGACCCAGTCCATTCTCCGCCGAAAGGCGGGCAGCCGCTCGAGCAGTTCGGGCTCGAGGGTCTCCACCGCAAACAGGGGAATCAGCCCGACCATCGATCGGATCTTCAAAGGTTGGCGACGCCCATCGGGAAAACGGATGACGTCGTAATAGAAGGCGTCGTCGGGATCCCAGAGGCCATCGGCGTCGCCGCCGAAATTGGTCATCGCCTTGGCGATGTGAAGAAAGTGCTCAAAAAACTTCGTCGCGATGTCTTCGTAGGTAGGGTTGTGCAACGCGAGCTCGAGGGCCATCCGCATCATCGTGAGGCTGAACATCGCCATCCAGCTCGTCCCGTCGGACTGCTCGAGGTGACCTCCCGTGGGCAGCGGCTGGCTCCGGTCGAAGATGCCGATGTTGTCGAGACCGAGAAAGCCTCCCTGAAAGACATTGTTCCCCTGCGGGTCTTTCCGATTCACCCACCAGGTGAAGTTGAGCAGCATCTTGTGAAAGACCGACTCGAGAAAGGCGAGGTCTCCACGATCGCCGCGCTGTTTGCGGTCGATCTGAAACACCCGCCATGTCGCCCACGCGTGCACGGGGGGATTCACGTCGCCGAATGCCCACTCGTACGCCGGGAGCTGCCCGTTGGGGTGCATGTACCATTCGCGCGTGAGCAAGACGAGTTGCTCTTTCGCAAACGTCGTGTCGACCAGCGCCAGCGGTAGGCAGTGAAACGCCAAGTCCCACGCCGCGTACCAGGGATACTCCCACTTGTCCGGCATCGAGATGATGTCGTCGTTGTAGAGGTGATCCCAATCGGCGTTGCGCCCCTGCCGCCGGGCGCGGGGAGGCGCGGGATGGGCCCGGTCACCCTCCAACCACTCGTGCACGTCGTAATGGTAGAACTGCTTGGTCCAAATCATCCCCGCCAATGCCTGGCGATGGACCCGTCGCGCGTCCTCGTCGGCCATCCCCGTCTGGAGGGCCGCGTAGAATTCGTCGGCCTCCCGCTCCCGAACGGCAAAGATCTCGTCGAAGCCATCGGCCGGATCTCCGTCGAGATCGGCCGCGCGGAGCCGCAGGCGCACCTCCGCCCAGCCTCCCGCGGCCACCTCGACGCGGTGGAGGAAGGCGCCCTTCGTGCCCTGCTCGAGGTCGATCGCGGCCCGGCGACCGTCAATGATGTAATCGTGGAGCCCGTCCTTGAACCTTCGCCCGTCGGGCGCCGTCCCGAAGATCCGCGGACCATTGGTCTCGTTGTCACAGAAGACGAGCCCCGGCTCCGCCCGCCCCGCGGTCCGCGGGTCGCACCAGAGGTGAAACGTCCCGAGGGTGGCGTGCGCTAAGGCGATCGTGTTCGGGTCGTGACGTCGGGCCGACGGACGATCGCCCGATGTATCGGTCCAGGCCCACGTATTCCGAAACCAAATCTGGGGCAAAAGGTGAAGCGTCGCCGGCGCTGCCCCGCGATTGTAGGCCCGTATTCGAATGGCGATGTCGTCGACGCCGGCGCGGGCGTAGGTGACGAAGACGTCGAAATAGGCGTCGTCGTCGAAGATGCCGGTATCGAGCAGCTCGAACTCCGGTTCGTCGCGGCTGCGGCGAGCGTTTTCCTCGACCAGCCGCGCGTAGGGAAACGCGCGCTGAGGGTACTTGTAGAGCATCCTCAGGTAGGCGTGGCTCGGGGTCGCGTCGAGGTAGTAGTACTGCTCCTTGACGTCCTCGCCGTGGTTTCCCTCCCCGTTGGTGAGGCCGAACAGACGCTCCTTGAGGATGGGATCACGCCCATTCCAGAGACCGAGGGCGAAACACAGTCGTTGGTGGTTGTCGCTGATGCCCGCGAGTCCATCTTCACCCCACCGATACGCCCGGCTGCGGGCGTGGTCGTGGGGCAGATAGTCCCAAGCGTCGCCGTGGGCGCTATAATCCTCGCGCACGGTGCCCCATTGGCGCTCGCTCAGGTACGGCCCCCAACGTTTCCAATGGGCTTCACGACGATCGGACGCACGGAGCCGCCGGTATTCGGCCGTCGTGCCGACCGGGTCCCGGCGCGTGTACGGCGCGGTGGCCGACAGGGGATGCGTTTCGCGCGACACGTGAGAGGAACTACCCCGGCGGCCGCACCGTGAGAACCTCCTTGTCGCCGCCTCGACCCGAGGCAAGCGTGCGCCATGGCGACGCGGAAGGCGTTCAAGGACTACTTCGACGCCGAGGCCGCGGCCGAGCTGGGAGACCAGGTCGCGGCGGTGTGGCCCGCGTTCGAGGTCGCTGCGTTTCGTCGGCGGGCGACCCACGGCCTCGCCCGGCTCGAGTTCAAAGGGCGCGTCCATCAATTCGCAGAGGCGTTGGCGGCCGGGCTTCCCGAGAACGTTCCCAAGGCGCTCGCGATCCTCACCGAGAGTCTGCCGCCGCCGCTCCCGGACTGCGAGGCGCCCGCCGACGGATGGCTTCAGTGGCCTCTCAGCGCGTTCATCGCCTCCTACGGGGTCCCGTACTTCGAGCCTTCGATGCGCGCGATGATCGCCCTGACCCAGCGCTTCAGCTCCGAGTTTGCCGTCCGCCCTTTCGTGGCGCATCGCTCCGAGGCGACGCTGGCGCGCCTCGCCTCCCTGACCGGTCACGAGAGCCCGCACGTCCGTCGCTGGTGCTCGGAGGGGATCCGCCCGCGGCTCCCCTGGGGCCAGAAGCTCGAGGCGCTGGTCGCTGATCCGACCCCGATTTGGCCCATTCTCGAGGCGCTCGACGATGACCCGGAGCGCTACGTGCTGCGGTCGGTGGCCAACACGCTCGGCGATGTCGCGAAAGACAACCTCGGCCCCGCGCTGGCGTGGGCCCGAGCCTGCGCCGAACGGGGCGGGGAGCGCCGCGCGTGGGTGGTCAAGCACGGCCTCCGCGTCCCCATCAAGGACGGCCACCCCGAAGCGCTCGCCCTCATCGGATACCGTGCTCCCGAGGCCTTGTCGGTCCGTTTGGCCATCACGCCCCCGCGGGTCGCCATCGGGGGGGCCATCGACCTGGAGGCGACCCTCGAAAGTCAGGCCTCGGCGTCGCAGCCCGTCCTCGTCGATTTCGTCGTCCACTACGTCCGCCAGCGAGGCACCGCCGCCAAAACCTTCAAGTGGACCACCGACGAGATACCCCCCGGCGCAACGTTGACCCTCCGTAAGCGCCATGCGGTGAAACCCACGACGGTCCGCGCCCTCTACCCGGGGACCCATCGGGTGGCGCTGCAGGTCAACGGCCAGGTCCTCGCCGAAAGCGCCTTCGAGCTCACGCGGGCAACCGATTAAAAAACCGCGCGGATCCGGAGGGCGCCGAGTCCCACGGTGAAGTCGACGCCCTCGTCTGGAGGCGGCTCGGTCGCGTCGGGCGGGAGCACCCGGGGCGTCGGCTCGAGCGCGTAGACCAAGCCCCCGACGACGAGCGCTGCGGCGCCGAGCCCCCCGGTGACCCCCGCCGCCGCGGTGAAGGCATCCCGGTCAGCCACGGCGTCGCGGTAGCGCGCGAGATCCTCGGGAGACGTGTTGCCTTCGACCCGGGCGTCGCGCAGCGCGATGGCATCGGATTGGCGAACGAGCCCGTACGTCAACAGCCCGCCCCCCACCAGGACCGCCGCCGCGCCCCCCCCGAAGAGACCCCAGGCGCTCCATCGTTGGGGCGTTGCCGCGAGGTCGACCTGGAGATCGTACGCCTCGCCGCGGAGCAAGGTCGCCGTGGTGGCGTAGGGCGCATAGCCCGCCCGGACGACCGAGATCGCCCGCGCCCCGGGCGCAACCGACACGACCCCGGGTGCCTCGGCGACCAACGTACCGTCGACGTAGAGATCGCCGGGACTGCCGCCCACCGCGAGCCGCGCCGGCCGAGGCGACAGGGCGATGGCCTGCGGCACCAACGCCCCTTCGATGGCGACCACGGTGATCTCGCGCGTGGCGTGACGCGGTGCTTCGACGCGAACCCGATGCGGACCGGGCCTCGTCGTCATGATGACGGGAGCCCGCATGGGGGGGCCGTCATCGACGGAAATGCGCGCCTCGTCGGCGGCCGACGTGAGCAGCAACCGCGTCACCGGCGGAGGCGGATCCGGCGGTGCGGTTCCTTCGGGAGGCGGCGGAGGCCGTCGGGCTTCCTGGGCGACCATCGCTTCGAGACCGCGCATGGCATCGTCGCGGCGATGGATCGGCCCCTCAGAGCCGAGGTAGCGCCGGTAGAGCGCGATGGTCCGGCGCAGGGTCGAAGGCTTCGGCTGAAGCAACTGTTGCCGGCGGTACGCCTGCGCGGCCGAGAAGAGCAGGGCCGGTTTGGGGACGAGGGCGTGCGCCTGGAGAAACGCCTCCGCCGCCGCATCGTACGCGCCGGACGCGTAGGCCTGGGCCCCCGCGTCGAAGTAGTTCCGGGCCCGCGCGCGACGTTCTTCGTCCGACGGAACCGCTTTCGGCTGGGCGGCCGCCGTCGCGGTCGCCAAAAACGCCACCGCGAGCCCACCCCACGCGAGCTTCGTCGCCGCCCGTTTCATTCGTTTACGGGCTCCCCCCGCAGGACGTAAACCACACTGGAAGAGAGCGCCATGACGACGTCGTCGACCCCGTCGCCGTCGAAATCGCCGGCACTGACGGCGAAGAGGTCACTCACGAAGTCGGCGGGGACCGTCTCGTCTCCCTGGAGCGCGACCTCCACGACGAGGGGTTCCAGCGCCCGGTCGGAGCCGACGTCGAACGCGCGGAGGTAGGCGGTGATCGGCACCCGCGGGGGGGGACCATCCCCGGGGGCGACCGGTGCCCCGTCGGGTGCGGTGACCAGAACCAGCTCGGGGCCGGGCGTCCCGTCGAGTTCCAGCAAGGCGAAGGGCGAAGGGCGGCATCCTTCGACGTCGAAACCGCACGGCGCATCCCGCCATCGCTGCACCGTCAGCCCTCCGGCGCCATCCCCAAAAAACACGACGAGATGGCCCGAGCCATCGACGGCGACGACGTCGTCATGACCGTCCGCGTCGACGTCGGCGACCTCGGGCCGGGCCGCGTAGCGGTCGGGACCGACCGCGAGGGAGATCTGGGACGAAAACCCAGGGGCCGTCGCCACCTCACCGATGCGCTCGAAGCGACCGTCGGACGCACCGTAAATCGCGACCCCTTCGTCGCTCAGGAGCAGCAATTCGTCTCGACCCTGGCCCTCCGGCGGAGGGTCGAGGTCGATGGCGACGAGTTGGCAGTCGTCACACCGGACGGAGCCCTCGGTCGGACGTGACGCGAGATCGGTGCCGTCGAAGGTCGAGGTCAACAGCCACAGCGTGGCCTCGTCGTCGGAGGCCTGGCGCGAGCCGGGGCCGGGTTCGCGGGCGGTCACGACGGCGATCGCGGCCGCCGTCTCGTCGGCTCCACCGGCGGCCTCAGCGCCGCCGAAGCGGCCCCCGCTGGTGGCCACGATGTTCAGGCGGTCGACGACCGCCCCCATGCCGGACTGGCTGGGAAAGAGAAAGGGCGCGAGCACGAGACGCTGGGTGCTGCCCTCGATCAGGGCATATTTGCTGAGGTTCGGCGCGCCGCCCCCCGGGCCGGGAGCAACGGCCGTCGGCAGGAGCCGCAGGGACGCGAGCTGATCGGTCTCCGCGGCCGCTTCGAAGCGGCCCCCCGCGAGGGCCACGGCGCCGGCGAACGAACCCTGGATCACCGGCGTCTCGGGGGTGGCCTGGGCGCGCCCAAACGCCACCGCGAGGGCATCGACTGGGGTGTCGCCCGGAGCGAACTGGTCGAGATAGGCGACGTCGAGAATGCGATCGCCGTCGAGGTCGGCCGCGGTGAGGGCCCGCGGGGGACACCGCGTTTCGATGAAGCTGACCGGGAGGTCGCCGTCGCCCCCGCCGAGGCGGACGGCGAGGTCGGACTGCGCGCCGACGTTGGCGACGACGTCGTCGAAACCATCTCCGTTGAAGTCGGCGACGACCGCCTCGCACCGACGGTCGATGGGATCACAAGAGGGCGAGCGCATCGACCGCTCCGGCGGCGGACAGGGGAGCGCGACCACCTCGGGTACCCCGGCTTCGTCCGCGAGAAACTGACCCACGGCGAAGAACTGGTTGGGGGGGAGCACTTCGTCGAAGCGCGAGAGGTCGACCGCGAGCCTTCCCTCCTCCGCGCCGGCCGTGGCCGTCCCGCCGAAGGTGCCGTCGTCGCGGCGGTACGCGAGGTAGAGGGACGACCCGTCGGGAGGCCCGTCGGCGCCCGGTGCCGCCGTCCCCGACACGACGAGGTCGTCGT
Source organism: Myxococcota bacterium (assembly GCA_039027095.1). Taxonomy (GTDB): domain Bacteria; phylum Myxococcota_A; class Polyangia; order Polyangiales; family Polyangiaceae; genus JAPYTK01. The sequence continues at coordinate 45,067 of JBCCLB010000029.1, forward strand.
TCACGCCATCGGCATCGAGATCGACCGCGTAGAGGGCCGGCGTCGCATTGAGGGTGCCCGCGCCCGGAAAGCGAATCACGCCTTCGGATTGCGCCGTCGGCCGCGTCGCCATGCCCCCCGGTTCCGACGGGGGGAGGCCGGGGCAGATCCGCGTGACGGACAACGCGGCGGCGCCCGCGGCGGCAAACACGACCCGGGGACACGCGTCGTCTCCCTCGTCGACGGTGACGACCGCCGCGACCGCGGGGAGTGCTCCGCCGAGGTCGAAGGCGGAACTCAGATCCACCGGATTGCGTCGCGGATCGACGACGAGCAGGGCCTGGCTCTCCCCGTCCCCGCCCCGCCCCAAAAAGAGGGACACGTCACGGTCGCCGAGGGCAAAGCCGAACGCCCGCGCTTCTCCCACCGGCATCGCCGTCGATCCGAAGACGGTGGAGGTGAACGTCGCTTCCTCACCGGTTTCGAGCAGGTAGAGGCCCTGCCCCGACAAGCCGTCGCCGACGAAGACGAGTTCTCCGCCTTCGCGGCCCGTGACGTCGGTGGGGGCGGGTAACGGTCTCAGTTCCAACCTCCCCTCGGGCAGCACGCCCGGCGTGAAGTCACGGCGGGCGGGGCGACAGGCGCCGGGGTCCAGGCTCTCGAACGCGGTGACCTCGGTCCCCCGAAGATCGGTGCGGGCGAGCTCGGCGCAGCCGTCCCCGTCGAGGTCCCGCAACAGCAGCGACTGGGTCGCAGACACGGACGTCAGCGCGACCAGGTCGAGGCGTCCGCTCGGGACCCGACACACGCCATCGACCCCACACGCCCCGGCGGGGCAATCCCCATCGGACGCGCATTGCAGACGGCAGGCGGTCCGCGTCCCCGGCGCGCCGCAATCGGCACCGCCATCGCAATCTTCGCCGGCTTCGGCTTCCCGGACCCCGTTGCCACACCGGTCGTCCTCGACGTCGGGGAGCACCGCGCAACCGTGCCCGGCGAGGGCCGCGAAAGAGAGCCAGGAAAGCAGGGCGCGGAGGGTCATAAGCCGTCGGGTCGCTGTAGATCTGGGTGGTCTCGCTTGGTGCCGGCATTCATCGGACGCTCGGGCCGGGCCGTCGGCGCTCGCACGGGCTTGGGGGTCTCCCGGAGCGTGATGGAGGGGAGGTGTCGGTCGCGGTCGGGGATGACCGTGACGACCTCCAGCTGATGACCGGCTCGTTCGAGCTGGATCTCCCGTGCCGTCTCGCCCCGGGGCAGTACCAGAGGTCGGCCCGCGGTCCCCATGTCGCGCCCATCGACCCGAACCCGCGCATCCGGCGGGGTGACGTCGAGCGTGATGGTGACGGTGCCCGACGAGGGGACGGCGGCGGGACGAGGAACGGGGGTCGGAGGCGGGGCCGCCCGCGACGCGGCACCTTCTCGGGTCAACGCCAGGCCCGCCACGACGAGGGCGGCGAGCGCGACGGCGGCGAGCGCCCACGGCAATCGGCTCGCAGGCGCGACCGCGCGTCGCAGCGGCACCGGTCGCGACCGCCGATCTTCGGCCGGCGCCAGCGCGTCCTCGGCGGCGAGGGTCCCCGGAGAGCGCACGGTGTGGCCGGGTCCCATCGGGACGTCCACCACCGCCGAGCGCTCCGTCTCGGGCACCGACGGAGATACGGCCCGCGGCGCGTGAGGGGGAGGCGAGGCGGGCAGAGGTTCCGGCGCCGCGGGCGAGACCATCGCCGCGCGGGTTACCGGTTCGTCGGGAACGGTCGTCGCGGCGACGGCGATCGACGAGGGGGGCGATGGCGTCGTCGAGACCCTTTCGTCCGCGAGCAGCGTCGGGTCGGTCCCCGGCGTCGTGCGCGGCGACCGCCGGGTCGGCGATGTATCGGCCGAAGAAACGGCGGCGCGGCCAAGTCCCTCCTCGGAGGCGACCGGCTCGGGGACAACGCGTTGGCGCCGCCCCGTCGCGCGCTCCGACGAGGTCGGGGCCGCCATGACGCCCCCCGCCACCGCCGCGTCGAGCAGCGCGCGGACCGCGGCCCCCGCGGAGGCGGGCCGGTTCTGAGGGCGCTTCTCGAGCATGGCCAAGACCGGGGCATCGAGCGCGGCCGCGACCCCGGGGTGGGACGCGGACATCCGCGGGGCGGGCTCCGTGGTGTGCGCGAACAACACGTCCATCGCCGTCTCTCCGTCGAAGGGCGGCGCGCCGACGAGCATCTCGTGAATGACGACGCCGAGCGCGTAGATGTCCGCGCGGTGGTCGACCGCCTTTCCACGCGCCTGCTCGGGCGCCATGTAGCGAGGGGTGCCGAGCGCGTAGCCCGTCGCCGTCTTGTGGGCCTGCTCGGGGCCTGCGAGCTTGGCGATGCCGAAGTCGAGAAGCTTGGCGTAGGGTCGCCCTTCCCCCTCGGGCCGCGCCACGAAGATGTTGTCCGGCTTGAGGTCGCGGTGCGTGACCGAGGCCGCGTGAGCGGCGTCGAGCGCGTCGGCCACCCCTTCGATGATCGGCCACGCATCGGCCAACCCGAGGGCGCCTCGAACCCCGAGGAGCGCCCCCAACGTTTCCCCGCGGAGCAGCTCCATCACGAAGTAGGGCTGGTCGGCGACGGTGCCGAACGAGAAGATGTCGATGATGTTCCGGTGGCGAATTCGGTTCACCGCCCGCGCCTCCGCCAAGAACCGCGACACCACCTGCGGATCCGCGCTGTGCTTCTGGTGAAGCACCTTGATGGCGACCTTCTTGCCGATGAGCGGGTGCTCCCCGGCGTACACGTCGCCAAACGTGCCTGACCCGAGCCGCTCCCCCACCCGGTACTCGCCGAGCATCGTACCCGGCGCCAAGCTCTCGGGCGCCAGGAACATCTCGTCGGGAAGCAGCCCCTCCCCGTCGTCGGGACACACGACGACGTCGTCGTCGAAGTGCCGTTCGCAGGCGGGACAGGTGGCCATGACCCGCGAGGTTATCAGCTAGGGCTTGGCGTCGTGCGACCGATGGTGCCGACGGTCAGCCCGCTCAGGCGGCGTATCCGGCGCACGCGACGAGGGCAGCGGCATGGCGTCCGTGATAGGGGAGGCCGTTGGAGGGGGGCGGGAAAAGGACACCCATGAAGCGTGCGCACTCGTTGTTGCTTTCGGTGCTCGTCCCCGGGGCGGCGCTGGTTTCGGCGTCGGTCGCGCTGGGGGGCTGCAAGCTGTTCGTGAAGAAGCCTTCGGGGAATTCCGACGTGAAGGTCGTGACCCCCAAAGGGAACGGTGAGGATGCCGGGGCCGGAGCGGACCGAACGAGCATCCTGGAGCGGGAACTCGACTGCGCCGACGACCTCTCCGTTCAGCCGGGCGCGCGCCGTCTCGATACGCGTCGCCGCCCCTCAGACCGGGGCCGAACGCAGTTTGCGGCCTATCACAAGACCCCGCCCACGCCGGAGTTCTTTCTGTCGGCCCGAGAGGCCGTCGATGCGGTGATCGACGTGGAAACCCGGGCGCCCACCCTGCTGCCGGCCGGCTACCGCGAGCGTCTCCGCGCCACCCCTCGCGACGCGGCCCTTCGCCTCGAAGTCGCTCGCTGCGAGCTCGACGAGCCCGCCACGCGCCGCCGCGCCAGCTACGACGCGGCGATGGCGCTGCTCCTCGGCGGGGCGCGCGAAGACGCGATCGACATCTTGGTCGCGTCCACCACCGACAATCCGGCCACGGCGTCCCCTCCGGCCTGCGGGCCCCAACGGGCCTGCGACGAGGGCGCCACCTGCGACCCCCACCACCGCGTGTGTCTCACCGAAGCCCACCGTCAGGCGATCATGATCTCGCCCGTCGAGTTCGAGATCGAACACGCGCTTTCCCGCGGCCTTCTGCGCCCCGTGTTTCAGGCCGGAGGCGAAGAGAACGACCTCGTCTGGTGGGCTTACGAGCGGGTCCATCGCTGCGGGGGCGCCGTCACCGTCATGTGCCACTTCGCCCGCTACCAGGGCAAAGGCGGAACCGCGTCCCTCGTTCATTGGGACCTCCGCAACGGCGGCCGCTCGGGCTAACCCAAAGCGGCGCTCACCGATTCAGAGCGTCATCGACGCCGGTCGCCTCACTTCGGTTGGGAGACGGTGAGAACGAGGACCGAGACGAGGGACTTGCCGTTGGTTCTCGGGGCTTGCACCACCACCTGGTGCCGTCCGCGGGGAACCCCGTGACGAAACCCCGGGACCGCATCATCGTCGTGGTCCGCCTTCAGCACCTGTCCTTCGGGGTTGCGCAGCTCGAGGTCGAGGTTGAGCGAAGACTCGTCACCCGACGCCATGAAGACGTGCGAGCCGCCCATGTCGACGGTGAAGCCCGTCTCGCGGCCCTGCTCGAGCACCGTGCTGAAGAAGGCCCAGTCGCGCTCGGAGAAGACGAGGCCGCCCTGGTCGCTTCGCATGAGGGCGTTGGAAACGGCACCCGCCTTCTGGATCATGCCGATGACGGCGTCGTCGATCCGTTTGGGGGGGATTCGGAGACACGCTTCGCACATCGTGGAGAAAGCGACGAAGCCGGTGCCCTTCGCGCTGCCGAGGGTAATCGTGTACGTCGCGGTCTCGGGCGGGGTGAAGACGACGACGGGGAGACCGTCGTCTTGGTTGTCCTGGGCGAGAAGCTTGCCTTCCGCGTTTCGGACTTGAAGGTCGATGTCCGTCTTCGCGTCACTCGCCGCGCCGACGAATACGTACTTCTTCCCGCTTTCGAAGGGGCGGCGAAAGTCACGTTTTCGCCCCTCCTCGAGGAACGCGCCCACGATGGTGGTGCCCCCCTCGAAACCGAAGCTCCCCTCCTCCATGAGCTTCACGCAGGGGCGAACGAGGTTGTGGAGCGCCATCTGCATGAAGCGACCCGGTCGCCAGCTCGCTTGTCCCTTCGAGGGCGCGGGCCGTTCGCTCGGGGTCGGGCGAGGGCTCGTGGCGGGTTTCGGCGTCGGCATGGAAGTCGGGCCGTCTTTGGGGTCGGTCCCGGCGGCACCGCCGCCGTCGTCGGCGAGGAACCCGTCGATGACGTCGTCCACCTCTTCTTTGCTCGGCGCCGCGTCTCCGGTTCTGGGGTCCGTGTCGCCGGGTTCTTCGGCCGGGCGAGACGGCCCACAGCCTCCGGCCACCGCCATCAGCACCATCGCTTGCCAGATCCAACGTCGCATCGTTCGTCTCCTCATGGTTCGTTCATCCCTCCCGGCTCGGGGCTGCGGGGGCCGCCGGGGGCAGGACGCTCCCCGTCGCCCGGCGCGCGACCCAACGCTACCTGGATGCGCTTCGTGGCCGCGCCCCGACGCACGACCAGGCGAACCGTTCGCGCCGGCCCCCCGGTCGCGATGAGGGTGCGAAGACGGCCGCTCGTCGTCACCGGCAACCCGTCGATCTCGGTCACCACGTCGCCGGCGCTCAATCCACCACGATCCGCCGGTCCGCCGGGCTGAACCCGCCCGATCAACACCCCGTATTTCACCCCCATCGATTCGGCGACCTCGGGGTTCAAATCCTGAGCGGCCGCACCGAGAAAGCCTCGGCGAAAAGCCCCATCCCGACGAAAGAGCGCCACGATTCGGGCCGCGACGTTGGCGGGGATGGCAAAGCCAATCCCCTGGCTTCCCCCTGAGCGCGAGAGGATGGCGGTATTGATGCCCACCAGCTCTCCCTTGGCGTTGACGAGGGCGCCGCCCGAGTTCCCCGGGTTGATGGCGGCGTCGGTTTGAATGAAGTCTTCGAAGTCGAGCAGTCCAACGTCGGCCCGACCCGTCGCCGATACGATGCCCACCGTGACCGTGGTCCCGAGACCGAAGGGGTGTCCCACCGCCAACACCCACTCGCCGAGTCGCAGGGGCGACGACGCTCGGAGGGCGATGGGCTTCAATCGGGAAGTGTCTCCGAGCGCGCGGACGAGCGCCAGGTCGACCCGCGCATCCGAGCCCACCACCTCGCCGTTGAACCGGCGGCCCTCGCGCGTCTTCACTTCGATCCGTTCCGCGCCGTCGATGACGTGGTGATTGGTGACGATGGATCCGTCCGCGTCGATCACCACCCCCGAGCCACCTCCCGCCGGGCGGTCGCGTCGCCCCTTCCAGATGGCGAGGCTCACGACGGATTGACTCGCGGCTTCCGCGACGGCGGTGAGGTCTGGATAGCGCGTACCCCCGCCGCGCCCGCCTTCGGGCCGAGCGGCGGGGGCGTCGGCGACCACCGCGGCGCCGGGCACCTCCGTCGGCGCGTCCCCCTGCGGCTCCTCGGGAACCCCGCGCGCCGACCCGCATCCCACCGCGGGTAGCGCCACCGTGGCGAGGGCCCACGCGAGCGCACCGCTGCGAACCCACCTAGGCATCAGAGGTCGCGCACCGGCCCTTCGACGGGTTCGCGACAGGCCTTTTGAAGCCCCTCTCGGCACGCTTGGTCGAGGAATCGTTTTGCGCGCGCGGCGTCGGGGGTGCCGCCGGGAAATCCCCGCTCCGCCCCGATCCCGGCGTTGTAACAGGCGAGCGCCCGTGAGTTCCCGCCGTCGCAACCGCGGCGGCTCGCGCCCTCGCCGTCGTCGTGCGCCGCGCCGCCGGCCTCGAGTTGGGCGCCGCTCGGACACCACTGCACCACCGACATGCCGCACCCGCGCTCGTAGAGCTCTTGCGCTTTGGCCGCCGCCTCGGGGTTGCGCTTCTCCACGATGAGGCCCGCCCGCACGCACGCCTCCGGCCGCCCGGAAGACGCGCACATTTTGAGATACACCTTGAGCGCGCGGGCGAGGTCTTTGTCGCCGTCGAGGCCGTACTCGTCGCCCGCCACCGTGAGCGCGAGGCAGGCTCCGGTGTCGCCGCCGTCACGACACGAAGCGGCGAGGGTCTTCAGGGCCGGCTCGGTGGCCGCAGGGGCGGCGACCCCGTACATCTGCAGCTCCCCCCACGTGGCGCACGCCCGGGCGCTTTCCAGCAGACAGCCGCGCTGCGCCACCATTCTCGCCGCTTTGGGCGCCGGGGCCTCGACGCCGAGGCCCAGCAGCAATTGGGTGGCGAATCCGGCGCAACCGTCGCCGTCCCCGAGCTTGCACGCTTGTCCCCGGCGGTTGCGCGCGGGTTTCCATTCGGCGCGGCCGGCATGGAGGTCGCCCAACCGAGCGCAGGCCGCTCCGAAGTCGCCTTCGTCACATACCCGCGTCAACAACGCCACCGCCGCCGCGTCGCGGCGATCGCCGGCGAGGTGGAAACACGAGGGGAGGTTGCCGCGGTCGCACTGCGCTTTGCACTCCGCTCCGTTTTGTGGATCGCACTCGTAGGCGGCCGGACCCGCCGCCGACGCCGCTCCGGGATCGACGCATTGGTCGCCATCCCATTTCAGGCCCGCGGCACACGCCTCCGTCGGCTCAGCGCCCGACCCGGTCTCCGCGAGGACGGGGGTGGCCCGGCCGCGCTTGATGGGGCGGAGCAGAATCTGAACTGGCGCCGCGCATTGGTCGGGCGCGTCGTCGCCCCGAGGGCTCGCGCGCTCGCACGCCGCGACCTTGCCGTTTTTTTCATCGATCTCGTGTCGCCCGCCGCCCGAAAGCCGCAACACGCCCGCCTCGAAGCCGCCTTCGCCCCACACCCCCGACTGCAAGTGAAAGGCCCCAATCAGCACCCCCGTGACCACGTGGGTCGCCTCCTGGCACCCGTCCCCGCTCAGGTCGTCGGCGGTGAGGGACGCCTTGGCGAGTTGGCGTCGGCCGACGACGCGAATCTGCGCCTGGAGCATCGCGCCCGCATCGAAGTCGGCCGAGAGCTTCAACGCCGAGACGGGAAGGTTCGTCGCGAACTCCGCCCGGTTGCGGATCTTGATGATGCGCTCTCGAGTCTGCACCCCGACCCAGCTGTAGCCCGCGTCGCGCGCCGTACAGTGGGGCAGGACCCGAATCTCGTCCTCGTCGAAGTGAAGCACCACGGCGCCCGACAGCATCTGCGCCTCGAGATTGACCTGATCGTCCAAGGACCAATCGACGACGTAGGGTCGTGCGTTTCGGGCCACCAGGTCGGGGGGCAGCGTCAGCTTCTTCGGCAGCCCGGAAGGGCATCCGGACAGGACGGCCACCAACCCGACGGCGGCCACGACGCGCCATGCGCTTCCCAATCGTTCAGCGTTCAACAATCTTAACAGGCTACGAACCCGCCCTCGTGACGTCAACGAAACCACCCCCCAGACTGGCGAGAGGTGAAGGGGGCCGCTACCCCATGGACATGGGATCGTCGTCCTACTCACGCCGGCAGGCGCTGCGACAGCTTCAGGTCGCCGCGCTGGGTCTCCCCACGCTCGGTCTACCCGCGCTGGCCGCCTGCACCCGCGCCGACCTCCCCGGCGCCCGAGAACAGAACCGAACGTCCTCGGGCAGGCCCCCCCCCGCCGACCGGGGCAGCGTGGGCGCCGGTCCGACCACGTCGGGGGCGCCGTCGGAGACCGAAACCTCTTCGACGGGGCCGACCGCGGCGGCGGGGGAGGCCGTGGGGGGACCGGAATCGGAGTTGCCGCCTCCGCCCCCCGCCGACGAGCGGATCTCGTTGACGGAGGCGGAGTGGCGCCGACGGCTGTCGCCCGAGGCGTTTCGGGTCTTGCGCGAACACGGCACCGAACGCGCGTACACGGGCGCGTTGTGGGACGAAAAGAGAGATGGGACGTACGTGTGTGCAGGCTGCGGCAATCCGCTCTATCACGCACGCGACAAGTTCGATTCTGGGACCGGCTGGCCGAGCTTTACCCGACCGATCGAAGCGGGTCGGATCGGGACCGAAACCGACCGGTCGTACGGCATGGTGCGCACCGAGTGCCACTGCGCGCGCTGCGGCGGCCATCAGGGTCACATCTTCGACGACGGGCCGGCGCCAACCGGTGACCGACACTGCATCAATTCCGTCTCCCTCCGCTTCCATCCGGCGTAGCGTCTATAACGGCGACCATGTCGTCTTCATCTCCGGGGCTCTTCGACGGCGGGAAGGCCACCCCGAAACCCGCGAGCCCCGCGGGGCGGTTGGCGTTGTTGCGATGCCGCGAAGTCGTCGCCGACCGGATGGCGATCACGCGACGCCCGCGGATGCTCACCCCCCGAACGGCGCTCCTCGAGCTCGTGGCCCTCGCCGAGGCATGGCGCCCGCCGGCGCCGCCGGCCCCCTCGCGACGTAAGACCACCGCCGCCCCGCTCGACCCGCTTCGGATCATGGTGGCCGAGGTCGCCGCGGAGACGATTCGGGTGCTCCACAAGGACCCGATCCTCAAGCACGCCGAGTCGCCGGTCCCCGAGATGCTCGACGACATCCTCGCCCGCTGGTCGGCCCCCGTCGCGGCGCCCGAAGAGGGTCAAGAGCGGGGGGCGTCGGTCACGACCGAGCGGCACCCCAGCGACCTCCCCCGGCTGCGCGCCGCCGCCGACCTGCTCTCACGGACCTACCTCGACGACGCGAGCCTCGCGCTGGGCCAGCTCGCCCGAGACGGCGGCCGACGGATGTTTCTCTTGTCCGCCGTGTGCGTGGCGATCCTCTCCGAGCTGCGGACCCGTGGATGGTCCGACCCCGGCCTCCGGGCCTGGCTCGCGCAATTCGAGGCGCATGACGTCATCCCTCAGCTCCAGGCGCTGACGGCCAAGCGGCCCCGCGCGCTGAAGTGCTTCATCCCCGTGAGCGGGTGGGACCCGTCCTTGTCGTTGGGCTCCCTTTCGGTGGCCTCGTTGGGGACCCGCAAAGTGCCGGATGGCTTCCCCGAGGGGCCATACGTGTCGCTCACGGTGCAGGCCTTCGACGAGGCGAGCGCCGCCCGTGACGCGTTTCGGCAGGCCCGGAGGGTGCTCGATTCGGTGGCGCTGGTGCGTCCGGAGTTGACCGCCTCGTGGGCGACACCTTCCGTCGGGGTGGAGAGCGGCGCCTTCATTATGAGCTTCGACGTCGGCGCGTGGCGAGGCTCGGTAGAGCCGCTGGATGCGAGCGTGGCCCAGATCATGGACCACCCCGCGCTCGGAGCCGCGTGCCGATACCGAGTCCAGGCGATGCAGGTGCGCGACCCGCTGACGCGCCTTTCCCTGCTGTGGCTCGGACTCGAGCGGCTCACCGCGCTCCCGTCGGGCGACGTCGCGTCCGCCACGCTCCATGACCTGCTCCCCAGGACGCTCGCGCTGCACAAGGTCCGCACCGAGATCGAAGGGCTGGCCCGCGCGATCGAGCGGCACCCGATCCCCGCGGAGGCGCGGATCCGCCTCGGGGCCGACGCGGGCGAGGAGGGAGAGGAGAGCGCCGGGGTCGACCTCGACCGCGTGGCGCTGTTGCGTTTTCTTCAGCGAGCGTCGGCGGAAGAAGCGCACCGGTGGTCGCAGTTGTTTCCCCTCGACGTGCACGTCGCCCAGTGGGTGGAGCGGACGCGGTGGCACATGACCGGTCCGGACCCCGACCGTCTCGGGCGCTTTTTCGAGGCGACGCGGCAGCGGATCGCCTGGCAGGTGCTCCGCCTTCAACGCGCCCACGAGCGGGTCCGCGTCGACGCGTGGCCCGCGTCGTGGATCGACGACCTGTCGCTGCACGCACACAACTACCTCACGGTGGCGCTGCTCGCGGTGATGAACGACCCCGAGCACCTCCGCGCGCCCTCGTCGGTGCTCGCCCGCCGGGCGGGCCAGTACGACACGCTGCTCACCCTGCTCGAAAAGAGCCACCCCCGCGCGTTGTCCGCCGAGGCCCTGATGGCGCCCCTCGGTCTCGTCGGCGCCGAATGACCCCCCCGCCTCTCGACGAGCGACTGGATGCCGCCCTCGCCCCGGCGAGTCGCGCCTTCTCCGACCTCGTCTTCTTCACGGTGCGCGTGGCCGAGGTCGACCTTCCTCTCGTCGTGCTGTGGCTCATCGCCGCGAGCCTTTTCTTCACGATCTACTTTCGCGGGATCAATCTTCGCGGGATCGGATGGGCCCTGCGGACCCTCCGCGGCGACTTCGACGACGAGGACGCCCCGGGCGAGATCAGCCACTTCCAAGCCCTCGCCACCGCGCTGTCGGGGACCGTCGGGATCGGCAACATCGGCGGGGTGGCGGTCGCAGTGAGCATCGGGGGCGCCGGGGCGACGCTGTGGATGGTCCTCGCGGGCCTGCTCGGCATGGCGACCAAGTTCGTCGAATGCACCCTCAGTGTGCGGTACCGGCGCCACGACGCCGACGGCTCGGTGTCCGGCGGACCGATGTTCTACCTGCGGCAGGGGCTCGCCGAGCGCGGGCGGCCGCGCCTCGGCCGGGCGCTCGGCGCCTTTTACGCCGCCGGGATCATGGTGGGATGCCTCGGCATCGGGAACATGTTTCAGGCCAACCAGGCCTTCGTCCAACTCCGCACCGTCACGGGAGGCACAGAGGGTCCCCTCGCGGGTTGGGGGTGGGCCGTCGGTGTCGCCCTGGCGGTCCTGGTGGGCTTGGTCATCATCGGCGGGATCCGGTCCATCGCCGCGGTGACGGCCCGTCTCGTGCCGTTCATGGGCGCGGGGTACGTCGTCGGTACGTTCGTTGTGATCGCGATGAACGCGCGCGCCCTTCCCGCCGCGGTCGACGCGATCCTGGTCGGCGCGTTCACCGGGTCTGGGGTCACGGGGGGCATCCTGGGGGCTGCGGTCGTCGGAATGCAGCGCGCCGTCTTTTCCAACGAAGCCGGGATCGGCTCGGCGTCGATCGCGCACGCGGCGGTCCGGACCCATCTGCCGGCCACGGAAGGTCTGGTCGCGTTGTTCGGCCCCTTCCTCGACACCGTGGTGATCTGCACGCTCACGGCGTTGACCCTCGGGGTCGCGGCGGTGACGTGGCCCGACTTCATGAGCGCCACCGCCCCGGGGGTCGCAATGACGTCGGACGCGTTCGGCCGCACGATCTCCTGGAGTCCGATCCCCCTCGCCTTCGTCGCCGTGCTCTTCGCCGTCTCCACGATGATCTCGTGGTCGTATTACGGCCGGATCGGATGTGCCTACTTCGTCGGCGACCACCCGCGCGCGCTCCTCGGCTTCAACGCGGTGTACTGCGCCTTCGTCGTCGTGGGGGCCTCGATCGAACTCGAATCCGTCCTCGCCTTCAGCGACGCGATGGTCTTCGTGCTGTGTCTGCCGAACACCCTCGGCCTGGTCCTGTTGGCTCCGGTCGCAGCGCAGGAGCTCGCGAAGCTCCGACGGCGCGCACGGCGCATCGACGGCGCGCCGCGGTAGCGGAAAAAAAACACGGCGGATGTCGATCGGCGGGGGCGGACCTCGTCAGCACCATGAAGGGACGGCACGGAGCGGTCTCTCGGAGGATGTGAAGATGAGCGATATCATATTGATGGCCGGCGGCAGCGCCGCCTTGCTCGCCGCGGTGACCCCTGCCCTCTTGCCCGGGGAGACGGTCGTCGAGCGCCGCACGCTGGTCTCGGCGGACCCGGCGACGGTGTTCGCCCTGCTCCAGTCGAGCGAGGGCTACCAGACGTTCAACCCCTACTGCGACACCGACCCCAACCTGAAGATCGACTTCTTCGGCCCCGCCGACGGGATCGGGGCGGGCTTTCGCTTCGAGGGACGCGAGGGTCGTGGGACCCAGACCATCGTGGCGCTGGAGGAAAACCGTCGCGTCGAGATGGAGCTCGACCTCGGACCCATGGGATGTCCCCGCACGACGTTCACCCTCGAGCCCCATCCCGACGGCGGCACCGAGGTGGTGTGGTCGACGGTGATGGCGGCCGGCCTCAATCCCCTGAAGCGAATTTTCGGGCTCTTCGCGGACCGACTGTTGGGCCCGACCTACGAGCGGGGGCTGCAGAACCTCCACGCCGCGGTGGCGTGACGAGAACGTACGAGAAGAAAGAAGGACGAGATGCGATACACGTTTCTACTCTACAGCGAAGAGAAGTCATTCGAAGGCCAGTCCCCCGAGGACAAAGCGCAACAGCTCCAAGTGTTCGGCCAGTACATCGCGGGCCTGCGGAAGGCGGGGCACTTGGTCAATACCGATTGGCTGCAGCCCACCGCGGCCGCGACCACGGTGAGCCTCGCCGGAGGCAAGCGACTGGTGCAGGACGGCCCGTTTGCCGCCACCAAGGAGCAGCTCGGCGGATACTTCGTCGTCGACATGCCCGACCTCGACGCGGCCATCGCGTGGGCGGAAAAGTGCCCGCTCGCGCACTTTGGCAAGATCGAGGTGCGGCCCTCCGCGATGCCCGAGGGGGGCAATCCCCACGCGGCGCCCAAGGATTCGTAGGGGCGGGCGAGGCTCGATGCCCGCCGCGCTGCCCTCCGCGGTGCGATCCGACACCCGGAGGCCCGGAGACCCGGAGCCCCGCCACCAGGAAGCCCGGAAGCCCGGAAACAGGGTTCGGGGCTCCGGGAGCAGGTTTCGGGGCTCCGGGCGGCGGGGTCACGAAAAAAAATGTCATCGCCCGGCAGGGTTCTGCGTGGAGCGGTCGAACCCCCCATGAACCGCCGACCTGGACGGCGGTCGAGGAGATGCCGACCATGATGCCGTACGCCGTGAACCCCTCCGTCCCCCCCGCCATCTCGCCTTACCGCGCCGCAGGCGTCGTGACCGAAGACGGTCGCACCCTGCCCCTGCTCGAAACCCAGCTCCGCGTCCGCGCCGGCGCCGGGCTCGCGCACGTCGTGCTGCGGCAGACCTTCCGCAATCCCTTCCGCGCCCCCCTCGCCGTCCGCTACCAAGTCCCCCTGCCCCCCGACGGGGCGGTGGGCGGCTTCAGCTTCGACATCGACGGGGTGCGTATCGAGGGCGACGTCCGCGGTCGCGCCGAGGCTCGGGCGGACTACGAAGCCGCGCTCGTCGAGGGTCGCACCGCGGCGCTGCTCGAGCAGGACCGCAGCAGTCTCTTCAATCAGGAAGTGGGCAACATTCCCCCTGGCGCGACCCTCGTGGCTGAATTGCGGGTCGACCATCCACTCACCTGGTCCACCGACGGTCGTTGGCAGTGGCGCTTTCCCACCGTGGTCGCCTCCCGATACCTCGGAGCGGCGGGACGGGTCGCCGACGCCGACCGCGTCGCTCCGGCGGTGGCCCGCGACGGCGCTACGACGCCCCGGATCGAGCTGGAGCTGACCGTTACCGACCCCCTGTACGGCGAGCCGACGTCCTCCGCGCATCCCATCGTGGTCCACCCGAGCGGGCCGGTGACCCGGGTGGCCCTGGCCGACCGGGACGCGGCGATGGACCGCGACTTCGCCGTCGAATGGACCGTCCCCGCCGAGACCGCGACCGCGCGGTTGCGCACCCATCGCCCCGAGCGCCCCGAGCTGGCCGGTGATGCCTACGGCCTGTTGACCCTGACGCCGCCGTGGCAGCCCACCCCCTCGGTGCCGCGCGACCTCATTCTGCTGCTCGACGTGAGCGGTTCGATGGACGGAGCCCCGTTGCGCCAACTGCAGCGGGTGTCGTCGGCCCTGGTCGAAAGCCTCGGGCCCGACGACACCCTTTCGATGATCGCGTTCGCGATGCGGCCATCGTCGTTCAAGCGCAAGCCAGCCCGGGTCACGCCCCGCCTCAAGCGAAAGGCGCAGGCGTGGATCCACCGCCTGCAGGCGGGCGGCGGCACCGAAATGCGTCGCGGCATCATCGAGGCGCTGACACCGCTGCGCCACGACGGCCAACGCCAGGTGGTGCTCATGACGGACGGGCTGATCGGATTCGAGGACCAAGTCGTGGGCACCATCCTCGACCGGCTCGCCGCCGGCTCCCGCGTGCACTGCTTGGGCGTGGGTTCCGCGGTCAACCGGAGCCTCACCCAGTCCGCCGCGCGGGCCGGGCGCGGCGTCGAGGTCATCGTCGGGGTCGACGAGGCGCCCGAGCCCGCGGCAAGACGGCTGGTCGCCGCGACGGCCGCCCCGCTCGTCGTCGACCTCTACCTCACCGGGACCGCACTGCGCGCGTCGGCACCGTCACGAATGCCAGATCTGTTTGCCGGCGCGCCCGCGTGCCTCTCCGTCCGACTCGCGCCGGAAGGGGGCACCCTCGAGGTTCACGGACAGACCCCGACGGGGCCCTTTCGTCAATCGTTGGTGGTGCCCCCCGTGGCGCCATCGCGGGACGGTGAGGAGATCCGCCGGCGCTTCGCCCGCGAGTGGGTAGCAGACCACGAGCTCCGTCGGGTTCGCGGAGAGCGGGTCGACGCCGAGGTCGAGGCCTGGGGTCTGCGGCACCGCATCGCGACCCGTCTCACGTCGTGGGTCGCCATCTCCCCGGAGGCCCTCGTCGATCCCACCGCGCCCTCCCGCAAACAGGTCATCCCCCAAGCGGTCCCCCACGGGATGAGTCCGCTCGCCCTCGGCGTGCGCCCCCCCGCTCCCGCCTCGCCGCCCGCATACCGGGCGGCGCACCTCATGAGCGCCATTCCGGGCCCCGGCGGCCCGCCCCCCACGTTCACTCGAGCGGGCGCTTTGCCGCCACCGCCAGGCGGCGTGCCTTCCCCCGACTTCGCCGAGGATGGATTCTCGGGCGGCGCCCCTCCCCCGGCCTCGCCGCCCATGGGGCCACCGCCGGGAAGCGCGCCCCCTGCCCCGCGGCGACGAGGCCGGCGCGCCGCCCCGCCCGCGTCCAAAAAGGGCGCGTCCGCCCCCTACGAAGGAGGCGCAGACGGCGGCGGCGTGCCCCACGGCCCGAACCCCGCCACCCTTCACGGTCGCGTGGTCCTCGCGCGCGGCGGTCGCCTCGTCGTCGAGGTGGTGGTGCCATTCGCGCTGCCCTGGGCCCCTGACGTGAGCGTCGGCCTCGAGACGGACGCGGCCACGTTCGCCGCGCTCCTCGAACGCGAACACAGCACGGAGGGTACCGTCGAAGCGGGGCAGGTGATCCGCATCACGTTGTCGCACGCCGCCTCCGGGCCCCCGCATCGACTCCACGTCACCAGTGGGGGAAGGAACTGGGTCATCGAGCTTTCATGAGCGATCTCGACCATCACCTCGCCGCGATCGCGGCCGGCGACGCCGATGCCTTCGCGCATTGGCTCGCCGGAGCAGAGCCCCAGGTCCGCGCGAGCCTGGCGCGCTTCGCCGGGGTGGTGGATACCGAATCGGTGGTGCAGGAGAGCCTGCTCACCGCGTGGCAAGTCGCGCCGCGGATCACCCCCGACGGCCATCCCAATGGCTTGTTGCGCTTTTGCCTCCGGGCGGCACGAAACCGCGCCATCAGCGAACTGCGGAAACAAGGCCGGCAGGCCCCCTCGCCCGACGCCGACGCCCCTGTGGAGATGGCCCCGCCCGACCCGCTGTTGCGCCGCGCCATCGCGTTCTGCATCGAACACCTCCGGGGCAAGCCCGCGGCGGTGCTTCGGGCCCGCGTCGCCGACCCGGCCGGCGGCGCCGACGTCGACCTCGCCGGCTCGCTCGGGATGAGCCGCAACACCTTCGCGCAAAACCTCAACCGCGCGCGCAAGCAACTGACGACGTGCCTCACCCGCCGCGGCGTTCACTTGGAGGCGAGCCCGTGAATCCACGAGACCGCGAAACGCTGATCGAAGAGACGACCAGCGCCTGGCGTCCGCAACGTCCCGACGGCGCCCTCGGCCCCCATCCGTCCTTCGCCGACCTCGACGAAGACGGGCGCCGCGAAGCGTTCGCCCGCACCCGAGCGCTGCGCGCCCTCGAGGCGGCGCTCGATGCCCAGGGCCTCAGCACCACGTCGCGGGCGGTGCTTCGTCGCATTCGCGGCGCCCGCTCGGAGTGATGCCGGCAGACGCGCATGAGCTATCATCGAGCCATGTCCGAGGGGTCTTTTTCCCGCACTCGCTTCACCGCCGACGAGGTCCTCGCCATGTGGGAGATGGGCCTCTTCGCCGATCGACGGGTCGAGCTCATCGACGGAGATCTGATCGAGATGAACCCCCAGGGCCCCGTCCACGCCAACCTGACCGGCCTCCTCCACGACTTGCTCGTTCAGACCTACGGCCCCCACCACCACGTACGGG
This sequence comes from Myxococcota bacterium, assembly GCA_039027095.1. GTDB lineage: Bacteria > Myxococcota_A > Polyangia > Polyangiales > Polyangiaceae > JAPYTK01. The sequence continues at coordinate 61,934 of JBCCLB010000029.1, forward strand.
ACCACAGCCCCGTCGACATCTCCCCGCACGACCAACCGGAGCCCGACGTCGCGCTCGTCCGCGGCGCCCGGTCCCGTCGCATGGCCCACCCGCAGGGCCACCAATTGGTGCTGGTGATCGAAGTCTCCTCCTCGACGCGCGACAAAGACCGTAAAAAAGCTGGGGTGTACGCACGGGGCGGCGTGCCGGAGTACTGGCTCATCGACACCGAGCGGCGCCGGCTCGAGGTTTATCGCCAGCCCGACGGCGACGAGTACCGCGTCCGGCACGTCCTCGACGAAGACGACCGGGTCCGCTGGCCCGAGCGTGACGACGACGTCGTCGTCGCCGAGCTGCTTCCGTAGGCGCCGTCCGCACGCACCCAGAGGGCTGAGATCGGGACGGCCTGGGACCGTCCCGGGACCCCCGGCGGGACACCCCAAACCATACCGGGACGCCGCGTCAGCCTCCGGTCGGGGCGGTAAGCAAGTGGCACCAGACCGGACGCATGGCCGGCGTGCCCGCCTCCGTGAGGGGCACCGCATCGTCGACGACGACGGTGCCGTGGTCGTTCCCGTCGCGCGCCGCCACCGTCGTCGCGAGCTGGTGGGTGGCGTCGGGGGGGACGACGAGGTCGTCGGAAAGCTCCGTCACCGGTCCGGGGATCGCGAGGTTGTCCCACGAACGGAGGTTGGAAGGATAGACCGCGTCGAAGGTGCTGTTGAACCCGAAGTATGCGGTCGGCGGCGTGACGAAGGTTTCGGTGGATCGGTCGGTCCACACCGCGCCTTCGGTGCCCGCGAACAGGAGGGCCCGATCGACGGCGAAGAGCTTCCCGAGGAGCGCCGCATGCCCAGCGCCTTGCGAGTGGCCCGCCACCGCCACCCGGGGCCACGCAATGCCATCCTCACCGTCGAGAAACTGGGTCCATCCGAGGTGGGCGAGGAGGCGGGAAAAGCGCTCGAGCAGGCTGTCAGGCCGGGTCACTTCGACTTCGGGCCACCGATCGTCTCCCGTCAGGACTTCCAGACGGAGTTCCTCGTGGCAATTGAGTCGCGGCGCGAGGCCGCCACACGTCACGTTGATCGGGGTGTCGTTCACGTACGTGATGCCGACCACGTGAAACCCCAACCCCGCGGCCTGGCGCAAAAAGGACCCGTAAAACTGCCCGCCGGCCGGCGTCTGTTCCCCCTCGAGGTAGCCCGGGTCGGTGCCGCTGATGAACAGCAACAATCGGTCGCGCGGCGGACCCAGCGGCGTGGCGTACACGTGAGGCAAGGCCTCGGGCCGCGCCTGCGGATCGATGGCATCGGGCGCGACCTCGAGGAGCGGTACCTCCGCCTCGAGGTCCGTGGCTGCGGCACACGGGTCGACGAGGCTGGTTCCTCCGCCGCCCTCGGCGAAGGGTTCGCCCCCTCCGGAGCCCGACGATCCATCGACGTCCGTCGGAAAGACGTCCTCCGAGGACGCACAAGCCACACCCGCCGCGAGGAAGAGAAGCGAACATCGAAGCCGTACGCGCATGGTCGCCGTGTTCTGCACGAGCGATGCCAGAAGGCGAGGCTATGCCGAGCGCCCGCGAGCCGCTCCCTCACCGGGCGGAGGGGCGAGGGACGGCGGGAGCGGCCGACACCCGAAAGGCGTCGCTGAAGCTATCGCGGGTGCGCAATCGAGGCGCCGTGCCTGGCCGCTGGAGGTCTTCGCGCGCGACGGTTTGAAATTGGGCGTGAAACGCGGCGATCGAGGCGTCGACCGGCGAGAGAAACTTCCCCGGGAACAGGCCGACGACGAAGGTGAGCGCGATGAGGGGCACGATGGCCAAGGCTTCGCGCGGGGTGATGTCGCGCAGCCGGGCGTTCTTCGCCCCGCGCAGGGGGCCGAAGAACATCTGCTGGACCGCGTGCAGCATGTAGACGGCGGCCATGATGAGGCCGGCCGCCGCCCCCGCGGCCAGGAACGGACCCGAGTCGGCGAGGTTGGGGGCGCCGTAGCTCGCGAGAATGATCGCGAGCTCGCCGGCGAACGCCGCGCTCCCGGGCATACCGATGGCGGCCATCGAGGCGGTCACGAACAGGGCCGCGTAGACCGGCATTGCCTTGGCCAACCCACCGAGCGCGTCGAAGTCGACGCGGCCCCGGCGGTCTTCGAGCACACCGATCAACAAGAACAGCGCGGCGGTGGTGAGGCCGTGGTTCACGATCAGCAAGAGCCCGCCCCGAAACCCGTCGAGGGTCCCGCTGAACAGCCCGAGCATGACGAAGCCCATCGACGCGACGGCGGCATAGGCCACGATGCGACGCGCGTTGCTCTGTTTCCACGCCGCGAGCCCGGCGAAGAGAATGCCGCCGACCACCGCCAGGGAGGCGAGCGGCCGCGCGTAGATCGTGATGAAGCCCGGAAACAACGTCATCACGACGCGGAGGTAGGCGAAGGCGCCCACCTTGACCATGATGGCGGAAAGCCCCGCCGGGGCTTCGGTCCGCGCATCGGGGAGCCAGCTGTGCAGCGGGAACATCGGCACCTTCACCAGCGCCGCGACCGAGAAGCCCCAAAAGCAGAGCTCGGCCGCGAGGGGCGCCCCGTCCCGCACCGGCAGCGACACGCGCGCGAGGTCGAGCAGGTCGGTCGACCACACGCCGGTCAGGTCATGGTGGATCCACATCAGGTAGACGATGGACCCCAACATCGCCGCCGAGCCCCCGAAGGCGAACAGAAAGAACTTCAACGACGCCCGCACCCGGTCCTTGCCGCCCCAGATGGCGATCATGATGAACATCGGCACTAGGGTGAGGTCGAAGAAGATGAAGAAGAGCAGCACGTCGACCGCGACGAACGCGCCGAGCAACGCCCCCTCGAGCAACAGGAACGCCGCGCACAACTCTTTGACGTGCGACCGATGCGAACCGAGCGCGGCGAACGCCGCGATGGGGGTCGTGAGCGTGGTGAGGTAAACGAACCACAGGCTCAGACCGTCGATGGCGAGGTGCCACCGCGACCCGGTGGCCTCGACCCAGGGCTCGGAGATCCGATAGCTCCAAGCGGCGCCGAGCGGCTCCCGGAGCAGCATGAGCGACAAGATGAAGGCGAGGGCGAAGAACCCGTAGGACATCGCGCGCGCGAACCAAGGCGCCTGGCGAGGAAGCAGCATCACCACCCCGGCCCCCACGAACGGCGTCGCCACCAGCAGCTCGAGCAGCGCCAAGCCCGACGACGACCCTGGGCCGTCGCCCACGGCCCACACGCCGGGCACGACCACAAACGCCAAGAACAAGACGCCGTACACGAAGGTGCGCCGCCACGGAGTCGTCGAGGGCGGGGGCGCCGGAGGATGGGTCTCGGTCATCAGAGCGTCTGCCCCTCCACTGAACGAAGCGACATCACGCGTCAATTCCACCCCGCCCGGCGGGCCACCGACCTCGCCCGGGTGACGATGCTTGTTCCTCGCTTTGGGTCTCGCGCCGCCTTACATCACAGGGTCCCCGACGACGAGGATGCGGCCCCCGAGACCACGCACGCCATCGCGGTCGATGCGCGAGAAGTCACCCGGGCCGAGCATGGCGCCCCGCGCCATCCTGGCACCGACGGCACATCGAGGGCGGGCCCACGTCAAAGCGTGGCGAACGGCGGCGCGTAGGGTCCTCCGCGTAGTGACGCACCTCCTCCGCTCCCCATCGTTCCCAATCTGCGAGGGCGTCCTCGCCGTCGCGCTCTAGACCGCGACGAAGTCGCTCGGCGGCCGGCGTCTCGACCCAGATGAGGGTGCTCAACTGTTGGCGCCACTCAACGCGTCCGGCGGTCACCCCCTCGATGATCACGACCGGAACCGGAGCGACCTCGATCCACTCGGCCAGCGACTCCATCCCCCAGTTGTAGCGCTGGTACCGTGCGGCTCTGCCCGCCGCGAGCGGTTCGATCACTTGTTCGAGGAGCCGAGGCCACCAGTCGATCGGGTTGTGGCTGCTCGCAAACGCGTCTGTAGGCACCACCGGTGCATCCAGCACGTCGGCAAGCGCGGCAGCGAAGGTCGACTTTCCCGACCCGCCCGGCCCGTCGATCGCAACGAGTCGAACTCGCCCGGGGCGAGAAGTGATCCGTGCGGCGAGCTCGCGGAGATGCATGAGCAAAACCTGCCATACGACCGGGACCCTCGTGGCCTCGATCTACGTGAAGATCCAAGGGGGACGAGCGGGACGCGACGGTGCGCGTGGTACCGGCGGTGGTGGCGCCAGAGCGGGATGGGCTCGAGCTTTCGTGGACGCGTGTCGCCGTGAAGGGCGGGGACCGGAGGATGCTGGAGTGATCGGGGCCCGCCACCACCTCCAAGAGCTATCGTGTCGGCGTGCCTCGTCTCGACGCCGAAGACCTCCGACGCTAGCGGAACGCGATTGGGGCGCGCCCGAACGCCTCGCTCGGCGGCGGCGCGCTCAGCTTGCCCTTGCCCAACGCGTTCGCCTCGCGATCGAGCTCTACGAGGCCGCCAAGGCGAGGAATCCACGGTGGCCAGATGAGGCGACGCGGCGAGCCGACCTCGACGCGCACGTGCGCTTGAAGCAGCTGCTCCACGAGGCGGCCGATGTCGGCGCTGGGGTGACACGCTTCGGTCGCTTACCGCCCGCGTCGGCGGTACCGAAGGGACCACCTTTACCGAACGACGCATACGGTCGGTCACCCCCACCGCCGCGCCCCGACCGCGCATGCTAGGGTCTCGCTATGGGCTTGAGGGCGGACCAACCCGGACTGCGACTGTCCGCCGCGTCGCGTCTGTGGCCGCTTCGCATCCGACCCGATGTTTCCCCCACCGACGATGAGCTGTTCGCGCTGTGCGCGGCCAACCCCGAGCTGCGCATCGAGCGCGCGGCCGACGGAGAGCTCTGGGTGATGCCTCCGACCGGAGGCGTCACGGGACGACGAAACACGGAGCTCACCTTTCAGTTTGCGCGCTGGGACCGAAGCAACGACACCGGGGTGGTCTTCGACTCATCGACGGGATTCGTTCTCCCGAACGGGGCGCAGCGCTCGCCCGACGTCGCCTGGGTTGCCCGGTCGCGCTGGGAGGCATTGCGCCCGTCCGAGCAGGAGCGGTTCCCGCCTCTCTGCCCTGACGTCGTGGTCGAGCTGCGCTCGTCCACGGATCGCCTCGGGCCCCTCGAAACGAAAATGGTCGAATACGTCACGCAAGGCACGCAGCTCGCGTGGCTCATCGACCCCACGACCCGCCGGGTCCACGTCTATCGTCCGGAGCGCCCGCCGCACATCCTGGAGACACCGTCTCAGGTCTCGGGCGACCCGCCGATGACCGGCTTCATGCTCGACGTCGCGCCGCTCTGGTGAAGCGCGACCACCGAGCCGCATCTGAATGCTCGCTCATCACCGACCGCACCGCGCGCGCCGCCCTCGAGCCCCTGATCGCCACCCGCGGCCGCATCTTCGAGGCAGTAGAAGCCCAGGTCGGTGCCCACCGGGAGGTTATTCGGGTCACCCGGGAGGTGGCCCGAAGACGTCGGCGATGGTCCGGGCATCCACGACGCGTCGGATCCAGCCTCTTACGTCGCCCTCGGGGGCCCGGGCGATCGCGGCGCGTTGGTCGTCCCCAACTTCGCCGAAGCGCGTCGTCAGTAGGTCGAGGAGAATCGCCCGGCTCGCTTCGGCGCGGCCCTGGTCCTCACCCTTGCGGCGACCCTCTTCCTGCCCCTTACGGACGACGTCTTCGAGCCCCTCGTAGCCACGGCGCTGAAGCAAGTTGCGAAGGGTCGCCTCGTGGGCGGCCGTTCGATCGAACATCGCCTCGACGGGGACGGGATTGGCGAGGATCCCCGGTGCCGTGAGGACGCTGCCCGGTTTAAAGATACGAAAGGGTTGATGGGGGGCGTGGACCTCGACGCGCCGCTCCCCGAGGAGCCGCACGACCCAGACGAACTGCGTCCCTCCGTTGAGAAGATTCAGAATCTTGCGCTGAAGCTCGGGTTCGTTCTGTCCGACGCCGGCGTACTCGACGGCAAGCGGGGGGACGCCTTCGATCCATCCTGGCGCGTCGGGGACGTTTCCCACCGCGACGTCGGGGGCGCGCAGGTTGCGCGGATGGCTCGAGTAGCCCGCGTCGACGCCCGCCTCTTCGACCGCGGGGTCGGTCTCGAGTACCGACGCCCCCACGAGATTTGCCCTCGCGTTGTCCCCCCCGGCGGGGGCGCAGTAGACCGCATGGCCATCGTCGAGCTCGTACCGATCCCCCGGACGCACTTGGTCCGCACGGAACGGTCCACCGCCTTCTACCCGCCCTGCGCCTGACATGGCGTCATCTTAGCCCAATACGCGGCCGATCGCAGTCCGCCGAGGATCCCAGGGGGCGAACCGGACCGTTTGGCGGCGAATGCCATCAGAGCGCCGGTCTTCGTGTTCAGAACGCGCCTGCGGTAAGGTCGCGTTTGACGCGGGGGGCGGCCCCAAAAGACGAACCAGAAGGCGAACCAGGGGAGGAACATGGCCGCACCGAATCTGACGTTGCAACTCGGCGACACCGAGGCGCTCGACGTGGCGTCGTTCATCGTGCGAGAGCGTCTTTCCGAACCCTATCGGGTCGACGTCACGGTCTACACGGCGGATTCGAGCCTCCCTTTGGAGGCGCTGGTGGGGAAGGAGGCCGTGTTCGAGATCGCCGGCTTTCGCCGCTGGGAAGGCGTGTGCGCGCTCATCGAGCTGGTCGCCGTGGCGTCCGACGGGCTCGCGACCTACCAGGTGAGGGTGGTGCCGCCGCTCTGGACGCTGACGCAGCGGCGGGACTTTCGCGTGTTTCAGGGGCAGACGGAGGTCGAGGCCGCCACCGCGATGCTCGACGAGGCCGCGATCAGCTACGCGGCGCAGACGAACCGCGACCAGCTGCTCCCCCGTGAGTACCGCGCCCAGTACGACGAAACCGATTACGCGTTCGTCGCCCGCATGCTCGAAGAAGCGGGGGTGACGTTCTTTTTCGACTTTTCCGACGGGACGCAGCTCACGCTCACCGACGCGCCCCACGAGCGCGACGCGACGCACGAGTTGATGTTCACCGACGAGTTGGTCGCAGGGGATCCGCGCGGGGTGGCGATGGGGGTGACGCTCCGCCGGCAGACACGACCCGGCGCGTACGCGGTCGGCGACTGGGATTTTCTTCGCGGCCACGCCCAGCAGCCGCGCTTCGACGCCGACGATGGGCTCGAGCACGAGACGCAGAACGAGCGGTTCCATTACCTGCCCGGGGCACTGCGGTACGAAGTAGGGCCGCCCGAGGGCACGCCGGTGGCCGATGCGCGGGGGGCGATGCGGGTTCACGAGCGCACCGGGAACGAGCTGGTGGCGCGGCGGCTCGCGGCGGTACGGGCCGACGCGATGACCTGTGCTTTTTCGACCAACGACCACGCGGTGGCGCCGGGGTCGTTGGTGCAGATCCTCGACCACCCGCACGAGCTCTTGGGGGGCGACCGGCGCTTCTTGGTGGTCACGAGTCGCCTCGAGGGCCGCGCCAACGAAACTTGGCGGCACGTCTGCGAGGCATGCGACGCCTCGGTGCCCTACCGCCCGCCGCTGACGGTGCCCCGTCCGCGGACCCGGGGGCTGATGACGGCGACGGTGACCGGCCCGGCCGGAGAAGAGATCTACCCCGACGAGCACGGGCGGGTGCTGGTGAAGTTTCATTGGGACCGCCGCGGGGCGCTCGACGAGACGAGCTCGTACTGGGTGCACGTGAGTCAGGCGTGGGCCGGGGCCGGCTACGGGATGCTGAACCTGCCGCGCATTGGCCAGGAGGTGCTCATCGACTTTTTGCACGGGGACCCCGACCAGCCCTTGGTGGTGGGGCGGGTGCACACCGGCGTGCAGACGCCTCCTTATCCGCTGCCCGAAAAGAAAGCGCTGTCGGTGTGGAAGTCGTGCAGCACCCCCGGCGGCGACGGGTTCAACGAGATCACGCTCGACGATACGGCCGGCGCGGAGCGGATCTACATGCACGCCCAGTTCGACAAGATCGTCGAGGTCGAGCACGACACCAAAGAGCAGGTCAAACGCGACAGCCTAGGTCCTTGAGGGCATCGACAACCGCATCCCTTCCTCCCGGACTGGCGGCGGCCAGCTTCTCATAGACCTTCTTGGCATATTTTACCGAGTGCCCATGGTTCTGAGCCCACACCACGTTCTCGACGCCGTGAAGACGATCACCGGGGGCACGATCACGATGGGCGACGGCACGATCAACATCAAGGGCGGTACCGTCAATGTGAACGGCGGCACCACCAACGTCGCCGGCGGCACCACCAACATCACCGGCGGCAGCGTCAACGTCAATTGAAGGCTCGATTGCCGTCGTGGACCCATTGATGCAAGCGGCCGAGCGATTCATCGGCGGGCTGGCCGAGGCGTTCGAGCGAGGGGCGTCGGTGGTGCGGATGACCAGCGCGCCGTCGTACCGGTCGGCGCTGCAAAAGAGCCTACGCCTGCTCGAATGGCAGCCCGAGAACCGCTGGCCGTTGGTGGTCGTCGACGGCGCGCCCGAGGTGGAGGCGATCAAGACCCAGCTCGAAGGCGAGGTCGAAGCGCTCGCCACGGGGCTGGCCGAGGAGGGCATCGTGCTGCCCGCGGCGTCGAGGCTCGAACCGCCGGCGGATCCGTTGGGCGAGGCCCGCGCGCTGTACGACGATCACGAGCTCGGCCGCGGCGTGGCCACCGCGCACCTCGGGCTACACCTGGGGCTCGCCGCCGAGCGGGTGGTCGCGGGCGCGGGGGATTACATCGACGGGTTGGGGTTGGTGTTGCTGCCCCCGGCCAACCTCGGGGCGGTACCGGAAGACGTTCACCGCTACGCCCAGCTCGTGGCGCATTTGTCTCGCGTCGCGATCGCGGCGCCGAAGCTGCGGCTGATGGCCTACGACCCGGGAGAGGGCTTGGCCGAGGTGGCGCCGCTGGTGGTGCCCTTCGCCATCGATGAGGCGGCGCTGCAGCGATACCTCGAAGAGGCAGCCGAGCAAGCCCACGAGGCGACGGCCGACCGCCCGGTGGCAGGCGTGGCGGGGAGCGACGGCGCCGGCGGGGGGGCGCGGCTCTCGCCGACGCAGCGTCGTGAGGTGGAGGAAGACCTCGGCCGCAAGCTGCCATCGGATGACGTCGCGGCCACGCTGCGCACGGCGCTGTTTGCGGCGGGGCGGCAGATGTCGGAGGGGGCGTTCTCCGAGGCGGCCCAGGGCTTGCGAGCGGCGGCCATGTTGTGTCGTCTGAGCGCGCTTCCTGCCGAGGAGGTGGTGGTGTCGTTGGCGGCGGGGAGCGCGTGGCTCTCGGCCCAGGAGCAGGAGCGGGCGCTCACCGCGTTTGCCGAGGCGCGTCGGCTGGCCGAGAAGTACGGGTTGGGCGCAGCCCTGCAGATCCAGGCGCACCTGGGCGCGGGTGGGGTGCACCTGATGGCGCAGGCGTGGGCCGACGCCGACGCGGCCTACGCCCAGGCCCTCGCGGTGGCCGCGGGCGATGATGAAAAGAACGACGACGCGGCGGTGCCGGTCGCGCTCGTCGTCGAGCTCTGGCGGTTGCGGGCCCATTGCGCGGCCGAGCAATCGGCGTGGGACGCCGCGGTGGGTCACGCGGAGGCGGCGTTGTCGACCGCGGAGGCGCGCGTGGAGAGCCCGGTCGCGCTCGAGGCGACGACGTTGGCGTACCTCGTCGACCAACTCGGGCCCCGTCTCGAAGCGGCGGGGCGCGGCCGGGAGGCCGACCTGATCCGAAGGCGCTGGGAGTCACTGAAGGCGGAGGTGATGGGCGCGGAGAAAAGGGCGGGGGGAAGATGACCGTCGCGGCGAAGTTCTTGGATCCCGTGTTGGGGATCGACATTCACCTCGTCACGTTGCCGGCGCCGCCGCTGCAGGCGCCGTTGCCGCACCCATTCATCGGCATGGTGTTCGATCCGATCGGCGCGGCGGTGGGGGCGGCGATCGGCGCGGTGTTGGGCGGGGGCGGACCCGTGTTCGTGCAGGGCATGCCGTGCGGCAACACCGGGACCGACGTCAAGGGCTACCCCCACTTCGTGACGCCGCCGGGGGTCGCCCCCCACCCGGCAGATCCGCCGGCCAACGAGGGCACGTTGGTGACGGGGAGCACCACGGTCAAGTTCATGGCCACCAGTGAGAGCCGCTTGCTCTCGATGGTCAGCTCGTGCGGCTTTCCCATCAGCCTTCCCACCAGCGTGTGCTTGTCGATCCCGCTCGGCGCCCCGGTCAACATCGGCGGGCCCGAGGGGCTCGACGCGCTGGCGGCGGTGACCCGGGGCATTCGCACCAAGTGGGCGAGCGGCAAGCTCAACAAGCTGGCCAAGGCCAAGCCGGGCTCGGCGCGGAGCAAGTTCATCTGTTTTCTCACCGGCCACCCGGTCGACGTGATGAGCGGCGAATTGATCGCCGAGGCGGTCGACTACGAGATCGACGGCCTCATCCCCATCGTGTGGGAGCGCAACTACCGCTCCCGCAGCACCGACGAGGGTGCCCTCGGCCCCGGCTGGTCGCACCCGTTCGACGAATGGATCGACGAATGCTCTGGCCATGATGATGGCGGGATCGACGGGGAGGCGGTGATGGGGCCGCCGCGACGGGCCGGTGATGTGCGGCTCCACCTGGCCGACGGTCGCGCCGATGTGTACCGCGCGTTCGCCCGCGGCGCCTCGGTGTGGAACGGAGAAGAGCGCTACACCATCACGCGGACCGAGCACGGTTTCGAGCGCCGTGAGCTCGCGTCGGGGCGACGCTATCGGTATCGGGCCCAGCCCGACGACGACGCGGCCGAGGAGGCGCTGGGCGTGCGGACCCGGTACCGCCTCGTCGAAGTGCGCAACCGGGCCGGTAACGCCATTGCGCTTGCGTACGAACGGGGTCGGCTCCACCGCATCGTCGACACCGCGGGCCGCACGCTGCGGCTGCATTGGGCGCGGGTCGACCGCGACGCGGCCGGCGGGCGCCCGGCCTCGACGCGTTGGCGGTTGGTGGCGGTGATGCATGAAGACACGCCGCTCGTCCGCTACGGCTACGACGAGCGCGCGTGGCTCGCGAGCGCCACCGACGCCCTCGGACACGCGATGCGCTACGGCTACAAGGCGACCGACGGCGTCAACGCGGTGATGGTGAAAGAGGTCCACCGCGGCGGGCTCACCTTTCACTTTCGGTTCGACCATCACCACCCGGCCGGCAACTGCGTCCGCACCTGGGGCGACCGCAACGACGGGATCCCGGGCCCGCTTTACGACCGCTGGATCACCTACGACCAACAGCGCCACCAGACGTCGGTGCAAGATTCGCGGGGGACCTGGACGTACTTCGGCAATGGCAAGGCGCTGGTCGAGCGGCAAATCGATCCGTCGGGGGTCGAAACCCACTTCGCGTGGGACGACGATTGCCGCAAAGTGCGCGAGACCGACGGGCTCGGAAACGAAAAACACTGGTCGTACGATGCATGGGGCAATTGCCTCGAAGAGCGCGACGAGCTGGGGCGGGTCACGCGCCGTACCTTCGACGAGCACCATCGCCTCACGAGCATCACCGCGCCGCACGGGGCGACGTGGACGCTTCAGTACGGGCGGACGGGCGAGCCCGAAGTGATCGGCAGCCCCGACGGGGCGGCGACGAGCTATCGCTACGACGAGCACGGCCGACTGGTGGCGATGACCGACCCGATGGGACGGACCACCCGCTACGGCTACCACCCCGACCACACGATGGCGTCGATCACCGACGGTGAGGGTCGGGTAGAGCGGATGCGGAGCGACGGTTTGGGGCGGTTGGTGTGGATGGCGGATGCGTCGGGGCGGGAGACGAAGCTGTCGCTGGATGCGGTGGGGCAACCGACGAGCATCAGCTTCGCCGACGGCGACCACCTGTGGCTGACGTACGACCCCGACGGGCACTTGGTGCGGCGGCAGGACCAGCTGGGGCGACGGGAGACGATGCGCTACGTGGGGACGGGCCAGTTGGCGTCGTACACAGACGCGATGGGCTACGAGGTGCGCCTCCAGTACGACGGGGAAGAAGACCTCGAGCGGGTGACGAATCAGGCGGGGGAGCGGTACCTGTTTCGGCGGGATGCGGCGGGTCGGATTGCGGTGGAGGTGAGCTTCGACGACCGACGCACGCGGTTGTTCTACGACGCGGCAGGGCGGCTCGAGAAGACGGTGGGCCCGCCGCGGACGTCGGTGATGACGTTCGAGCACGACGCGGCGGGGCAGTTGGTGAAGCTGACGTCGGTGGACGCGCGCCTGAACACGCAGGAGGAGGCGTTTGCCTACGACGGGGCGGGGATGTTGGTGCGGAGCCACCGGCACATCACCTGCGCGCTGAGCGGGATGCCGGGCCCGGGGTACTTCGAAGGCGCGGCGGACGTGGAGGTCTGCTTCGAGCGCAACGCGCTGGGGCAAGTGACGCGTGAGCGCCAGCGGACGGGGGAAGGCCCGTGGTTCGAGGTGGCGAGCCGGTACGAGCCGGGC
>JBCCLB010000030.1:0-71828 GCA_039027095.1 Myxococcota bacterium
ACCGGCCCGAGCACGAGGGCACGCTGAAACAAGCCGAGGAGAGCTCCCTGCCCCAGAGCCCCGAAGCCGACCCCCACAGGCCAGAGCCCCCGGGGCGCGAAACAGAGAAGCCGAATCGGCGAGCTTCGCTCGCATTTCGGGCCGCTACGTCACCCCAAGCGCCTCAAATGCGCGCACTCCTCGCCGATCGCACCCCTCCGTCGGACCGGCGCACTCACCCCGCAGCCCCGACACCCCGACACCCGACACCCCGACACCCGGACACCCGGACACCCGACACCCCGACACCCGGAACCCCGGACACCCGACACCCGGAGACCCGGAGCCCCGACACCCGCAGCCCCGACACCCCGACCCCCGAACCCCCGATGCCCCGTCGCCGGGCGCCCGCGACGCTTTCGGTTACCAGTTGATGGCGAAGCGCTCGCTGTTGGCGAGGGCATGCGGGCGCTTCGTGAGGATCTCGCACCCGCGCTTCGTCACGACGATGGTGTGCTCGAACTGTGCGGACAGCGACCGGTCTTTGGTGAGCGCCGTCCAATCGTCGTCGAGCACCTCGACCTCGTGACTCCCGAGATTGACCATGGGCTCGATGGTGAAGACCATGCCCGCCTTAAGGCGCATGCCACTGTTGCGGCGGCCGTAGTGGGCTACCTGGGGCTCCTCGTGAAACTTGCGCCCGATGCCGTGCCCGACGAAGTCGCGCACCACCGAACACCCTTGGGCCTCGGCAAACTCTTGGATCGCGGCGCCGATGTCCCCGAGCCGCGCCCCGTCGCGCACCTGCTCGATGCCGACCTGCAGGGAACGTCGGGCCACCTCGACCACGTGCTTCGCGTCGGGAGAGGGGTCGCCGACGTAAAAGGTCGCGGAGGTATCCCCGTGGTACTTCTTGAGCACGCTCGTCACGTCGACGTTGATGATGTCGCCGGGCTCGAGCACCTCGTGCTCGTTCGGGATGCCGTGGCACACGACCTCGTTGCGCGACGTGCACGTGCTCTTGGGGTAGCCCCGGTAGTTGAGCGGAGCCGGACGCGCCCCGCGGCGCAACGTAAACTCGTGCACCAGGGTGTTGATCGCCTCGGTCGTGATCCCGGGTCGGATGAACCGGTCGACCTCGACCAGGGTCGCGGCCGCGAGCTGCCCAGCCTCCCGCAGCAGACCGACTTCACGCATGCTCTTGATGGCGACGCTCGGCATGACCCCTTCGGTATGGCAACTCCCGCGGAGCGTGTCGAGCCCCTACCGGCCCCGTGCAGGGACACTTCCGCGTACGTCACTCGAAGGCGGACAGCCCGCGCCACTGCTGGATCTGGCGATGCACCTCGTCGACGTCCGCCGTGAAGTGCACGTGGGTCTCGAGCCCCCCGGTACCCGCGAAGCGATGGGCGAACGCGACGAACGTGCGTCCGCGGAGGCCCCCCCCGAGCTGCTCCAACACGCGGTAGCCCGGCTTCTGCGGATCGAACTCGAGCTCGAACCCGGTCGTCTCCCAGCGCGGGGCGATGAGCGGCGGTTGTCCGACCTCAACCCCGAGGGTGAACCGCTTGACCGCCCCGACGACGTCGACGGTCACCGTCTGCACCCGCACCCGCGCGGTGAGCTCGGCCTCGAAGGCGCGACGTCGCAACAGGGGATCGTCGAGCGGCGACGCCCCATCCATCGCCAACCCGACCGCGGCGAGGGTGATGGCATCGTCGAACAGAACGCGGAGATCGCCTTCGTACCGGGGCCATCCCGCCGCGTTCTGTGCGGGGCCGGATGCATCCGACCCCCGACACGCCCCGAAGATCGTCGTCGTCGCCCCCCACGCGAGCGCACCGCCCACCATGTTCCGCCGCGTCGGATCCATCAGGTGCGACCATATCCAATCTCCAGCGCGCCGGATCGAGGGCAAAGTTTCGACGCCATGCCGAGCGCGGCAGGGACGTCCAACCCACGGGCGATAGCCATGACAGCCCACACCGGCGACACACTCTCGCTACAATGATCCAGCTTCATCACCTACACTACCGTTAGGATGCCGTGACCCTGGGTGCTGCTTGCTCAGCCCTCAACGACCCCGAGAGGAGCGCTTCTCATGAACCTTGCCTATGTTTTTCGCGACCTTTTTCGCGCCCGCCGACACGCGTTCGTCGCGGTGCTCGCCGCCGCCTTCGTCGGCACCCTCGCCGCGCCGCCCCTGCTGCTCGACGCCGAGGCCAAGACCGAGCAAGCCGATAAAGATGACGACGAAGACGAGAAACCCGAGCTCGACCCGACGAAGCCGGCTCCGGTCAAGCGAACCCCACGCTTCAAACCACGTGGCCTGAAGTGGGGTCAGGGGCACGCCAAGGTCTACGAGGTCTACGCCCGCGCCATCGACCGGGACTACGTGGCTCGGTACAAGGAGGTCGAGCCAGGCGTGCAAACCGAGCGGCTCGAAGACGAAATCAGGGAGAAAAAGCACGCCTTCCGGATGAGCCACCTCGCCTTCAAAACGCCCCCGTCCACCCTCGACGGCACCGCGTTCGAGGGCGAGTACACCTACGGCAATCGCGAGGCCATGATGCGCATTCGGCGCAAGGGCCGGGAGCGAACCCTCTTCTTCATCCGCGACAAGCTTTGGAAGACCATCGACGTCTACCCCCTGAAGAAAGGCGGAAAGTTCGGCGAGGACTTCGCCTCGGCCGTCGCGTACGTCGAAAAAGTGCTCAAGCAAGAGGGTCGAAAGATCTACGCCGACGAGGATGAAGAGAAGCTCCGCGAGGTGGACTGGGCCGACGGCAAAGTTCACTTTCGCCTGATCGACTTCGGAGCCAAGGAAGTCGCCATCGCGTACGTCGACATGGCGACGGAGGCCAAGCTGTCCCGGCTGCGCGAGAGCGCCGAAGAGAAAAAGAAAAAGGCCGAGAAAAAGCCCGACTATCTTCGTTGATTCCCAGGCGGCGGTGGGACCAAGCGGTAGGACGCAGCCGTGGGACCCAGCGGTGGGGCCCCGCGCAAGAATCAGCGGGGTCGGGTGGCCGCGTTACTCCGCCTCAGTTAACCCGCCTCGGGGCGAATGCGCTCCCCGCCGTCGGGGACGAGCCATCCGCTGCTCACCTCGAGTCGCGCCTTCGGATGAACCTTCTCCACCACCGGGGCGAAGACCCGGTCGCGGACGACGTCGACCGCGGGAGACCCACTCAACGTCCCGCCGACGTGGAGGTGCACCTTCTTCTTGTCGAGGTGCACGAGGTAGAGCTCGCCCCCGTCGCGCTCGACGAGGGGCGCGAGCACCTCCCGCAGCATCGTGCGGCACGCCGCCACCTTGTCCGCCATGCTCGGCTTGTACACCGAAACGCGGGGTTTGCGAATCGTGACGCGGCCCCGCGCGGTCGGGTCAGACCGGGGACAGCATGACGGCGACGGCGGCGTCCTCGGCGAGCGCCGGGGCGGGCTTCGCCGCGACGAAGAACCGACGTCCTTCGACCTCCAGGGTGGCGGAGAACATGCCGTCGGGGCCAAGGTTGGCGAGCGGCCGGGCGGCGCCGACGGCGGCCATGTTTTCGTCCGGCGCCACGGCGGTGCCGTAGGCCTGGTCGCCCTTGATGATGAAGTTATAGAAGAGCGGCATCATGGTGCGCTCCGCCTCGACCAACTCCTTGAGTTTGGCCTTGAGGGAGATCTCGAGCACCTCGGCGTAGCGACGGAGCGAAAACCCGGTCACGAACGCGCCCTTGAGCGTGCCACCGATCACCACCGGAGCGCCGACGATCCACTGGAGCTTGTTGCCCTTGTTGACGCCGCGGAGGCCCTCCATGGTGCCGAAGACCTCGACGAGCTTGCGCTTCGGATCGAGCATGTCCTTAGCGGCGGGGACCGCTTCGATCAGCGACTGGTCGGCGGCGAGGTCGGGGTCGGATTCACTTCGCTTCACCACCCCGTCCGTTCCCACGAAGACGAAGAAAGTGCTCTTCGCCACGACCAGCTCCTGGGTGCTCTCACGCGCCTTGACGATGGCGTTGCGGAGGCCTTCCCGATTGTCGGCCGGTTCGTCGTCGAGGTGCTTCGCAAGCGCCACGACGCCCTTGGGCAACCCTTCGCGGATCTGACCCGTGTCGCGGGCGACGAGGGGGATGAGGGCGTCGAGGGCCGGTCCCGCGAGCGGCTTGACGGTGCGCATCTCGTCGCCGCACCCCCCCCACGCCAGAGCGAGCGGGGTCGCGGCGACGCCGGTGGCGCGGAGAAAACGACGACGGGAGAGAGGCGATGAAGACATGGGGTTTGGGTGGCGCAGCTCGTTGGAGGTGAGGAGAGACGTTCAGGAGGAAACCCTTTCGGTCACGTTCAATCGAGCTGGCGTTCAATCGAGCTGGGCGGTGACGAAGACGACGTCGATACGTTCGTTCTGGGCGGCGAGAGGTCCTTCGGGGTCCACCAGAGGTTGGGCGGCCCCGGCGAGGGTCGCGTCGGGGACGCGGTCGGCGCCGGCCCGCCGCCGCAGCTCCGTCACGACGGTCGTCCCCCGGCGGTCGTTGCGTCCTCCGGCGGGCGGGCCGTGCACCACGACCAGCAGCGGCGGCCCCTCGAACCGGGCCGCAACTTCCGACAGCACTTCCAATTGACGCCGGCCGACCTCCGACAGCGTGGCCTCACCCCGGTCGAATGCGCCGAAAAGCGACACCGTAACCCCTCTTTCGTCGCGACCGAGGCGGGCCGAGGGAATGGCGGCCTCGCCGAGCCCATCGAGGAGCGCGTCGGCGCCGCCGAGGTTGTCGGTGCCCGTCCCGCTCCCCTCGAGGAGCTTGCGTCGAACGAGCGAGAGCCCGCGGAGACACGCCGACCGGGCCCGCATCGCCCGCTCGAGCGCCACGCCACTGCGGCCTTTCCCGCCGTCGGGGGTGGTCTCCGCGTCCTCCTTCGGCGCCGGATCGAGGGCGCCGAGGGAGGCCTCGGCTTCGTTGAGCCCATCGGGCTTGGGGCTTCCGGCCGCCAGCATCGTCCCCGCGAGACACAGCAGGCGCGCTTCTAGAGCGAGGGTGCGGGTAGCTTCTTCGCGGGCTTCGCGACGCGCGCCCGCCGCTTGCCCCGCCCCGAGCGGCTGGTTGATGGCCTGAAGGACGACGAGGCGCTTCTCGAGGGCGGCGATCTCGGCGGCCACGCTCTGATGCTCGACCTCGAGCGCCGACAAGCGTTCGGAGGCCTCGGCGGAAGCCGCCTCGTGGGCGACCCGACGCTGTTCGGCCCGGACGCCACGGGCCACGGCCACCGCCTCTTCGTACGCGGCCAGGGCTTGCTCGCCGATGATCTGCGCGCCGGCCACGTCCCCGTCGTCGTACGCCCGTCGTGCCTCCCGTCGCAGCCGGTCCCCCTCGGCGTAGACGTCCGGCGCCGAGGCTTTCGCCTGAGCCGCCGCCGGCGCACGACGCACTTCGTCGATGGTCGCGAGCACGTCGGGCGGGGGGATGGGGCGACATCCTCCGAAGACCAGCCCCGCCACCATCACCACGAGGCCGCCCGCCGCCGAGCGTGAGGGGTACTTCATCAGCGCCCCCTCTCCCTCCCGTCGGCGGGCCCTTCTTCACGCGGGAGCCCGCGCTTTTTCGCCGCCGCCTCCGCGGCCGCCACCTGAGCCTGCAAGCGCCCGAGGCGGGCCTGCTGTTCACTCAACAGGGCCGCGGCGCGGTCTAAGGCTTGCTCGCGGTCACGCAGCTGCGTCGCCGCCCGGCTCGCACGTCGTTCGGCGAGCACGGCCTTCAAGACGGCGCGCGCGGCCTTCAGCCACCGGTTCGCCAGCTGCTCGAGTTGCGCGCCATGACGCGCGTCCCCCGCCGCCTTCGCCCCGCGTGTTCGTTCCACGGAGCGGAGAACTTGGGCGAGAGGGCGCTCGAGCAGCTCCTCGTCGAGCTTTTCGGTCTGCAGCCGTCGGCGAATGCCGAGAAGATCCTTCTTGATCGGTCCCGGCGGCAACTCCGACGCACTCGGAACATCGTTGCTTCCCCCACCGTGGGCGTGCGCGACAGACGGCGCCAGGCCCAGCGTGAAGCTGAGCGTCAAGCTGAGCGTCAAGCCCAGCGCGAGAAGCATGGCTCGCGGTCGCCGCGTTCGCTTGCGGCTCGGTGCGACGAACACCGACAGAGGTCCCTGGGCATCGGAGTCCGCCGGGCGGCGTCGCTCGCGAGTCGCGTTCGTCCTCTCATCGCTGCGGGTCATCGGGCTCTTGGGCGGGATAGTGCACCCCCGTGCGGGTCGCAACGAACCGACGCCGACGAGGCGCTCCGGTTCCCCTGTCTCGAATTTTTCCCCGTTAACTACATTAACCTACCCTGGTCCCGCACGATGAAGATGCGACCCCGACGCCGCGCGACCCTCGTTCAGACCTTTGGTGAAGGGTCGCTCTCGGAGTCCATCCCCGTGTTCGTCGACCCGAGCCCAGAGGACGTCGACGTGCTGCCGAAGGAGGGCGACGTCGTCGGAGGGCACTACCGCCTGATCCGCCGCCTCGGCGAGGGCATGTTCGGCCGCGTCTTCGTCGCCGAGCGGCTCGACGTCCCGGAGCACCGGGTGGCCCTCAAAGTTCTTCGGGCCGACGTCTACGCGGGGCGGAACGTCCAGCGCGAGTTGGTGATGCTGGCGGCCACGGCGCACCCGCACGTGGTGCAGCTGAAGGACCACGGGCAGTGCGCCCGCTTCGTCTGGCTGACCATGCCGCTGTTCGAGGGAAGGACCTTGGAGGCCCGCCTCGAAGAAGGCCCCCTCGGACTCCGGGAGGCCTACGACGTCTTCACCCCCATCTGTCGCGGAGTCCACGCGCTTCACGCGCGCGGGCTGCGCCACCAAGACATCAAGCCCGACAACATCTTTCTCGCGCGTTTGGAGGGGCAGCTTCATCCGGTCTTGCTCGACCTCGGGGTCGCGGTGGAACAACACGCCGACTTCGTCGCCGGGACCGCCCTCTACGCCGCCCCCGAGCAGCTCATGGCCCTCGGCGGCGGGCGCGAGCGCGAGGACGGGCGCCCCCCCGTCCTCAGTGCGAAAATGGACACCTACGCCCTCGCCGCGACCCTCCTGCGAAGTATCGTCGGGCCCACGTACTACCCGGGGGAGCACGCCGAGAGCCCATTCGACATCGCCGACGCATTCCGCCAACGCGAGCGAGCGCCGTTGCCCCCCGGGAGCCGAGAAGAGCTCACCGGCCCTGCCCGGGCCCACATCGCCGCTGCGTTCTCGCGGTGGCTCGCCCAGGACCCACAGGCGCGTCCCTCGGCCGACGCGATGGTCGGCGAACTCGACGTGCTTCTCGAACCCGAACGGGACGCCGCCGTCGCCATCGAGAGAACCCTCGACCGTGAACGCCGGGCCTTTCGCCGCACGCGGAGGGCGCTCGTGGGACTCGTGGGCGTGACGGCGGTGGGGGCCGTGGTCGGGCTTTGGCACCGGGAGACGCTTCGCCTCGCGGGCGCGCTGCGCCACGCCGAAGCCGAGGGCCGCGCCTCGTTCGACCAGCTCGACACGTGCGTGGCGGCCCATGCGCTGGCGGCGGACGAGACGGCGACCTGCCGCGCCGACCGCGCCCGCGACGCCGCGACCCATCGCGACGCGCTGGCCCGTCACGAGGCCACCAGCCGCGCCACCGAAGAGGCATTTTCCCGCCGCCTGGCCACCGTCAATGGTCGTTTCCAAGGGTGCCGCGCCGACGGACGCGCCGCCCGTGACGCATTTCAGACCGAGCGCGAGCTCCTCGTCGCGGAGCGGGTCGCCGCCGAGGAACACCGCGCCCGCACCGAGGACCGGGCCCGACGGCTCGAGGCGGAGCTCGCCGACGGACGAGCGGCACACGAGGCCGCCCTGGCCGCGGCCGATCGTGAGCGCGAGGTGCTCCGAGAAGAGCGTGACGCGGCCCGCCGCGCGCACATCGCGGCCGAGGCCGAAGTCGCGCGCATCGCGTCCGAACGGGACGACCTCGCCCGTCGCCTGGCGCCGGGCCGCCCCCCCACGACCGCGCCCGACCCAGCCGCCACCGACCCAGCCGCCCCGGAACCGGAGGCCCCTGAAGCCTCCCCCGCGCTCGCCCCTCCCCCCGAGCTGGGTGCAGATGCCGAGGCTCCGGCGCGCGCCGCCACCGACCTCGACCCGTGAGCCTCCACTCCGGCGACGCGGGGCTCGTGCGCCGGGGTTTGCCCCCTCCACGGACGAAAATCGCCTAGCCTGACGACGGGCATGGACGAAACGGTCTCGAGACGACAAGCCTGCGGGCGCATCGTTCGCGCCGGCGGGGCGATCGGCGCCGCGGCGGCGCTCGGCGGCGCGTTGTGGGACCGAGGCGGACCGAACCGCACCGAAGACGGAGCGCGGGCCCAGACCCGTGACTTTCGCCTCCGAGACCGTCGCCTCGACCGTCCCGACCTCGCCATCGCCAAGCAGGCGTCCGACGATCCCGCGCAGCTCACCCGCGCCGCCATCGACGCCCTCGGCGGCATGTCGCGTTTCATCTCCCGCGGAGACGTGGTGACCGTGAAACCCAACATCGGTTGGGACCGCACGCCCGTGCACGCGGCCAACACCAACCCGCGGGTGGTGGCCGAGCTCGTGCGCTTGGCCTTCGACGCCGGGGCCAAGACCGTCACCGTCACCGACGCCTCGTGTAACGAACCCAACCGGTGCTTTCAGCGCTCCGGCATTTGGAAGGCGGCGTACGACGTGGGCGCCGACGTGATCATCCCCGCTGAGCATCGCTTTCGCGGGATGCGCCTCGGCGGTGAAGTCCTCGACGATTGGCCCATCTACCGGCCCCTCGTCGAGGCCGATAAGGTGATCAACGTGCCCGTCGCCAAGCATCACAACCTCGCCAAGTTCACCGCGGCTATGAAAAACTGGTACGGCCTGCTCGGCGGAAGGCGCAATCGTCTCCACCAAAACATCGATACCTCCATCGCCGACCTCGCGACGTTCATGCAGCCCACGCTGACCGTGGTCGATGCGACCCGCGTCCTGCTTCGCAATGGTCCCCAGGGCGGCAACATCGCCGACGCCAAGGACATCGGCGTCGTGATCGCCACCGTCGACCAGGTCGCCGCAGACGCCTACGCCTGTCAGTTCGTGGGCGTGAAACGGGAAGACCTCCCCTACGTCAAGATGGGCCACGAACGGGGCCTCGGAACGATGTTCTGGGAACGACTCCACCACGTGGAGGTGTGATGCCAAAGGCGCGCCGCCGATGGACCCGCCTGCTCCGGCGAAAACGCCGACCGGGCAGCGGTCTCGAGCCCCGCCCGGTCATTCGCCGGTTGCAGTGGGCCCGCCGCGTCTCGCAGGTGTTTTTCCTCGGCCTCTTCACCTATCTCCTGCTGGAGACCGGGTTCAGGGGGAGTTTCGCGGCCACCGACGAGCGGGTGCGGGTGGCGTTGCCCGTCGAGGGGTTCTTGTTCGCCGATCCCTTCGTCTCGCTGATGACGGTGTTGAGCACCGGCGAGGTCTACCGGGGACTGTTGTGGTCGCTCGGCCTCATCGCCCTGACCTTGGTGTTCGGACGCCTTTTTTGCGGGTGGATTTGCCCCTTTGGCACCCTCCACCATTTTTTCGCTTGGGTCTTTCCCAACCGCTACGTCAAGGGCAGCCGTCGCATCGAACAAAACAAGACCCACGCGCGACGGCAGCGCATCAAATACTACCTCCTTTATGCCTTCCTCGGCGCTGCGCTCTCCGGCAGCGCGATCGGAGGTTTGTTCGACCCGATCTGCATCGCGGTGCGGGCGCTGGGTCTCGCCCTGCTGCCCACCGTGCAGCTCGTCACCCACAGTGCCACCGACGCCGCCGCGAACACCAACGTCCGGGCCGTGCAAACGACGTCCGATGCCGTCGCCGATTTCATGGCCACGAGCGTATGGCAGAGCCGCCAGGTCTACTTCCACGAAACGTGGTTCATCGGCACGCTTCTCGTGGCCGTCCTGTTCATGAACCGTTTCATCCCCCGGTTCTGGTGTCGCGTCTTGTGTCCCCTCGGCGCGCTCCTCGGGCTCTTCTCTCGGTTTGCGCTCTTCGGCATGGAGAAAGACCACGCCAAGTGCACCGACTGCAACCTCTGCCTGGTCCATTGCCAGGGGTCCGATTCACCACAGGGCGGCGTCAAGTGGCGTCAGGACGAGTGCCATATGTGCCTCAATTGCGAGGTCGCATGCCCCGAAGACGTCATCAAGTTCCGGTTCCTGCCCGGCTGGCGTTCTCGAGTGGACCGTCCCGACACCGGTCGACGCACCGCCATGGCCGCCGCCGCCGCCGGCGTCGTCGGAATCCCTTTGCTTCGGGCGGCTGACGTCATCGACGTCAATTACCACGACCGGGTGATCCGCCCGCCCGGTTCGGTGGAAGAGAAGGCCTTCCTCGAACGGTGCATTCGTTGCGCCGAATGCATGAAGGTCTGCCCCAACAACGCGATTCACCCCGCGTTCTTCGAAGCGGGCGTCGAGGGGGTGTGGACACCGATCGTCATCCCTCGGATCGGCTACTGCGAGCATTCATGTGTCCTCTGCGGAGACGTGTGCCCCACCGGGGCCATCCAGAAGATCACCGAAGAGCAAAAGATGGGCATCGACCGCGATCCGATCCGGATCGGGACCGCGTTCTACGACCGCGGACGCTGCCTCCCTTGGGCGATGGCGACGCCGTGCATCGTCTGCGAAGAGTTCTGTCCCACCAGTCCGAAGGCGATCTGGGTCGAAGAGACCGACGTCCCGAAGCGAGAGCAAAAACCCCGCGCCGCGGGTGAAGAGCCACCGCTCACGACCGTCCACGTGCAACGCCCCCACGTGGACCCCGAGTTATGCATCGGCTGCGGCGCGTGCGAAAAAGTATGCCCCGTCCAGGACGACCCCGCCGTCTACGTGACCAACGTCGGCGAGTCGCGGAGCAAGACCAACGTCATCTTGCTCGAGAACACGGGCTACAATCAGGGATGAGGACCGCGCCGCCGCCCCGCCCGAAAGGCATTAGCGATTGCGAAAGCCGTCCGCGGGGCGAAGGTTGGCCGCATAGAGACTCGGGACGATGGTCGCGACCAGGCAAATCACGATGGCGAGCACGCCCGTGATGATGAACTCCTCGGGTCGTACCAAAACGGGCAATCGCGAGATGAAGTAGACCTTGGGATCCAAGGGAAAGCCGTACACCAGCAACCCCTTGCAGACGGCGAAGCCGAGAAGGAGGCCGAGCAAGGTTCCGGTCACGCCGATGATCGCGCCCTGGTAGAGGAACATCCTCAACACCGCCCCGTCGCTGGCGCCCATCGCCTTGAGGACGCTGATCTCTTTCTGCTTGTCGAGCACGACCATGATCAGAGTCGCGACCACCGTAAAGGCGGCGACGATGATGATGAGGGCCAGGACCGCGCTCATCCCGATCTGCTGAATCCAGAGCGCGGTGAAGAGCCCGTGATTCAGCTCTTCCCAATCCATCGTATGGTAGAGCCCGCCTTCGAGCCGGTGGGCCACCTCTCCGGCGATGTCGCCGGCCCGATTGATGTCGGCCACCTGCATCTCGACGCCGGTAACGGTATCGCCGTGATCGTAAAAGCTCTGGGCTTCGTAGAGGTCGGTGTAGACGAGCTTCGAATCGTATTGATCGAAACCAGCCTCGAACACCGCGATGACGCGAAATCGTTTCGCCACCGGCGGCTTGATCTGACCGGAAGCGAACGAAAAACCTATCGTGGGCGACGTGACGGTGACGCAGTCGCCAAGTGTCCAGACGACTTCTCCCGCCGCGTCGGTTCGATGGGCGAGTTCAAGCGTCTCCGCGAGCGACGCCCCCACCACGATCCCTGGCATCCGCGCGACCGCATCGGGGTCGATGCAGGGGTCGGGGTCGGCGTCGGCGGGCAGCACGTCGGTGTCGGGAAGCGCCACGAGACCGTCGAGCTCGAATTCACGATCCTCGATCGTCTCTTCGTCCCCCGCGTCGTCCGGTCCCAAAACGCGGGGAGTGGTCGGACGCGGCACCGGCGCGGGCTCCGCTCCGAACACCGGCATCGCGTCGGGCGGGGGCGGCGAGGCGGGCGTGCCATCCTCGTCGTCGTCGAGACCAGGCGCCGGAGCCGCGGGAGACGCAGGAGGGGGCGCCGGTGGCGGGGGGGGCACCGCAGTGGAGGCGGGGGGGCGACGACGCTCATCGCCCTCGGGTCCCGGTCGTTCATGCGGATCGAGGTCGACGGCGCCGCCTCCGCCCGCCCCCGGGTCGCCGTAGTTGGGGTCGAGCGCGCGCCGAATGGGGCCGTACTTGCTTTCTGCGGGGGCGGCGCCGGGGCGCCGAAGCCCGTCCAGCTTTCCCCCGACGATGTACTTGGGGAGGTCGAGAACCGGCTTTAGATGATCGAAGCGTCCGTCCCATTCGTCGCTTCCCGCCGGCGGGTCGACCCCGAGGCTCAGCTTCGGGTCGACCCCCTTCACGAGCACGCCGGTCGCCGTCGCGTCGCCGTGGGCCAGCATCATGGGGTTGATGCTGAAAGGAGCGACGCCGACCACCCCGTCGATGTCACCGACCTTGGCCATGACGTCGCGGTACTCACGAAAATTGGTGGAGTATTTCAACACCAGCACATGGGCGTTGACCCCCAGCACCTTCTGGCGGAACTGCTGATGGAACCCGCCCGTCACGCTCATGATGGTCGCGAGCGCCGCCACGCCCAGGGCAACGCCGAGGATGGCGAACGCCGTGCCCACCGAGATGCTGGCGCGTTTCCGCGCCCCTAGGTAACGCAGGGCGAACTGGAGTGGGTACCCCATGTCGGTGTGGGGCCTTATCACGCGGCGCCCGGAGCCGCACCCGCCCCGCCGGGCGGGAGCGACGTCGCACGCGGCTGGTGCCGCGAACCGTGTGACTGCTATCTTACCCTCGAGTCAAACCATGGCTTCGAGCCCCGACGACGCGCGTGCGCCTTCCGTCCCGCCCGACCCCCCGAGCGGCGAGCGGCCCGTGGCGTCGTGGGCGGCGGGTTTGGGTCCCCCCGCATCGGGCACCACCTCCCACGCCCCGCCGTCGTCCGGAAGCCAAGCTGTGGCGCCGCCGAAGCGGGTGGGACGCGCGCTCCTGGGTCGGCGCGCCGTCTCCTCCTCGGGTCCCCCCTCGGAGCCTGAGATTCCCGACGAAAGCGGCGTGTCCGCGGTCGAGGGCGACGCGCGGTCCGGAACCGAACCTCCGAGCGGTATCGTGGCCCGCCCCTCGCGCGACGGTGAGGTCGCGCCCGACGATACGGGCGTCGAGGACGCAGAGGAACCCGACGACGCTCCGGATCCTTACCTCGGGCGGACCATCGGGGAGCGGTACGACATTCGCTCGCTGCTGGGGGAGGGCGGCATGGGCCGCGTGTACCTGGGGCATCACAATCGCCTGGGCAAGCGCGTCGCGGTCAAGGTGCTCCGCGCCGAGCTCGCGCGGGACAAGGGGGCGGTCGGGCGGTTCGTTCGCGAGGCGAGGGCCTCCTCGAGCGTCGGCAGCCCGCACATCGTCGACGTCATGGACTTCGGCGAACTCCCCGACGGCGCGACCTACTTCGTCATGGAGTATCTCGACGGGGAGACGTTGGCCGCCTACCTGGAGCGCCAAGGCCCGTTGTCTCCCGAATCGGCGATCGACATCGGACGTCAGCTCTGCAGCGGGCTCGCCGCCGCGCATGCGAAAGACATCATTCACCGCGATTTGAAACCCGAGAATGTCGTGCTCGTGGCGAAGGGCGACCGGACGCGGTTCTGCAAGATCCTCGACTTCGGCATCGCAAAGGTCTCGGGGGGGATCGTCACCCCGGGGGCCGAAAAGCTCACCCTCGCGGGAACCGTGTTCGGCACCCCGCATTACATGTCCCCCGAGCAGGCGGCCGGCAGCACCGTCGACCACCGGGCCGACATCTACTCGCTCGGGGTCATGCTCTACGAGTTGGTGGCCGGAGCCCTCCCCTTCGACGCGGACAACTTCATGGGACTGCTCACGCAGCACATGTTCAAACCGCCGCCGCCGCTTGGGACCCACCCGGCGGGCGTTCAATGCCCCCCGGAGTTCGAGGCCATCGTCCTCAAGTGCCTCGCGAAACGGCCCGAGGCCCGGTACGCCTCGATGGCGGACCTCGACCTCGACTTGGCGCGGCTCGCCGAGGGCATCGCGCCGCTCGCGTCCGAGGAAGACGACCCCGCGGCACGCACCGCCATTCCCGCCGAGCTCGCGGTTCGCGCGCAGCTCGCCTCGGGCGTCGACGCCAGCGGCGGCTCCTCGCTCCCTTCGGCACCGAGCCCCGTGCGAACCCTCACCCCGAAGCTCGTGGCCATCGCGAGCCTCGGGGTGGGCCTCGCGGTGGGCGCCGGTGGCTACCTCGCGATGAAGGGCGAACCCTCGCGCGAGGCGCGCGCGTCCGCCCCAAACGTGGACGCGTCGGGGCCGTCCCTACCCGCCGCGGCGCCGCCGGCCGGCCTGCCGCCGTCAGCGTCCCGTTCCGTCGAGGCGGGGGCGTCGGGGGTCACCGACCGAACCGCCTCGAGCGAAGAGGCAGGCGCGGGGGAGACGAATGAGGCGTCGGAAGACGACCTCATCCCGGTGGTACCCGTGCTTCTCCACAGCCCCGTCCCGGGCGCGGTCGCCCACGTCGACGGCGAGCCCATCCTGCTCCCGGCCAACGTCGACATCTCCCTCGGCGGGGCGAAGGACATCGAGGTCCACGCGCCCGGGTACCACGGGAAGCGGATACGCCTCGACGACACGCAGCCCCGCGTTCAGGTTTTTCTCGCCCCGCGAACGTCTCCCGGAGGGCGGACCGACCCGTACGACGCCATCGCCCCCCGGCCCCGGGTCATCGTGCCCCCTCCCCCGCCCGCGTCGCCACCGACGCCGGCCGGGGCCGACGAAATCGTCGAGCCATGGCCCGATTGATACGGAAGGGCTAATTCGGGAACGAACACCGTGCCGCGCGCGCCGTCAAACCACGTGCTGGATGCGATCCCCTCCGACGTGACCCACATCTGCCGCCGTCTGCGCGACGGAGGGCATCGGGGGTGGGTGGTCGGGGGGTGTGTGCGCGACCTCCTACGAGGCGCTCCGGCGAAGGATTGGGACATCGCGACCGACGCCGCCCCCAAGCGCGTGATGCGGATGTTCCGTCGGGTGATCCCCACTGGGATCCAGCATGGCACCGTGACGGTGATGGTGCGGGGCGTCGGCTACGAGGTGACGACGCTGAGGGGCGAAGGCGACTACGTCGACGGACGCCGTCCGGCTTCGGTCGTCTTTCTCGACGACATCGAGGAGGACCTCGCGCGCCGCGACTTCACGTTCAACGCGATCGCGATCGAGCCGTTGGCCGGCGACCTGATCGATCCCTTCGATGGCGCGCGTGACCTGGCCGCTCGCTGTCTCCGCGCGGTCGGGGACCCCGAGGCTCGCTTCCGGGAGGATGGGCTTCGCATCCTCCGAGCGGCGCGTTTCGCGGCCACCCTGGAGTGCGAGGTGGCGCCCGCGACCCGCGAGGCCATGGGCGCCGACGCACCGCTGGCCACCCTGGCCCGGGTCAGCGCCGAACGCGTGCACGACGAATGGCTGAAGACGATGACGGCGGCGAAGCCGAGCCAGGGCTTCGCGCTGCTCCGTGCGTGCGGCGCCATGGGGGTCGTGGCGCCCGAGCTCGCGGCCATCGGCGACGACGCCCTCGACCGCTCCCTCGCGACCGTCGACCGCCTCGACGACCCCATCCTGAGGGTGGCGGCGCTGCTCATGTTCGTCGCCGAGCCGGAGGCCGTCCTCGGGCGGCTCAAGTTTTCCCGGGCGCACCAAACCCGCATCACGCTGGCCATCCGTCACCACGATCTCGATCCCGACCTGAGCGGCGCGGACCTGCGACGATGGCTCGCGACGGTGTCGAAGCCCCACGTCGACGACGCCTTCGACCTCGCCCTCGCGCGGGCGACGTCCGAGAACCGTCCCGCCGTCGCCCGCGCCCGAGCGCGAGCCCGAGCCGAGCTCGAAGCGGGCGTTCCGCTCACCACGCGCGATCTCGCGGTCCGAGGACGCGACCTGATGCACGCCCTCGAGGTCGCCCCCGGTCCTCACGTCGGCGAACTGCTGAATCACCTCCTCGAGGTGTGCCTGCGCGATCCCGCGCAGAACGAACGGGCGCGGCTCCTCGAGCACGCCGCCGCGGCCCGCGCGCGCCGCGCCCCCTGAGCCCTCGCTGACCTCGGGGTCCCTCGAGGAGGCCGGCCGGACGCGGGTCTGGGTCACTTGCCGTGGCCGGGACCGAGCACGAGCTCCATCTTCGCCACCGGGTCGAAGCCCTCGACGTGAGGGGGGTGATGGCACGCCTCGACGCACCCCTGGGGGTCGGGCTTCAGCGTGATGAGGCTCTTGTCCTGCGGGTTCTGAATGTGGCGAGACCCCGGGCCGTGACACGTCTCGCACTGGACGTTTTGGAGATCCGCATTGTGCGTCACGGTGGAGCCCCCCGCCTTGCCGTATCCGGTCACATGGCAGCCGACGCACTCGAGGTTGTACTCCTTGAAGCCCTTCTGAAGGGTCGCGTAGGCCTTGGCGTGGTCGGTCTTTTGCCAGACCGCCATGGGCTCTGCGTGACACAAGCCACAGGCTTCAGCGCCGACGTAGCGCGCTTGGTCTGGCCCGGGCTCGGGAGGCTTCAGGTCGGCCAACGCGACCTTGTTGTGGGCGTTGACGCGCTTGTAGTACTGGCGCATCGCCGCCACGACCTCTTCGTCGACCCCGAGCTCCTCCCTCACCTCTTCGACCCGGTAGCGAAAGTACGGACCGGAGGGGGGCGGAGGCTCCGGCTCGAGACGCGCGCGCTCGGCCTCGATCCGCGCCAAGTCGGACTTCCGCGCGGCCAGGTCTCGGGGGTCGACGTTGCCCCCTTGCTCCCAGGACGTGATCCGAGCCCGAAGCTCGTTGATCCGACGGGTGAGGCCGACGATTTTGGCCGCTCGGGCCACGCCGCCGCCGTCCGCAAGGGTGAGGTCCGCCCCCGAATCGATGTCGCCAGAGAGAAACACGTCGACGACGCTGACGGTCTGGGCGTGGTTCGCGGTCTCGACCACGAGCGTCGTCCCGATCATCTGCGGGGGCGGCTGGGGGGTGTTGGTGGCGCCCCGGCTCATCGGCTTGCCGACGACGAGAACATCGACCTCGGGAACGCGATCGGCAATGCGGAGCGCCGCGCCGCGGGGGAGCGCCGCCATCACGACGAGCAGTTGCGCCCCCTCGGCACGAAGCGCGGCCACGGCGGCCTTTGTCTGCGCGGCCGGTGTGGTGGGCGCGGCGGTCACGCCCTCGCGGGGAAGCGCGCCCATCGGACCTTTGGGCTCGCTGAGACCCACCACGCCCACCGTGACGTCTCCCACCCGATAGAGCTTGCGTCCCGTGCCTCCCTCGACGGTGTCGGCCAGGAGGACGGCGCCGGCCCGGTTCGCGTGCGCGGCGAGTCCCTGAATGCCCTCGGCAAAGTCGTTGTACCCGGGCGCCCAGGCGGCGAGGTCCATGTCGCCCATGGCCGACGCGATGGTCTCTGCTTTCCACGCCTCTTGGGTGGCGTGGCTCGCCTCGGGTTTGGGGTCGAGATAGAGGAGGGGGCCGGCGGTGAGCAGCAGCCGGTTCGGGGCGCTCGCTTTCTCTCGCGCCATGAACGAAGCGAGGTGATCGAGACCGCCGAGCTGGTCTTTGCTGCACCCGCAGGGTTCGAGCGCGCCCGCGACCGTGCTCAGCAAATACAAGCGGACGGTCGGCGGCCCTTCTTCGACCGCCGCCGCGGGCGTCGTCGTCGTCCCGTTGGTGGACCCGGCCGGGTTGGTCTTGCCGCAGGCGGCCGCCGCCACGGACACCCCGAGTCCACCCAAGACCGCACCGACGAGCGTGCCTCGCAGCGTGCCCAAAAACCGAACCAACAACGCGCTACCGGGCGTCGCTCCGCGCGTTCTCCGACGGATAGGCCCGTGCCCCTTCGCTCGGATGTTTGCCAACTTCGCCATCGACCGGCCCGACGGTGGGGCCGCTCCAGTCCCCGGCGTCGGTACGCCCCACCTTAAATGGTAGTCCGGGCTCATGTAAGCGGCCGGGAGATGCCCCCCGGGGCCCCGGGTCGCGCTGCCGCGCGCCGAGCCCACGCGAGGCGCCCCCCAACATCATCGCGGAGGTACGTCGAGGCCGGGTTCACCGCGACCACGCCACGCCGGCGGCTCCTCCCCGGCGCGCGTGACCTCACAGCGCAAACCATCGCACACACTGTCGTAGGTGATCGAGCGACCACACCCTCGTACGCGGTAGCGCCCCCCCCACTCCGAACGCACCTCGAGGTTGTCCTGAGGACACTCGAGGTCGCTCTCGGCGCGTATCCTCACCAACGCGCCTGCGGGCTCCTGCAGCGCCGCGCACCCGGTCGCCGCCCCCCCTCCGACCGCAGCCCCGATCGCCCCGAGGCAACCCCAAAACCACGGGGGGTCCCTCCGTCCGACCCGTCCTTGCGACCGGTGGGGTCGCGACGTATTCCTAGGGGGTATGGCGGTGCGGTTCCTCGTCGGGTTGATCAAGGGGATCCTCCTCGGGGGCGCCCTGGGCTACGGCCTCGCGGCGGCGGGGCTGACCGTCCTCCCGGGCTGGGTCGCGTACGTCGCCGCGGTGTTGGTGGGTATCGCCGTCGCGTTGGTCGCGGGCAAGCCGATTTGGGCCGAAGACGCACGGATCGAGGTCGGGGCCAAAGCCGTGGCGGGGGCGGTGGTCGCACCGGGTCTGATGGCGCTGGTGCGTCACGTCCTCGACATGGGCCTGCCCGTCGCCCCCTCGCAGCTGCCCGGCGTCACCGCCGTCGATGGCGTCACCCTCGGTACCTTCGCCGTGTCGTCCCTCGCGATCGTGGCCGCCGTGCTCGCGGGCTTCTTCGACGCCGACAACGATGGCAAAAACGTCGCCGCCCTCCCGCCCGCGAAGGGCGAAACCGAGGCGAATATGGAGGGGTCGGGAAAGCGATTCGATCTCGAGAAAGTCCTCGGAGGCGTCGACCTCGACGCGTTGGAAGAAGCGCCCCCGCCTTCCGGGCGGACGCGTGACCAAAGTGCGTCGTCCTGACGAGGCTCGTCTCTCCGCCCGTCGACCACGCTCTCTCTCCCCCTTTTGGCTCCCCTTCTTGGCTCCCCCTCTTGGCTACCCGCTTGGGCCCCCCCACGCGCCGACCACGGGGCCGACGTCAGGGCGTAACGGCGCACTCGAGACCGAGGAAGAACGTATCGTTGTCATCCACGTCCCCATCGGTCGTCAGCCCGAACAACTCGACCGTGTTCCCCCCCAACATGGCGGTGGTGCAGATGTTGTTGACCCCCACGCCGTTGATGCACTGACCGGCGCGCACTTGTCCCCGGCGGGTGGGACCCGAGGTGCATCCGTTGCACACGTCCGCCCACCCGAAATGGAGCGTGCACGACTCGGCGAACGCGTCGGCCACCAGAGCATCCAGCGGCGTGCAGGTCATACCGCCGTCGGCGGTGACTTCCGTGACGAACGTGCCCGGCGGACAGATGCCGGTGGTGGTCGGTGGCGCGTCGTCCGTGACGTCGCACTGGAGCCCGAAGTAGAACTTGTCGTTGTCGTCCACGTCCCCGTCGACGTTCAGGCCGTACACCCGGTACGAGGTGCCGTCGTAGGTTTCTTCCGGCAAGCACAGACCATTCGTGCCCACTCCGTGCTCGCAGCCGACACTGGCCGTCCGTCCCCACTTCCCGGGCGGACTCGTGCAGGACGAGCACCCATCATTCCAGCCGAAGTACACGTGGCATTGCGCCCGCGCCCGCTCCAGCGCCGGCGGGGCGAGGGCGCTACAGGTGATGCGGCCGTCGGTCTCGACCCCGACCATCCAGGCCCCGGGGGCGCACGGCCCGGGCTCCGGCGCGGCGTCATCGACCGAGGCTTCGATGTGAAGTCCCAAGTAGAACCGGTCGTTGTTGTCCACGTCGCCGTCGACGTTGAGCCCAAACCACTCGACCATGTTCCCGCCCACGGACTGGGTGGTGCAGTTGTTGTCGGCCCCGGCGCCGTCGGTGCAGGCGGTGGACGTGACCGTTCCCCACTTCGCGGGCGGACTCGAACAGTTCTCGCCACAGATGTCGCGGTAGCCAAACAGCAAGGAGGCACGCTCACGGAGCAGGGTTTGAATTTGGCCGCGCGGGCGGTCGCACACGAGGCGGCCGTCGCCGTCGAGCGCCAATCCCACCTCACCCGGGGGACAACTCGACGCGACGAGCACGTCGGGGGCGGCCCCTCCGCCCCCCGTGGAAGCGTCGCCCCCGCCGGTGGTCGTCCCCGAAGCCGGGTCCCCTGCGCCTGCGCCCTCCGTGCCTCTGTTCCCGCCTTCGCCCTCGTCACCGCCGCCGGAAGCACATCCGAGGCCCACCATCGTCCCCACCGTCAACGCGCCCCACCGCCGACGACGGCCACCCACCCGGCGCATCATCGTAAAAGCCAACCTCAAAGCCATGATGAGAGCTTACGGGAACGAGGGAGGAGGAACCAAAGTCCGGGCCGTCGAAATGTTGTCCCCTCGCCGCGACCCGAGCTACGGGCGGCCCATGATGCAGCATCGGCGGAGGTTCGGCCTGGGGGTGATGGCGGCGGTCTCGCTCGGGACCCTAGGCTGTCGAGAGACGACCGCCCCCGCCGACGCGCCGGCCACGTCGGCCGCAGACGCGGCGCCGATCGTGTCCGCTCCGGTCTTCGAGCGAAAGGGCGCGCCGGATGGGAGCGCCGTTCCGACCGCGGTGGCACCGCCCGTCGAGGAGGCCGCTCCCGAGGTCGCAGGCCATGACGAAGCGGGGGCCTCCAACGAGGAAGAGGCGGAAGGCGCCGGCGACGACGCGCCGCTGCCGGCGGTGGACGTCAAAAACGTGGGCATGCACATCGGGGGAGAGGAAAATACCGCGGCCCAGAAGCGGCCCATTCGCCAGGAAGTTGCGAAGCAATACGACGCGATGAAGCGGTGTTGGGCGCGCGCCGATACGCCTCCCGACAAGGCGACGTTTGGGGTCGACATGCGGATCGAAGGAGAAGGCGGCCCCGCCCGCATTCAAAACCCGCGCAGCGGGCTCCGGGGCGAAGGGGTCAAGCAGTGCATGGTCGAAGCCTTCGAAGCCGTGGTGTTTCCCCGGCAACCCGGCGGCGTCGACCGCATGGTCAGCTTCTCGGTCGAGTTCCGTCGCACCCGATGATCGGGGGCCGACCGACACGGTGCCTCATCGATGGCGTCCGTCGGTCGGTCGGCCTTCCGTCGAGGCGCCGAGGTTCGCATTCCTCAAAGATGGGAGGCGAAATAATCGGCGACGCGGCGGTACGCGTAGCGCCGCGCCGCGGGCGTCCGGTAGCCATGGCGCTCGCCCGGAAACACCAGGAGATCGAAGTCCTTGTCGGCGGCCACGAAGGCATCGATGAGCTTCGCCGTGTGTTCGAAGTGCACGTTTTCGTCCATCAGCGCGTGAATGATCAACAGCTTGCCGCGAAGCTTGGCGACGCGGGGGAGCACGCTCGACGCCTCGTAGCCGACCCGGTTGTTCTGCGGCGTCGCCATGAAGCGCTCGGTGTAACCCGTATCGTAAAAGCGCCAATCGGTGACCGGTGACCCTCCGACCCCCACTTTGAAGACGTCGGGCGCCTCGAGCATGGCGAGCGTTGCCATATAACCGCCGTAGCTGTGGCCGTAGATGCCGATTCGGGACGGATCGACGAAGGGGAGCCCCGTGAGATGGGCGACCCCACGCAACTGGTCTTCGAGCTCGACGTGACCCATGTGTCGATAGAGCGGCGCCTCGAAGTCGTGGCCCCGACCCGTCGAGCCGCGATTGTCGAGTTGCCAAATGACGAACCCTCGGTCGGCGAGGTGTTGCCACAGAAGACGGGGATTCCATTCGTTCTTGATGGTCTGCACGCCCGGTCCCCCGTACACCATCACGATGACCGGGTACCGACGACCGGGCACCATGTCGCGCGGCTTCAACATCGCGCCGTAGAGCGGGGGTCGGTTCTCGTCCTCGATGGTCACGAGCTCGGGCGTGCGCAACTTCAGCGCGCCGAAGTCATCGTCACGGGGCACCGGAAGGCTGCCCGCGGCTTGGCCTTGCGCGTCGACGACGACGGCGCGCGGGGGCTCGGTGAGCGACGAATGAATGTCGACATACCCACGGGCGGGCGCATCCGTGGCGACCTCGTGCACCCCGTCGACGGTGGAGATGCGCTTCGGCTCGGCGCCCCCTCCCGCCCGAGGCACCGAGTAAATCTGTCGGTCGAGCACCGCATCCCGATTGCCCACAAAGAGCACCTGAGTCTTCGTCGCGTCGAGGCCGAGCAACCGAAACACGTCCCAACGCCCTCGGGTCAACACCACGCGCACGTCGCCGGAGATCGGATCCCGACGCTCGAGATGCCGGTGTCCCCCCTCGCGGGGCCCTGTCCAGAGCAGGTCGTCGCCCACAAGGCGGTAGTCGGCGAATTCGATCCAGCTCGAACTCTCCTCCTCGATGATGTGTGTCCCCCGGCCCGTCGCGACGTCGACGCGCACCAACGCGAGATGTTGCTGGGTCCGGTCGAGGCGTTGCACGTACAGCGTCCGGCCGTCGTCCGCGAAGCGCACCCGGCCGAGGTAGTGCCCTTCGGCGAACGCCTCGTCTTCAGGAAACGACACGGGCCGCGACGCCTGCGTCGCGACGTCGACCACGTGCAGCGTCACTTGGGGGTTGACCGTCCCTGCCCGCGGGTACCGCAGCATTTGCAGGTCTGCCGTGTCGCGGTACCCCATGACGGGAATTCGGCCCACCGCGGTCTCGTCGACCTCGAGATAAGCGAGACGGTCGCAGCTCGGCGCCCACCAGAACCCACTTGGCTCCCCGAACTCCTCCTGGCCGTTGAAGTCGCTTTGCCCTCGCGTGACCCCTGGGGCCGCCCCCGAGGTGAGCGCGCGCTCTCGTTGGGTCGCCACGTCGACGACGTAGAGTTCGGGGCCGCGAGCGAAGGCGACATACCGACCGTCGGCACAAATCTTCGGGTCGATTTCGGGCGGCTCGGAATCGGTGAGGCGAACGATGGCGCCGTCCGCCTTCCGCACGAACACGTCACCGCCGAGAGGAAGCAGCATCACCTCGGCATCTCGAGCCCAAGCGTACGAGGTGACCCCCGTGATCCGCTTTCGCTGCCGTTCTCGGCGTAGCTCCTCCTCTCGCGACAGCGCCCGTCCCGTTTCGACGAGGTCGGCCGCGCGCACGAGCACGCGGTGCTCGCGGGTGGCCAGGTCGAACGCGAACAGGGCCATCTCCTCGCCCCCTCCTTCCGCCTGGAGGTACGTGACCTGAGACCCGTCGGGGGAGAGCTGAGCGGCCCTTGGCACCTGCCATCCGGGCGGGGGAAAGGCGGCGATGCGGGCAAAGGTGATGGGGCTGGCCGAAGCCGCGGCAACCGCGACCTCGAGGGATTCAGACTCGTTCATGAGGTCATTCGTCGAAGGCGTGGGAGGCACGGGCGCCGGGGTGCCGCGGCAAGCGGTCAACCCCGCCGCCAGCGCCAGCCACCGACCGAGGGCGAAACGCATCGCGGTGGCTTACCAGCCCGCTACCGAGGCGTCGACGAGACGACCTTCACGTTGCCCCCACGCCGGCCCCACGCGACCGGCGGTGATGAATGCCCCGCAACACGAGACCGAGGGCGAACGCGATGCCCGCCGAAACGACTTGCCGGGGCAGGAGCAACAGACCCCCGGCCGCCAGCGCCACGCGCGAAAGCGTGAGCCAGATCGGGAGACCGTCTCGTCCGTCCTCGACGATGGGGGCGCCCACCGCATCGGCGCGCCCATCACGGGCCCGTTCCGGCCGGGCGCGTGCCCCCGTCACGAGCCAACCCCCGTCATGCCAGCTTCCGCAGTGCCTCCAAGTGGCGAGGTTCGGGCGCCGCGACCCCCTCGCATTCGAGGAGGCCATACATCTCGCGGGCGAGGTCGCTCTCCGGGTCGTACAGCGCCTCGTCGATGAGGGCCTCGCGCTCACGACCGAGGGTGCGTCCGACGGCGACCATGTCGGCGGGGATGGGCCCGTAGCTGTCGAGGACCCGAACGCGTCGCTCGCCCCAAGCCGCTTCCACGACCTCGCCTTCGTCGATGCGGGCGAACGTCGCCCCGACGTCGACCTCGCCCGACAGCACCGCCTGGACGACGCGTTGGTGAGAGCCGTAGAAGCGCTCCTCTGCGAAGAGGGTCTCGGGCGCCATCCCCCGCCGCGACAAGAGGGCGCGGGCGAGGACGTAACCGGCGCCGCTTCGCACGTCGACCCAACCGACAGTGCGACCGGAGAGTTGGCCGATGTCGAAGTCAGCGTCGGGCCGCGTGAACAGCGCCGTCGAGTAGCTCGTCCGCCCCGAACGTACGGGCACGGCCAAGGCCGTTGCCACGCCGCGGGGGACGAGCGAGAGGGCCACGAGTGGCGGCAGCCACATCAGGTGAAACGCGCCGTCCTCGGCCCCCCGCTCCAGTTCCTCGTACGACACCATCAAGTGCCCGCTGACGCGACGACCCAGGGTCGTGCCCAGCGCCGAGCAGACCGTCTTCAGCCGCGGCAGGACGACCAGCGGGTCGCGACTCGTCGCGACGGCGAGTCGGAACGTCTCGTCGTCGCTTCCCGGCATTCCCCCATCCTACGGACACGCACGCTGCAACGCACCCGCCACCTTCGGTTCTGCGATTTACTTACACGCCCCCACATAGTACGAAACGTCGGTGATGCGGTGGGTGGTCGTCGGGTTGTGTTCGGTCCTTGCCGCCATCAGCGGGAGCTCATGTGCCCCCGAGGGAAACGGGTCGCCGACCCTCGCCCCGTTCGCGCCCCGTCGGGCCGTCGTCGACGTTCCGGTTACCGTACCGCTGTCCGCCGTCGACCCCGAGGGGGATGCGCTCAGCTTCGAGGTGACGGTCGACGGCGGGTCCGCGTCGCCTGACCGCGTCGAGATCCTCGCCTCGGCAGACGGGGCTCGGCTGCAGTGGACACCGCTCCTTTCTGACGTGGGCGAGCACGTGTGGCGCGTGGTCGTCACCGACGGACTGGGGCGTTCGGAGCAGCCGCTGAGGATCTCGGTCACCGCCGAAGACGGTGGCTTTGGCGCCCCTGTCTTCGTCCAACCGCTCGGTACGGGAGCGACCTTGGACCTCCGCGAAGCGACGTGTCTCGACGTCCCCCTTCGCGCCGAAGACACCGACAGCCCCCGCGTGACGCTGGGCGAAGCGACGGGTCTCGAGGGAGGAACCACGGTGCAGGAGGGCGACCGCGATGCGCGCTGGAGCTTCTGTCCCACCAAGGACCAGGTCGCCGGCCCGAGCCGCGTCTCGGCGACCTTCTCGGCCGACGACGGCGACAACCCGCCGACCCTCAAGCCATACCTCATCCTGTTGCGCCGCGACGACGGCGCGGACTGCCCGGGGGCCGCGCCCGAGATCATCCATGTCCCCGAGGACGCCACGGGAAGCGGGGCGCTGACGGTGGTCGCGGAGGTGCGCGACGACCAGGGCATCAAGTTCGAGCCGCTATTTTACTACAGCACGACCGACCCCGGGCCCGACCCCGACCTCGGGGCCATGACGCAGGTCACCATGGTCCAACTCGCCGGCGACGACCGCGACGGGACTTGGGGCGCCGATGTGCCGAACCCGGTCGCTGGTGCCGCCCCGGGCAGCACCGCCGACCTGTTCTACGTCTTTCTCGCCGAAGACGACGACGACACCGAAGGGACCTGCGATCACACCACCGAGTCTCCCGTCTACCGCATGACCGTCGACAACCCCGAGGGAGCGGGCAAGGACCTCTGTGAGCCCTGCACCAGCGAGTCGGAGTGCGGCGACGGCCCCGAAGATCTGTGCTTGGCGCTCGGCGGTTCGCTGCGCTGTTTCACCGGCTGTATGGCCGACACCGACTGTCCGACCGATTACTACTGCTCCTTTGGCGCCCTCAGTGGGGTCGACGGAACCACGGGCCGGCAGTGCATTCCCGACACCTTCACCTGCCTCCCGCCGCCGCCCGTGTGTATGGACGACGCCTGGGAGGATAACGATACGCTGGCGACGGCGGCGGCGCTCGGGCCCGGCCAGCACTCCGGGCTGGTGAGTTGTCCCCAAGCGGGAGGCGGCACGGGAGACGACGAAGACTGGTACCTCCTCACCCTGACCGCTTCGAGCCAGCTCCAGGTGACGCTGCAGGGGGGGGCCGCCAGCGACCTGGACCTCGCGCTCTATGACGCCAACGGCAACGCGCTCGATACCAGTTCGAGCCTCTCGTCCAACGAATCCGTCTCGACGTGCGGACCGGCCGGTTCCTATTACGCCCGGGTTCACGCGTTCGGGGCGGCGGACAATCCCTACCAGCTCGACGTGGTAACGACGGCGGATGATTGCGGGGTGACCCCGACTTGCACCGACGACACCAACGAAGACGACGACGACCCGACGTCGGCCCGAGCGGTTCCTCTCCCCGGCCCGTACCAATCGACGACGCAGGCGATATGCAGCCTCGATGATGATTGGTATGAGGTTTTTCTCTTCGCCGGCGAGACGATCTACGCCGACCTCACGTTCAGTCAGAACCTCCCGAGCGAAGACCTCGACCTCTACATCTACGACGACCAGGGGAACAACCTGACGGGCTGCTCGGAAACCACCCCGGCGGGCTGCGATCCGAACAATGGGCAAAGCGTGACGAGCGATGAAAGCGCGGCGTGGAGCATCCTCCAGACGGGCACCTTCTTCATCGTCGTTCGCGGCTGGAACGGCGCCGAGAATCTCTACGACATCTGCCTCGGGCTCACCCCCACCGCCTGCCCGTGAGGCACCACGATGTTCGCCGCCTCCGCCATCGCCTCCCGCGGAAAGAGGGGACCCGCGTTTGCCCGTCTCTCGACCCTCGGGCTCGCGGGACTCACCACCACCGTTCTCCTCGGCGGCTGCACCGACGGTGAACCTGACGCAGAGGTGCCCCCCCCCGTCTCTTCGGACCCGGTCATCGACATGGAGATCGATGACATCGCCCCCGGGACGTTGGTCCCGGGGAGCACCCTCGTGATCGGAGGGCGCAACTTCGTACCCGACTTTGCCGGGCCCACGACCCTCACCCTCGAAGGGGAGGTCGACGGTGTGCGCGCATCCCTCGCCCTGCCCGCGCGCTTCGTCGACTACGAACGTCTGGAAGTGACCTGGAGCGGGGACGGCATGGGCGGACGTCGGGAGGGCACCTTTCGGGGCCAGGCCGCACTCGAGGCCGAGAGCGATCTCGACGCGCGATGGCACCGGAGCATTCCCGCTCCGCTCACCCTGCGGTTTGCCCCCCACCTGACGCCCCGCGTCGACGGCCTGGAGGGGAACGTGGCGTTCGTCAACGACCGCATCACCGTGCGGGGCGACGACTTTCTCCTCGGCCGCGACGAGGGCGTGACGGTCGCCCTCGTCGAAGGGTGTTTTCGCCCCTCGGACGGCACGGTCTGCACCCCCGTGGGTCCGACCACCATCGCCGCGCCCGCGGTCGAGGCGACAGACCGCACCACGGTGACCTTTCCCTTCAGCCCCGCGATCGCCGGCATTGCGCCGGGAACGTTCGAGGGTTCTGTCGCGGTCCGTAACCAGCACCCCGACGGCACGACGCTCGGCCCCGACCCCCAGCCGCTCGTCGCGACCATCGCCCCCCCGGTGATCGCCGGCCTCTCCACGCCCAGCGCGAGTCTCGGACAATACGTCGACATCGACGGGCGGGGTTTCGTCGGCCCCCGCGACGGGGATCCCCTGGCCGTAACGACGGTCGTCCTGACCGGCACGTTCACGCCCGACGGCGGCGGTTCCCCCTTCGATACCGACCTAACCCTGGTGTCGGAGTTCGTGGGCGGCAACCGGGTGCGCTACGTGCTCAACGAGGAGGACGAGCTGGGTCAGGCGATCGACCTCCGTACCATCACCGGGCGGTATGCCGGCACGGCCACCCCCACCGTAACCGACGGCGCCGCCACCGTGGTGGGGACGTCGATCGACGTGAGCCTCGAGATCGCCCCCGTCCGCCAAGTGGTGTGGCTCCGCTACCGGCCGACCTACACCGAGTCGCTGCGACGCTTTGGTCTCCGCGCCGCCGACCGCGCCATCCGGCAACGCGTGCGCGAGGTCGTGGAGCGCGACTACGGAGGCGTCAACGTCGTCCTCCGCGAGGCGAGGCCCGAGGACTACGCCCTCTACAGCGAAGTCGAGCTGAGCGGCCCCGACCCCAATGGAATCGGTTTGCTCGGCTACGACAACACCCCCGGGAAAGACGTCGGCAACCTCAGGCTCTACGACCGTCTCGGAGGCGTGAACGCCCTCACCCAGAGCGATGGCTTCCCGGGCTACGGGGGGGTGTTCATCGAGTCTCTCTTCGTCTTTAGCGAGGATCCGGGTGCGCTCTCGGTGGCCGCCGGTCGTGGGCATCCGCTCTTCGATCGGATCTTCGACCCCTTCCGCCCCGACCGGGACGGGACCCCGGCGACCCGCGAGGAGGTCGACGCCGCTCCGCCCCCTCTGACGTCAGGCGCCGGATGTCCGACCGTCTCGGCGGACCGGCCCGGACAACTCGCCTGCGCGGTATGGACCCTCGGCAACCTCATCGGCGGTACGCTCAGCCACGAGATCGCCCACTCGCTCGGCCTCGCCGACCCCCACGGTGAGGCCTTTCACAACCTGACCGACAAACAGGGGGCGTTGATGGACCGCGGCGCCGAACGTCCCTTCGTCGAGCGGGCTGAGCTCGACGGCGCAGCGCCGGCCGTGTTCTGCACGCAGAATTACGCGTACCTCCAGGGCATCCTGCCCACGGGTTTGCCCGACCCTCGGCCCGACCGCGTCAGCTGTTTCTGAGCGGGAGCCCGGGGGTCGGGTCCACAGTGGCGGGTCAGGGAGGGCACGGTCGGTTGCATACCGAGACCCCACCGCCACAGGCCTGAGGGGTGGTCCCGGCGCAGCGAAAATCCGACGAGCAACCGGCGCCACAGGTGAACATGCACGGGACGCCGAGTTCGCAGTCGAGACGACAATCTGCCCCGAGTCCGCAGTCGAGATGACAATCGCTCTCCTCGCCCCGGCACGTCACTTCACACGTACCGCTCGTTACGCCGCATGAGACGCGGGCCACGCTGTCGTCGACGGTCACGGCGCTTGCGTCGGCTTCGAGCTGGACCGAGCAGTCGGGCGTGTCGCGGCACGAGACGTCGCAGACATCCACCGTGGTCCCGCACACGAACTCCGCGGCGCTGCACCCTCGGCACTCGAAGGCACAAACGTCTCCGCTGCACGTGGGGGCACAGGTCGTCCCCTCACTGCAGAGCGCCTCACAACGGTCTTGGCCGAAGCCGGGACAATTCTGCGCGGGACAATCACACCCACAGGCGTTGCACGCGTAGGTGCATTCCTCCCCGGCGCAGAGAAGGCAGCCGGCGCAGCTGTCGCATAGCGGCGGGTCGCCGGGTTCTGGTGAAGGCAAAGACCCAGGCGCGCAGCCCCCCGCCGCAGCGGCGCCGCCTCCCGCCGAGC
Source organism: Myxococcota bacterium (assembly GCA_039027095.1). Lineage (GTDB taxonomy): Bacteria > Myxococcota_A > Polyangia > Polyangiales > Polyangiaceae > JAPYTK01. The sequence continues at coordinate 29,540 of JBCCLB010000030.1, forward strand.
CCCCGCCCGTGCCCGCGGCGCCGCCCCCGCTGGTGGTGGTCGTGGTCGCCGTAGCGCCCCCCGTGTCCGACGTCGTGGCGTCGCCGTCCGCCCCCGCACGAAGATCGGAGAAGTCGGTGCGGCATGCCCCCAACCACCCCAAGCCCACCGCCAGGGTCAGAAGCGACACGTGCCAGCGCATGACCTCAGAAGCGTACTCGAAGTCGCGCCGCCTGGGGGCCGACCGCGACCGAGGTGTCACGCGTGACGAAGATGGTCCCAAAAACGACCGCGGCCGCCGTCCCGAGCGCGCCGACCGTGAGCCCGACGTTGGCGATGTGGCCGTCGCGCTCTCCGGCGGCGACCGCGTCGTCGAACGAAGCCCCGCATCGCGGCGCGCAGGTTCGCTCCAGGTCGCGGTACCGCGCCTCCCCGCGAAGCCCGAAGCCGATGAAGATCCCGGTGCCAATGGCGCCGACGCCCGCCGAGACCAAAGCCGCAGATAGGGTCCACCCGAGAGGGTCACGCTGCTCCTCCTCCTCGGAGGGAGCCGAAACGCGGTCGGAGGGCGGGGCGGGGCGACGTCCTGCCCGGGGCAGCGCGAGGGCGAGGATCACGTCCCGACCGCGTTCGGCCACGATCTCGCGGCGCACCTCCTCGCCGCCGTCGGGGGGCACCACCACCACCGCAACCTCGCCGGGGGGGACGAAGGCACGCGCCTCGGCCCGCACGAGAGGCCACGCCTCGCCGCCGATGAAGACGCGCGTCCCCGCCGGCGCATCCTGCAGCTGGACCGTGATGGCGACGAGCGAGGCCTTGAGCGCCGCCATTTCATTCTTCGCAGCATCCCCGGCCGCCTCGTACTTGGCGAGTCCCTTCGCTTCTCGAATCGCGCGCGCATAGGTCTCGAGCGCTTCGGCGGCGCGATCGAGCGCCCGCAGACAGCGGGCCACCATCAGCGACGTGTTCGGACTCGCGACCAGCGCGTGACTCTCCCGGAACGCGGACAGCGCGTCGGACCAAGCCTCGGCCTGGAAGCGCTCGGTGCCTTCACGGAAGCGCGCCCGTGCCTCGGCCACGACCTCCTCCGACGCGGCCGCCGGGTCTTGCGCCTTCGCCCGTCGTGGGGACGCGACGACGGACCCGAGACCGAACGCCGCCACCGAGGCGACGTACCAGAAACGCAGTGTCCACCTCATATGTCTCCCGGCATGAAGACCCCGTCGCCGGGCGGTGCGGGCGCCGGTCGAAGCGGACGCCGGGGGGGCGGCCGGGGCGACGGTGGAGGGGAGGACGTGTTCCCCCCCATCGCGGGCCTTGCCGGCACCGCCGAGGACGTGGCGGGAGGCGGCGGCGACGTAGCGACGGACGGTGCAGACGGCGTGGGTACGTCGGCCCGGGATGGGGACGACGGGACCGGAGACGGCGGGGCCGCCTCCAAGTCCTCCGGGGGCGACGACGCGGGGGGCCGGTCCGCCGACCCGGACAGCGATGCGGCCACGATCATCCCTCCCACGAGCGCGACTCCAGCCCCGGCCCACGCCACCGCGCGCGTCGACCGGGACGACGGAGGCGCCGGGGCGTGGTCGGGGAGGAGTTCCGCCATCGACACGGGACCGGGCGTCGACCCCGGCGCGGGCGTCGGGCGCGCGGCCATGGGGAACGAGTTCGCGTCGGATACGCGCCGACGACGAAGGTCGCCGGATTTCGCGCCGTCTTCGGTCTCCTCGGCCCGCGTCAGCTCTTCGATGAGGTCGGTGTGCGGCTGGTTGCCGTCACGCTCGGCGATGCTCTCCATCGTGCGTCGCGCACGGCGCAGCCGACGGGCGGCGAGCTGGGAAACGAGCGTTCCGAGCGCCCGCGGGCGGAGGAAGAGCTCCCCCGCCGCCTCTTCGAGCGCGTCGGCGAACGCGAGTGCGGTATCGAAACGCGCGTCCGGCTTTCTCGCCAGCGCTCGCATGACGACCGTGTCCAACGCAGCCGGCACGCTCGCCCGTATCGTGCTCGGGGGGACGAGCTCGGCCGACAGCACCTGACCCAGGATGGCCGCGTCGGTGTCCCCGTCGAAGAGGGCCTCCCCGGTCAGCGCCTCCCACAGCACGATCCCCGCCGCGAACACGTCCACCCGCCGGTCGAGGGGGCCCCGTTGTATCTGCTCGGGTGCGAGGTACCGGAGTTTTCCCTTCACCACGTCGCGGTTCTCGGTGGTCTTCACGCGCCCCCGCGCCTTCGCGATACCGAAGTCGGTGACCCGCCCCAGCCCGTCGACCCCGACGAGAACGTTTTGGGGCGATACGTCCCGGTGAATGAGGCCCAACGATGCATCGCGAGGCGAGCGGAGTTCGTGGGCGGCGTGGAGGCCGAGCAGCGCGTCGTGCACCACCTTGCAGACCGCGCCGAGCGGCGGCTCCGGCATCTTCTTCGCCATACGGTTGAGCAGGTACGAAAAAGACGCGCCCTCGATGTACTCCATCACGATGATGAGCTGGCCATCGACGGCATCGACGTCGTACACGTCGACCACGTGGGGGTGGTGGATCCCGGCGGCCAGCCGCGCCTCGTCGAGAAACCCGGCCACGAACCCCGGGTCGCGCGCCAGGTGCCGATGGAACACCTTGACGGCCACCCGCTTCACGAAGCCCGCCTTCCCCAACAAGCGGGCGAGGTACACTGTCGCTGCGCCTCCCGACGCCACCGGGCTCACGAGCTGGTACTTCCCGATGGTACACGGGAGCTCGAGCTCGGCATCGACGTCCCCTGGGGCCACAGAAAAGAAGACTATCACCAAGAGCCAAGAGCCCGGCGGCTCATTCCGGCGCGGGGACGGCTATGCTGTTCGCGATGGGATGGTCGTCGTCGTCGTGGTTCGACGGAGCGTACGTCGTTCTCGCCGCCGCGGCGGCCATGACCGCGGCGAGCGTCACCGGGTGCGACCTTTTCGATGCCTCTTCCTCGACCACCGACGCGGCGCCTCGTGCCTCGGTCCCGGCCGGCGCCGCGGCCACCGCGACCGCAACCCCCACCCCTGCGCCCCCCTCGGCCGAGCTTGACGCTCGACCGAACGCCTGGTCCGCCGCCTTGAAGGCGCATCTCACGCCGACCCAACGCGCCACCCACCAACGCCTCACCGCGGCGCTGCGACGAAGTCTTCCCTCGCGCAGCGCCGACTACGGCGATGTGCTGGCCCTCGTGATGCTCCACGGCCGAGGCGATCTGTCGTGGTCGGGGCTCCAGCAAATCATCGTCGCCCGCGCGCTCCCCCCCCACCCCCGCGGGGATGACTTTCTGACCGCCGCCGCGCAACCTTCCTACGGGTTTGTCGACGCCCGCATGCCCGAGCGCTGGCGGGCGACGTGGGGCGAAGTCGCGGTGGCCTTTCACCTCGGCGAGCTCACCCGGGCCCAGTACGATGCGCTGCACCGGGCCGCGCATCCGAACTGCCGCTGACCCGCCACCCGCGATAAGAGGGACGCATGCTCTTCGAGCCTTTGGACTTGGGCGCCCTGACCCTCCCCCACCGGATTTTGATGTCGCCGATGACCCGGTCGCGCGCCGCGACCCCGGGTGACGTCCCTCACGCCCTCAACGCCACCTACTACGCGCAGCGGGCAAGCGCCGGGCTCATCGTCTCCGAGGCGACCCAAGTCGACCCGCAGGGCAAGGGATACGCGTACACCCCCGGCATGTACGACGACGCTCAGGTCGCCGGCTGGCGGCTCGTGACCGATGCGGTCCACGCCGCCGGGGGCCGAATGGTGGCGCAGCTATGGCACGTGGGTCGGATGAGCCACACAGACTTTCACGATGGCGCCGCCCCCGTATCGTCTTCCGCGTTGCGCCCCGACGACGATTGGCGCGGCCAGGTATGGCGTGGCGACGAAGAGCCCTTCGTCCCGACGTCCCCCCCCCGGGCGTTGGCCCTCGATGAAATTGCGGGTGTCGTCGCCATGTTCCGCCGTGCGGCCCAATGCGCCCGGGACGCGGGCTTCGACGGGGTAGAACTCCACGGGGCCAACGGCTACCTCGTGCAACAGTTCCTCAGCGATCGGGTCAATCGTCGCGACGACGTCTACGGAGGCAACGTGGCCAATCGGATACGATTCCCCGTCGAGGTCCTGACGGCCCTCTGCGAGGTATGGGGTTCCGATCGGGTCGGCATGCGCATCTCGCCCGGGCTCGGCGTCAACGGCTGTGACGAGACCGACCCTCCCGCGCTCTACGCCACCCTCTGCGATGCCCTGAACGATCTCGACCTCGCGTACCTCGACGTGGTCGAGTTCTACGGCCCGCCCAAACACCGGCCCGACGCCCCTTCCCCCGTCCAGCAAGTCATCCGCGAACGGTTCGCGGGCGCCTACCTCGCCAATGGCGGCTACGACCTCGCCCGCGCCGAGCGCGCCCTGAGCCGCGGCGACGCCGACGCGATCGTGTTCGGCAAGCCCTTCATCTCCAATCCCGACCTCCCTGCGCGCTTGCGGCAAGGCATCCCCCTCGCCCGTTGGAACCGCGACACCTTCTATGGCGGCGACGCCCGGGGCTACACCGATTATCCCGTCGCCGACCGTCCGTAACGATACAGCGGGCGCCCGGCCCTGAGGCCAACACTCTCCCCGCCCGTTACGCCTCTTCTTGGACTTCGGCCACGACGGGGCGCGGGGGGTCTTCGAGACGGGTCTCGAAGCCCTTCTTTGGGTTGTCGCGGTCTTGCTCGGGGGTGAGAAAGGCCAGCGGATCGCCTTCGAGGCGGGCCATCATGACGGTGGCCGAGGAATCCCCGACGACGTTGGTGGCGGTGCGAAACATGTCGAGAAGGCGGTCGACGCCGAGCACGAGGGCGAGCCCTTCGGTGGGGACGCCCACCGCGGTGAGCACCATCGCGAGGGTGATCATGCCCGCTCCGGGCACACCGGCAGCCCCCACGGACGCGAGGGTGGCCGACGTCACGATGGTGACTTGGTCGGCGAGCGTGAGATCGAGGCCATAGATCTGCGCGATGAAAATGGCGGCGACCCCCTGGTAGAGGGCGGTGCCGTCCATGTTGATGGTGGCGCCGAGGGGGACGACGAAGGAGCTCACGGCGGGGGAGACGTTCATGTTGTCCTCCACGCACTCCTTGGTGACGGGCAGGGTCGCCGACGAGCTCGAGGTCGAGAACGCGAGCATCACCGCCGGCTTGATCGCGCCCAGGAACCGCGTGAACGGGAGACGCGCGCCGAAGCGGACGATCGCCCCGTAGGTGATGGCGAGATGAAGGGATAAACCCGCGATGACCACGAGGGCGTAGACCCCGAGGGCGGTGAGCACGCTGAGCCCGGTGCTCCCCACCACTTTGAACAAGAGCGCCGCCACCCCGAACGGGGCGAGCTTCATCGCGATGTGAACGAGCATCACCATCGCTTCGTTGGCGTAATCGAGAAGAGATACGACCGGTTTGCTGCGGCGTTCGTCGAGCAGGGTGAGGGCCACCCCGAACATCAGGGCGAAGAAGATGATCTGCAGCATCTCGCCGCGGGCGAGCGAGCCGAACGGATTGGTGGGAACGATCGCGATCACCTGGTCGGTGAACGTTGGCGCTTCGGCGGCGCGATCGACGGTCGACGTCGCCGCGCCTTCGTAGGAGGCGAGCAACCGCTGGCGGTCCCCCTCGTCGAGCAGCTTTCCGGGCTGAAAGAGATTGGCGAGCCCAACTCCGATGACGAGGGCGAGGATCGTGGTGCCGGTGAAGAGGCCGATCGTCCGTCCCCCGAGCCGCCCGAGGCGCCGGAAGTCGCCCAACGATGCGACCCCCACCGTGAGCGAGAAAAATACGAGCGGCACCACGACCATTTTGATCAAGGCGAGAAACAGGCGCCCGAGCCACTCGGTCGCACCGACGAGCATCTCCCCGGTGCGACTGTAGGTGGCCACGGCCGGGGCGACGTTTTCGACCCATCCCTCGAGGGTCGCCCCCTTCGCGGGTAGCGCGGGCGTTGCTGAGGACGGCTCCTTGGCCTCCCGGGCCCCCTTGAAGCGCAGGATGTCGGCCGTCGTCACCGTCCACGCGACCTGAAACCACTGGTCCGCCCCGTCGGCCGTGGTTCCCTGGCGGCTGATGATTCGCGCCTGGCGAATCCCGGTACTGAAAGGAACGGAGGCTGCGTTGGCTTCCGGGGCGGCCACCACCGTCGCGGTGGGGAGGAGCTTCACCCCGTCGTGGGGCAAGATGGAGGAGTTCGGTCCCACCAGGAACCCGAGGACCACACCCACCGCCATTCCGATGAGGATCTTGGTGTAGAGCTGCATGGAGTCGCTTCCGCCCGCGGACGGGCCGGCGGCGCGATCACCCGCCCATCGAGCCCAAACCCGACCGCGGAGCGCTCCTCACCGCCTCGGGCAGCGTACACGACTCATCCCCCCTCGTCTTCGCCGACCGGGGGCGCCGTCGCGTTCGGATCGAACGGTTCCTCCCCATCCTTCGCGGGCTCGGGCGCGGGTTCGGGCGCCTCGTCCCGGCGATCGGGCCCCTCGTCGTCGTCGTCGTCGTCCTCTTCTTCTTCCGGCTCGGGACAGGGTTCGCCGGTGTAGCCGTCTTCGCCCTCGGGAACTTTGCAGGGGTGCACCCGGAGCTTCTTCACCCGCGGCTTGTAGGTGACCTTCCGCGTCTCCTTCTTCGTCTCGCCATCGGCGTACTCCACGATACGGGATACGGTGACCGTCCAGCCGACCTTGCCCCGCACCTTGACCTTCGTCTCGTCAGGCTCGAGCCCGGGGTCGGCGATGTATTCGATGGGAGGGTCCGTGACGTCGTAGATGCGGCTGACCTTGCGTTTGACCTTGCGCCCCTCGTTATCGCCGTAGAGCTTGATGCGAATGTAGGTGCCGCCGTACTCGGTGCGGATGAGAAGACCGCTCTTGGTATCGTTCCGAACGATCACGTCCGGCTTGGGAAACGACAACGTCGCCTCGTGGCCCATCGGATAGCGGCGAAAGTAGAACGAGTGGGGCTGGCGCTCGATGATCTCGTAGCCTCCGTGAAAGAACGCGTTGTAGAACGTGGTGGCGAATTGGCTCACGCCGCCGCCCACGGTGTCCTTCATCTCACCGTGCACGATGGTGGGGGCAGGGTAGAAACCATGGCTCGCGCGACGCTCGCCGACGTGTTCGTTGATGCTGAAGCGCTCGCCCGGCGCGAGCACCACGCCATCGATGAGGTCCGCCATGCGATGGATGTTTTTCACGCGCTTTTCGCAGCAACGGTGCGAGGTGGTGAACTTGCTCACCAAACCGCGGATGTTGAGCGCGCGGGCCGCTTCCGTCGTCAAGGCCGGCGCCGCCCCATCCTCGATGGGAAACGGTCCCGTGCGGTCGGGTCGCGACGCAGCCGCCAGGAGCGCCTCGGCGACCTTCGCGGCGTCGATCACCCGGCCGAGACGGCTGGGCACGACCGTCACCTCGTCACCCTTCGAGACGTCAAAACGCGCATCGACGGGCGGCCGCTCCAGCGCCTGGCGCGCCTCGGCCAAGGCCGGCTTCAGCGCCTCGGGGTCGAGCGCGAGCGCGACGTCCGTTCCTGACCCGGTCCGACTCCGCAGGGCCGTCGCCAGGACGTCCGGCGCGATGGAGAACCCCCGCGACGGCGACTCCGAAGGCTCGTCTTGCTCCCCGGCTGCCGGCGGCCGCTTTCGCGTCTTCTCCTGACCGTCGCGTTCCCGAGCGTCAGGAGGAAGCACCCCCCCGAGGGTGACGGCAGCGGAGATCAGCGCCTCCGCCTCGGCGATCGCCGAGGTCCAGCTCGCCGCCGTTCTCTGCGGCGCCTGCTCGTGGCTCGCGAGGGGAATCGGCGCGCGCGCGACCGCCTTCAGCGCGGCCGTGAGGGCGGGGACCATCGATTCGCGGGTAACGACCCGTCCCGCTCGCGGCGGCTCGAGCACGACCCGACCCTCGCGGGCGCGCAGGGCACCCTCGAAGGTCGGTTGGGCCAAGACCTCCTGCTCCCAGCGCGCGAAGAACGGTTCGAGGCGCGCCGCGTCGATGGTTCCGACCACCCCTACCGAATCCGCCGACCCGTCGACCCAACTCTGGATCTGACGGCCGATGCCCCCGGTCCGCCCCGCGGCCATCGCCGCCTCGACCATGGCGGCTTGGTCGACGACGAAACCGACGTCGGCGGGGGCGACTTCGAGCCGGCGATCCCCGGCCGTGACGACCACGGGTTCGGCCATCATCCGCGCGGCGAGCTCCTCGATCGCCGCCGCCGCCTCGACCCGGGTCATGCCCCCCAACGACAGCCCTGAAGGTCCCCCGACCCGCACCCCCGCCAGAACCTCCCCCCGAGAGAGCAGCCGGCTCCCCGCAAAGGCCGAGAAAAACACGACGACCGGAGCCAACAGCACGAGCAGCCACGTCGCGCGCCGGCGCCGGGAGCCGGGAGGCGCCTTTTCCCCAACGTCAGCTCCGTCGGGCCCAGGGCGGTCGGGCCCAGGGCGGTCGGGCCCAGGGCGGTCGGGCACGGGGCTCGCCTCTCGAGGCGCGGCGGAATCGCGTTTGGGCATGCCGATGGGAGATCCGGCGGGACGCCCCCGCTTCGGAGTGAGGTCCTACTCTAGAACCAGCCGCCGGAGACGAAAACCCTCGCGCCGGGGTCTCGAGGGTCGCGCTTTTCCCCGCCCCGGCCCTGTCGCAAGATGGCGCGATGACGAACGTGCGTCGCCCGATCCGCAAGCTGCTGTGTGCGAATCGCGGCGAGATCGCCATCCGCGTCTTCCGGGCCGCGACCGAACTGGGGCTTCGTACCGTCGCGATCCACTCGTGGCAGGATCGGGTCGCCCTTCACCGCTACAAGGCCGATGAGGGGTATCTGGTCGGACGCGGTCGGACCCCGGTTCAGGCCTACCTCGCCGTCGACGAAATCATCGAGGTGGCCCGACGGGCCGGGGTCGACGCGATTCATCCGGGCTACGGCTTTCTCTCCGAACGGGCCGACTTCAGTCGTGCGTGCGCCGACGCGGGCATCATCTTCGTGGGGCCGCCGCCCGCCGTGCTCGAAGCGCTCGGCGACAAGACCGCAGCTCGAGACCTCGCGGTCCGGGAGGGGGTTCCGATCGTACCGGGCTCAGGCCCGGTCACGTCCGCGGAGGACGCGCACGCCTTCGTGACCGAGATCGGGTTCCCCGTCATCATCAAGGCCGCGATGGGGGGCGGCGGGCGCGGCATGCGGGTCGTCCGTGACGCGGGCGAGCTCGAGACCGCGCTGACCCGCGCCCGCTCGGAAGCGGAGGCGGCCTTTGGCGACGGGACGGTCTTCATCGAGCGTTTCGTCGACCACCCCCGTCACATCGAAGTGCAGATTCTGGCCGACGCGGCGGGCGACGTCATGCACCTCAACGAGCGGGATTGCTCGGTGCAGCGACGCCACCAGAAGGTCGTCGAGATCGCTCCTGCCCCCAATCTCGACGACGAGACACGGCAACGACTCTACGACGACGCGATCCGCATCGCGCGCGGCGTCGGCTACCGCAACGCGGGGACGGTGGAATTTCTCCTGGGCGGCGATGGCCGACACTATTTCATCGAAGCCAACCCTCGCATCCAGGTCGAGCACACCGTGACCGAGCAGGTGACGATGATCGACCTCGTCCAGTCGCAGATCCGCATCGCCGGCGGCGCTACGTTCGAAGACCTCGGCCTCTCCCAGCTCTCGGTCGAAGTGAAGGGCGCCGCGATACAGTGCCGGGTGACGACCGAAGACCCGGCCGAGGGCTTTCAGCCGGGAACGGGAAAGCTCGAGGTATTTCGCAGCGGCGCGGGGATGGGGATCCGCCTCGACGGGGGGGCGGGGTACTCCGGCGCCGTCATCAGCCCCGACTACGACTCCATGCTCGTCAAGGTGACGGGGCACGCCATCGACTTCGAAAGCGCGGCGCAGAAGGTCCACCGCGCATTGGCCGAGTTTCGGATTCGAGGGGTGCCCACCAACATTCCGTTTCTACAGAATGTCCTCACCCACCCCCGGTTCTTGGGCGGGCGACTCGATACGCGTTTCATCGACGAAACCCCCGAGCTCTTCGAGTTCCCGGTCCGGCGCAATCGCGCGCAACGCCTGCTGCGTTATTTCGGCGAGCTCGCCGTCAACGGGCCTCGCGTCCCCGGCATGCAGGCGGGGGTGAAGCCCTCGCCGCATCCTCCCGTGCTGCCCTCCGTCGACGTCACCGCCCCGCCTCCGACGGGCTGGCGCGACGTGCTGCAACGCCGGGGGCCCGAGGAGTTCGCCCGGACGGTTCGTCGCCACAAGGGAGTGCTCGTCACCGACACGACGTGGCGCGACGCGCATCAGTCGCTCCTCGCCACGCGGGTCCGTACGGCAGACCTGGTGGCGATCGCACCCGCCACCGCGCGCCTGTTCGCGCCGCTCTTGAGCCTCGAGATGTGGGGGGGCGCGACCTTCGACGTAGCCATGCGCTTTCTCCGGGAATGCCCGTGGGACCGGCTGGATCGGCTCCGCGAGCACGTACCCAACATTCCCTTTCAGATGTTGCTCCGCGGGGCCAATGCGGTGGGTTACACCAACTATCCCGACAACGTCGTGCGTCGCTTTTGCCGCGCCGCCCACGACCACGGCCTCGACATCTTTCGGATCTTCGATGCGCTCAACTACCTGGAGAACATGAAGCTCGGCATCGACGCGGTCGGCGAGGCCGGCGGAGTCATCGAAGCCTGCATCTGTTACACCGGCGACGTCGCGGACCCGGGCCGCACCAAGTACTCGCTTCAGTACTACCTCGACCGCGCGGGAGAACTCGTCGACCACGGGATTCACATCCTCGCCGTCAAAGACATGGCCGGACTGCTCAAGCCTCCCGCCGCCCGTCTCCTCACGCGCGCCCTCCGCCGCGCCTTCCCCGAGGTCCCGATCGTCGTCCACACCCACGACACCGCCGGGACGGGGGTCGCCTCGATGCTCGCCTGCGCCGAAGAAGACGTCGACGCGGTCGACCTCGCGCTTCCCGCCATGGCCGGGCTCACCTCTCAACCCACCATGGCCGCGATCCTCGCCGCGCTTCAGGGCACCGAGCGCGCGCTCGACCTCGACGACGCCTCGCTCGGCGCCCTCAACGCGTACTGGGAGTCGGCGCGCGGTCTGTACGCGCCCTTCGAAACCGGCCTCACCGGTTATGCCCCCGACCTCTATCAACACGAGATCCCGGGCGGGCAGTACACCAACCTCCGATTTCAGGCGGCCGCCCTCGGACTGCTCGACCGCTGGGCTTCGATCAAGCGCGCCTACGCGGCGGCCAACCGGCTCCTCGGCGACGTCATCAAGGTGACGCCGACCAGCAAGGTGGTGGGCGACCTCGCTCAGTTCATGGTGCAGAACGACCTCGACGAAGAGCAGGCGCGCGCCGACGCGGCCACGCTCAGCTTTCCCCAGTCGGTCGTCGACTTCATGGCCGGTCGATTGGGCCAGCCTCACGGCGGCTTTCCCGAGCCGTTTCGCACGCACGTGCTCAAGGGCGCCCCCCGCATGGAGCGTCGCGCGGGCGCGTCGATGGCCCCGCTCGACTTCGATGCATTGCGTGCCGACCTCGAACTAAGGCACGCCGCGGAAGGCCCCGTGCGCGACGTCGACGTCGTGAGCGCCGCCCTCTACCCGGGTGTCTTCGAGGAATTTCAGGCCTTCCGGCGGGAATACAGCGACGTGTCGATGGTCCCCACGCGCCACTTCCTCGCCGCTCCGGCCGTCAACGAGGAGTTTCTCGTCGAGATCGAGCGAGGCAAGACCCTCGTGGTCAAGCTCACCGCGGTCGGGCCTCTCGACCACGAGGGGTGTCGCACGGCCTTTTTCGAGCTCAATGGTCAGCCGCGCCGGGTCCGGGTGCGCGACGAAGCGGTCGAGGCGGCGGTCGAAGTGCGGCCCAAGGCCGATCCGAAGAACGACCGCGAGGTGGGCGCCCCCATGCCCGGCACGGTGATCGAACTGCGCGTCCGCGACGGCGATCGGGTGGAGGCCGGCGACCCGCTTCTCGTCCTCAGCGCGATGAAGATGGAGACGGTGGTGGGCGCCCCAGTCCCCGGCCGGGTGGCGTCCATCGCCGTCGACGAAGGGGACATCATCGCCCCCGGAGACCTTCTCCTCGAGCTCGTTTGAGCATCGCACGCGGGCGGCGGTGGCTCGCGCTTCTCTGAACCGTTAACCTCTCCTCGCATGCTCGGGCTCCACTCCCTCGTCGTGCCCCTTTGGGCGCCCGTCGTCGCCCGTCGCCCCGCCCTCGCGGCGCGGCTGTTGGCGGGCTTCGCGCGCGCCGAGCTCGGGAGCATGTACACCCTCCGGTGGGCGGCCGCCGCCACGCCCTCGATGGAGCGACGTGCGCGCTACCTCGGTCACGCAGGCGACGAAGCGCGTCATGCGGCGATGTTCCACCGACGCGCCGAAGAGCTCAACGGTCCCCTCGGGCCCTTGGCCGCCGACGCCGAGGACCTCTACGCCAACCTCGGAGAGCGTCGTTTTCTCGCGTTTCTCGAATACGCCGAAGGCCGCGCCCATCGCGAATTCGAGCATTACGCGCGCGCCTTCGCCCGGCGGGGCGACCAACGAACGGCCGCGCTGCTGCGCGGCATCATGGCTGACGAATTCCGCCATGAAGAAATGGCGCGCGACCTGCTCGAACAGGAAGCGAATCCGGCCGGAGCGCGTCGCTACGTGCGGGTGTGGGAGGCGGGGCGAGAGGCGCTCCGGCGGGGCCGCTCCCTCGCCGAATACGTGTACCTCGCGATGATGTTTCTTCTGTACCCTCTCCTCGCCCCCCTCGCGCTCTGGGAGCGCCGGCGGCGCCGAGCCCTGCGCGCGCGGTGAGCCGATGGCGGCCGTACTCGGCGTCAGCGCGCATTATCACGACGCGGCGGCGGCGCTGGTGGTCGACGGGGTGATCCGCGCCGCGGTGCAAGAAGAGCGTTTGAGCCGCATTAAGGGGGATCCCAACCTGCCGTGGCGGGCCATCTCGACGTGCCTGGAAGCAGCAGCGCTCGCCCCCGGTGAGCTCGACCGCGTCGTTTTCTACGAAGAACCGCCGGTGAAGCTCGAGCGCATCCTCCTCTCGATGCTCCACGCGTATCCTCGCTCCTTCCGCACGTTCGTGCGGGGGCTTCGCGCGCAGCTGCAGGGGAAACTATGGGTTCTCGATGCCCTCGCCGACGGCCTGGAGCTTCCGCGGGGCAAGGTCACCGCCGCCGCGCATCACCACAGCCACGCGGCGAGCGCGTACTACCCGAGTGCCTTCGAGCACGCTGCGGTGTTGACCGTCGATGGCGTGGGCGAGTGGGACACGACGGTGATTTGGGAAGGTCGGGGGGAGCTCGTCCGCATCGCGGACTGGCATCACCCCCATTCGCTCGGCCTCTTTTATGCCGCCATCACCGCCTTTCTCGGGTTTGCGGTGAATCACGGCGAATACAAGGTCATGGGCCTCGCTGCCTACGGCCAGCCTCGGCTCGTCGACACGCTTCGGGCGGTCCTACGGCTCGAATCCGACGGGTCGTTTTCCCTCGAGCCGCGCTTCTTCGACCTCACCGGCACCACACACCTCGGCTTCACCGGCGCTTTGGTCGATCTTCTGGGGTCGCCGCGTGCGCCGGGGCGACGATGGGACCTCGACCATGTCGACGACCTCCATTACGCCGACGTCGCGGCCTCGGCCCAGGCCCTCCTCGAAGAGGCCCTCCTCGGCCTCGCCCGCCGCGCCCGACGCGATACGGGGGCGACGGCGCTCTGCTTGGCGGGCGGCGTCGCCCTCAACGCCGTGGCCAATGCACGAATCGCGCGGGACGCGGGCTTCAGCGACGGGGTGTTCGTCCCGCCCGCGGCCGGGGATGCGGGTGCCGCCCTCGGCGCGGCCCTCCTCGGGGCGCGCGATCTGGGCGATCCGCGGCCCCCTCCGCTGACCACCGCGGCCCTCGGGCCCCCGCCCGACGTCGCGACGGCCCACCTGCTCGCCCGAGAACTCGGGTTGATCACCCGACGGTTGGATGACCTCGCCCCTGTGGTCGAACGCTTGGCGCGGGGACAACTCATCGGATGGGTGCAGGGCAACCTCGAGTTCGGACCTCGGGCCCTCGGCCACCGTTCGCTCTTGTCTTCCCCCTTCGACGTCGGTCAGCGCGAGCGGATCAATCGGGCGGTCAAGCGACGGGAGCCGTTCCGTCCTCTCGCCCCCTCCGTGCGGGCCGCCGATGCCGCGCGTTGGTTCGACGGCGCCCCGAATGCCATGACCCCCTTCATGACGACCGTATGCCCGGTGCGCGAGGCGGCAAGGGATCGGTTGGGCGCGGTGCGCCACCGAGACGGGACGGCGCGGGTGCAGACGGTGCGCGATGGCGCCTTCGCCGAGCTACTGCGGCAGTTCGAGGGCATCGGGGACGCGCCCATTTTACTCAATACCTCCCTGAACGGTCGCGACGAACCCATCGTCGCGACCGCCACCGATGCAATCGCGTTTTTTCTCGCCCATCCCATCGAAGCGTTGGTCGTGGAGGACGTGCTCATCACCCGCTCAAAATAGGGTGTACACGAAGGGCGCGACGTAGCTGAGCCCTCCCGTCAGGGCGAGGAGGGCCCCCGCCAGCACCAAGACGGCGACGAGCGGTACGAAAAAGAACCCGTGCCGTCGGGCGAAAAACGCGACCAGGCCCGCCGCCGTCCGGGCCCGGCGCGCGACGCGCCGCCCGAGCCCGGGTCGATGGGGCGTCATCATGGGGCGCCACGCTCCGGCGAGGGCAACGCCATGGGCGTCCTGGCGGGGATACACGGCCCTTCCGGACACCGCTGCCAATTGAGACCGACCTCGTCTGCGTCGTCCGGGAACGGAAAGACCCGGGTGGACCCGCTAACGATGTAGCCCGCCACCGGTACGGGCTTGCGCGCGTCGGCGGGCCGCCAGCGATTGTAGGCGAACGTCGCGTCTTGGTAGCGCGCGAGTGTCCCCGCGGTCGTCGACCAACAATCATGACGGTAAAACGCGTCGGAGACCTCGAGACACCGGGGATTGACCTGGTAGCTCCGCGCCACGAAGTCGCCGAAAAGCTCCGCATGGCGCACGAACACGCGCGCCAAAGACGAGAGGGTGATGCCCTGCGCCTCCGTCACGAGCGCGGCCGCCGCCGCGATCACGGCCTTCGGCTGTTCAGGTCGAAACCCACAGTTTTTGTCGATGTTGAGCCGGACGTCGCGACTGCACTCACGCAGCGCGTAGCAGCGGTCCGACACGCCATAGACGTTGGCGTCATCGATGACGTAGCAGCGGGAGGCATAAGACTCCGCGGCCGTCCAAAACGTCGCGACCGCACCCGCGATGGTGTCGTCGGCGACCGCGGTCGACGCGGCCGGGGGCGGCGACGCATCAGGAGCCTGCGACGAGACCGACGGCATGTCGTCGCAGGCCGTCGGTCCCCCCGCGCCGACGAGCGCGACGAACACGACCCACGCCGTGCCCCCCCGCATCATGGCTCCGGACACAAGGACACTCCCTGCCAAGAAACACATGGTCGTGCGCACGCCGCATCACATGGTCGGTAACAGCGGTCGCGCGCGAACGCGTTGACCTCGCCTTCGATGCACTCGGGAGGGAACAGCGGATCGCCGGCCACACATCCGAGTCGGCCCGCGCAGTCGTCACCGTAGGTCCGGCGGCAATCCTCGTCGGGGCGGCCCATGAGCTCACGACAGTCTTCCGCCCCGGTGACCTGGCGATGGCATGCGCAGAGTTCGGCCGGCTCCTCGACCCCCGTCGGAACCTCCCCGAGATCCTCTTGCTTGCGAAGGGTGATCTCGTCGGCGACCGGCTCTTCGGCGGGCCAGTTGACCACCAGTCGGCGCCGGTGATCCTCCCAAAAGAGGTCGGCCACGAGTCGACCGCCCGGGAACAACGGCGCGATGAACGAGAGGACCCCTCCGTAAACGAACCACTCCGTTTCCCCCCGGCCTCCTTCAACCACCCGGGCGCCCACCGGACGAGGACCGACGTCACCTCCCTGGACGTAGCGGTCGTAGGTCCCCGTGGCCTGATGCGCCTCGCTGCCCCGCTGGAAGCAGCGCAGCAAGAGCCACTCCTGACGGAGCCAGCTGCGACAGGCGGCCGCCGTCGTTCCGGAGATCAGGAGCTCACGACTCGCGCGCCAATACCTCAAGCTCGGGAGGCGGGAGCGACCGACCGGGAGCCCTGGTTTCATGACCGCCGGAGGAGGCCGCTCGAGGCGCTCGGCGATGGCGTCGGCGACGACCCGATGCCCGGTCGGGCTGAGGTGAAGGTCGGCCCGGAGAAAGGCGCCGGGTTGGGCGGCGCGCAACGCGTCGGTGGGATCGACGGCGCGCACACCCAAGCCGCGGCTCAGGCTGAGCACATCGTCGACCAAAACGCGCGTCGACGTCATGTCGGTCGGCTCCGCATCGTACTTCTCCCACTCCTCCGGGGAGACCATCACGTCGAGCTGCAGGACGAGCACCACCAACTCCGCCCCGTGCTCATCGCAGAGCGCCTTCATCCGCTCGATGGGGGCGGCCAAAGGCGAGGTCGCGCGCGAGAGGAGCAGCGGCGCGGCCCGGAGGGCTGCGAGCTTGGCGGCGAGCGCATCGCGCTCCTCGAGGGTGGTGACGATGTCCTTCTTTCGCGCTTCGTCGGCGAGCGCCGCAGCCGTTTCCCGCAGTTTGGCTTCCATCTTCGCTCGGAACGCCGCCCCCTCGCGGATGATCTTCGTCGTCGCTCCGTAGGGGGATCCCGCCTCGCCCGGTCCGGAGGTCACGATGTCCCCCGGGGTCGCGCGGGCCGATCGCAGCAGAAGAGACGACCGGTAGTCCTGCCCCGTGAACTCCTCGTAGATGAGGTCCTCGACGCTGGCCTGGGCCCGGCGGAGCTCGTCTTCGAGATAGCTCGTCTCGACGGGGCGCAGCGCGGCCGCCACCTCGCGCTCCTCTCGCGACGCCGCGCGTCGCCGCTGGCTCTCGTCGCTGCGACGGACCAAGTCCTGCCATGCGCCTTCGGAGGGGAACGCCGCGTCGCTCAACTCTGGATGTTGCGTTTCGTAGAGGAGCTTGCGGGCGGCGAACACGAGGTGGGATCGCCGGTAGAGCCACGAGCGACCCGGAAAGTCCTGCACCGACAGGGGCGCCGTCTCTTTCCGCACCGCCCATCCGTCCCACACCGCGTGGCGCTCGGGATTGGGACGGTTGGCCTCCACCAGGTCGTTGCCGATGTTGATCGTGAACACGACGGTCTTCGGCTTGCGACGCGCGAGGAGGTCGGCGGCGACCGCGAGGTACTCCGGCGGCCCGTAGGTGGGGACCCCCGCGTTGAGCACCGTGCGCCCGGTCGCCACCGCAAGCCGAGCCGGGAAGGCCTCCGAGCCCGCGACGCCGAGGCCGAAGACCTGAGAGTCGCCGACGACGAGGACGTCGTCTTCACCCGGCGCCGGCCAGGGGGGCCCTCGGTACCCCTCGCGGTGGATCGCAAATGAGGTCACCGGCCCCGAGCCGACGCGGACGGCGCCCTCGAAACCGGCTTCGAGGCGCACCCCGAGGGTTTCGTCGGCCACGTACGCGTTCAGGTGAGGGAATGCGCCCTCGTCGCGCAGGTAGAAGGCACCTTCGGCGACGACCGCGCCCACGCTGACGCCCGCCAACGCCAAGGCCGCGCGTAGGGCCCAACGACGAAGGCGGCGGGGGGACCTCGAAGTGTGGTCGGTCGCGTTCATGGCGAGCACACCTCGCCGGTGTGGCGCGCGACTATACCGCGAGCGCGACGGGCTCCGCGCAGTCGTAAATCCCGAAGTACACCACGGACTTCGCCACGTCGTGGGCCGTCGCCCCCGGCCGACAGCCTCGGAACACGCGCTTCGCCTCTTCCACCGACACGAGGTAGGTCATGCCGCGCGCGGGCCGCGGGAGGCTGCCGTCGAAAGGCTCCGGCCCGACGTAGACGCGGGATTCCGGCCGCCATCGCGGCGACGCGTAGATGACGTGAGCGTCGTCCGCTTCGTCCAGCTTCTGCACGAATTCGATGAGCGTCATGGTTCCGCCGCGGGGTAAAGCAACGCTCAGGCCAGGCCTGCCAGGCCATGCCATCCACGGGATTTCAACCATCTACATCAACCTCGGTGGTGCTTTAGAGGTTCACGTGGGGCAGCGGGCGCCCATCCCCGGGGATGGTGCAACGCGGCACCAGGCCGCATGTACGTCAGCGCGTCGCGGCGCGAGAAGGCATCGGGTCGCCCGGCGGCACCTCGGACGTCGGCGCCGGCGCAGGCGCGGAACGATGGGCGCCGCGATGGGCCAATTCGGACGCCACGCGTGCCCATCCCAACCGAGCCGCGTCCCCGGACGCCGACGACGCATTCCGTCGCATCGCCCGGGACACGCCGAACAGCCCCCCGGCGGCGAGCACGACGGTGGCGGCCGCCGCCCACGCGGCGCGGCGCGAACGACGACGGAGGGCCGCTTCGGCGGACGCGGGGGCGATCCGACCCGACGCCGTCGTCCCGGGGGGCGGTCCGCCCGGGCGTACCAGGGGTGCCGGTAGGTACTCGCTCGACGAAGGGACCTCTGGCGGGATGGACGCGCGAGGGGGGACCGGCGCCCACGACGAGGACGGACGTCGCGACGGGGGGGGAGGTCGCCGCGGCGGAGGGGGAGGTCGTCGCGGCGCCGCGCGGACGCCCGACGGAGCTGACACGGGGGTCCCGACGTCTTCGTCGGCCAGCGGGGACGGGCGGATCAGCGTCGCTTCGTCGTCATCGTCGGCGATCGAAAACATCGTCGGGGGCGGCGCCGCGGCCGCCAGGGGCCAGGCCGCCACCATGTCGCTCGCGCGCGGGAAACGCGCCTCGGGTTGGTAGGCCAGCGCCATCGCGAACCAAGCATCGAAAGCCTCGCGCCGCGGGAGCACGGCCCCTCGGCCCATGGCCTCTTCCAACGGCGTGTACGCGCCGCGGGCGATCCGGTCCCGCACGTCGGCCAGGTCATCACCCTCGAACGGGCGGACTCCCGTGAGGGCGAGGTAGACGAGCGCGCCGAGCGACCAGAGGTCGGTCCGAGGACCGAACGGGGCGTGGCCGGTCAATTCTTCGGGCGAACGGTCCAAGAGGTTGCCCACCGCGGTGTTGGGCCGGGTGGTCTCATCCGCGGTCCGCAGTTCCTTTGCGACCCCGAGCCCGAGCAAACACACCTCGAGCGGCTCGTCCCGCGTGACCAGCACGTTGTCGGCCCGCACCTCGTGGTGGCACATGTCGGCGGCATGGGCCGCACCCAACCCCTCGGCGACCTGAGCCAACAGCCGGGTCACCTCCGCGGGCTGGAGGCGCGTGCGCAGGGCGAGAAGTCGAGGCAGGGCCGTGCCCTCGACGCGCGACATCACGAGAAACGGCTGACGGGTGGGCGCCAAACCGTGCGCCAAAACGGTGGGCAGATGCGCCGAACGAATCGACATCGCCTTCTGCGCTTCGCGCGCGAACCGCTCCGCCGCGCGCGGCTGGTCGGGCTCGAGTCGCAGATTCAAGACCTTGACGACGGCACGCCCGCCCGCCGCGCCGTCTCGCTCGGCGTCCCAGATCGCCGCGATGGCCCCGGCCGCCACCCGCCGCACCAATCGCCAGCCGTTCCCCAGGTCGTCGCCCGCCTTGAGCCTCATGTCCGCCGAACGCCAGGCTAACGCAGCCGCCGTCGAAAGTGGTGACCTGAACCGAATTTTCGCATCCGAGTGGACGACGACGCGGCGGCAGGCGGTGGCGTCGAAATTCACGCGACGAGGGAAGATACCCTCTTCGACCACGTACATTCACACGATCGATTAGTGGGCCTGGGAGGGCTCGGAGCCGAGGAGGCGTGCGTGTTGGCAGATCTGTGGGATGACGACGACGACCAAACGGTGGTGCGTCCTTTCGTGCACGAGCCCATCGGCGCCGGGTCGTTCGCCTCCGGGACCGTACTGATGGAGCAGCCCGCGTCCGCCCCGAAGCCTCGGCCCTTCGGCCAGCGCACGCTGCGGGTATCGAAGGAGGAGATCTTCGCCAATTCCGCTCCCCTAGACTGGGAGCGACTCGAGGCCACCGCTTCGCCCGAGCCGTCGTGCCCCCCCGAAAGCCGTCCGGCGCCGTCGGCTCCCCCTCATGGCCATGCTCGCCAGCTTACCGAGCATCCCCCGACCGCTTCCGAGACCGAACGGGTGACCGCGACAACCATGCCCCCGCCTTCGGTTGCGGCGGCCGCCACGTCACGTCGCGCCCGGATCGCGGCCGCCGTCTGCGTCACCATGGCGGGCCTGACGACGGTGGTCACCGCGTGGCATGGCGTCTGGTGACATGCCCGACGACGACGCGCGCCTCATCGAACTGGAGATCAAGGTCACCTACCTCGAGCGTCTGGTCGACCAATTGAACGACGTGGTCACGGAGCAGAGCCAGAGGATCGACCGCCTCGGTCTCCGCATCGAGCGTCTCGAGGGACACCACGACGACGGCGACGAAGTCGGCTCGGCACCGCCGGGCCAAGGGTTGGATCGCCCGCGCGAAGAGCCCGCGTCGCGCGGCCGGGAAACGGACCCGGACGACGGTTGACGGTCAACGCGCCAGGGCCCGGAGGATCCGGCGCACGACGAACGGCCCCCGGTAGATGAGCCCCGTGTACAGCTGAACGAGCGAAGCCCCGACATCGAGCTTTTCCTGCACGTCGTCGGCGTCGAACACGCCACCCACGCCGATGATGGGGAGGCGTCCCTCCGTCCTCCGGTGGATCTGGCCGACCACGCGCGAAGAGAGGCCTCTCACGGCCTGACCGCTCAGCCCGCCGCGTTCTCGCGTGACGGCACCGTCGCCGACACCAGGCCGCGACACCGTCGTATTCGTCGCCACCACACCGTCGATCCCGGCCGCGAGCGTCGCTTCCAGCGCGTCGTCCAATCCGTCGTCGTCGAGGTCGGGACTCAGCTTGACAAACAGAGGCACACGTCGCGACGTCGGCGCCGCATCGCGCGCATCCACGACGTCGCCGAGCAAGGCCTCGAGCTCCCGTTTGGCCTGGAGACGGCGCAACCCCTCGGTGTTGGGTGAACTCACGTTCACGACGAGGTAATCCGCCCGGTCGGCAAAGACGCCGACGAGTTCGCGGTAGTCGCGCGCAGCCTCTTCGAGCGGGGTGTCCCGGTTCTTCCCGATGTTGACGCCGAGAACGACGCCGTGGGGACGACCCCCGTCGATGCGGGCAGCGACCGCGGCGGCCCCTTCACCGGGAAAGCCGAGTCGATTGATCAACGACGCGTGCTCGGAGAGCCGAAACACACGAGGGGCTGGATTTCCGGGCTGGGGACGCGGCGTGACCGTGCCCACCTCGACGTGGCCAAACCCGAGACTGGCGAGGCCGCGCCAGGCGTGGGCGTCCTTGTCGTAGCCGGCCGCGAGGCCGACCCGATTGGGGAACGCGAGCCCGCAGACCACGACCGGCTCCGCCTCCCGAACCCCGAACATCGCGTGCAGGAGCCGGCGTCCGAGCGCGGTGGCCCCGGCGCACTGCATGGCCCGGATGGACCAGCGGTGCGCCGTCTCGGGATCGAGCCGAAACAGAAGCGGCCGGATCGCCTCGTAGACGGACATGACGAAGCTACTGGGGCTTGGTCTTGGCGAGGCCGTCGGCGAGGACCGTCGTGGCGACGTAACCGAAATGCTCTCGCGCTCGGCTCGTGTCGGCCAGCGAGTGCTTGATGTCGCCCTTGCGCTCGGGGAGGTGCACGACCTTCGACCGGCCCCCCATCACGTCGTTGATGGTGTTCGCGAGGTCGTTGACGGTCGTGGTGCCCCCGGCGCCGATGTTGAACGCCCAAGCGCCGCTGAGGTCGCTCTTGGCCGCGAGGAGATTGGCCCGGACGACATCGCCCACGAAGGTGAAGTCGCGACTCTGCTCGCCGTCGCCGTAGATGGTCAGATCTTCGCCCCGCGAGGCAAAGTCGAAGAAGCGGGGGACCACCGCCGCATAGGGACCGTTGGGATCCTGGCGGGGTCCGTACACGTTGAAGTAACGCAAGCCGACGAGCGCCATCTCGTAGCCCCGGGCATAGACGTCGGCCAGCTCCTCGTTCATCCACTTGCTGACGGCGTAAGGCGACAGCGGGCGCCCCTCTTGGCCCTCGCGCTTCGGGAGCCGGTCGTCGTCGCCGTACACGGCGGAGCTCGACGCGAAGACGACCCGTCTCACGGCCGCGTCGCGCGCCGCCTGAAAGATGTTGGCCGTTCCCCCGACGTTGACGTCGATGCTGCGCGCAGGCTCGGCCATCGAACGCGGCACGCTACCGAGCGCCGCCTGGTGAAACACGTACGCGGCTCCCTCGAGGACGCGCTGGCACACGGCCAGGTCGCGAATGTCGCCCTCGGTGACCGTGATCCGGTCGCGAACGTGGTCGAGGTTTTTTTGGTGACCGGTCTCGAAGTTGTCGAGAACCCGCACTTCGGCCGCGCCGGCGCGCAACAAGCCGTCGACGAGATGGCTGCCGATGAACCCGGCGCCTCCCGTGACGACCACCGTCGCACCCGCAAAGTTCGGCATTTCCTTCGTTTCCGTCATCGGTCCTTTTCTCTCCGTCACGACCGGCCAGGCCGCCTCCGCCCCACGTCACGCCTTCACGACTTTGGGGTGCACCGCCCGATAGATGCCACGGGTGTCGACGATGAGTGGCGCGTGCTCGAGAAGGGCATCGTAATCCACCGCCGAGTGATCGGTGGCCAGGAGCACCACGTCGTAGGCCCCGAGCGCATCGGACGTGAGGTCGATGCTCTCGAGCACGGGCAGCGACGGCCACGAGCGCATCTTCGGCATCCGCGGGATGTGGGGGTCGTGGTAGTCGACGCGCGCCCCGGCTTGCAGCAGCAGCTCCATCAACTCGAAGGACGGGCTCTCCCGCGGGTCGTCGATGTCCTTCTTGTACGCGATGCCGATGAGCAGAACGCGAGCGTTCTTGAGCGCCCGCTCCCGGTCGTTGAGGGCGTCTTTGACCTTTTCGACCACGTAGGTGGGCATCGCCACGTTGACTTCGCCCGCGAGCTCGATGAACCGCGTCGTCGTCTTGTACTCCCGCGCCTTCCACGTGAGGTAGAACGGGTCGAGCGGGATGCAATGACCGCCCAGACCGGGGCCGGGCGTAAACTTCATGAAGCCGAAAGGCTTGGTCGCGGCGGCGTCGAGGACCTCCCACACGTCGATCCCCATGCGGTCGTAAATGACCTTGAGTTCGTTGACGAGCGCGATGTTGACCGCCCTGAAGATGTTCTCGGTGAGTTTCGTCGCTTCGGCCACGCGGGCGCTGGTGACGGGCACGACCTCGTCGATCGCCGCCGCGTACAGCGCTGCGGCCACCCGCGTGGCGTCGTCTCCCACCCCGCCCACCACCTTCGGAATCGTGGCGGTGTCGAAGCGCGCGTTGCCCGGGTCTTCTCGCTCGGGTGAGTAGGCGAGAAAAAAGTCCCGTTCGCAGCTGAGTCCGCTCCCGGACTCGAGGATGTCGCGCATCAATTCGTCGGTGGTGCCGGGATAGGTGGTGGATTCGAGGACGGCGAGCTGGCCCGGCCGAAGGTGGCGCGCGAGAGCTTCACTCGTCTGCACCACGTATTTCATCTCGGGTTCGCGCTGCCGCGTGAGCGGGGTCGGAACGGCGATCAGCACCGCGTCGGGCTCACCGAGGCGCGTGAAGTCGGTGGTGGCGGAGAACCGGTCGGACGCAGAGGCGGCGGCCACCCGCTCCGACCCGAGGTGTTTGATGTAGCCGTGACCCGCGTCGAGCGCTTCGATCTTGGCCGGATCGACATCGAAGCCCAGGACCCGAAAGCCACGCTCATGAAAGGTCAGCGCCAGCGGCAGGCCGACGTAGCCGAGTCCCACGACCCCGACGACGGTCTCCCTCCGCTCGATCCGCGCCAGAAATTCGCCCGCTCGGGCCTCCGCGGACGTTCCCGCGGCATCTGCTCCGCTCATGACCGCTCGATGCTTACCACAGGGTCCGGGGCACGGGGTCCAGGGGCGGGGCCGGGCCGTGGCAATTTCTGCTACGGCCCGCGAGCGGGGGGAGATTGGGGTTGATTTCGGGCGGGTCACCGGGATGATCCGGAGCACCGTGGACGTGACCTCCCCCGTGAGCAGCCGCTCCGACATCTCCCTTCGGCGGTCCGCCTCGCAACGCCCAGGCGAGGTCCACGTCTTCCGTGCGAGCACGGGCAGCCTCGAGTTGTCGTACCCGCTCGGGGGCAGCCAAATCGTCATTGGTCGCAACGCCGACGCCCACATTTGCTTGGACCACGAGACCGTCTCGAGAAACCACGCCGAGCTCATTTGCGGCCCGTTCGGCCAGTGGTGGATTCACGATCTGGAGAGCACCAACGGCACGTACGTCAACGGCAGCACGGTCCAGGATCGCGTGCTGAACCCCGGCGACGAGATCCGCGTGGGGCGCTACATCCTCTTTCTCCGCATGCCCGACGGGCGCCGCGGGATCGGGTCGCCCGGCGATGCCCCGAGTCCGCCTTCGTCGTTGCGCGCCAGTCCGCTCGGTGCCGACCCGTTGGCGTCGGTCCCGCTCGACCAGGCGCGCCCCTCCCCTCACGTACCCGACGCGGACGCACGCCTCCGCGACGGCGGCGCGTCGGGAAGCTCGGCGGCGCCGCGCGGGAGAGGCGCTGCCCCCCGCGCGCCGATGACGGCTCCGGCGACGTCGTTCGCCACCAAGGAACCCCCTCCGGCCGCCCTGGGGCGTACCTACGACGACGACCTGACCACGATCATGCGGCTCCCGGAGGGGGCGCCAAAGAAGATCAGCGCCGACCACCTCACGAAGACGATGCAGCTGCGGCGGAAGCTCATGGGGATCGAGGACCCGCAAAAGCGTCTCACGGCGGTCTGCGGTTTCATCGTCGGCGGTGACTTTCCCGCCACGAGCGCGACCGTGCTTCGCCTCCGCGACCCGAGTGCCCCCGAGCTTCTCTGCGAGCCCAAACAACCGCCGGGAGCGCCGGAGCCCGCGCCCCTTTCGCGATCGATCCTCGAGTACGTGTTCAACACCCGCGAGCCCGTCGTGGCCACCAACCTCGCGGACGACGGCGCGGCCTCGCCCAAGAAAAAGCTCACGCTGCCCCGCGCTGTGCGCTCTCTGGCCGTCGTCGCCTGCCCCCTGTGGGAGGCCGCCGACCGGGTCGACGCCCTCTACGTCGAACTCCCGGCCCAGTACGGAACCGAAGACTGGCGGACCCTCATGGCCCTCATCGCCGACGCTTACCGGCAGGCGGAGCAAGTGTGGGAGATGCGCGAGAACGTGCGCACGACGGCGTTCGTCGAGCGGGAACTCGAGATGGCGCGAACGATTCAAGACGGGCTCGTCCCGAGCGCGGAGGGAATCCGAACGGTCGACGTCGCCATCGGCTACGAGCCTTCGCGATGGGTCGGAGGCGACTACATCGATGCCGTCGAGCTCCCCGACGGCCGCGTGCTGCTCGCGGTCGCCGACGTGTGCGGTAAGGGGCTGCAGGCCGCGCTCGTGTCCTCGAGTCTCCACACCCTCGTGCGGGCCACCCTCGACTCCGTCGGCGGTCTTCCGAAGCTCGCCCGCCGCACCAACCGCTACCTTTGCAGCTACCTGCCCTCGGACTCCTTCGTCACGATGACCACCTTGATCCTCGATCCCCGCACCGGGGCGGTGGAGTGCATCAACGCGGGCCATCCGCCGCCGCTGGTCGTGCACCCATCCGGCGCCATGCGTTTTCTTCAGGCCGAGGAGAACGTGGCGTACGGGATCATGGACACGGAATTCGAGCTCGAGCGCTCGGTGCTCGCCCCGGGCGAGGTTCTGCTGCTTTACACAGACGGTCTCTTCGAGCTGATGAACCCCGAAGGCGAGCCACTCGGCATGGAGCGCTTTAGCCGCGGGGTTGCCGAGATGATCAAACGGTCCGACCAAGCGCCGACCGACCACTACAAGCAGGCGCTGATGCGTATGCTCGAGAACTTTCGCGGCGCCGGTCTCGCCTCCGACGACTCGACGTTTCTCTTCGCCCGCCGGCGTCCGCGCCCCGCCGGCAACGGTTCGCCCCGGCGCAGCAAGCCGCCTCCTCCTCCCCCGCCGCGCCCCCGGTCGTGAGCCGCCTCGATGAGCGACCGGAAAGTTGTCATCGTCGGCTGCGGGAAGATCGCCGACGGCCACGTAGAGCAAGTGCAAAAGCTCTCGTCGATCGCCCGCGTCGTCGCCGTGTGCGACCGGGAGCGCCTCATGGCGGAGCAGCTCGCCCTGCGCTTCGACATCGCCTCGCACTACGACGATTTCGACGTGGCGCTCGAACGGGAGCGTCCGGACATCGTGCACGTGACCACCCCCCCCGCGTCCCACTTGCCGCTGGTCGAGCGCGCCGTGGCCGCGGGCGCCCACGTGTACGTCGAAAAGCCCATCACCCCCGCCCTCGCCGACACCGAAGCGCTCCTCGATTGCGTCACCTCCGCCGGAAAGAAGTTCTGTGTGGGGTGGACCTACTTCTTCGACCCTCCGGCCCTGGCGATGCGTGACCTCATCGCGGCGGGGGAAATCGGCGCTCCCGTGCACGTGGAAAGCCACTACGGATATAACCTCGCCGGCCCCTACGGCACGGCGATCATGGGCGATGCGTCGCACTGGGTGCACCGGCTGCCGGGCGGCTTGTACCAGAACAACGTCGACCATCTTCTCAACAAGCTGGTCGAGTTCTTTCCCCACGACGACGACCCCCGGGTCGGCGTCCTCGGGGCCCGACGCCGGCGGCATCGCTACGGAGATGCGCGCGACGACATGCTCGACGAGATCCAGCTCTCACTCTCGGGGGCCGACGTGAGCGCGAGCGGGCTTTTTTCCTCCCACGCGCGGCCGGTCGCCCACCTGTGCCGCGTCCACGGCACGAAGAACACCGTTACTGTCGACTACAACAGCCGCACCGTGGTGCTGGAGGGCGCCCGAGCGTTGCCGAGCGCGCTCGGGCGCTTGGTTCCCGCCTTCGACCGAGCGGCGCGGATGGCCCGCGAAGGGTGGCGCAACGTCGAAAGCTTCGCCCGCAGTGACTTTCACTTCTTCGCCGGCCTCTACAACCTCATCGACCGTTTCTACGCGTCGGTTCGGGACGACGGTCCGCCTCCTATCGCCGCCCGTGACATCCGGTGGGTCGCGCGACGCCTCCAGGACATCATCGACCAGGTGGAGCCGACGCCATGACCATTCTCGTGACCGGTTCGAACGGGTTCATCGGCGCCGCCGTCGTCGCGCGACTGTTGGCGCGCGGTCGACGGGACGTGCGGGCGCTGGTCCGCGCGGGGAGCGACCGCTGGCGCCTCGATGCGTTGCGCGAGCGTCATCCTCACACGCCGTTCGACGTGTTCGAAGGCAGCTTGGCGCGATCTTCTGATGCGGCCCGCGCGTTAGAAGGGGTCGACCGCGTCTACCACCTCGCCGCCTCCCTGCGGGGCAGCCCGGCCGACATGTGCCTCAACACGGTCGTTACCTCCAAACACCTCCTCGACGCGGTAATCCGGCGTGCCGACCCGCCACGCGTGGTGCTCATCAGCTCCTTCGGGGTGTACGGCGTGAGCGCCCTTCCGAAAAACGGCATGGTCGACGAAAGTACCCCCATCGAGACCGAGCCCGCACGCCGGGACGTCTACTCCGCGACGAAACTCCGGCAGGAGCAGCTCTTCTGGGAAGCCCATCGCGCGGGCCAACGGGGCGAGCACGCCCCCTTCGAGCTCGTCGTGTTGCGTCCGGGGGCGGTGTACGGCCCCGGCACGGGCGCCTTCTCGGGCCGGGTGGGAATTCAATTGCCGGGCATCTTTCTCTTTCTCGGCGGCGACAACCGGCTGCCCCTCACGTACGTCGACAACTGCGCCGAAGCCACGGTCCTCGCTGGCGAAAGCGAAGGCCAGGACGGGAGGGTCTTCAACGTGGTCGACGACGACCTCCCCACCTGCCGCGACTATCTCGACCGCTTTCGCCGCGAGGTACGACCCGTACGCGCCTTGCCGGTCCCCTACCCCCTCCTCTGGGTCGGTTCTCACGCCGTCGCTTGGTATCACCGCTACTCGGGCGGGCAACTTCCCGCCATCTTCACGCCCTACAAGACCGAATCGATTTGGAAAGGCCAGCGCTTCTCCAATGCGCGCCTGAAAGCGCTGGGATGGCGACCTCTCGTAACGACCGAAGAGGGCCTCCAGCGGACCTTCGCTCACCATCGCGAGCGCGACGCAGCGTGACGGCTTACCGGCCGGCAAGGGCGAATGGGGAAGGAAGACAAAGCCCCTGGCGCCAAGCCGTGAAGCGGGCCCTGACCCGCACCGTACCCCGCGCTGCGTTTCTCGTCCGCGGGCCTCCGAGCGACCCCGCCGTCGCCCTGACCTTCGACGATGGACCGGATCCGACCCACACCCCCGCGCTGCTCGACCGGCTTCGGGCCTTGAACGTTCCGGCGACGTTCTTCGTCATCGGCGCCCACGCCGAAGACCATCCGCAGCTGCTGCGACGCATGGTCGACGAAGGTCACGCGGTAGGACACCACTCGTGGTTTCACGGAGAACCCCACCGTACCGATGCGGCCACGTTGTTGCGCGAAACGCGTCGCCTCGACCGTCTCTTCTTGTCGGCGACGGGCTCCCGGAGCGAGCTCTTCCGACCGCCCAAGGGCAAGTTGGACCCGGCCAAGCTCGTGGCGCTGTGGGCGACCGGCAAGCGCGTCGCCCTATGGAGTGTCGACCCCAAGGACTACGCCTGCCGCGAGGCGTCGGAGGTGTTGCGTCGCCTCGAGGCGCATCCGGTGACCTCGGGTGACATCGTTCTCATGCACGACACCTATCGACATGCAGCAGAAGTCGTGACGCCGCTGGTCGAAGACGCGAGAAAGCGCGGGCTCCGCTTCGTGACTTGTCGCCACTGGGACTAACCCACTGGGACGGACCCCGAGTGGCTGTACCTGGAGGCGGGAAACCGGTGGCTGGTCGCTGGCGCCATCCCCCGGCGGAGCGACGTATCCGGCGCGGGTCAGATGGGGTAGGGCACCAGGCCGTGAACGGATCGTGTCGCCTTTTCGCCGTCCTGACGCTCACCGCATGCGGGGCCTCGCCCACCGTCGCGCCGAGTGAGCCCTGTCCGCCCTCGCCGGGAGACGTGACCCCGCCCCTCGCCGAGCGTGTTTCCGAGGCACCCGCCGCCGCCGACGCCGACGCTCCCGAGGGCGCCTCCCGTCCCGAGGAACGCGGGCATCTGGTGGCCTTTTACCGGGCCACCCGGGGCGAAGACTGGGTGCGCCAGGACTTCTGGCTGTCGTCACGACCTCACTGTGAATGGCACGGGGTTGAATGCGATGCCGACGGCTACGTCGAGCAACTGACGCTCTACGACAACGATCTCGCCGGTTCGTTGCCGCCGACGATTTGTGACCTTCCTCGACTCCATACGCTTTACCTCAGCTTCAATCGCATCGGTGGCCCCCTCCCCGAACGCATCGGGAAATGTCGGGCGCTGAAGAACCTATGGGTCAAGGCGAACCAGCTCGAAGGCGCGATCCCCGAAGGCATCTGCGACGGGGGCTCCCTCCTGTGGCTCGATCTTCACGAGAACCGCTTCACCGGGGCCATCCCGGCGGGGATCGGGCGCTGTCGCGCGCTCGAAGTGCTTCGCCTCGACCACAATCAACTGACGGGGCCGCTCCCCGAAGCGCTCGGACAGCTCGACCGCTTGCGCGAGATGTACCTCCATCACAACGAGCTCACCGGGCCGCTCACCCCCGTCGCGACCCAGCGCGGGCTGACCCATCTCTTCGTCGCGAACAACCGCTTCGACGGTACGGTCCCGGATTTGTCACAGTTGTCGGCGCTGGTGGCGTTCCGGGCGGAGAACAATCAGTTGACGGGCGCGCTCCCGACGACCCTCGCGTCGCTGAATGCCCTTCAGGTGCTCCGGCTCGACGGAAACGACGTCACGGGCCCGGTCCCGCCCGCGGTGGCCGACAAAACGAGCGCCTTGCAAGTATGCGCCCTGGGAAACGCCGAATGTGACGACTGCGCCGCCCCCTGCGGCGCCTCCACCAAGAAATAACGATGCAAAAATGGCTCGCGTTGGCGAAGACGTTGGGGGCGCGTCTTCAATCGTTCGAATGGGTATGGGTGTTGGTCGCGCGCCTTGGCGTCGGGGGCATGTTTATGCTCTCGGGCTGGGGCAAGCTCCAGGACCTCGACAAGTTCGTGAAGTACTTCACACGCCTCGGCATTCCGCTCCCGGAGTTTCAGGCGCCGTTCGTCGCAGTGGTCGAGTTGGTAGGCGGGTTCCTGCTCATTCTCGGGCTCGGGACGCGGCTGTTCGGGTTCCTGCTCGGGTTCACCATGATCGTCGCCCTGGCGACCTCCATCGACTACGAAGGAAAAGGCCTGTCCGATTTTCTTTACCTGTCGGAGTGGCTCCTGCTCTTGCTGAGTTTTTGGTTCATCTTTCGCGGCGCGGGTCAGGCGAGCCTCGACCATCGACTGTTCGGAGGTCCCACGACCGAGCATCAAGATGAAGGGTAGGCCGTCTTCGCCCGACCCGATCCGGTCGGGGGCCGGCGCCGAATTGAAGATGCCGTGAACGACGAGAACGCCGACGCCGATCGCCGCTCGAGTCGCCTCGGGGCGGACAGCCTCTTCACCGATGCCGTCCTCGGGCTCGTCTCGGGGGCTTTGCTGATTGATTACCTGACGACGGTCGACCAGCCCACGTGGCTGGCCGGCGTCGTGCTGGCGTTGCCGTACCTGTCGCAGCTCCTTCAAATTCCACTCTTGAACGCGTCGCGCCGGGTTCCCCTCGGCCCCGGCGCCCTCGCCGTCGCCGGGCAACTCCTCGCCCGGGGGGCGCTCGTGCCGATGATCGCGCTCCCGTGGGTGCCGTCACCGACGGTCGCGACGCTGCTCATCGCCGGCGCCTTCGTCGTCTACGCGCTCGGCGATGCCCTCTTCAACGCGGTGTGGAACCCCATCCTCAAGGCCGCCGTTCCCGAGGAGACTTCCGACCGATTCTGGGCCCGCAAGCTCCAGCTGGGCCGCATCGCGATGCTGTCGGTGACCCTCGCCGGCGGCCAGTTCATCGACGGATGGCAGCGGTGGGTCCCGGAGAAAAAGAACATCACCCTCGCCTATCCCATCATGTGGGTCGCGATCATCGGTTGGTCGTTCGTGGGGACCTGGCGATTGGCACGGACGAAGGTCTCCGTCCCGCGCCCGGAGCCCATCCGGTGGCGCGACCTCGCCGCCCCCCGGCGCGACGCGAACTTCAATCGCTGGCTTCGCTACCTGTTCGCCTGGAACCTGACCGTCTTCGTATCGACGTCGTACTTCTCGGCGTACATGATCAAGATGCTCGACTACTCGGTCGGGCTCGCGACGATCATGATGACCATGTCCCAGGTGGTCACCACGTTCACGTTTTCCGCCATGGGACGCTTCGCCGGGGTCGGCAATCGGCGGCTCCTTTTGTTCAGCGCGCCGGTGTATCTGGTCTCGATCCTCATCTGGACGATGACGACCCTGCCGGGCCGCCACCAGTTGAGCATGCCGTTGGTGGTGGCGAACTTCGTCGTCTTCGGCATCGCCACCGCCGCGACCCAACTCGCCAATCAACGGCTCAGCTTCAGCCTCACCCCGCAAGCCCAGGCCCCGACGTACCTCGCCGTCAGCTCGATGGCGGCGGCGCTCGGGGCGGGCCTCGGGTCGTTGGTGGGTGGGATCGCGCTGTCGCTCTTCGACGCCAACGACATCAGCTTCAACCTCGGGTCGCGGCTCTACCTGAACACCTGGGATTCGCTCTTCGTCGTCGCGGCGGCCCTGGGCGTGGTGGGGCTGAGCTTCATTCGCGGCATCGAAGAGCCCGCACCGACGAGCCGAGCTCCGACCGCCATGCCCGCGCCTGCCCCCATGGCGATGTCGCCGCGGTACGGTCGTGACTTCAACTGAGGCGCGGGCCGCTTCGCGCCGACGTTGGCTCGCGGGCGCGACGGTTGGTACAAGGGCGAGCATGAAGTGGTGGATCGTTGCGCTCGCGGGGCTCTTGGGCGGCGGCTGCAGCGCCGGCATGGAGCCGGGACTCGGCGGCGGCAGCAGTCGAGGAGGCGCCCCCCCCGGGTCCGGAGGCGACGACGACGTGGGAGGAGCAGGCGGCAGCGGAGTGGCCGCCACCGAGGACCCCTTCGAGATGCCCCCCCCGCCGCCTCCTCTCTCCGCCGCCGCCCTCGACGCCATTGCGGCCGACGTCGATGGCATCCTCGGGGGACTTTCGGGCCCGTCGCACTCGGTGCTCATCACCGGCGCGGATACCGGTCAGGTCGTGTACGCGCGCGAACCCGACCAGGCGCTGAAGCCGGCGTCGAACACCAAACTGTTCAGCAGCGCCGTCGCCTTCGCCCGCCTCGGGGAAGACCACCGCCACGAGACGGTGGTGTACGCCACGGTCGCGCCGGCGAACGGCGTCGTGGCCGGCGACCTCATCATCATGGGCGACCACGACTACACCTGGTCGCCCCAGTTCTACCCCGCGGCTCGCTGGCCTCTGGATCGCCTCGCCGAGGACGTCGCCGCGCTCGGGATCACGGAGGTCCAAGGGGCGGTGCAGGCGCGATTCGAACATCTCTACGACGGCTTTCAATTCGCCACGTTCAACGCGGCCAGTCATCGCGCCGACGTCGCGACGCAGTTTCGCAGTGCCCTGCAGGCGGCGGGGGTCGCGACGGGCGCCGCGAGCACGTCCGCGGGCGACACCGTCCCCGACGGCGCCGTACCCCTGGCCACCTGGCGCTCCTTACCGCTCCACGTCGCGGCATCCCCGGTGAACCGGATCAGCCATAACGAGTTCGCCGACGTCCTCAGTCGCCACGTGGGGTCGGTCCTCGGCGGCAGCAGCAGCTACGGCGCCGGCGCGGACGCGGTGACCGATCTGCTCACCGAAGCCGGGCTCGACGTGGGCAGCTTCACCCTCAACGACGGCTCGGGTCTGTCCCATAACAACCGGGTCTCGGCCCGCCTCGTCGTCGGCCTCTTCGAGCTCATGGCCCAGCGACCCGAAGGTCTCGCCTGGGAACGGACCTTCACCGTGGCCGGGGTGAAGGGAACCATCGGCGGGCGGATGTCGGGGCCCGATACGTTCGGTCGGTTCCGAGGAAAAACGGGCACCCTCAGCGGCGTGATCGCCCTCAGCGGCGTGCTCGACCACCGGCACGATGGCCAGCGGTATCACCTCGCCATGCTGATGCAGGGGGTGACCAACAACACCGCCGCGCGAAGCGCCCATAACGCCATGGTGGCCACCATCGCGCGCGACCATCGCTCCGAGGACTCCGACCGGCCGGTGGCTCCGACGCTGTCGATGGTGCGGGGCGACGGCAACGCGCAAACGCTGACCGCGGTCTTCTCCGCTGTCGACGGCGCCGAGGGGTACCTCGTGTGGCGAAGCCGAGATGGGCGACGGTGGCCGCGGGAGGCGGCTCGATTCGTGACCACGACCCAGCACCGGACCGTACCCTTCGACGGCGACGACCATTTGTTCGTGCGCGTCTCGGCGGTGGGGGCCGCGGGCGAGAGCGACCCGTCGGACACCTACGTGGCGCGGCTTACCGATGGCGCCGCGCCGATTCTGTTGGTCGACGGCAACGACCGGTGGCAAGGGCAACCCGCCCCCGAGAACCCTACCGCGCAGGCCCACGACTTTCTCGTCCCGTACGCCGACGCCATCCGCGATACGGGCGACGGCCGTGGCTTCGACAGCTGCGACAACGACGCCGTCATCGCCGGCGACTGCGTGCTCGACGATTACGACCTCGTCATGTGGTCGCTCGGCGAAGAATCGGTCACCTTCGAAACCTTCGATGCCGGAGAACAAACCCTGGTGCAAGCGTACCGGGCGAGCGGCGGCGCGCTCGTGGTCGCCGGCGCCGAGCTCGCCTGGGATCTCGGGGCCGAGGGCGACCCCGCCGACGCCGCCTTTCTCGAGGACGTCTTGCGCGTCACGTTCGCGGGAGACGACGCGGCCACCCGGCACGTACGCCACGAGGGGGTGCCGGTATCGTTTCTGACCCCCGACCGTATGGTCGTGTCCTTCCCCGACCAACTCGACCCCGCCTCGGGCGCGGAAGCGTTTCTCGATTACCTCGGCGGCGACGGGGGCGTGGCCGGCGTCCGCGATGCAGGGGGCGTGGTCGTGCTCGGCTTTCCCTTCGCGTCGGTCGCCGCCCGCGACGACCGCGAAGCGCTGATGGCCGAAGTCCTCGAGTACTTATCGCCGTGAGGTTCATTTCCGGGGCACGAAATCTTCGCCCGACGGAACCGCCGCGCCCGTGACGGAGACCACGATCACCGCCGCCCATCGCGAGCCCGCATCGCCCGGTGATGGCCCCACGGGTCGACCTGCATTGGTGGCCGTCTTTCCCCGCGCCACCGCCCTGCCCTTGCCCGACTCGGGGCGCCCTCTCGGCCGCACGTGGCTCACCGAATCGGGCCTCACCGACGACGAAGTCTCCGGCGTGCACGTCGCCTTCGACCGCTCCGGAGGCGGACTCCGCGTAGAAGACCTCG
Source organism: Myxococcota bacterium (assembly GCA_039027095.1). Taxonomy (GTDB): domain Bacteria; phylum Myxococcota_A; class Polyangia; order Polyangiales; family Polyangiaceae; genus JAPYTK01. The sequence continues at coordinate 64,101 of JBCCLB010000030.1, forward strand.
GCTCGCGCAATGGTACGTGGGTCGACGGCCACCGCCTTTCGCCTCGTGTCCCCGTGGTGGTCCGCGACGGCGCGACGTTGCGCTTGGGGCGAACGCTCTTCGTCGTGCGCCTCGGCCTTCGGGGCGACCTCACGCCCGATCCTCCCCTCGGCGGGACGATGGTGGGGCCGTACGGTCTGCGCCCACTGGCGGGCGCGCTCGTCGGCTTGGCCGGGTCGCCAGCGCCGACGGTGCTCATCGAAGGCGAAACCGGCACGGGAAAAGAGCTCACCGCGAGGCTCGTGGCGGCCACCCAAGAGCGCGCGGCGCCCTTCGCCGCGGTCAACGTCGCGGGGCTCGCCGCCGGCGTGTTCGAATCGCAGCTCTTCGGCCACGTCGGCGGCGCGTTCTCGGGCGCCGGAGTCGGCGCTCTGGGCATCGTGCGCGCCCACGAAGGCGGCACCGTCTTTCTCGACGAGATCGGCGAGCTCGCGCCCGAGTTCCAGGCGAGTCTGCTGCGTCTCATCGACAATCGAGAGGTGATGCCCGTCGGTGCCTCCCAAGCGATCCGCATCGATGTTCTTTTCGTCGCGGCGACGAACCGCGACCTCGAAGCGCTATCCGAATCGGGTGACTTTCGGCCCGACCTCTACGCCCGTCTCGCCGCCGCCCGCCTCACCCTGCCGCCGCTCCGCGAGCGCCCCGAGGACATCTTCGCGCTCGCCACCCACCTCGCGGCGGCCGACGGCCGGCCCTGGGACCGCGACGCCGTCGAAGTCGAGGCGGTGGAACGCCTCTGCCTGGCGCCCTGGCCCCGCAACGTGCGCCAACTCCGCGCGACCCTCGCCGCCGCCGCCCGCCACGACCCCGAAGGACGAGGCCTCCGGCTGTGGGCGCTCGACCGAGAACTCACGCCCTCGAAACGCACGCACCAAACACCGCTGACCCGAGAGGCCGTTCGCACCGCCCTGGAAGCCCACGCGGGCAACGTCACCGCCGCCGCGGCCGCCCTCGGCGTCAGCCGCGGCAAACTCCTCCGCTGGCGCCGCAAACACGACCCGTAGGCGGCCCCAACGGTTTTTCACGGGAAAAAGAGCAACGGCCGGTCACACTTACACCCTCGACCACAACCGGTGAGGGCGTCGCGATGCTCGCCGACAAGTCAGCGAGGGCGAGCATCGCTCCTCAGAGCCGGTTCTATTGTCTTGGGGGCGCCTCATTATTCGCGTCGGTCAAATCTACCGATTTGACCGGCAGTGTAGCATCGTGATTCATTCATCGCGTCATCGAAAAGTACGAGCGATGGTCGAAGGCAAACTTCGCGAACGATGTAGGGTATCTCCCCGTAATCTCCACGAATTCCGAGTCTCGAACGTCCGCGAACCATCCCTCTGCCGCTTCCCGGTACACGGCTTGGATGCCGTCCGGGACGCCGATCGACTTCGCGTGAGCGGAGAAGTCCTCTGCCCCGTCGACCCATGCGATCTCGCGACCACTGGTGTCCTCGAGAATCTGGGCGATCTGTGATGCCGTGACGGCCGTCGGCCCGGTGAGCTCGAAGCTTCGACCTCTCCATGTTTCGCGAAGCGTTTGCTCGAGTAAAATGCGTGCTGCGCAGAGCGCGATGTCACGACAGTCGACAAACGCGACCCCCCGCTCCCCGGTGGGCAAGTGAAAGCGCGTGTCTCCGGGCTTGAACAAGGCGGGGCTCAATCCCAGGAAATGCTGCGCGAAAATGGTGGGGCGGACCATGGTCGCGTTCACGCCGCTCTCGAGCAAGGCCAACTCTCCCTGATAGTGTGCCCACGGAATGCGACCGGGCGGTGGGTCGCTTGCTTGGGGACGGGCTCCGGTGACGCTGACTTTGACCACGTGAGCCACCCCGGCGCCATGGGCCGCCCTGCCGATCGCTGAGTGCCACGCGGGCATGTCCTCGAACGGGGCCACCAGCAGCGCTCCCGTCACCCCGTCGAATGCTCGGGCGAGCCCGGCATCGTCCTTCGGGTCGATCACCACCGGTTCCACTTTGCCTGGCCCCATTGCGGCACGCAGGCGCGCCGCGGCACCGTCGGGCTTGCGCGTGCCAAAGCGAACATCCATGCCGCGGGACGCGATTTCGTGGATGAACGCGGTTCCGATCGCGCCGGTCCCACCGGTAACGAGAAACGTCTGTGACATACGCTGCGGGGCTATCATCGAGACTCGAACGCGCCAAGCTCGAGGTTCCGAGCCCGCCCTCGATAAATCAGGGGTGGCGGCCCCTTCGGGGCTTCTGCAGTCGCGTGGAGCCCTGCTCGTAGAGGACAGTACCGACGCGTGCGGGAGCCGCAGCCAACGCCTCTGTTGGCGCGCAAACACGACCCGTAGGCGGCCCCCGCGGTTTACCCGGATAGAGCTATGTTACCCTCATCGCGTGAACATCGGAGTCACCGAGAGGGGATGAAGTGATCGGCGCGAACCCGATTCGCCACGGCCCCTGGGAGGTGCGCGAGCTCAGGCGGGCTTGGCGCGCACGGCTGGCCACCGACCTGCAGGCGCCCCAAGAGCTCGACGTCGATATCGAGGGCGATATCGTGGTGCAGGGCGATGCCTTTCAGGCCCACCACCGCCACAACGACCCGGGTGACCTTCACTGCCTCGTGGTGCACCGGGGGCTCCCTGCGCCGCCCTCGGGGGCGTGGCTCGACGAGCGGATCATCGGCCGCGACCTGCGGGTTCGGGTGCGTCGCCACGGTCGCGACGGCGCCTACGTTGCGATGATCCGATCGGCCACCGTCATCGGCTCCGATGCCGAACGAGAGGCATCCTACCTTCATCTCCACGCCCAGCACCGCATCGGCCTCGCCGCCCTGTCGCTACAGTCGCGGGTGTTCGCCGCCGCATCGTTTCGGCGCGTGGTCGACGAAGTGCTCGACGGCTACGGCCTCGAGCTTCGGTGGAGCCTGCTGCAGGAGGTGCCCGAGGACGCGCTCACGATCCAATACCAGGAGTCCGACCTCGAGTTTGCCGGCCGACTCCTAGCCGAGCACGGCGTGTTCTGGTGCCCCGACCCCGAGGATTCACGTCGGGTGATGCTCGCCGATCACCCGGAGGGGTTGCCGCGCGTCGAGACGCTCCTGACGTCGAACGCCGCAGGCGGCCTCCGCGATGCGAAGGCGTTTTATCTCGACGATCTCCAAGCCAGTCGAAGCCTCGGGCCGGTGCGCGCATCGACGCTCGGCTACGACCCGATGCGCGCGGCCCTACGGCCACCGGGAACCAACCCGCTCGCCGCCATGCCGTTGCAACGGACCTTTGCGCACCACGCCAACGGGCTTCACTACGCGTCGACCGCGACCGAAGACGCAGCGCAGACGACCGCTCGTGAGATGTACCGGCACGATGGGCGACGTGCGACCGATCAGAACGCGACCTCGGCGCAGCTCGCGCGCGACCGGGGGCAAACGCAGCGCTGGTCGGCCGCGACCACCGTTCCGGGGCTCGCGGCCGGCACCTGCATCGACCTCACCTTCGACCCCGCCGGCCACGGTCCGCTCGCCGTCACCGACGTGGTGCACGCCTTTGTGCCCGAAGCACTCGGTGGCGCCGGCGAGTACGAGGGTTCCGTGGCGCTGGTTCCCCGTGCGTCTCCCCTGGCCGCGACGCCCACCCCATGGCCGGCCATGGATCGCGTGGAGCTGGGCGTGGTGGTCGGTCCTCCCGGTCAGACCTTGCACACCAACGAAAGCGGAGAGGTCCGCGTGCAGTTTCATTGGGACCGCCAAAACCGCTACGACGACCGCAGCTCGTGTTGGATGCGGGTCGTCCAGCCCTGGTCGGGACCGGGGTACGGCATGCAGTTCATCCCGAGAGTTGGCACCGAGGTGCTGGTGGCCTTCGGCGGAGGCAACCCCAACCACCCCGTGGTGGTGGCCTGCCTGCACAACACCGCCAATCCGCTCCCGACCTCTCCCGAGAGTTTTCCCGCCCTGTCGACCATTCGCAGCCGCTCCCTGGAAGGCGGCGGCGCCAACGAGATCGTGTTCGACGACACCCCCGGCGGGGAGCAGCTGCGTCTTCGCGGCGAGCAGGACTGCCTCATCAACGCAGCGCGCCACGTCGTCCAGCAGGCGGGGAATTCCATGCGCGTCGACGTCGGCACGGACCACGACACGCAAGTAGGAGGCGACCAGACGGTGTCGGTCGCCGGCGCCGCGGCCATCGCCTACGGACGGCTCACGACGAACATCGGCGGCGACGCCACCTACACGTGCGCCGGCGACCTCAAGGAGCGCGTCGCCGGATTTCACCTCCGCGACATCACGGGCGGCAAGCTCGAAACCGTTCGCGGCTTCGCCCGCGTGGCGGTCGTCCCCGCCAGCGAGGCCGAACCTGGGGACCTGGAACTCACCGCGGCCGGCACCACCCGAGCCGCCGGCCGACGCCTTCACCTCCAGGCCACCGACCAAATCACCCTTCAAGTAGGCGCCACCACCCTCACCCTCGACCGCCAACGCATCGAGCTACGCTCGAACGAGATCCACCTCAACAGCGTCGAAGGCACCAAAATCTACATCGACGACGACGAAGCTCTCTCCGTCGCCGAAGGCTTTCAAGTGTCTCGCGGCAACGTCGTCATCTCCTCGGGCGGCGCCAGCCTTCGCCTCGACGCGGATGCCCACCTCGACGGCGCCCTCGTCAAACTGAACTGCGGTCCCGGCTCAGCCGGCGGTGACGTCGCGAGCCAAGACCCCGACGACCAAGCCCTGGCGGTCTTCGACCTGGAACTCCCCCCCGGCGTCACCACCGCCACGTTCGTCATCGTCCACCCCACCGGCGAGGTGAAACACCACGAAGCCCCCGCCGGCCACCTCGAACTCCCCGGCCCCCGAGGCGCCACCTTCGTCCTGCAGGAAGTCCTCATCGACGGAATCACCCACGCCATAATCTCACCCACCAAGGACACCAGCGAGTAGCGGTGTAACCCAACGACTACCGGATGAGGACCATCGACCCATGCCCTTTGACGACATCGTCGGAGCACTTCCCATGTTGTACAGCCTGCTCATCGTCCCCAGCGTTTTAGCAGCGGCCATTGTTTTTATACCCATATATCAAATATACTACGTCATCGCTCAATCCTCCGCGCCCGTTGATGATCATGCGCGTCACCCGAGCGGCAGTGCTGTGTCGCCAACGATACATCCCGCCCGAACCCTAGGTCTGACGATAGCGCTATTCGCTTTTATACAGCTACAGCTCCTGGGCAAAAACCAACTCGCAATGATGCACTTGACCTTCATACCGCTCGCCATCACGACATCATATGTTCTCACACCGAAACGTCTACGGCTCGCGTACCACCTCCCGGTATCGACGTTCGCCGTCCTCGCTGACTACGCCGCCAATACACCCCACCTCGCAGAAGACTTCCACCCCGCAGACGCAGCAGTACCCATCACACTCGTGCTGCTGATGTTCAGTCTCATCCCGAATTCGTGGCGCCGAGGCGCACACGCCGCAGCCACCGGCATGGTCGCCCTCACCCTCGCTGCGTTTCTCCGCTATGCCTGGGAGCACTTCACTTAGCCCTTCTCGCCGAGACGGCCCGCCAAAAGAGCAATTATGAGTACGTAAAATCGCACCACAGAAAATAAGCTTAACCACTTAGTCGAATCGTTTTCGTACCATACGGTGACACTTCCCCGTGAACCACGAAATCTACAAATCCATCAACCTGGTCTTGTTCCTCCCAACTTTCTGGATTGCCTACGCATTCATCCCAGTTCTTCTGGGGTTTATTGTCCTCGCGAAGGCAGGTGGGACCCTGCTCCTCCTCGCACGACCCCACCGGCCATCCCCGCTCGCGCTTCGATCCGCAACCACATGGATCCTGATTTTTCTCTCCATCACAATCACCTGGCTCCGCGCGACTTTCAAGTTAGACGCCGTCCTGTTTGTATCTTTTTCGGCGACGTGCATTGGCGGCTACTATTATTTCGGACGTAACGACGACCAGCTCACCCTCACCATTTTTGCTAGTGCCTTTGCAGCTCTAGGCGTTTTGTCCATCGAATACCTGCACAACACCACATCGTGGCTCGGGATGGCTACGGCCATCGGCCTTGGCTTTGAAGTGGCCCTTTGGATCCAGAATAGGCCTCACGGCCGCTGGGAATGGGCCACGATCCTGACGCTCATCACAATGGCGTCCGCGCTGACTTTGACCCATGGCACCCTCGAATCCTGGGAAGCATTCGAGGAAGCTCGACGATAGGACATTCAACCATGGGAAGCTTCTTTACACAGCTACTCGACACTTTACCACTGGAAATGGTAATGCAGGAACTGACCCAGTATGGCGTTCGGCCATTTGCCCAACTGACAGCTCGAACGGCAAGCCGCATTCTGAGACGCATCTCACCCACGAGCGGCGCGACAAAGACCAACAGTAGCGCGCTACCCGGGTTTTTCGTACCATCATGGTCGACGGAAATCCACGCTAGACCATTCATCCGCAGACGACAGACGGAATGATGCTTGCATCCGCCGGTCCAATACAACTCGCATCTCAACATGGCGCAACGATTCGATGAGTGACGACCTGCCGCGCACGGTATACTTTTTACTCTTCGGCTTGCTCTTCCCGCTGATTTTTTGGTCCCTACTTCTACTATTCGTGCCATTATGCCTCATCCACTTTGTGGCAACCGAGACCACCACTCTCGTCCACGACGGCGTGCGCCGGCCCGTCACACACGATGCGTCAGCCCAGCACAATCGCCATCTTCAAACACTTTTAGTAGTAATAGCGTTTTTTGTAGGAGGGCAATATATGCTGTACGATGCGAATTTGACCGCGGCAAAAGTTGTCTGCGCCCTTGTCATCATCGGCGCTTCCTATCAACTATGCCGCGATGCCTTTCGCGCCAGATGGCACCTTCCAACCTTGATAGTCGCTGTTCTTCTAGACTTTGGGTACGGCGTCGCAACAAGCGGACGTGTTCACTCGCTTCCGTGCGCTGTGATACTCATCACTCTTTGTCTTTTTCTCATACGATCATTGATGAGGCAGTCGCTCGTCTGGCTTCGGGTGCCGACCATAATAATGGTGGCGTCGACCTTAGGTGCCTTCATCTTCGTGATCTTTGGCAGCGCCACGTAGGCCTGCTCGCGCTACCAGATTTTTAATCACCATTCGTCAGGAGGCGGGAAATATGGGAAGCGTCTTCATGCAACTACTGGATACACTGCCATTCCACCTCGCTTCTGAGCAACTTACATCGGGAGGGCAAAGATCTTTCGGAAGCATCACGGCAAGAGACGCGGCTCAACATCTCAAGTTTCTACCTCGAACCGGAGTGTTTAAGAGGGTGCTACCGCCCCCCACCTCTACTCCACATCCCCACCCGTGGTCACCGGTGCAGGATAACATCTCTCGTCATCACGACGTTCCGCTGTGGGCCTGGCGAACGCCTACCCTTACGTCGTCTAGACGACCATCACGTTCCGTAGAAACTGCCGATCTTGGGGCGTGAAGTTCGCCGCGGGGTCGTGAGACAGGCAAGCTACACCAGCCACAAAAGAAGAAGACCCGGGCGGAGTTTTGGCGGCTTCCCCGGGTCTTCATACCTCGTGATCGGTGAGGCGCTCGGAGCTTCGTCGATCGTGAGGATCAGGTCCAAGAAAGTGGCGACCATGATCGGTGGAAGCGCGTCAGCTGAGGTGCAGGAGCTGCCAGGGGATGTTCTGGGCATGTCAGGGGTGCGC
>JBCCLB010000031.1:0-71373 GCA_039027095.1 Myxococcota bacterium
ACCGCTCGCGTAGCCTTCGGCCTCGCCGTAACCCTCGGCCGCACCGTAGCCACCGCTCGCGTAGCCTTCGGCCTCGCCGTAACCCTCGGCCGCACCGTAGTCTTCGCTCGCGTAGCCTTGTGCCTCACCCTGGCGTTCTGCATCGCCATAGCCGCCGCCCGGGTGCCCTTCCGCCGCACCGTAGTCTTCGCTCGCGTAGCGTTGTGCCCCACCGTGGCGTTCTGCCTCGCCGTAGCCGCCGCCCGGGTGACCGTCCCCCGCACCGTAGTCTTCGCTCGCGTAGCGTTGTGCCTCACCGTGGCGTTCTGCCTCGCCGTAGCCGCCGCTCCCGTAACCATCGCTCGCGTCGTGTTCTGGGTGACCGTGGCGGTGTGTTTCGCCGTACCCAACGCCGGAGTGTCCTTCGGCGGCTGCATAGCCACCGCTCACGTCGCCTTCTGGCGCCGCATAGCCTCCGCTCGCGTCGCCTTCTGATGACGCATAGCCACCGCTCGCGTCGCCTTCTGGCGCTGCATAGCTACCGCTCGCGTCGCCTTCTGGCGCCGCATAGCCACCGCTCGCGTCGCCTTCTGGCGCCGCATAGCCACCGCTCGCGTCACCTTCTGGCGCCGCATAGCCACCGCTCGCATCGCCTTCTGACGCCGCATAGCTACCGCTCGCGTCGCCTTCTGATGTCGCGTTGACATCACTCGGATGGGCGGGTGCTTCTCCGTCTTGTTTTGCCGCCCCGTAGTCTTCTGCCGCCCCAAAACCCTCGGCCGGAACGTCGCGGTCGACCGGAACGTAGCCATCGCCCCCCTCACCGGAGCGACCACGCAACGCTCCGTAGCCGCCGCCTGAACGGCCTTGGTCTTCGGCTGCGTGCCCGCTCCGCCGACGACGAAGCGGCGTGGGCGGTGGCAGAACCGTCGACGCTGTTTGGGTCGCGCCGGGAGACGACGAGGGAATCCAACTCGGGGGGCCGCCCCCCTCTGGGGGCGCCATGGATGAGGGAGGCTCGTAGGTCGCCAAGGGAGCCTCCGCCATCGGCGAAACTGACGACGGCGGTAGGGCCGACACGTCGGCCGGGTGCCTGGACGAGCGCACCGTTCTCGTGGCGAGCTTGATCCGTCCGACCGACACGGGATGTGCGGTGTCGCCTCCCCGATCCTCCTCCCCGTGGGCGGACGTCGGGACCCGCGCCGACGCGGGGGGCTCGCGTTGGGTCACGGGCGCGGGGACGCTGGGCGGAGGCACCGGAACCGTCATGGGACGGGAGCTGAGGCGCCCCTTGGACACCAGCGTCTGCGTGACCCCGAGCGCAAACACCACCCGCCGCACGGCGGGCGCAGGCAAGCCGTACTCCAGCAGCTCGTCGTAGGCGAAGGGGCCGTCGGCGAGGGTCGTGACCACCGCCTCTTCGTCGGGGGCGAGCCCATAGCGTCGCATGTCGACGTCCCCGGTGAGCCCGAGACGCATGTCCCGCACCCGGTCGATGTAGCGCTGAGCAATCGGTTCACACGCCGGCAGGCGGGAGGCGCACATGATGCAGTACATCGGGTCGGCGGGATGAAGTGATGCCTCGCACGCAAACGGGATCAGGTCCTGACCCTCGTGCATTTCGTGCTCGCCGCGCTGGGTCCCGGTCGCCATCAAGTGGTTCAAACGCTCCAACACCTGCCACCGAAGGGCCGAGTGGAGCACCTCGGGCGTCAGCAACCCACGCTGCAGGAGAATCTCACCGAGCAGCAGATCGGGACGCGCACACGCCTGCGCCACCGCATCCGACAGCGCATGCGGCTCGATCCCCCCCAGCCGCAGAAGAAATCCATCGAGCGGGGCGAACGCCGCCCCGGGCTTCACCTTGCACGGCGCACCATCCCGAAAGTACGTGTGGTGCACCAGCCCGTCGTCGTCCCGGGTCACCACCGTGCCCGACCACCTTTGGCTCACGACCCGCACCAGCACGACGAGATAGGGTCCGGTCATCACCCGGGGGCGTCGGACCGACCCCGGGTCCGGCCCCGCCGGCTGATGCGCTGGGCCTGTCATCGATCCCAGGAGACACAATTCCGGCAGGGAGGGCAACGACAATCCCAAGCCCCCGCGGTCGCCAGGACCGGGGGATGCGGGTCACGTGGCCGGGGGCGTCGTTCCCCCCTCATCATCCCGCCGTCGCCCCTCGCGCAGTCGCACCGCGGCCAGCTCACGGTTGCCGTCGGCGTACGCTTCCCAGCCCGCCGCGACGAGGGCCCCCGACAGGCCTTCCGCCGCCCCCGGTTCCCCGCGGAGGGCCGCGCGCCGCCAGGTGAGTACCCGGGCTCGCCCGTCGCGACCTCGCGTCAACAGACCCACGAGGGCGCGGTACCCGCGGGGGGGGGCGCTGGTGCCGGCCGTAAGGGCCCGTCGGAGTCCGTCTCGCCCGAACCCGCGTATCGCGGGGTCGCGGGAACGCGCCGCCATCTGCCAAGCCGTCCATACGGGCGCGAGCGCCGGCCCCCGAGACAGCGACGCCTCGGACCACGCGCCCAACCGCTCTCTGACCTCGGAGGTTCGATGCGCTTGCAACCCGGAAACGACCGCGAGGGCGTCGAACGCCGCCTTCAACCAGTCGGGCGCCGACGCCCCCAGGGTCCGCCGTGGCCACACCGTATCGACCCCCGCCACCACCGCCTCGGCCGCTTCGAGGTAATCCTCCCCCCCCGCCACGCATCGGAGCCACGCGCGCGCGAGGGCGTCTCCGCGATGTTCCGAGGTCGCGCGCAGAACGGCGAGAGCCGCCCGCGCTTCCCCCGCCGCCGTTTCGTCGCGATGGTGCGCCAGCGCCGCCTCGATGCGGTTGGCCTCGACCCACGACAATGCCGCCCCCATCCGGTCGGCGTGTTGCGCCGCGACGTGCATCGCCCGTCGTCCCACCGCACCGTCCGCCGCGGCGAGCTCGGCCAGCGACGCCAGGGCCCGAGCGCGAACGTACGGGTTGTCGGCATCGAGCCGAACCCGCAACACCGCCAACCGTTGAACGGGAGAACACGAGGAGAGCTCGACCTCTCGCGCGAGGGCGAGCGCCCACGGGGCCACGAGCGGGCCCGGCGCTTCGGGGGGGAACGTGCGGTCCTCCGCGACGATCCCCGCCGGCCCTTCTCCGTCGGCCAAACGCAGCACGGCAACCGTCGTCGCCACCCGCGGGTCGTCACTGTCGCGGGTGGCCCGGGCAAACGCCGCCCACATTTCTTCGCGGCGGCCCGCGAGGCGAAGCAACCGACCGAGCAAATAGTCTCCCCTCCCGTCGCGTCGCCGAAACGCCTCCGCCTCCGCGAGGGTGATCGCCGCCTCGAGTCTTCCCGCCTGCGCCAGCCCCACCGCGATCGCCAGCATCCCACGGTGGGGTCCACGGAGGCTGCGCCAGGTCCTCGCGGCCTCCGCGATGGCTCGGTCATCTGCGATGAGGTCCGCACACCTCACCGCCTCGCGTACGGCGTCGGCGCGGGTCTGGTGGTCGCGCGCGCGATACAAGCGACGGTACGCGCGAAGCCCGGCCGCCGGCCCGAGGGCGCGCTCGAGGCGCCGTGCGGCCGCGATTCCGACCGACACCGCGGGCTCCTTCTCAGCGGTCGTCGCCGCGCTCCGTAACCAGGCCGAGCGACGGGATGCGGGCGATCGCGGTGTCGATCCGCTCCAGCTCGCCCCCGATCGCTTCGAGTTGGCGACGCACCTTCGAGAGCTCATCGCCGGCGCCGATCTCCATGGCGCTCAGCGGATCGGCGACGTTGGCCTTGAGGTCCGCCAGGAGGCTGACCTGCGCCTCGCGTTGTAGCTTCGCTACCTCGTCCGCCGCCGAGGGGACAAAGTCGCGAAGGTTTCGCTCCACCTCGTTGGCGCGGCGCACGGCCGACGTGAGCCGACGCATCAGGTAGGCGGGGTCGTCGATCCGAAGCGCGGAAAACTCTTCTTGCGTGGCCGTTTCACGGAGCGCCTGCACCTCGTTGTTGACCCGGCGCCACCCGACGGCGTCACGTAGCTCGTAGGCATGGCTCGCCCGCTGGGCCACGTCTTGAATCCGCGCCTCCCACGCCTCGCGGTCCATGCCCATGAGCGATCCCGAGGCCCGAAACACCACGCGTCGTAGGCTGTCGAGCTCGAACTCGAAGTGATGTAGCGGCGGCGCGAGACCGCCCGCGGCGGGGTCGGGTTCGAATTCGTCGACCAGCATCTGGAGGCGCTGGCACAAGACCCGGAGCTTGTCGGGGTCGATCGTCACCACCTCGCGAATGGCCGCCGTCAATTGGTCCACTTCGTGGCGGAAAAAGTCCGCCCGACTTCCCCACAGGGTCCGCTTCGCCGCCTCGGCCTGCTCCAGCAGCCCCTCTACGTCGCCCTTCGGGTCGAAGCGAGGTGGGGTCGGCGGTTCGAGGGTGGCCCACAACTCCTGACCGCCGACCTCCGCCCGCGCCTCGAGGCGCATCGCTTCATCGCATCGAATGGAGAGCTTCACCTCACTGCCGACGGCGAGGTCGGCGGGGACTTCCAACATCAACGTCTTGATCGGCATCCGCCCTTGGAGCAGGCGCAACACCACGGCGCCGGAGCGATCGGACGTGAAGAAGCGCTGCTCCACTTTCATGGGCAGCCCCGTGCCCTTGGGCAGCAGCGTCTTTCGCTCTCGCCGCTGCGCCCGCACGACCTCGAGCGCGATGTCCTTGGACAGCACGGCCGGGCGGCTGAGGGCGCTGGCGCGGGGCCGGACATCCCCTCGGTGCACCGCGAAGGGCAGCGCGGCGAGCAGCTCGCCGTCGTCGTCGCGCAATTCGAGCATCAACTCGAGGTCTGCCGCCTCGGTGAGCGGCACGTCCATGCGGAGGGTCGCGTCGGCGTCGCCCGTGTAGGGCACCCCGACCAGGATGTCGTCGCCCCGCGCCACCGCCACCTCGCGGGTCTCCTCCGGCGCGGACTCGACGACGAGCGCTAGCTTCAGCGGCGTCTCGCGCGCCACGAGGGGCGAGGTAAAGCATACGCACGCCGCCGCCTCCGGGTCACCGACCCGCACCCCTCCGAGCTGCGCCGCGTGCACCGCCGCCCCGAGCGCAACGCATGTGTCGACCTCGTCGTGCAACGGTGCCTCCGCCCGAGACGGGCCGCACAGGGCTTCGGTGACCCGGCGCGCGACGAGCGGCACGCGCGTGGAGCCGCCCACCAGGATGACGTTGTCGATGTCGGCCAGTGCCACCCCGGCCTTCTCGGATGCCTCCGACACGGCGCGAAGACAGCTCTCGATCGTCGTCTCGACGAGTCGTCCGATGACCTCCTCGTAGCCCGCTCGGCCGATCTCGCCCTCGTACTCGACGTCTTCTCCATTCTGGTCGACGAGGAGGTTGCGGCGACTGACCGCGACGACATCGCGGGTCGAGAGCTGTTCCTTCACTTCCTGCGCGAGCTCGACCAGACGCTTGAATCGCTCGGCGTCCGCGGGGTCGCCGGCGACGTCGAGCGCGAGCGCGTACCCCCGCGCCGCCAGCTCGCCCCGGAGGTGCTCGGCAAATCGACGGTCGAAGTCGTCCCCGCCGAGGTAGTTGTCGCCATCGATGGCCAACACCTGGTACTCGCCCGCCACGCAGCGCAGGATCGACACGTCGAACGTGCCTCCTCCGAGGTCGTAGACGAGGAACGTCCCGTCCCCGAGCTTGCGCTTGTAGGTGTGATAGATGGCGGCGGCGGTCGGTTCTTGCAGGATGCCGATGGGCTCGAGGCCGGCGAGCTCCGCCGCCCGCCGCGTCGCTTCGACCTGCGGCGCATCGAAGTACGCGGGGACGGTGATCACCGCCCGGTCGACCCGAGCTTCCAGCCCGCCCTGGATGCGTGCGGCGAGAAACGCCCGCATGCGGTCGCGCACCTCGGCGAGGATTTTCGCCGACACCGCCTCGGGGGAGAGGGGCGCCCCGGGACCGACGTCGACCGTGACCACCTGCCCCATCTTGCGCTTGATGGACTCGATCGGCCCCGGGGACAGGCCGCGACGACGTCGGGCGGCCCGCCCCACCAGCCACTGATCCCCGTCCCAGGCGACGACCGACGGCACGGTGCGACGTCGGTGCGCATCCTCGCAGACGAAGATCTCTCGCTCGGACGGGTCGAGCATGGCGACGGCCGAGTTGGTGGTTCCGAGGTCGATGCCGACGGCGCGGTCGATGAACGTCATGATTCCTCGCGGAGGATGGGATCATCCGCGAGGGGGGGCAACGTCTCCAGTCCGTCGGCGGCTCCGTCATCGCCCTCGCCGATGGCCCGCGCGACCGACGGCCGGGGGAGCAGGTCGCCGAGGGTCAACGAAAGCGGGTCGCGCGCGACGCGACGCCGAGGAGGAGGCGTACCGAGAGGCGCTCGCACCTCGGGGGTCGCGTCCAGCGCCCAGCCCCAACGCCGCTGGGGATGAAGGGTCAGCGCCTCCCAGTCTGCCCTCAGCCGGGCGCGCGCCGCTTCGTCGTCCGCATCGGCCACGAGCGCCCGCATGCGCTCCGTGATGGCGGCCGGCGTCGCCCCCGGATCGAGGTCGTAACGTTCGAAGAGATTTTCCTCCTCCTCGCTGTCCACCGATTCACCCTCCGAACTTCTGGACCCAGAAGTGACCGTAGCGGTCGTTCGTCTCGAAGGTGTAGCCCACGCCGAGATAGCGAAACCGCGGATTCATGAGGTTGACGCAATGGCCCGGGCTCTCCACCCACGCCTGCACCACCTCGGCGGGGGACCGCTGGCCCGCGGCGATGTTCTCGCCGACGAAGCCCCCCGAGAAGCCCGCGCCCTGGGCGCGTTGCATCGGGCCCACGCCCTCGGGCGTGCGATGGTCGAAGTAGTCTCGGCGCCCCATGTCGACCCCGTGCGCCCGCGCCGCCGCCCGGAGTTGCGGCTGCGCGAGGACGGGCGGGGCGGCGGCGAGCGCCTGCCCCCCACAGTTGGCGCCGGTGGCGCGGCGGGCATTGGTCAGGCGGAGCACTTCGTCTTCCCACGCGACGTGCGCGGCCGGCCACGCCCCCGGCCCAGTCGACGGCCCATCTGAAGGCTGGGTCGCTGGCGACGGTGCGGGCCAGGGCCACTGGGGGAACAGCTCGGGGAGCTGGTCCAACCCGGGCAACTGGGGCCATTCGGCGAGCATCGGTATTTGTTGGAGGAGCTCGCCGAAGGGCGTGACGGCCGAGCCGAGCTGGGGCGGGGCCGGGGTCGCCGCACCGTAGCCCGGGGGGAGCGTCCCGGGCGCGTAGCGGGCCGAGGGTTCACCGGCTGCATCGCTTCCGCAGCCGATGCTCCCGCCGCCGACCGAGCCGGCGAAGAGGCCGAAAGCGGCCATCGCCACGAGGTCACGACGGGTCGACCGGCCCAACCCCACCCTCAGACCTCGGGAAGCGAACGCACGATCCAGAAGACGCCGACGGCGATCGCCGTGATGCCGGCGAGCTGCAAGGCGCGCGGGACCCGCCGCTGGTCGCGAACCGCGGCCTTGGCCCCGAGCGAGAAAGCCGCCATCCCCCCCACGGCGCCCACCAGGTAGCTGACCAGGTAGGCCACGGCGGGCCCCGCGTCGCTCGCCACGGCGGGGAGGATGGTCACGAGGTGCGCCGTCCCCGCGACGCCGTGAAAAGCGCCCACCGCAAACGCAGAGTGCTGATGGCGACGATGCACGGGGGGCCGTCCGTGGGCGGCTTCGTGGTCGGCCTCGTTGAAGTGCACGTGCGCGTGGCTGTGCACGTGCCCGTGACCGTGATCGTGAGGATGGTCGTGAATCGTCAGGACCCGGCTCGCCCGGATCGCCCTCAGACCAAGGTACAAGAGGAGCACGCCGACCGCGAGCTCCGCCCATTGGGAGACCGCCTCGACGTCGACCCACTCCCGAACCAGCAGCGCCAAGCCGCCGAGCAGCGCGACGCCCAGGCCGTGACCGAGGCCCCAGGAGATGCCCACGCGGACCGCGCGTCGGGGCTGCGACACCGCGAACGGCAACACGGCGGCGAGGTGATCGGGACCGGAGAAGACATGCCCCACCCCCGCGACCAGACCGCCGCTCAGCAGCGCCAGATACGTGCCCATGGGTCCGACGCCGGATTCTTCGACCACTTCTTCTTCAAGGTGCCCAAACCTCCGCGCGTCTCCTACCACAACCGGAGGCGGGGACGAGACGCGAGGCGCTTGCGGAGGGCGTCCAGGGCGCGCGCGTTGGGATTCAGCGTGGCGGCGCGGTCCAGGGTGGCCTCCATGGCCGCGCGGTCGACGACCCGCCAGAATCCCGCGTCCAACTGTCGTTTGACGTCGCGACACAAGAGGCTCGCGAGCACGAACCGGCCGTTGCGGTGCGATGGACACAGCGTCACCGCGCGCTCGGCGAGCTCGATCCGCCGCGCGAGCGGTCGCGCCATCTCCGACCGAAACACGAACATCTGCGCCACGGGGGCGGCGTAGGCGACGGCGGTCGGGTCGGCTTCCACCCGCCGGGCGAGCGCCTCCACGAGCGGAACGATCGGCGCGAGAAGCTCGGGAAGCGCACCGAACCCCGAAGCGCGCTGGTAGATGCGCCACGCCAGCGGGGTGACTTCGTCGACCGCGAAGCGCTCGACGTGCTCGTCGCGCTGAGACCAATGCCAAATGGTCGCGAGGCGCGCCATCGCCGCTGGCCCCTCGCGCGCCACGGCATCCCGGATGACCATGTCGGCCACGTGCTGGGCCACCGGCGCGAGCGCCTCCTCGACCGCGGCCGCCCGCAAGCGCGACGCGTGCGCGACGAGCGCGCGTCCCCGCGCAACGGGAAGCCCGGCTTCGGCCACGGCGACGGCGACGCCATCGAGCGCCCGCAACGCCGCCGCGGCCTCGACCGTGGTGGCGGCCGCCCCCTCGCGTGCGCGCCGCCCGAGTTCGTCGAGGGGCTGACGCGCGGCGAGCGACCTCCGGGCGTCGACGTCGTCGTCGGACCACGCCTCTGCTTCCGCCGGGCCGACGCGCCGGAGGTAGGCGCCCTCTTCGGTCATCGCGAACCAAGCGGCGAGCGACCGGCGCCACGCGGCGCGCGCGGTCGCGCCTTCCGTCGCCATCGCGACCCGTCGGTAAAAAAGCGCGAGGTGGTGGGCGAGGTGGGGAGGCGTGTCGGCCGCGCGAAGGTTCCGTACCCAACCGACGAGGTCGTCCGTCGCCGCCGGAGCTTCGTGGGGCCGCTCCAGCCGCGCGCCGACGAGCCGCGCGACGCGGGCCTCCCCGCCGGGATGCGACCTCAGGAGCGAGACGAGCCCCGCCGCGCGAGGATGCGGCGGCGCCGCCTCCCCCGCTTCATGGCGCCACAGGGCCGCGAACACGAGTTCGGCTTCGATGCGCCCCAGCAGCGCGGCATCGTCGGGTCGCCACACCCGCGCAGCGTTCAGTACTCGGTGTCCGTCGGCAACCGGGGCGCCGACAGCGCGGGGAGGCGCCGCTGGGCGCGGGGTCCCTGAATCGCGAGGTACACATGCGCCACGGGCCCGCGCGTGTCGACGGGGGGCGGGGCCGAGGAGACGACGAGGACGTCTTGGACCCGCGTGGGTCGGCGAATCTTGTCGAAGATGCTCATCATGTCGATTCGAACCTCGGAGGCGGCCACGATGCCCCTCGACCGATCAGGACGGCTCCCCCACGACGAACTTGAGGCGCACGGGGGCAGTTTCCGCCGGTTTCAGGGGGTGTCGCTCATGCCCAGCTCTCGCTTCAAGAAGGCGAACGTATCGGCCTGCTGCCGCACGCGCTTTTCCACCTTGTCCCCCCCGCCGTGCCCCGCCTTGTCCTCGACCCGAAGCAAGACCGGTCGACCGCTCGTAGATGCGTGACGAATGGCGGCCACGAACTTCCGTGCGTGGAGCGGGTCGACCCGGTCGTCGCTGTCGCTGGTGAGCATGAGCAGCGCCGGGTACCGCGTGCCGGGGACGACGCGATGGTACGGGGAATACGCGTACAGGAAGGAGAACTGGCCGGGCTCGTCGGCCGAGCCGTACTCGGAGATCCACGTCTTTCCCGACCCGAAGCGGTGATAGCGAACCATGTCGAGGAGCGGCACCGCACACACGACCGCCCGAAACAGTTCCGGTCGTTGAACCATCGCCGCCCCCACCAGGAGCCCGCCGTTGCTCCCGCCGCGGATGGCGAGGCGTGAGGCGGACGTATACCCGTTGTCGATGAGCCACTCCGCCGCCGCGATGAAGTCGTCGAATACGTTCTGTTTGCGATCGAGCATCCCGGCCCGATGCCACGCCTCGCCGTATTCGCCGCCCCCGCGTAGGTTCGGAAGCGCGATCGCCCCCCCCGCCTCGAGCCACGCGAAGTACGACGCCCGAAAGCGCGGTCGCTCGCTGATGTTGAATCCCCCGTAGCCGTGGAGGAGGAAAGGGGTCTCCCCGTTCTGCTCGAGGTCGCGGCGACGGACGATGAACATGCTGATCGACGTATTGTCGCGCGACGGGTAGCGCACCTGCTCGACCAGATAGGGAGCGGGGTCGGCGGGTACCTCGAGCTCGAAGTAGGGCTTCGCGCCGCCCCGGGTGACCGAAGTCTCCACGATGGTTACGGGCGTGATGTACGACGAAAAGCCATAGTAGGCGGTATCGTCGTCGGGATGACCGGTCGGTCCGATCAGACTGCCAATACCCGGAAGGGCGACCTCGCGCGGGTCGTCCCCCGCGAGGTTGCGAAAGAAGAGCCGACTCGAGGCCTTATCGAGATAGGTGAGCGCCCAGCGACCGCCGAGGATTCGAGCCCGCTCGAGCACCGCCGTCGGGTGTTGCGGGACGACCTCGCGCCAGTCGTCGACAGCGGGGCGCCGGGGGTCGAATTCGAGCAGGCGGAACCGGGGGGCCGCATGGTTGGTGAGCACGTAGATGCGCCCCCGGTGCGGGACGGGGTAGAACTTCGCGTCGAGGCCCACGGCCAACGGTTGAAAGGACGAGTCGCCCCGACGTAGGTCGCGATAGACGACGTCGGTCTTGGCCCAGCCGTAGTACTTGGAGACGAACAAGTAGGCACCGTCGCGAGAGGCCGACGCTTGAATGAAGACGCGCGGGTCTCCGGTCTTTTCGTGCACGAGCGCATCGTCGGCCGGGTCCGTCCCGAGTCGGTGGTAGTAGACCGCTGCAAAGCCGGGACGGTCGGCGGTCGGAATGGCCGGGTCGACGGGGATTCGCGTGTAGTAGAAGCCGCGCGACCCGCGGTCCCAACTCGGGTTCGCGTACTTGGCCCCCTCGATGGTGTCGACGTCCGAGATCCGACCGGTCGCCACCTCTCGGACCATGAGGGTGGCTTCGTCGGCGTTGTTGGCCGACTGCTTGTACGCCACCCAGCGACCATCCCAAGACACCGAGAGGCCCCGCACCGACGTGCTCCCGTCGGGGCTGAGGGTGTTCGGGTCGATGAGGACGCGCTCCGTCCCCTGCCGCCCTTCACGCCAATAGTGCACCGCCTTTTCCTTGTCGCGGTGGCGACGGGTGAAGAAGAAACGCGTTCCCCGCCGCCGCGGGGGGCTCACCGTTTCGAGGTAGCTCAATGCCTCGAGGCGCGCGACGAGTTGCGGGCGCCCGGGCAGCCCATCGAGCTGGGCGCGGCTGTACGCGCCGTGGGCACGGAGGAAACGCTGGGTCTCCTCGCTCTCCGCATCCTCCAACCACCGGTAGGGGTCCGCCACCTCGACGCCGTGAAGCGTGTCGACGATGTCGTCGCGGCGCGCGAGCGGGGGTCCGGGAGGCGGGGTGGGGTTCGGCTCGGAGGAGGGCGGGAGGGACGGCGGGGTGGGCGTCACCGCGGGAGGGGGCGGCGACGGGGATGTGCCGCGACATCCGACGAGGACCAGGGCGAGGACAGCGGCAACGAGGACGGCGCAGCGCATGGCGTCGGAGTAACACGACGCGACGCGCGCCACCGGGAGGTCGTTCAACCGCGTCGACGTCGGCGTCGCCCCCGGCCCCGGCCCCGCCGGGAGGGCCGCGAGGGAGGGGCCTCCGCGGGAGACGGCAACGACGCCTCGGGTTCGGGCGCGGAATGGAGTGGAGGGAGCACCAACCCGGCGAGGGGCTCTCGCCAGCGCTCGCGACGACGGGCGAGCAGTCCCTCCACCACCCGCTTCAGTCCCGGATCATCGGCGCTCCGGTGGTCGTGCCGGCTTCCCTTGAGGTTGTTGCAGCTCTTGCACGCCACCGCGAGGTTGTGCAGGTCGTCGGTACCGCCGTGGTGCCGCGGCAGAATGTGTTCGAGGGTGGCGGCGCTGACCGGCGTGCCGCGCAGGCTCACCGCGAGACGACGCCGACAGTGGATGCATTTCCCGACCAGCGTCTCTTCGACCCGACGAAAGGTGCGGTCGGTCGCCGCGCTCCACAGCATCAACCGATGGGTCCGTGTCCCGCTCACCCGCGACAGAGTAATCACCCGACGACGAGAGGGCCCGTCGGTCGGGGTGGTGAGGCGACGCCCCCCCCCAAAGGACCGCTTCGTCGAGGAACGGCGCTGGCGCTTGCGCCCCCCCCCGGGACGCCGACGCCAGGCCGCGCGAGTCACGCGCGCCGCAGCACGCGGGCCAACAGTTGTTGCGCGCGCAACAACAACGCCACCTCCTCGGCCTCCGCCACGTCTTCGGGTCGGCTGCGGGCCGCCCGCTGGTTGCCCATCGTGACCTGAACGCGAGCATCGCTCGCGTTCGTCTCGGCCCGAGACGGGGAGGAAGGGGCGGCGGACGACACGAGCCGCAGCTGCGGTCGGCCGCGTGGTCGATCGGACGGGGTCGAGGTCCGCATGTCAGACTCCTTCCAGGTTCGGGGGACACCCGAGGCCCGGTCTCAGATCAGGGAGAGGGCGAACGAAGGGGACTGATTGGCCTGCGCCAGCACCGAGGTCCCGGCCTGGAGCAACACCTGCGACCGGGCCAGGTTGGCCGTCTCGGATGCGACGTCGACATCGCGGATCGCGCTGTTGGCCGCGGCGAGGTTCGTTCGAATGGTCTGCGTGTTCGAGACCGCGACCTCGAGCCGGTTGGTCGCGGCGCCGAATCGGGCCCGCGTGGTGTTCACCGTGTTGAGCGCGGTGTCGATCGAGGTAATGGCGCTGCTCGCGTTCGACGACCCGGCCCCCGCGATCGACGCCCCCGACAGACCGAGGCTCGAGATCGAAACCCCGCCGAACTCGACCGAGATGGTGTCGTTGGAGGTGGTGTTGATGCCGACCTGAAAGCTGATGCTGTTGGCCGTGCCGCCGAGGAGCGAGACCCCATTGAACTGGGTGGTCTCGCTCAGTCGCGTCACCTCTTCTTTGAGCGCCTGAAACTCGGTATCGAGAAAGCCGCGGTCGGTGCTGGTCAAGTCACCGTTGGCCGCCTGCACCGCGAGTTCCCGCATCCGGACCACGATGCCGCTGATCTCGCTCAGGCCCCCCTCCGCGGTGTTCGCCATGCTGATGGCATTGTTGGTGTTGCGCTCGGCGACCGCGTAGCTGCGAACGCGAGAGGTCAGCGATTCGCTCACCGCGAGACCGGCCGCGTCGTCGGACGCCTTGTTGATGCGGAATCCGCTGGAGAGGCGCTCGAACGATTGCTGGAGCGACTTCTGTGACTTGCTGAGGCTCTTCTGAGCGTTGAGGGATGCGACGTTGGTGTTGATCGTGAGAGGCATGGCACAATTTCCTTCTTGGTGCGCGCATGCACTCGCGTCCCTCATCGTGAGGAACGCGTCGTGCGATGGATGGTGTTGACGCGGGGGTTGGGATGTCCCGCCAGGGTTCCCCGCTTGTCAGGATCGAACGGCGCCCCGAGGTCGAACTTGAGGGCCCCCGCGGTTCGCGCACGCGGCCGACGACAAAGCGGCGACGGCGGCGCCTCCCCCTCGGGAAGCACCGCCGTCGGTGAGGGCCACTTCTCGGCGCTACAGCAGCGACAGCGCCGTCTGCGGCGACTGATTCGCCTGGGCGAGCACCGAAGTCCCCGCCTGAAGCAACACCTGGGACCGCGCCAATTGCGCCGTCTCCTCGGCGACGTCGACGTCGCGGATCTGGCTGTTGGCCGCGGCGAGGTTGGTCCGGATGGTCTGCGAGTTGCTCACCGCGATGTTGAGCCGGTTGGTCGCGGCCCCGAACTTGGCGCGCTGCGTGTTGACCGTCTGCAGCGCCGTATCGATCGCACCGATGGCCGACGTCGCATTCGACGCGGTGGCGCCGCTCACCCCGACCCCCGACAATCCGAGGCTCGAGATCGAGACTCCCCCGAACTCGACGGCGATGGTGTCGGAGCTCGTGGTGTTGATGCCGACCTGAAAGCTGATGCTGTTGGCGGTTCCGGCCAAGAGCTCCTTGCCATTGAACTCGGTCGTTTCCGCGAGACGGGTGATCTCGTCTTTGAGCAGCTGAAACTCGGTGTCGAGGTAGCCGCGGTCGGTACTGGAGAGGTCACCGTTGGCCGACTGCACCGCGAGTTCACGCATCCGGACGACGATGCCGCTGATCTGGCCGAGGCCGCTTTCCGCGGTGTTGGCCATGCTGATCGCGTTGTTCGTGTTGCGCTCGGCGACCGCGTAGCTCCGTACCCGCGCGTTGAGCGACTCGCTGACGGCGAGGCCCGCCGCATCGTCGGCCGCGGTGTTGATGCGGAAGCCGCTCGAGAGCCGCTCGAACGACTTCTGGAGCATTCCCTGGCTCTTGCTGAGGTTCTTCTGGGCGTTGAGAGACGAGACGTTCGTGTTGATGACGAGTGACATGAAAAACTCCTTCGTAGAGTTACGCCGCACCGGCTTCGTGCCGGTCTTGCGACGACCGCAGACGACGCGCCGCCCCTCGACCCCATGTCTCGGAGACGACCCGCATCCGGGAGGCCGGTCCCGCCAAGGTCCGGCCCGGAGTCATCAACGGCCCCCTCCGCGATCCCTTGAGCCTTCCCCCGGTCGGCGTCGTACGCCCCCCTCCCCCCGAGCGGCGGGTCTTCAGGGTGCGACGGGGCTTCGGGCCACCGACGGGCGCGCGGGTGCCGGCTCTGGCCGCGCCGGCGCCTCCCGGGCGAGACGCAGGAGCTCGAGCATCTGGACGGCATCGATGGCTTCGTCGACACGGGCTCGAAGACGGCCGTCCACGCCGAAGACGAACACGGCCGGCAGCTGGTCGACGCGGTAGCGCTCGAGTTGTTCGCGATTGCGCCGGGTAAATTCGGTGACGTCGATGCGCACCGGAACGAAGCCCTGACGCACCTGCGCAAGGACCTCACGGTCGCCGAATACGTCGCGATCGAGGGCCCGGCAGGGGTCACACCAGTCGGCGTAGAAGTCGACGATCAGCCCGCGTGACGCATCGCGCGCCCGGGCGGCCGCTTCGGTCTCGTCGCGCGCCCAAAACCCGCCCGCTCCGTCCGGTCGGGACCATCCTCCCGCCTCGGGCAGGTCGCCGGGAGAGGGGGGCGGGCGCTCGCGGGGGCCCGTCGTCGGCCACGGGGGCCGCGGTGGCATACGCCACTGCTCCGCGAGAGACGGCGCCCCGCCCCCGCACGCGGCCGAGAACGCGACGGAGATGACGACGCACGCCGGACGCATGCGGTGACGCTACGCCGCCGACGAACCGATCGCCACCCGAGGTGGCCGGTCGGGTTATCGCGACACGGGCGGACGCGGTTTCCCTGTTTTGGATCAGATGCGGGAATGGGCGCGCGAGGCTATGGTTTAAGCGGTATGAGGCGTGAGGCGCATCCACGAGGGCGGGCAGTAGCTTCGAGGTGATGCAGCCCTACCGAGACGACTTTACCGTCATCCGGGAGCGCCTTCGAAGCCGACGCGACGCCCTGGAAGCGCGGGCCCTGCGACTCGAGACCCGAGCCGGCTCCGAGCTCATCGACCGGTGGCACCGCCTTCGCACGCGCCTCGACCGCCTTCCCGCCACCCGGTCGGAGGTCGCGTCCTTCGAGCGCGATCTCGATGCCTTCGCGTCGAGCGTGGACGCCGTCCCCCCGTTCGCGCCGCCCCGCCGCGCTTGGCTCGCCTTGGCCGCATCGCTCCTCGCCGTCGGTCTGCCCTTGCTCCTGGCCGTGTCGGGAGCCGCGGCCCGTCACGACCACTGGCGCGCGAGGTGTCCCCAGACCGAGGCTTGTGCGGCTCGCGGCGCGTGCGCGCCCCGGTGGGACCGACTGTGGTCCCGCGACGCGGCGGCGGTGTGTCGGCCCGACGGTGACGCCGGCTGCCGGACGGCCGAGATCTGCCGCACCGAAGGTCGCTGCTACCACGCGAACGGGCGCTGCGAAGCGCGGAGCGACGACGACTGCCGCGCCGCGACCTTCTGCCGGGAATACGATGGGCGATGCGCCGCCGAACGAGGCCGGTGCATCCCCCAGCCCCTCCCCTGACGTCCCCTCGATGCCCCAATGCATCTCCGGGGCGCGCGGACGCCAACCCCGAGACGGCAAAACATCCCGGTCAGGGCAGCGCTTCGTAGCGAAATCGCTCGTAGGAGTACGTCGCCGGCTCGTCGCCCGAGAACCCTACGGTGCCCGGGGTGGCGATGCGTGCATCCGACCCATCCTCGTGGTTCACGGTCGCCAGCGTCGTCCACGCGCGGCCGACGCGTTGGTCGACGGCCGCATGGAGCTGAACGGGAGCGGTGCCCGTCGCGGAGAGCCGCAGACGGTAGCCCTCTCCCGTGGTGAGCGACGCCGCCAGCGCGAGGGTCTCGAGGGCGACGACAAACGGCGTCCCCCGCTGCCGGCCGAGCACCGCCGAATTCGCGTCGCCCGCGACGTAGAGCAGGTAGCCGTCGTACGCCCCGACGTCGTCGATGGTGTCTCCCTGGACGCGCGCGAAGATCTGGGGAAAGCGCACCTCGCCCCGGATGTCGAACTCGACGCTGACCGCGACATCGCGCACCGCTTCCGAGAGCGGCCGGTACACCAGGTTGTCCCGGTAGCTCAGGGTGGTGAGACGCTTGACGGCGCGACCACCGACCAAGCCAAACGCCGCCGCGTTCTTCTCCACCCAGCCGTTGCCGACCTCGGGGCCATCGGGGCGGTCGAACAGATCTTCGAAGGGTATCGACGGGGCGGGCCCGCCGCCTCCTCCCCCCACGGCCCGGTGTGTCCCTCCTCCACCCCTGACGTCGTTCGGCGCGCCTCCGACCCCGTCAGGGGCGACGCTCGTGGTGGCGGACCCTCCCTGGGCCCTGACCCCGGCCGTGTCGTCGGTCCGGGGCTCGAGCTCGCCCCAAGCCAGCATGCATCCCCCGAGACCAGCGGCGAAGGCGAAGACCACGAAGCGCCTGCCCATATCTCCGAGGATAGCCCCAGGCCCGCTCCGGCGCGAAGGCGCCCCTCAGGGACCACGCGAGCCCACCCCGAATCCATCAGCGCGGCTGGCGCGGCCGGGCCCAGCCGAGGCGTCCCTCCGCGAATCGCAACAGCGCTTTGGCCCTCATTTCGCCGATGAGGACTCCCACGAAGCGCTGCTCGGCCGTACGGAATTCGTCGAGGGCGTCGAACACCGCTTGGGACGAAGCCGTCCCGGCCGCGTACGCGACCTCACGCAACCGGTGGGCCTCGGCCGCCGCCACGTAGGCGGCGTGCATGGGCTGGCGCTGCGCGTGGAGCGACCGCCACGCCGCATGCGCATCGATGACCTGCCTGCGGATCGCGCGGCGCAAGTCCTCCCGTTGCTCCTTCAGCGCCGACACCTGGGCGGAAGCACGGGCCGTCTCCGCTTTGACGGCAAAGTGGTTCGAGAGCGAGAAGGACAACGCAACGCCCACGCTCCAATCGAACCGAAACTCCTCGACCGGGGGAAGAATCCGTGGGTTGGGGTTGGCGTTGCGCATGGTCGCCGACGCCGAAAGGTCCGGCCAGCGACGACCCGATGTCGCCTCGCGCAAATTCTCGGCCGCCGCGATGCGCTGATCGACGACCGCGGGCTCGACCCGCCGCCCGAGCGCGAGCCGCACGGACGCGTCCACCGAGCCCTTGGGCGCCCCCGGGAGCACGAGCACCGCCCGACGCCGGGGGCCCCGTGGGGTCTTCCCCACGAGGAGCCGCAGCGCCCGTCGCGCGCGTCGCCGCTCGATACGATTCCCCTCCAGCGCGGCGCGCGCGAGCTGCGTGCGCGACGACGCGGCGAGCGTGTCCGCTTGGGTCGCGGTCCCCGCGCGCCGTTGCGCCGCCACTTGTCGCTCGAAGGCGCGGAATCGCGCCAACGTTAACCCGAGCGCGCGCGCATCAACATCGGCGGCGACCGCATCGAGGTAGGCGAGCTGGGTGTCGAAGGCCACCGCGGCTTCCTCGACCCGAACCTGAAGATCTTCGGCATCTCGCTGTCGCTTGGTCGCCGCGTACCCGTCGAGCCCAGACAGGAACAGCGCGGACAACGAGTACTCGATCTGCCCCATTGCGCTGAAGTTGTTGCGAATGACGGGGATCGGCGCCGGCCCGAGGGGCGGGTTGTCGACGTCGCTGAGGTGGGTGTAGCTGAGGGTGGCGCGCGTCCGGGGCATGAGCCCGACGAAGGCGGCGTCGACATCCGCCTCCGCCGCCTCCGCCGTCGCCTTCTGGCGGGCGACCGCGGGCGCCCGCGCCACCGCCCGCGCGATGGCTTCAGCGAGCCTCAACCCCAGCGGGGCGTCGATCCGTTCCAACAGGGCGCGTGCGTGCCGGTTCGGGTCTTCCACGGCCGGCCCCGACGACCGTACGGCCGACGCCGGCGCGGGCGGGTCGTCGTCGGGGGCCGCCGCCAGCTGGGCCGAGCCCGAACGGGGAACGAGCACGAGCCATCCGGCCACCATGGCCGCGCCGAGCCGAGCCGGCCTCGGTTGTCGCGGCCAACTCATGAGGCGACCTGTCCCTCGAGCGCGGGCTCGGCGTCGCGCCGGAAGAAGATCCGGTAGAGGATCGGCACGACCCCCAAGGTGAGAAACGTCCCCACCATGAGCCCGAAGGCCATCACCACGGCCATTCCATAAAAAAGAGGGTCGCGGACGAGAATGAGCGGCATGAGCCCAAGAATGGTCGTGATGGTGGTCATGAGGATGGGACGGAGGCGCAAACGGCTCGCCTCGACGATGGCATCGTCGAGCCCGCGCCCGCCGTCGCTGCGTTCGAGGTCGATACGATCGATGAGTACGATGGCGTTGTTCACGATGATCCCGGCCAGTGCGTAGAGGCCGAGAATGACCATGAACCCGAATGGCGAGGCCATGACGTGCAGGCCGAGGGCGGCCCCGATGACGACCAGCGGGATGGTGAGAAAGATGATGAGAGGCCGACGGTAGGAGTTGAATTGGGTCACCAACAACAAGACCATCAAGCCGAAACAGAGAGGAATGTTGGAGGCCAGGGCCGCCTTGCCAATTTTCGAATCCTTCACGATGCCATCGAATTCGACGGTGTGGCCCGGTGGCATCTTCGCTCGGAGCGCGTCGAGCTGGGGCGCGAGGATGGGGGCGAGGTCTTCAGGCGTGGTGGCGACGTTGCGCGCGGTCACGGTGAGGGTTCGGGTGAGGTCTTCGCGGGCAATGCTGGCGTATTGTGTCCGCAGCCGCACATCGGCCACCTGGCCCAGAGGAACCGGCGCGCCGGGCCCTTGCGGGTGAATCATGAGGTCCTCGAGGCGACCGAGGTCGTTTCGCTCGGACGCCGGGGCCCGCATGACGATGGGGATGACGTCGTCGCCGTCGCGATACTCGCTCACGAACCGCCCTCCGATGAACCCGGCCGCCGCATCCGCAACCTCGGCCGAAGAGACGCCGGCCCGACGGGCACGAGCTGGGTCGACGACCACGTCGAGCTTGGTGGTGCGGTTCTCCCAGTTCGATGCCACGTGGACCGTCCCCGGGATGGCGAGGAGCATGTCCTCGAGCTGCCCCCCCGTATCGAAAACGAAGTCCAGGTCGGGGCCTTTGACCTGGACTTGCACCACGCCCGGATCGCTCGGGCCGAGGTACATGCGCGTCACTTCTGCCCGTGCCTCGGGGAGGGTGACGGCGATGAGGCGACGCAGCTCCACCATCGTCGCCTCTAGGTGCGCGACGTCATCGACGCGCGCGACCATGAAGGCCCGATTGGGCGCCGGGTCGGCCGGGGTCAGCGACAACACGAAGCGAGGGCCCCCGAACCCGACGTAGGCGGCGTGGTGTTCGATGGCCTCGAGTTGCTCATCATTCTCCATCGCCGCCATCAGTCGCTTCATCGCATCGTCGGTGGCCCGTGACGTCACGCCGGCGGGAAGGTCGAGGTAGACGAGCAGCTGAGGGCGGTCCGAGTCGGGAAAGAACTTCTGCGGTACCCGGGTCATTGCGGCCCCCGCGCCGACGAGAAGCACGAGCGTCGACGCGACGATGAGCCTTCGAGAACGCAACGAGCGCCGGATCACCACCGCGTACGCGGCGGCGAGGCGCGCGAAGACACGGTCGCTCAGGCTCGGCCCCGCCTCCGCGGAGGCGACCCGGACGAACCGAAAGCACAACAGCGGGGTCACCGTCATCGCCAGCACCCACGACGTGAGCAAGGTGATGAGGATCAGAAGCGATATCGATCGGGTGTATTCCCCGGATCCGTGCTCGGCGAGCATCAACGGAAGAAACACGAGCACCGACGTCAGGGAAGACGACAAGAGGGGAAAAGCGAGCTCCGAACCGGTCGCGCGCAGCGCCGCCTTCCGCGATGCGCCCTCCTCCAAGCGGCGCTTGAAATCCTCGGCGATGACGATGCCGTTGTCGACGAGGAGCCCCAGCGCGATGACCAGGGTGGCGAGGCTCATGCGTTCCAGCGCGAGGTCGAAGGCGCCCATGATCGCCAACGTCACGAGCATCACGGCCGGGACGATGGCGCCCACGATGAGCCCCGTGCGTACCCCCAGGAACAAGATGACCACCGCGAGCACGATGGCGAGGGTCTGGAGCACGTTCTCGGTCACCCCGTACACCGCGTTGGCCACCTGCTCGGGTTGATACGTCACCAAATCGAGGGAAAAGCCGACGGGGAGGGTCTGTTCCAGGGCCTCGAGGCGAGCTTTGACCCGGGCGCCGTAGTCGAGGGCGCGCTCGCCAGGGAGCATGGCCACCGAGAGGATCACGGCGGGCGTCCCGTTGAAGTAGGCCAGGCGGTGGGGCGGATCGAGCACGCCCCGGCGCACCTCGGCCACGTCTTGCAACTGGAAGAGTTCGTTGCCTCCCGGCACGCGGATGAGGGTGCGCCGGATGTCCTCGAGGCTCTCGAAGTCGCCGGAGGGCTCGACGATGAACGATGCCCGGCCCGCATCGATTTCCCCGCCCGGACGAATGATGTTCTGACCCCGCAGTACGCCGACGAGGGCCCCCGGAGTCATGCCGAGCTCGGCGAGGCGCGCATTCGAGATTTCGATGTAAATGCGCTCGGGCTCCAGGCCGTGGAGTTCGATCTTTTTCGTACCGGGGATACCGTAGAGCTGGTCGCGGAGATGGGACGCGATGTCTGCGATCTCACGCGTTTCGAATCCGGGGGCCGTAAGCGCGGCGGTGAGGATGGCGACATCACCGAAATTGTCGTTGAGGACGGGGTCGCGGGTGCCCTCGGGGAGCGATGACTTCACGCCCTCGATCTTCTCCCGCACCTCGTCCCAGATCTGATCGAGGTCCGTGAAGCGGAAGTAGGTCTGAATGTGAATGACGGAGGAACCGGTCGTCGTGACCGACGTAATCTCCTCGACTTCCGGTACCTCGCGAATCGCCTGCTCGAGCTTTTTCGTGATCAGAAGCTCGGTCCGCTCCGCCGACAGCCCCGGGTAATTGGTGACGACCACCGCCCGACGGATGGTGAGAATCGGGTCTTCCTGGGCCGGCAGGGTGAAGTAACTGACGGCACCGAAGATCATCGCCGCCGCCACCGCGAGATAGACGACCGCGCGATACCGATATGCGACCTCGGAGATGTTCACGGGAGCTGCTGGCGATCAGGGGTTATAGCGAGCGACGCCGTCGCCCAGGAGCTGAACGGCTTGACCATCTTCGAGAAATGAGACGCCACCGCTGACGACGCGTTCACCCGCCCGGAGGCCATCGCCGACGGTGGCCACCGGACCCTCGATGTCGGCCACCACCACCGGGCGTCGTTCAACCGTGTTTTCCGCGGTGATGACGAACACGAAGTGGGTGTCGTTCGGACCGGCGAGCAAGGCCGACCACGGCACCGTGGGGGCTCTTGGTTCGGTGGCTCCCCCCGTCCGAGGTAGGGCCAGCGTCGCCTCGACGGTCATTCCCGGGCGCAGGACGCCGCCCGCCTCTTTAACTTCGAGCGTGACGGGAAACGCATTCGCCGCCGTCGCATCGACACCGATCTCGGTGACCTCCGCGCGCCCCTCGGTCCCCGGTGCCGCCGCGGGCGTGATGGGAAGCGACGCGCCCACGACGACCCGAGCGACGATGGTTTCCGGGACGAAAATGACGACCTCGAGCCCACGTCCCTCGCCCTGGACGGTGAGAACGGGTTGCCCCGTCGCCACCACCTGCGACGGCTCGAAGTGACGGCGCACCACCGCCCCTGAGAACGGGCCGCGGAGCGTCGCATCCCGCAGATTTTCGACGGCAAGGCCGAGGCTCGCCGAGGCCAAGCCGAGCTGGCCACGGGCCGCGTCACGGGCGGCGAGGGCAGCGTCGCGTTGCGCCGGCGTCGCGGCGCCCTCCGCGATGAGGGTCTGCACCCGGGTGAGGGTCGCCTCCGCTTCCGTCAGCCTCGCCCGGGTCTGCGCCACGTTGGCCTGATGGGAAGCCACCTCGAGACGAAACTTGGCCGGGTCGAGCTCGGCGAGTACGGCCCCCTCGGCGAAGGTCTCGCCGACGTCCACCCCGATCCGCGCGATTCGACCCGGCACGCTGAAGCTCAGTTGGGCCCGCGCGGCGGCCCGAACGACACCGGCGAACCGACGCGTCTGCGTGGCGTCTCCACGGCCGACGGTTGTCCACGCGACCGGCCGCGGGGGGACGGGTCGTGGCTCGGCGTCGGCGCGACACCCGAGGACGCCGCCTCCGACCAGGAAAGCCATCACGACGAGCCGCGGGAGACACGGCTGGGGTTGTCGGTTGCAAAACATCTGAACTGAACTGTTCGGTTCAATGACCGCATCGCGAAGACGCGTCAAGCTCGGCGCGACCCACGAGCGTCAGGGGTCAGCGGTTTGACAGGGCTCGTGACGGTGCCGACACTTTCGGAATGGCGGGAGAGGTGCAGCCCGAGGCCCCAACGCCGGCCCGCGCCGCCACAGAAGCGAAGGAGCAGCAGATCCTGGACGGGGCCCGTCGGGTCTTCATGGCCCACGGGTTTAGCGGGGTCGGGGTCGACACCATCGCGCGTACGGCCGGGGTGTCGAAAGCGACGCTGTACAGTTACTTTCCCGACAAGGCGACGCTGTTCCAGGCGGTGTTGCACGCCGAGTGCAACGCCATCGCCGCGCGCGCCTTCAAGCCGGAACTGGCGTCTCTCTCGATCGAACAAGCGCTCCGAGAGGTGGCGACCCACTTCGTGGCGCTATTTCTTTCGCCGGAGATGGTGCGGCTGTTTCGCGTGGTCTTGGGTGACATCGAGCGTTTTCCGCAGCTCGGACAGGCGCTCTACGATGCCGGTCCCGCCCTGACCCACCGCCATCTGCGCCGCCTCCTCGGCGACGCGGCAGCTCGCGGCGAACTCCGCATCGAAGATCTCGACGAGGCGGCCGGTCAGTTTCGTGCGCTGTGTCGCGCCCAGCACTTCGAGCGAAGTCTTTTTGGCATCGCGCAGCCGGCGTCGAAGGACCAGATCGACCACGCCGCCGCCGCAACAGTGCGCGTGTTTCTCGCCGCTTACGGCACTGACTGACCCGGCGCGGGGCGCGGGGGATGTTTACCGTGGCTCACGTTCCAGCGTCATAGTCGGCCCAGTGCTGCGTACGCGGCGACGGCGAGCACCTCGCGCAGCGCGCCTTTGACGCGCGGCCACGGCGCCCCCCGGGACCCCGCCCCGACCACCTGTCGAAAGTAGCGGCCGAACACACGGCGGCAGCGAAACACGTGGTACGCGTCGCTGACGACGACGACCCGGCTCTCCGGGCCGAGAAGCCGGGCCGCGAACCGCGCATTCTCCTCGGTGCTCGTGGAATGGGGTTCGAGCAAGATGGACGCATCCGGCGCCAAGCGTCGGGCGTAGCGAGCCGCCGACTCGGCCTCGCTCAGCTTGCCTTCATCGCCGACGCCGCCGGTGAAGACGATGCGGTCGGCGACCCCGGCCCGGTAGAGGTCTAGGGCGAGCTCGGTGCGGCGCGCGAGCGCGGGCCCGGGACGACCGTCGGGCATGAGGCGGCATCCGGCGACGACGATGGCGTCGAATCGCCCCGAGGGCCGTCGTTGGCCGTACGCGTCCAATCCACGCGCCGCCAGCGTCACGAGCGCGACGAACAGGGCCAGAAGCCCCCCCCATCGTCGCCAACGAGATCGGGATCGGTGCGTGGTGTTGGGCACGCGCAAGAGCGTCGTCGTCCCCCAAGGCGACAGGAAGGCCAACCGGTGGAGAAATCATGGAGATGACCGACGCGTGGGACACCGCCGCCAGCCGCCAGCCGCCAGCCGCCAGCCGCCAGCCGCCCAGCCGCCAGTCACCAGCCGGCCAGTCACCAGCCGGCCAGTCACCAGCCGGCCAGTCACCAGCCGGCCAGTCACCAGCCGTCAGTCACCAGCGCCGGGCGCCGGGTCCAACTGCGCCACCTTGCCCTCTTCGTCTTGAACGTCGTCGGCGTCGGGCATCGGCTCGCGGCGCGACGCGATGCCCGGCCACGGCGCAAAGCTCGCGTCGTTGATGGCGTGGACGAGGTGACGGGGCCAGTCCGAAGTGTCGGCCTCGGCCGGCTCCTTGGCCCCACTGAAGACCGCGTTGATCTCCCGGTACGACGCCCACTTCGCGGGAAGGTCGTCCTCGTCGAAGATGGCTTGTGCGGGACAGACGGGCTCACAGGCGCCGCAGTCGATGCACTCGTCGGGCTCGATGACGAGCGTATTGACCCCCTCGTAGAAGCAGTCGACCGGACAGACTTCGACGCAATCCGTGTACTTGCACTTCACACAGGGGTCTCCGACGACGTAGGCCACGATCAAGGTCTCCTCGGTGGGTGGTTGTCCTGGGGGCGGGGTCGGTTTCCGTCCTCGCGCCGCGTACCCTATCGGTCTTGTGGTCTGCGACCCGTTCGTCAACCCCGAGCGACCACGTTCTCGGGGTCAGCGGATGCGCCCGACGCTCGCCTCCCAGTTTTGGCCGTCGAACGGCTCGACCGCGAAGCGCGACAGGGCGTCGCCGTCGAGACAGCGGAGGTTCACGTCGTACTGCTCGGGGTGGGACCGCGGGCGCGAGAACGGATGAATCCCGCACGTGCGACAAAAGTGATGACGGGCCGTTTCCGTGTGGAACCGGTAGGTCGCGAGGGCGTCCGCCCCGCGCAACAACGTGAAGTCCTCGGCCGCCGCGATGTAATTCACCATGCCTTTTTTGGCGCAGACGCTGCAGTTGCAGGCGAGCGCGCGATGATGGCGTACGCGAAGTCGAAATCGAACCGCACCGCAGTGGCATCCCCCGAGGTACTCCGTCGGCGCGTCGGGACTCCGGTCGGCGGGGCGTGACGTCGACGTCACGCCCGATGCTCCTCGCCGCGTCGCAGGCGCGCCAGGTTGTCGCGGTGCCGAACGATGATGATGAGCGCGATCAGCACCGCAAAGCCAACCTCGGCGAGGTGGCGACCTCGCGCCCAGAGAATGACGGGAAAGAGGGTCGCGGCCACCAGAGACCCCACCGAGGCGGTTCGGGTCAGGGCGTAGGTGGCGAAGAAGACCACCGCGCTCGCAGCGGCCGCGACGGGATCGATGACCAGAAACACCCCCAACGACGTCGCCACGCCTTTGCCCCCCCGAAACGCGAGCCACACGGGAAAACAGTGACCGACGACCGCCGCCAGCCCCGCCGCGGTGACCCCGAGGGGCGAGGTGAGCCCCGCGCCGGCGGTCCAGACGGCGATGCCGACCGGAACCGCGCCTTTCAGGGCATCGAGGACCAGAACGACCACGCCCCACCCCCGACCCAGCGCCCGCGACACGTTGGTGGCCCCGATGTTGCCGCTTCCGACCGCCCGGATGTCGATGCCCCGCGCGCGGGCGATGAGATGTCCGTAGGGTACGGCGCCGCTCAGATAGGCCGCTCCCACGAGCAGCCCCGTGGACACGAGGGGACTCACCCGGCGACCATACCGCGACGGCGGCGTCCCGGCCCGTGCGCCGGCGGGGCCCATGCGCCGGCCCGAAGAGTGGGTTAGGCTCCGCACCCATGCGAACCGTGATGAAGTGGATGGTCGCGGGGGCGGCGCTGTTGGCGCTGACCGCGTGTGGGTCGACCAAGGCCAAGCGTCTCGAGACCTCGCTGATGCCGCCCATGACCGACGGGCCCCAGCCGAAAGTCTACGAGCGCACGGTCCTGTCGCAGACCTACCACATCGACAAGAAGTACCCTTCGATGAAGGGCCCGAGCAGCATGCAGAAGGTGGCGCTGCTCGATGGCGCCGAGCCCGAGCTGCTCTGGATCGTGGGCTACGAGGCCATCGTCATGGACCCCGAGGGCGAGAAGCAGGTCTCCCAGGAGTTCATGTGCCACTCCAACCTCGACTTCAACGCCCGGGAGTACTGGGAGGCGTTCAAGAGCGACGCATCGATGTCGGGGCGACTCTTCACCTTGTCGCAGGGGCAACAGGACATCGACTTTCCCAAGGGCTTCGGCATCCCGGTGATGAGCACGCAGAAGCTCGACCTCGTGACCCAGGTGCTCAACCTGAACCTCGATGACCCCGAGAACCTGAACGTCCGTCACAAAGTCACCATCGAGTTCGTGCGGGACCGCGACGTCACCCACGAGATGCGGCCCCTCTTCCAAGCCGCCGTGCAGGGCTTCAAGTCGCTGGAGGGCAAGCCGGCCAACTACGGTTACTCCGACGAAAAGAAGGACGACGGGGCGGAGCACGCGCACGAACACGCCGGATGCTCGGTGGGTCTCCCCGCCGTGAAAGACGATTTCGACGAGGACCAATTCGGGCAAAAGTTCACGGGGCACTGGGTGGTCAAGCCGGGCCGCGAGGAGAATCGGAGCATCGTCACCAAGTTTCTCCAGCTTCAGTTCGACACGACCATTCATTACATCGCCGTGCACCTTCACCCGTTCGCGGAATCGCTCGAACTCATCGACAAGACGGCGGGCAAGACCGTCTTCAAGGCAAAGACCCGCCAGCGAGAAGGCGCCATTGGTCTCGAGCACATCGACTACTTCTCGAGTCCCGAAGGACTGCCCCTGTACGCCGACCACGAGTACGAGCTCGTAAGCGTGTACAACAACACCACCGACGAGGACCACGACTCGATGGCGGTCATGTACCTGTACGTGCACGATCGACATTGGAACGCGCCCACGCCGGAAACGATCGCCGCGCTCAAGAAAAAGGCCGAGGAAGTCGAAGGCGCCGACACGACCGCGCAGAACCCGCCGGCCAAAATGTGACCGCCTCCGCCGGCGGGGCGCTCCCGCGACCCGTCGACGTCAACCGGTGAGCGAAGAACGGCGGGCGCCCGCGAGCCGGTCGACGGCGGCGAGCAGCAGGTCGCGTCGGATCGGCTTGCGGAGCACCGTGAGCCCAGCGACGAGGGTGGGGTCCTGCGGACCGTCCGTCACCAACACCAGCGGAGGGGGCGCGTCGGCAAACGCGACCGAGAGCAATCCGACCAAGCGGCCCCCGTCGACGGCGGGGTCCACGGCGCTCACGATGACATCGGGGCGAAAGCGCACGCTGAGCGCCAGCGCGACGTTGGCGTCGGGGGCGCTCACCCCCTGGTAGCCGGCGGCGTTGAGAATGGCGAGCGTCTGAGCCCGCACGATGATGTCGTCGGCGAGCACCAGCACGAGGGCACGTTCCGCGTCGAGGTGGACCGAGAACTCGAGCTCGGAACGCCTCCGCAGGATGGGGCGCAGAATTTTGACCACCCGCGCCGCCGTCTCGGGCGTCGTCGCGGCGGCCAGCCCGTCGTGCAGCGGCCCCAACACGAAGCCGCTCAGCGCCGCCGCCCCCGGAGGCAGTTGGTCGAGTCCCGAAGCCATCAACGCACGGCTGAGCAGCCCGTCGGCGTCGAGCCCGGGAGATGCTTGGGTCATCGCCTGGCGAACGAACGAGGTGAGACGAGGGACGGACCAGGACCCGGGAGACGCGTGGCCCTTGAGTGTGTCCTTCTCTTCCTCGTGCATGCGGACCTCAGGGACACGCAACGCTACACGAGAAGTTGGCCGATTTCCTCCTCCCCATCCGGGCCGCGCTCGGACGGCAAGTGTGCTTGAATCCGGCGCCGATGACGATGGCGGCCTACATCCTGCTGGTCTTCGTAGGCACCGCCCTCGTTTGGAAGGGCAGCGGCCTGCTGGAAACCGCGGCCGAGCGGCTCGCGGTCCACTACCGCCTCCCCGAAGTCGTTCAGGGGGCCGTGGTGGTGGCGGTAGGCTCCAGCTTTCCCGAGCTCTCGACGACCGTCATCTCCACGTTGGTGCACGGCCAATTCGAGCTCGGCGTCGCCGCCATCGTCGGCTCCGCCATCTTCAACATTTTGGTGATCCCGGGCCTCGCCGGGGTCGTCGGGGGGACTCAGCTCCAGGCCAACCGCGACCTCGTTTACAAAGAGGCCCAGTTTTACATGCTGGCGGTCGCGGTGCTGCTGGTCACCTTCGCCCTCGCGACGATTTATCACCCCGCCCGGGACCCCGCCGGGAGCGAAGCCATCGTCGGTACCCTGACCCGACCGCTCGCGGTGATCCCCATCGCGATGTACGGGCTCTACGTCTTCGTCCAGTGGCAGGACACGATGGACCACGAGGGCTCCGAGCCGGATGTCGCGGTCTCGCCCGGGCGGGAGTGGCTGCGTCTTGGGCTCAGCCTCGCGCTCATCGTCGCCGGGGTGGAAGCCCTCGTCGTCGCCGCCATCGGCTTTGGCGAACGTCTCGGGACGCCATCCTTTCTCTGGGGCATCACGGTCCTCGCCGCCGCGACGAGCATCCCCGACGCCTTCGTGAGCGTGCGGGCGGCCCGACGCGGCAAGGCCGTGACCAGCCTCGCCAACGTCTTGGGGAGCAACATCTTCGATCTGTTGGTGTGCATCCCGGTGGGCGTGCTCATCGCCGGCACCGCCCTCATCGACTTTTCGCTGGCGGTACCGATGATGGCCGCGCTGACAGTGGCCACGTTGGTTCTGTTTCTCGCGATGCGCACCGAAATGCGTCTCTCGGTGCGCGAGGCTTGGCTGCTGCTCGCGATGTACGTCGGCTTCGTGGTTTGGGTGTCGCTCGAATCGACCGCGGTCATCGACACCGTGCCCCACTTTCCGCGCTGATCACCGCGAAGACTTGCCACTCGGTCGTGGAGTCTGATTTATCTCATGGGAGTATGAAGCTTCGCCGTCCGCGTCCGGTTTCGCTCCTCTTCGGTGGTCTCGTCTCCGCGGGGGTTCTCGGCGGCATCGCCCGCCCCGCCTCCGCCCAGGTGTTTCGGCTCGAAGGCGCCACCTTCACCAAGACCGACACCTACACGCAGCCGGTATGGAACCAGCTCACCTTCCAGTCGACCTTCGACGACCCGGTCGTGTTTCTGCTGCCCAACAAGAATGGCAGCAACCCCGCCGACTTCCGCATGCGCAACCTGACCACGGGAGGCTTCGAAACGACGATCGCGGAGCCGCCGCAGGAAGACGGTCCCCACATCGCGATGGACGTCGCGTACGTGGCCGTGGAGCTCGGTCAGTGGACCTTGCCCAACGCGGTGACGCTCGTGGCGGGACGCACCGACCTCACCGCGCTCGTGTCGTCGGCGGGCGGGTCCCCGATCACGGTGAACTTCCCGGGGACCTTCACCAATCCGGTCGTCATCGCGCAGATCCAAGGCGACGCGAACGAGACGGGCAACGTACCGAGCGCCCCTTCGGTCCCCTGGCTCAGCGTGACGGTCACCAACGTGACCGCGACCAGCTTCGACCTGGCGCTGGAGGGGTCGGAATGCACCACCGTGGCCCCGGCGCTCGACGAGACCGTGGGCTGGCTGGTGATGGAGGGGGGGCTCCAAGGGAGCTTCACGGACGACGACCAGAAGGCGATCACCTTCGAGACGATCGCCACCGGCGCCACGATCCAGGGATGGGACGACGGCGACACCGTGATCAACTTCGTCAATACCTACCCGTCGGCGCCCCTGCTGTTGGGTCAACTTCAAACCCGCAACGAAGCGGACGGCGGTTGGCTTCGATACAGTGCGCCCACCACCACGTCGGTCGAGCTCACGGTCGACGAGGACCGCTGCGTGGACGGGGAGCGCAATCATGCCGCCGAGAGCGCGGCGGTCATCGCCTTCTCGGAGTCGTTCCGGCTCTTCGACGCCGACCCCGACGACGACCTCCTCGACAGCCCGCCCTTCGGAACCGACAACTGTCCCAACGTCTTCAACCCGAACCAGACGGATACCGACGGCGACGGTCAGGGTGACGCTTGTGACCCGTGTGGCAACGCGGTGGTCGACGTCCCGGAGGCCTGCGATGACGGAAACCTCGTCGCGGCCGACGGGTGCGAAAGCGACTGCTCCATCACCCCGGGGTGGGAATGCCCCGGAAACGTGTGCAGCCCGATTTGCGGCGACGGTCTCGTGGTCGGCAACGAAATCTGTGATGGCGACGGCAACGGCGTCCCCGGCGAGACCGCCACGTGCGACGCGGACTGCACTGCCGCGGAGTGCGGTGACGGCGTGCTGAACCCGACCGCAGGAGAAGCCTGCGACGACGGCAACCTCGTGCCGAACGACGGCTGCTCCGCCCTGTGCACCATCGACCAGAACACGATGACGGGCACCGGCGGGTCCGGAGGCGCGGGGGTCGGGGGAGGCGGGGCGTCCACCGGCGAAGCCGGGGGTGCGACGAGCATCGGCGGGGGAAGCGCGGCCGGCGGCAACATGGGCCCGGGGGTGGGCACGACCGGCGTCGGAGGCATGGGCGCCGGCGCCAACGACGCCACCTTCGACGTGGAAGCGACCGGAGGCTGCAGCTGTCGCCTCGGGCCCCCACGCCGGTCGGCCGGCGAGCTTCCCGCGGCGTGGTTCCTGCTTGGCCTCGTCTGGGTTGTGCGTCGGCGCCGGTGGCGGTCCTGACCACCTCGATTTGTCACCGCCCGCCAGCCCCCTGGTCCGAGCAAGCATTCGTCGTAGATGTCGTGCGACGGTGGTGGAAGCCTCCGCCCTAGCCACGGATGACAGACGACCCTCACGAGCGGCCTGGACCCACATCGCCCGGCGATGCGCGGCGTCCCAGCGTACCCGCCCCTCCGCCGAGGCCTGTCGAGCGACGAGCCCCTACGACCACGACGATGCCGGTGATGCCGATGACGCAGCCGGCCACACCTTTTCGCTCCCCGCCGTCGCGACCGCCACCACCGGTTCCGGGCCCGGTGGCCCCGACCTCCATCGCTCCGACCCGCGTCCCGGCGCCTTCTTCGCACCTGAACCGTCCTCATGTGCCCACGGGCCCCTCGAGCGAAGTCCCGCGTCCAACCGAGCCGTCGGCGGGGGGCGGGTACCGCGCCGCTCCGGTGCCACTGGCGTGGCGAGCCGCTTTAGGGGCACCGTCGGCGCCCGATGCGGCGCGCCCGCTGATTCAACCTCACCTCGCCCCCACCCCCCCGGCCCCCGAACCCACGCGAACGGCTCCCAAGGCGCGACCCGCCGCGCTCGAGCTCTTGTGGTTCGACGAGACGCGGGCCGACGACGTCGGCGCGAGCGAGACCTTCTCCGCCGCGGTCGAAGACCAAAGACCCCCGCGTGACGCGCCGGCCCGGCCCGGTCGACGGCTCGCCCCGACGACCCCGGGTGACCGCCCCGCCCCTTCGCCGCGGTCTGTGTATGGGGCGGCCCTCCGTCGCGGTCCCGTATCGGGCGACCTCGCCGCGCTGGCGCTTGCCGTCGACGAAGCGCTTCGCGACGAAGCATCCCCTCCCCCCCCGTTGGCGCTGGTCCAAGGAACGTTGCGCTTGGGCTTTGACGCGCGGCGTGAACTCACCGCGGTCTCGGCCCTCGCGCGCACGATCGCGCAG
The DNA here is from genome assembly GCA_039027095.1 of Myxococcota bacterium. Classification (GTDB taxonomy): domain Bacteria; phylum Myxococcota_A; class Polyangia; order Polyangiales; family Polyangiaceae; genus JAPYTK01. Next base: position 32,090 of record JBCCLB010000031.1, read on the forward strand.
GCCCACAAGCCTGTCGCGGACGAACTCGCCCACGCCGACCGCCTCATCGAAGCCGACGTCGTGGCTGATGGTGGCGTTCTGCGACGCATGACCGAACGGATTCATGCGGCGTGGCGTCAGTCGAACCGGAGCCTGCCCGACGACTACATCGCCGCCAGTTCCCGCCGTAGTCTCCTCCTCGAGCGAGCCTACGACCGGGTACCGTTGCGCGATGCCGTTTGGCTTCGAGGGGAGGTCACGCGCCACGACCACGGAAAGGGTCGGGCCATGGTCGCGTATCTCCCCGAGGCCACCGCCGGCCTCCTCCCGCTGTGCCTGTCGTTCCCCGCACGGTTGGTGGTCGAGGTGCTCCCTCGGCAGGACGACAGCGAAGGGGCCACCCTCGCCTTGTTCGTCCTCGGTATCGCCCGTGAACGAAGCTCAGCCATGGACCCTCGAGGATGACGAAGAACGACATGCGCCAGAACGCGGAGCTTCTCGTCGCCGAGCGCGTGGGGCTCGAAGTGCGAACCTTTCGGGTCGAGCAGAGAATGAGCGACATCTTCTCGATCCACCTCTCGTTGCTCGCCGAGGATGGCGACATCGATTTGGAGTCGATCGTGGGAAAGACCGCGACCCTATCCATCTCCGGCCACTTCGTCGAGAGCGAGCCGCGTCGATGGTCCGGGGTTCTCAGAAGCATCGCTCAGACACGGGTGGAACGGACCCGGTTGGGCTTGAGCGGCTACGAAGCCACGGTGGTGCCGCGGCTGTGGCTGTTGACGCAACGGCGAAACAACCGACACTTCCAGCACGTATCCATTCCCGAGATCGCCCGCCGCCTGTTGGATGAATGGAAGGTCACCGCAGATTGGCGCATTCAGGCGGCGGACTATCCCAACCTCGAGCTCCGCGTACAGTACGACGAGACGGACTTCACGTTCTTTTCTCGTTTGCTCGAGGAAGCGGGCATTGCGTTCTACTTTGAGCACGACGGCGCGCACGACAGTCGCCTCGTCCTCGACGATCGCCCCCACCAGAACGCGCCGCGTACGCCCCCCGTCGCCTTCGTCGACCAAATCGACGAAGCGCATCGCTCGGGCGTCGACTGGGCCAACGGCGTCCGGGTCGAACACACGACCCGCCCCGGCCGCGTCACCCTTCGCGACTACGACTTTCGCCGCCCTCGTTTCCCCCTCTTCGCGTCATCGCCCACGCCGGCTCCGGGAGAAGAGGGCGAGTACGACCAGTATTTCTATCGACCCAGCGAGATGCTCGCCGAAGCGTCGTCAGCCGACGGCGGGACGCCGGTCGCCGACGACCTCGCGGCGGCCCGCTTTTCCCAGGCTCGTGGCGCGTCCGAGGCGCAGCGACGACTCGATGCGCTCCGCCACGACAAGCGTCGCGTCAGCTTTCGTACCAACGCTTTCGATTTGGCCCCCGGCTCCGTCGTCGCGCTCCTCGACCATCCGCGCAGCGACCTCGGGGCCGACCACCCGTTGCTGGTGCTCGGCACCGTGTTTTCGGGCGACATCGGCGAGGAGTGGTCGCATCTCGTCGAGGGGACCTTTGCCTCGCATCCCTATCGTCCCCCGCGGGAGACGCCCAAGCCGCGCGTGTTGGGCACCCAGAGCGCGATCGTGGTGGGCCCCGAGGGAGAAGAGATTTATGTCGACGAATTCGGTCGCGTTCGCGTCCAGTTTCATTGGGATCGTCACGGCGGCTACGACCCGGAAAGCTCGATATGGATGCGGGTGAGTCAGGGCTGGTCGGGCACCGGGTGGGGCATGATGGTGATTCCGCGCGTCGGCCACGAGGTCCTCGTCGACTTTCTCGACGGCGACGTCGATAGCCCCATCATCGTCGGCCGGGTCTACAACGCGCTCCAGCGTGTGCCGTACAAGTTGCCCGACCACAAAACGGTGAGCTGTTGGCGAACCGACACCACCCCGGGCGGAGACGGCAACAACTACAACGAGATCAAGTTCGAGGACCAAAAGGAACGCGAATTGATCTACGTGCAGGCCGAACGAGATAGGGCCAAGCTCATCAAGGAAGACGAATCGGTCTTGATCGGCCGGGACCGGACGAGCGTCGTTCGGCGCGACGAGATCACGGCGGTACAACACGACCGTACGAAGGTCGTGCATCGCGACGAGCACAGCGCGATCGGCCAGGACCGTATCCAGCAGGTGCGGCGCGACGAAGGGCGCGCCGTCGGTCGTGACGACACGACCGTCGTCGTTCGCGACCGGACCCTCACCGTCGGCAAAAGCGACACGACGAACGTCGTCACCGACCGCACGAGCCGGGTCGGGAACTACGACAAGACCTTCGTCGGGAGCCGGATGACGCTACGCATGGCTCCGGGCATGGGCGAGAGTGTGGCCGACGGGCTCGGAGAGGTGCTCGACACGCCGGTGGGCGACATGTTGGGGCCGGTCTCGGGTGCGCCCTCCGAAGCCGCCGGGAGCTTCAGCCTCCGCGACAGTGCCCTCAACGCCCTCAGTGACTTTCTCGCGCGCACGTCTCGGGCTGAGACCCCCATCCTTCGCCACCTCCAGGGATCGTTCCGTCGGCTCGACCCCTTCATGCCGAGGGCCCTGGGCGACGTGCTCGCCCTCGCGGCGAGCCCGACGCGACGGCTCAAGGCGGGCGACGGCATGCCCGCGCAGGCGACGCATCATCTCCCCCCGACCGAGATCGACATGGTCAACCGGAAGATTCGGCTCACGACCGGCCAAGCGACGATCACCCTCGACGGGCCCGACATCCGCATCGAGGCCGACCGCGAGATCAGCCTCGTCAGCAACGGCCGCATCAAGCTCACTTCGGTCGCCGACGACGTCGCCCTCTACGGAGGCCCCCACGTCAAACTCAACCCGGGGCGCGACGGTGACCGTCCCCACCGAGACCGGAAGGGCCAGCCTCCGGTCGCGATGCCCGCCCCCGTCACCGCGGCGCAGCGAGCCACCGGTCCCCAACGGGCCGCCATCGAAGCGGCCCTGAACGACAACGACGTCGACCTCGCGATCGACCTCACGGTGCGGGCGATGAACATCGACGTCAGCGACGTCGCGAGTCTCCAGTATGCGCCCCATCAGGGCCCGGGGGGGACGGTCGACATCGACGGTCATGCCCGGGTGGGCCGGGCGGCGAGTCCAGCCGGGCTCGCTTCGTCGGTCGTTCATCTCGCGACGATGGCACGGCTCGCCCGGACCCTTCGCGACGCGGGTCACACGTCGTGGCCCCCGGGCGAGGATGCCGCTCGAGCCGCCGAAGCGCGGGCCTACGAGGCCGAGTTGGCCGCCGCCCCCAACACCGGGCTCGATGAGCAGCCCGAGGAACGCGCTCACGTCGAGCGGCAACACGAGGCGGCGAAGGAGGGCATGACGCCCGAAGCCCGCGCTTCGTACGATGCGGGGGAGCTTCCCTCGTGACCGCGGCGTCCCCTTCCGAGGAGTTTGCGTTCGGCGTCTCCGTAGCGCCGGTGACGACGGTGGACGAGCTGGTCGTCCTCAGCTTGCGACTCGGCTACCTGGGGACCGGAAACGTCTACGTTCCCATTCGCTTTGCCGTCGCCCCGCTCGGGGACGTCCGCCTTCGGGTGCTCGAAGCACGACCGGGCGAAGATCCGACCCGCGAGCTGCCTTTTGGGAAGCGCGTACGCCTGGCGCCGGTGCGGGCGTCTGATTTCATTGCGGTGGAGCCGGGCGAAGTCATCGCCGCCGGCTATCCCCTCTCAGAGGGCTACCGTCTCGAGCGGGCCCGGACCTACACCATTAACGCTGAATTCGTTTGCCCCGAGCCGCCGGAGGAGCTTCGCGGTTATCGCGTGGCCACCGGTCGGTTCGCGGCCCCCGAGACACGGCTCACGGTCCGATGACGAAGCGCGACGAGAAGCGACGGCGAGATGGCGGGTCGTAGCGTAGGGCGCGGCGCCCCGGCCTCGTCGCCGCTGCCGGTCCCCAAGCCGGGGGGAAGCCCCACGGTCAGCGCCGAGGGGGCCGCCGTCCTTCGGCGCGGCGACCCCGCCGTGACCCGAAACGGCACCCTCACCCAAGGGACGGCGAGCGTCTCGGCCGACGGGATCCCGCTGGCGCACGAAGGCCACGTGGTCACCGACGGAGCCCCCCTTCAGCAGGGGGCGGCGACGGTCGAGGTCGCCGAAGGTCACGCGGCCGACGGCGAGGGACAGGGTTACGTTCGCTTTCACCTCCACGTCGATGCCGACCGCGACGGGCGCGTCGACGATACCTGGGAGCACAACGGCACCTGGACCGCGGGCGCAAGCGGTCACGGGGCGGTCGTGCTCGTCAACTGCGACGACGAGACCGATGCCCGTCGGATTCCTGGCGACGCGGTGGCAGGCGAGGTCGGCCATTCCGTTTCGCCCGACCACGACAAGGCGCCCCGTTCCCTCACCGCGCCCGACCTCGACGACATCTCACCGCTCGTGCTGCGGCGCGACCCGGCGACGCGAGACGAGAGCCACGCCGGGTGGACGATGAAGCTCAAGGTCTCACGCCACTTCAAATTCCGGGTGTTCGACCGCAATGCTCCCGGCGCCACCGAACTCATTGGTCCGAATGCGGGCCCCGAGCACATCTGGACGGACTTAGGGCAGGACGAGATCGAACTCGCGATGGAGGGGTTGCAATACCCGGGACCTTTCCCCTGGGATCGTCGTGACCCCGACCCCGATGCCTCCGACTTTAGCGGCCGCGTGGTCCTGACCCTGGAACTGTACGCGCCGAACGGCAGCCTCGACCACACCGAAGAAGCCGTGGTGCGCGTGACCCCTTGGATCGCCTTCAACCACTTCGACCCGACGGTCGAGGTCTTTGTCGCCGACCTCGACGACTTCGAGCTCATCCCGGCGCTCCGCACCATCGTGCCGGAGGCGGGGGTTCCCCTCGCCGTCGTACAGAATTCGGGTGCGGTGTGGGCCCAAGATGGCATGGAGCCCGGCTTTTCGAGCCTACCGGGGGCCGACGCGTCGATCGGTTGCAACCTGGCGGGGGCCGACCGGAATGAGGCCATTTACTACTTAGCCGAGTGCATTCACGGCCCTGAGGTGGGTTACGCGCCCGGCAATCCCCGCGCCGCCGGGCGCACTACCTTCGCGACCTTTGGCAACCTGGAGACGACGCCCCCCTTTCGCCACCGCCAGCGCGACACCGTGTATCCCTTCGGCCGGCTCGTGCACGGCGTTAGGGGAAGTACCGGCCATCCCCAGGGAGAAGTCTCGGAGCGTGTCCGCTTCTATGCGGCGCAAGGGGTGCAAACCCCGATCGCCATCGAGACCGGATGGCTCGCGGTCGCCCACGTGGACGAGATCCTCTGTTTTTTGCCGATGCGCGACGCCGATCTCGGTTTTCGGGTGTTGCTGGCGAGCCCGCGTCTCGCGTTCGAATTGCTCGAGGAGGCCTCCGCCTCGCGCCTAGGCCATCTCGGTCTGATGGCCCATACGCCCGGGGTCGGCTTTGATGTCGACTTCGGGGTCGACACGTTGTTCCAGTCGGTCGACGCCCTGCTCGCCGACGATGAGCTTCGGCAAACGGCTGAATTCGTCGAAGGCAAAATGGCGCAGACCCGAGCTACACTCGCCCATGAGATCGGGCTTCAAGATGACGACTTCATTCCGCTCCCCGTGATCTTTCAACCCAGTCACGGAAGCCAATTGGGCGCCAAGACCTCGGACGTCGTCAATGGCCTCGTCATTACCCGAGGAGGTACGACGTGGGACGACTTGCGTGGGGTCACCTACGTGGCGCCGGATCCGATGGCCGACGGGGGCGGCGTTTTCGGCACCATGCCGATGACGACGGTCTTTAACGATTACGTGAAGACGGCGCTGGAGCGGGGCGGCGACTCGGCGGTATCGGTAAGGTTCGCGCCAGCTACGTTTTCCTATCACCTCTGGGACGGGGAAGTGCACTGCGGGACGAACAGCATTCGCCGCCCTCCGACGGACCGCCACTGGTGGGACCACTTCCCTTGAGAAAGCGGGCGACACGATGGAACCTCGGTTGAGATGGGCCATGCTTCGACAGAGTACCGGTACGCTGTACGACGAACTTCGAGACGCGGCGCTCGACGACTTCGACGCTATCTCCTCGCTGGTGGTTCGCGATCGGGATCAGGCGTCCTGGCGACGCTGGCTTTTGGCGACCATGGTAGAGCGCTGGCGCGAAAACGCGGATCGGTACCGCTCCCTGGTCGACGAGGTGGCGTCCGTCGACCCGACGCCTTACCAAAGGCAGGCGGCGGGACTGAACGGCCTGTTTCTTCGCTATCACGCCAAGTCGGGGGAATTGGGAGAAGACTACCTCCCGCTCTACCTCGAACGGCTGTGGAAGCATCGCGAGGGCATGCCCGGATGGCAGCAGATGGTGTGGCTGTATATGGCCAAGCGCCATTCACTCGTCGGCGTGACGGACCTTCTCCTCGAGGTGGCGACCGCGGCGGAAGACCCTGCCGTGGCTGCGCTGGTGGTCGAGATGCTCACCGATCGACCCGAAGAGGGTCTCGCGACACGCCTCGATGACCTTTCGATCCGGTTCGACCACCTCGCCGCGGCGCTTCAACGGGGGGCGCGACGGCTTTCGACGCCGTCGTGAGCGACCAGGGCGCGTCGGGTGCGCTCGTGGCGGACCCGCCTCGAGCCGGAGCGCCGACGTCCGATCCCCTCCTGGGGGGACACCTTCATCCCCCGCTACTTCCGGACCCGCGGTGCTGCGCGAGGGCGGGCGGGAGGCTCCGCCAGGCGCCTCTGAGCTCTTCGGCGAGGGCCGCGCCGAGGGCGAGGACCCGGTCGCGTTTCCCGTCCAGCCAGACCACTTGCGCCCGGCGGTGCTGCTGCTCGAAGGGAGCGGTCAAGTCGCGGCAGTGCCCGTCGCCGAGTTGATGTCCCACGTCGCGGGCGAGCTGCTCGAGGTCGGTGGGACCCCGTAGGTCGCCGCGCCGCACTTCGCGGTACGCTTCGTCCCACGAACGAAGCCAGCACATCCACGGCGGTCGGTCCGTGTCGACGTCGACGTGCGGCACGAAGGCGAGCACCTCGGGATTCAATCGCCCGAGGCGGCGCTGCATGAGCTGGGGGTAGAGGACGCCGCCCGTCGGCGGTCGGTAAACACAAGATCCCGGTAGCGCCGGCGCCTGTTGTTTGACCTCGACCAGCAGGTCGTCGTGCGGCGCCGCCGTTGGGCCCTCGATGCGAAGGAGGAACTTTTCGTTGAGGGCGCTCCCGATGCCGATGCCGATCCGGCCCGCCCGCTGGAGCCGGTAGAACGAGGCGGGTCTCGACGGGTCTTCGGCCCTCATCAAACCCGTGGACCGCTGCCACGCCTTCGTGATGTCGGCGCGAAGGTCCTCGGGAAGTGGGGTCATGAGGCCTTCGCCCCACGCGAGAAACGCGTCCGCCCCCATGGGCGCTGAAGCTCGAACGGCCGTGACCAATGCCGGAGGCGAGGGGACGGCGCCGGGGTCGAGCGTGGCGATACGGTACTGGTCGAGGAACGCCTGCGCCGCCCGCTCGGGGTCACATGCGAAGTCGGCGTCGGCGCACGCGACGTGGAGCGACGCGATGAAACGGACCAGGTCGACGACCGCCGGTCCGATCCCGGCCTCGTCGAAATCGTCGAGCCCGTGGGCGCGTCGGGTGACGGCGTACTGCTCGAGGTGGGCGTCGCCGTGCAGATTGACGATCGGCATGCGGGCGCGTTCGTCCGCGAAAGCCTCACAGACACGGAGCGAGAACGCGGCGTGCTGGAAGCGAAAAAACGCGTACGGAGACGACGCGAGGCTACTCGCGACCCGCGGCCGCTGCCCGATGGCCGCCAATTGCTCGGGCGTAAGCTGGAAGCGCTTGCGACCGGAGCCCGCGCTCGGCCCGTCGACCACCGGTGTCACCCCAGCGGGTCCAGCGCCAGCGGGTCCAGCGCCAGCGGGTCCAGCGCCAGGCGGCCGGCGCGTGTTCCTCGCGTCCGCCACGTGGGGTGAGGCCGCCTCCGGGCCGAGCGGACGGGAACCCGGAGCGGTTGGCGCACATCCTCCCAACCACGGCGCGGTCGCCAGCGCGATCCCGACGAGATGCCGCCACACCATGTCAACACGTAGCTGCGAGGACGCGGACGCCAAGCACGGACCGGCGCGCCGCCCGCCAGCACGCCGCCCTCCCCCGGCCGTGCCGCCGGCTCATTCCGCGCTCGAAGCGCTGGAGGAGGGCAGCGACGGTTCGAAGCCCGGGCCGTGAGGAAGCCGGATGCGTGGCGTCGCATCGCCGACGATGAGACGCGCGTCACGGCTGCTCGACATCCAATTGTAGAACCAGCCGAGCACGACCCGCGTGCGGTTGCGGAAGCCGATGATGAAAAACACGTGAACCACGGCCCACAGCACCCAGGCGACGAAGCCGTAGAACTTCGACGAGCCCAACACCGCGACCGCGCGGTTCTTCCCGATGATCGCCATCGAGCCCTTGTCGCGGTACCGGAAGGGTTCGCGCTCGGGCGCCGCCTCCTTGGCCGCGACCTCGGCCGCGATGATCTCCCCCACGTAATCGCCCATCTGCATCGCGCCCTGCGCCACCCCGGGTACGGGATGCTCGTCGCCCGGGCACGTGAGGGTGGCCATGTCGCCGATGACGAACGCCTCGGGGTGGCCGGGAATGCTGCAGTCCGGCGCGACCTTGACCCGACCCGCTCGGTCGCGCTCGACCCCGAGGGTCTTGCCTACCGGGCTCGCCTGAACGCCGGCCGCCCAAAACACGTTGTGCGCCGAGATGAACGCGTCGCCGACGTAAACGCCCTCTTCCGCCACGTCGGTGACCCGAGCGTCGAGACGTACTTCGACCCCGAGCCGCTCGAGGTCGGCCTTGGCCCGCTCGCTCACCTCGGGGGGAAACGCCCCGAGAATGCGGTCCGAGCCTTCAACGAGGATCACGCGCGTCGTCGTGGTGTCGATGTTTCGGAACTCCTCGGGAATGGTCTTCGCCGCGACTTCCATGATGGCGCCCGACAGCTCGACCCCCGTCGGACCGCCGCCCACCACGACGAACGTCAGCGCCGCCCGCCGCGACTTTTCGTCCGCCTCGTGCTCGGCGCTTTCGAACGCGAGGAGAATTCGGCGCCGGATCTCGGTCGCGTCGGAGAGACTCTTCAGGCCCGGCGCCAAGGGCGCCCAGTGGTCTTTGCCGAAGTAGGCGTGCGTGGCCCCCGCGGCGAGGACGAGGTAGTCGTACGACGCGACGCCGTTTTCGAGCATGAGCTTCCGGCGCTTCAAGTCCACGCCGCAGACCTCCGCGAGCACGACGTCGCAGTTCTTCTGGTGCTTCAGCGGGGCGCGGATGGGCGCGCTGATGTCGGCCGGCGAAAGCGATGCCGTCGCCACCTGGTAGAGCAGAGGTTGAAAGACGTGGTGGTTCTGCCGATCGATGACGGCGATCCGGACCGGTGCGTCGCGCAGCGCTTTGGCCGCGGACAGGCCCCCGAACCCGCCGCCCACGATGAGCACCATGGGCCAATCCGTTTCGCGAATCATGGTTTGGGCTTACGTGGTCCCGGGCCGGGCGTCGACCCGTCGTCTTCCGCTATCGTTTCGGCGGGGTTTCCGAGGTAACACGCAACCCTGGTGACGGAAGGCGAGAATAGGGAGCGCGTCGAGGTCCAGGGCCCCGAAGACCTCTGGACGTGGTTGGACGGACACCACGCGCAACCCGAGAGCGTGTGGTTGGTGACCTACAAGCGCTCGCATGGCGATCGGTATGTCTCGCGCGACGAGGTCCTCGACGCGTTGATCGCCTACGGGTGGATCGACGGCCGGCGGATGAAGCTGGACGAGGCGCGTACGATGCAACTCATCGGCCCGCGGAAAGAGCAGAGCTGGGCCAAAACGTATCAGGTCCGCGCCGCGCGATTGGAGGCCGAGGGGCGCATGCGCGCGCCCGGGCGCGCCGCGGTCGAACGCAGCAAAGCGTCGGGTCGGTGGGACGACATGCGCGAGGTCGACGCATTGTCCGTACCCGAGGACGTCGAGGCCGCGCTGCGCGCGCGGGGCGCCTGGACGTGGTGGGAGAACGCAGCCCCGTCGTATCGGCGCAACGTCTTGCGTTGGATCGCCAAGGCCAAGCGCACGGCGACCCGAACCAAGCGGATCGACACGGTGACCACCCGCGCCGCCGCGGGAGAGAAAGTTCCGCACTACTGAGCGGGGACCACACCCGCGCCATCCGAAAGGGGCGGCCCCACGTAACGCGCGCGGGGGCGGAGCAGGGTCGGCGACCGACGTTGTTCGAACACGTGAGCCACCCAGCCCGCCCCCCGGCCGAGGGCAAACAGCGCAGAACCGATGTCGCCGTCCCACCCGGCCGCGCGGCACACCGCCACCAGCCCGAGGTCGAGATTCGGCTCGAGGCCCGTGACCCGAGCCACCTCGTCGATCACGCGGTCGACCTCGCGCAGCCGCTTCGCGGCTTGGACCCCAACCCCATCGAACCCCCGGGCCGTCTCGAGAAGCGGCGGCACCCGCGGATCCCCAGCCGGGTACAGGGCGTGTCCAAAGCCTGGCAACGGATCCCCTCGCCTCACCCGCTCGCGTACGGCCCGCGACACCCCACGCCGACATGCAGACGTCACGAACTGGTTCGCCCGAAGGGACGATGTCCCGTGCTGGGTCCCGCCGAACGTGAACAGCCCCGCCCCCACTGCACCGTAGAGGTCGGCCCCCGCGCTGGCCGCGACGCGGACCGCGAACGTGGAGACGTTCAACTCGTGGTCCGCGCAGAGCACCAGTACCGCCTCCACCAAGGCCGATGCGTCCGCACGCCCCAAGCGGGCTGCGACCCGCGACGAAAGGGACGTCGCTCGCCCGTGTGACCCCGTCGCCTTCCCCAGCGTGGTCGCAAGGGAGGCGATGAGCCGTGCCGCCCGGGCCCGCTCGGTCGCGGCCGACGCGGGTGCCTGCGCGTGCGGGTCTGATTCGGCCACCTCGAGGAGCCGTCGGACCATGTGGTCGACGGGGGTCGTACCTCCGGCCGAAGGACGCCGCCTCCGCCGCCGGAGGGCGGCGACGGGGACGAACGACACCTCCGTCGCCTCCCAAAGATGACGTACGACGTCCTCGAAGCGCGCCCCCGTCCGCCACCAGGCGACGACATCTCGCCCTCGATAATAGAGTCGCCCCTCGGCGATGGTGCTCAACGCCGAGTCGAGCACGGGCTCTCCCCACTGCAAGGCCCCGGCCGCCACCGGTCCGTGCCCGCGCCGAGCCGCGCTCCGAACTGCGATCCGTTCGATGTCGCTTCGATGATAGTACCGATTCCGCCCCACCTTCGTGGTTCGAATCCCGTGGCGCCCCACGTAGCTGTAGAGGGATGCGCGCTTGATTCCCAAGCGCCGGCACGACGCTTCCGCCGACAGGTACGCCTCCTCGGGAAGAGCTGGATTGTCGAATCGACCTGTTTTCCTCCGGGCCATAACTTCATGGTAGGCGCATGGCAGAAACGGCACCATCGGGGCCCCTGGACCCGCCTCCCGTCGACTGGAATCGGACGACCACCGACTACGCGACCCACCGGCAGGGATTCCCGGCACGTCTCTGGGAGGCCCTCACGGAGCGGGGCTGGCTCCCAACCGCGGCAACCGAAGTACTGGACGTGGGAACCGGTACCGGTACCGCCGCGGTGGCCCTCGCCCGCCGCGGCCACCGCGTGACCGCACTCGACGTGGCGCCCACCCAAATCGAAGCGGCATCACGACGAGCCAATGGCCTCGACGTCACCTGGCGCGTCGCCCCCGCCGAGGACACGGGACTCGCGACGGCGGGCTTCGACGTTGGCTTCGCCGGTCAGTGTTGGCATTGGTTCGACCGCGCCCGGGCCGCCCAGGAGTTGCGGCGCGTGCTTCGGCCCCGCGCCGACGTGCTGATCGCCCACCTCGACTGGCTCCCGCGGGGAGAGAACATCCCCGCCCGAACCGAAGCGCTGCTCCGGGCCCAGGGCCTCACGGCACCGGACTATTCCCGCCTTCAAATGGGCGGCTTCTATCCCCTATGGCTCGATGACCTCCAGGGGGCGGGATTCGTGGACGTCGAGACGATGTCGTTCGACGTTGACCTCGTGTACTCCTCCGCCGCCTGGCGCGGCCGTATGCGCGCGAGCGCATGGCTGGGCGCGCGACATACGAAACCGGTCGTCGACCGTGTCGACGCCGCCCTCGCAAAGATGCTGGCGCCGACGCCGGGTCCGACGACCATTCCCCACCGCGTCTTCGTCGTTCATGCCGTCCGCCCTTACCGGGACGAGGTCACATGAATCCCGTCGCTTCGCTCGCGCACGTTGCGCCGATCCGAAACGATCGGCCGGGATACCACTCATTGCGAAGGAGCCTGGCGGGGTCGGCGGGAGGACGCGAACTGGGCTGCAGCCACATGGTCGTCGCCCCCGGCTCCGCCGCGTGGCCTCTGCACTGGCACGCGGCGAACGAAGAAGGCATCTTCATCCTCTCGGGCCACGGAAAAGTGCAGCGGGGCGAGGCCTCGTTCACGGTAGCGCCGGGCGACTACGTGGCGTTTCCCCGCGGGCCCCATGCCGCGCATCAGGTTCGCAATCACGGTTCGTCCGACCTCGTGTACCTATAGGTGTCGGTCAAGTCGGTAGACTTGACCGACCCAAATGGTAGAGCACCCCCAAGACAATAGAACCGGCTCTGAGGAGCGATGCTCGCCCTCGCCGACCTGTCGGCGAGCATCGCGACACCATCAACGGTTGTGGTCGAGTGTGTGTGTGTGTGTCGACCCAGCGTGAGCCAGACACTACGGTGTATCCGAAATCGGGAAAGATCGGCGTGTTCGCCGGCAGTGCACCCGGAGGGCCAAAGGGCCAACGCACCCTTCAAGCCTTTCTTCGGGCCGATGCGGCCGTCGACTACTGGGATGGGGAGTGACGACGCTTCCCGCGCAGGCGAGAAGCGTCTCGACCGTCACGGCGCCGCTTCAGAGTACTTCGTCCACCCCTTGCCCTCTGGGTTGTAGAACCCCATGAGGGCGTAGTCGACCAAGACTTCTTTCTCGTTCGAGCCCGAGTTCATCTGGGCGAAGAAGCCCGCGTCGTAAACGCCCCACTTGAAGTACGGGCCGAGGTCGGGGTGGTTGTCGTCGCGGTAGCAGGTCGTCGTGTTCGTGTCGCTCCAGATCAGCTGATCGTCGAGCCAGACGTAGAGATGGCCCTCGCTGTGATGCCACTTCGCGCGCACGGTCCACGTGTGGTACCCGCCGTCGAAAAACTGGGGCACCGGCACCGACTCTCGGCGATTGACGTGGGTGTTGTACTGCTTGTAGTCGGCGCCGTCCGTCGTATCCCCGTTGATGACGATGTTCACGTGTTCGCCGTAGAGCCTGAGTCGAAGGGTTGCGTCCCGACTTCGCTTCGGCGTCCCGGTGTGGTCCTGTTTGAGATCGATAATCGACGCATAGAGATCTTGGCCCGGCCCCTTTGGCGCACCATTATCGATGTCGTAGTTCGCGGCGGCCTTCATCCGGATTTGGTAGACGTAGTCTTCGCCGATGCGACTGTAATAGTAGTGGCCTCGGCTCTCCTTTCCCATCCGGGACGGGTCGACGAGACTCTTGTCGATGAAGGATTGCAGCTCACCCCGAGCGTACTTGCGCCGCGTTTCCTTGTTGCTGCTCCCGTTCCGCTCGGCGCGGAGGCGTACGGCGAACCCGTTGAGCGCACCTTCGACCTCCGCCGCATCCTCGGCCGTTTCCACCGCGGGAAGCAGGCCGGGGATGTGCTGATGGTGAAGCTTCAGGCCGTCGCGTACGGTGTCCTTGTCGTACTCCTGACCCCGGAGACCTTCGAAGTCCCAACCTTTGATCAGGTCGTAGGGCGCAGGCATGACGAATCCTTCGAGCCCGCCATGGTTCCCGCCCTCGCCCATTTCTTCGCCGCCCCCGCCGCCCTCCCCGCCGTGGGTCGCCGACATGGAATTCGTATAGTAGTATCCGTCATCGTCGCGTACGAAGAGGGCGTACCAACGGCTTGAGGCATCTTCGATCTCGAATGTCATCTCGAGCTTTTCATCGTCGCTGACGAGGCGAGGAAACGCCTCCCGGCTGCGCTCGATCGCGTCGGGGGTGTCGCCGTAGGCGATCTCGTAGCCTCCCTCCGGTCCTTGCGCGGCCGGGTTGGTAAAGCGGAGGGTCACACGGTTGCCATCGACCACCACGGCGTCCAGCGTAACCGACAGATCCTCCGGCGCCTGGCCGTTCTCCGCCACGTCGAGGTTCGGATTGGATGACGGAGCCCCGCCCAATTCCGCGGTGCACGACGCCGTCAGCGCCGCCACGATCGTTGCCCTTGCCAAGTACCTCGAGATCTTCATTCGCTTCTCTCCTCCCCTTCGGGGGACCATCCCGACGGAACCCGCCGTCCCGCGCGGTCGACGACCTGGGTCGCCCTGTGGCCTCCTTCACTGCAACCGGCGGTCCACCCGGCACGACGTCACCGTTTCGGTGGTTTCGGCAGGTTGAACGCTCGGCATCGATGGCTCACCCCGTCACCCGTTGGGCCGGGCCAACAGGCTTGACCCTCGAACGTTGGACGCCGAGCACGGTCCCGCAGCCCGTGAATCGGACCTCGCTCGACGGGTTCCGCGACCGCCTGGTAGCTTTGCCGGTGTGTTGCGATCTTTCTTGGTCGGCGCGGCGCTTTCGATCGCGGCGCCCGCATGTTTTTTCGAGCTCTCGGCGGTCCGGGAGGGGACGGGGGGCGCCGGCGCCGGCGGCGGAGGGTCAACGGGAGGCGATGGGGGCGCCGGGGCGATGGCCGGGACCGGGGTGGTGGCCACCAGCGGCACGTCGACGGGCACCGCGGGCGGGGATGGCGGCACGTTCGAGATCACGGTGCGCTACCCCTCGGGCGTCACGTCAGAGCTGGTCACGGGGGTGCCGGTTCCGATCGTTTTGACCCCCGGTCGCATCGACTACGACGTGACGGCACAAGACGGGGCGGACCTTCGTGCGTTTGACGAGGAAGGGACACCGCTCCCGCTGGAGATCGATGTCTGGCGGGACGAGGGGACCACCGTTCTCTGGACACGCCTACCGCAACTTCGCCCTGAAGGCGGTCGTTTTTCCCTGCGCTTCGGCGACACGGAAGCGACCCCAGGACCCAACGCCGCCGACGTGTGGCAGGACTACGCGGCGGTCTACCACCTGTCGGATGCCGACCAATCCACGGTCAAAGACAGCGCCCGGGCGGCCATGGGGACCGCGAGCGCGATTTCCGCCACTTCCAGTCCGCTGGGGGTGGGGGCCGCATTTGACGGGCAGACCTCGGTGATCAACCTCGGGGACGTCGCGGCGTGGTCCGTGCCGCCGGGGGAGGCGAGAACGATCACGGCGTGGTTCCGCCGGCAGGTGCTGCCCGACGAAATGCCGCGCCGAGGGATGACGATCCTCAGCAGCGAAGACCCCGGGCCCTCGTGTCGAGGGTGGTCGATGCGGGTCCTCGGAGACGACTTCGCCAACACCAACGGCCGCTTCACCGTCGACGGCTGCACCCCGACTTTATTTCGGACCAGCTCGGGCGGACTCGGTACGTACGGCGACACCGATTGGCATCGTTTCGACCTCGTCGTCGACCGGGTCGCCGGCGAACTCGTGCTCTTCACCGATGGCGATCGACGAGGCGGGGACGAGAATCCCACCGCGACCACCGGTGCCGCCGTCGCCGCTTCGCCTCGGGTGGGGCTCGGCCCTCCGGGCGCGACGCTCCGGTTCGAGGGGGTCGTCGACGAGATTCGCGTCCGCACCGACCGCCCCTCGGAGCCGTGGCTGGAGGCGACGTTCGCCCTCGAGGAAGATCCCCAGACCCCCACCGAGCTGCTGGTCTACGAGCCCGCCGTACCCATAGCGGACGCTTCCCGCTAACCGTCCTTCGGGCCCACCCTCAACGCTGAGTTCTCCATGCTGGGCCCTCCATGCTGAGCCCTCAACGCTGGCGAGCCAAGGCACGCGCCTTGCGCGCTTCGTCGTCGAGGTAGCCCTCGTAGTCCGAGGTTCCGATGTCGTAAAAGCGCTTCCCGTCGAGCTCGATGACCCGGTCGACCAACGAAGCGACGAAGTGCACGTCGTGCGACGTGATGATGAGACTTCCCTCGAAGTCTTTGAGGCTGTTGTTGAAGGCGATGATCGACTCGAGATCCAGGTGATTGGTCGGCCCGTCGAGAAGCAGAAAGTTCGGGTCCTGCAGCATCATCCGGGAGACCATGCAGCGCATTTTCTCGCCGCCGGAGAGCACGTTGACCGGCTTCTGCGTCTCGTTGCCCTTGAAGAGCATGCGACCGAGAAACCCGCGAACGAACTCCTCCTCCGCGTTGGGAGAGTACTGCCGGAGCCAATTGACGACATCGAGGTCCGACTGGAAGTAGCGGCTGTTGTCGCGGGGGAGATAGGCTCGGTTGACCTTACCGCCCCATTCGATGGTACCGGAGTCGGCCTGGTCTTCGCCCGCGAGTACATCCATCAATGCCCGGGTCGCGCTATCGGTCCCGGTGAGGGCGACCTTCTCTCCGCGCCCAATGGTGAAGGTGAGGTTTTCGAACAGAACCTCGCCATCGACGGTCTTGCTCAACTTGTCGACCATCAACACCTGTTTGCCGAGAGGTCGGTCGGTCTTCCAGATGATGTAGGGGTACTTCCGCCGCGAGGGCTGGATGTCGTCGAGCGTGATCTTCTCGAGTTGCGACCGGCGCGCCGACGCCTGACGCGACTTACTCGCGTTGGCGCTGAAGCGCTGAATGAACGACTTCAGCTCCTTCATCTTGTCGGCCTTCTTCTTGTTGGCCTGCCGCTTTTGCTTGAGCGCGAGCTGACTCGACTCGTACCAGAACGTGTAATTGCCGGAGTAGAGCTTGACCGTCCCGAAGTCGACATCAGCGATGTGGGTGCACACCTTGTCGAGAAAGTGCCGGTCGTGGCTGACGACGATGACGGTGGAGTTCACGTCGAGGAGGAACTCTTCGAGCCAGAGAATGGAGTCCGTATCGAGTTCGTTCGTCGGCTCGTCGAGGAGGAGGATGTCGGGCTTGCCAAAGATGGCCTGCGCGAGCAGGACGCGAACTTTTTCGTCGTCGTCGAGGTCGCCCATGCGCTTGTCGTGACGGGCCTCGACGATGCCGAGACCGCTGAGCAGCGCGGCCGCGTCGGACTCCGCGGTCCAGCCGTCGAGGTCGGCAAACTCTGCCTCGAGCTCGGCCGCCTTCATCCCGTCCTCGTCGTCGAGGTCGCCCTTGGCGTAGAGCGCATCGCGCTCGACCATGACCTCGTGGAGCCGCTTGTGGCCCATGATGACGGCGGTGAGCGCCTCGACGTCCTGGTAGGCGTAGTGGTCCTGCTTGAGCTGGCTGAGGCGGAGGCCGTTGGGGATGTGCACCTGCCCTCCGGCGCGGTCTTCTTCTCCCGCCAGCACCCGGAGAAAGGTCGACTTACCCGCGCCGTTGGCTCCGATGAGGCCGTAGCAGTTCCCGGGGGTAAACTTGATGTCGACGTTCTCGAAGAGCGGCTTGGCGCCGTACGCGAGGGACAGACCTTCGACCTGAATCATGGCGTCGCGGGGTGTAGCAGAAATGACGGCCGCGCGGGCGGTCGTGGTCTCACCCCGCCGAGGAGCGCTCGAGGCGGCCACCCGCGGTGCGGCGCGCCTCCCGGGCGAGCGCGCGATCGTCGCGGTACGGGCTCTGCGAGGTGAGAAAGGCGATTTCCTCGCGAACCCCCTCCCGCTCTCGCTCGAGGAACGCTTCGACCGCGGCCCGGAAGTCTGGATGCGCCAGGTGGTGGGCGCTGTAGGTCTCGACCGGCACGTATCCGCGCTGGATCTTGTGCTCCCCCTGCGCGCCCGCCTCGACCCGGTCCAGACCATGGGCGATCGCGAACTCGATGGCGCGGTGGTAGCAGACCTCGAAGTGCAACGACTTGTAGCGGTCGCGGCATCCCCAGTAGCGGCCGTAGATGGCGCGGTCGCTGCGCAGGTTGAGCGCGCCCGCCACCCAATCCCCCTCGTGGCGGCCCATCACCAACACCACGCGCTCCGGCATCGTTGCGCCGAGAATGCGAAAGAATTCTCGGGTGAGGTACGCGTTCCCCCACTTGCGGTCGACCGTGTTCCGGTAAAACCGGTAAAACGCATCCCAGTGCGCCGGTTCGATCTCGTCTCCGGTGAGGGTGACGAGGTCGACCCCTGACGCGGCGGCCTGCTTTCGCTCCTTACGAAGGTTCTTGCGCTTTCTCCCGAGCAGGGCCCCGAGAAAGTCGTCGTAGGTCGCGTACCCGTCGTTGTGCCAGTGGTACTGGACGCCGATTCGCTGCAGCAGCCCCACCTCACCGCAGAGCTCCCACTGGTCGCGATTCAGGAAAGAGAGATGGGCCCCCGAGAGGTCCATCCGCTCGGTGAGCTCGGCCATCGCGCCGACCAGAACCTTCGCGTAGCGCTCGGCGTCGGCCTCGGGGTGCACGAGCAAGCGGTGGCCGCCCACGGGGGTGAACGGGACGCAGCACTGGAGCTTGGGGTAGTAGGACTGGCCGGCGCGTTGAAAGGCGTTGGCCCAGCTCCAGTCGAACACGTACTCGCCGTACGAGTGCCCCTTGACGTAGAGCGGGGCCGCCGCGACCAGTCGCCCCTCGCGCTCCACCGCGAGATGGTGGGGGAGCCACCCCTCTTCTGCGGTGGCCGACTGGCTCTCCTCGAGGGCGTCGAGAAAGGCGAAGGACAGAAACGGATCGTCCCCGGCGCAGGCGTTCCACTGGTCTTCCGCGACGTCGCGCACCCGGGAGAGAACGCGCACCGCCACTTGTTCGCCCTCGGGCATGCTCCGAGGAACTTAGCCGTCCCGGGACCGCCGTCAGGTCGGGTCGCGGCGCCGCGGTCGACCCCGCTCGAGGCTTCGGGAGACGGCAGGCAACCCTCGTGGTCGAGGATGGCGGCCACAAAGCCCTCGGGCGGGGGCGCGGATCGCATCTCTGGGGCCCGATCCTCCCCACGCCGGGCGCCCCCGCGTAAGCTCGACACGGTGGAGAAAGGATTCGCGTCGGCCGGTTTGGCGAGCCTCGCGGTGGTGGTGATGATCGCAGCCGCGTGCGCGCCCTCGAGCCCACCGCATCCGCCGGCGCCGTCTCCGCGGCCTCTCTCTGCCGCGTCCAACGCAGGCGTCGTTTCCCTCGCGCCCGCGGGGCCATCCGTTTCGGCCGCACCGGGCCCGCGTCTTCGCCTCGGCGCCATGCCGCCCCCGTGGCCGAGGCAGCCCCAGGCCCGATGGGTTCGACACTGTCGGATCAATGACGTCGGCGTTCACCCGAGTCACCCGTGGCTGACCGTCGCTTGTGCCGATCCCGAAGACATTCACGAAGGGGCGGTGATGGTCGTCGACGTCGACACGGGCACGCTGCGCTCCGTGAGCGTCGTCGACAACGGAGCGGGGTGGGACGGGGAGGGCTTGCTTCAATGGGACGCGACGGGCCGTCGGCTCGCGAGCAACGTCATGACCAATGCCATTGGCGTGTTCGAAGGCGGCGCCCTCGTCGGCGTCAACGGCCCGGACGACGGCCGAGACCACCCCGTGGTCTACGCGTGGGTGGACCACCGCGTTTACACGGACACCGGGCACTTCTTCGACCCCAAGCAGGGCCGCCCCCCCGGACGGTTCGACTTCGCCCCGGTCGCGGGCATCCGGTGGCGCCTCGGGCCCTTTCGATGGGTGCCCTCCGTGGGCGCGGTCGTGGGCGCGGCACGACCCGACCGGCGTCGGACGGCGGCGCGCGAACCCGTCGAGCTCGTCGCCTATGCCCCGCAACGCGAGACGGTGGTGTACCGAAAACCCATGGCCGAGTTCGTCGGTGTTCTCACGTGGTCGCCCGACGGGCGGTGGGCGGTGGCGGCCCGGCGGCTTCCGCCTCTCCGGGCGCGCCAGGAGCGCGTGCTCGACATTTACGATACCCACATCGGCGAGCGCGCTCGTGCCGCTTCGCTACCGGGTCGTGGTCGCGCCCGGGTGCTCGTACGCAATGACGGAGCGCTCATCGTCTCGACGCACAGCGACATCGATGCCGGCGTGGCGACCCGGTTGGAGGTCGCGGAGCCACGACGCGAAGAGGCGCGTCTGCTCTCGCGGCGAGCGCCGTGGCCTGACAGTTACGGCCCGAGCCTGGCGCTCGCGCCCGACGGACAGCGCCTGGCGCAGCTTCTCGCCGACGGGACGGTCGACCTGTTCGATCTCGACACGGGGGCGCGCGTGGGCTCCTTTTCCGTGACGGTGGCCCCGGACGTCGACGACGCGCAGGTACCGGCCCGAGTTTGGCTCCGTTGGGTGGGCTCCGAACGGATCGTCATCGTGAGCGAGCATGCGATCGGGGTGTGGTCGACCGAGGGCGACGCCATCGCCCAGCTCGTCATGCCTCGCTAGTTCCCGGCTCATCACTGAGTTTCTTGGACGGGAACGCAGGTCTCCCCGGTGAGGCCGCAAGCACCCTTGTCGCGGCAGTCGGTGCTCGCCCGACAATCGTCCTCGTCGCGGGCGATGCATCGACCCTGGCGGGCGAAGCACGCGCCATCCTTCCGGCAGGACGTGCTGCCGCGGCACATGTCGTCGGTGGTTGCCGCGCACGCAGCATCCTCCCCTCGCCCGCACCATCCGAAGTCAACACACCCCTCCGTATGCCGACAGTCGGCGTCACCGCCCACCTTGCAGCGTAAAGGATGGGTCGCGTCAAAGGTGCACCATCCCCGTGTGGCGCACCAAGCGCTGCGGCGACAATCCTCGTTCGAATGGGCGCCGCAGCCGTAGGGCTCCCCCGTGCATTCCCCGCGCCCTTCGCACGCGTCTTGCGCCCGGCAGTAGGCATCCCGAAACCAGCACGCCCCGTCGACCATGTCGCATTGACCCGGCGCGCATCGATCCGACGCGTCGCAGTCGGCCGCCGAGGTCACGGCGCAGACGTTGCCGACGGCCGAGCACCGGCCCGTGTCGCGGCAAGGCCGACTGCGACGGCAATCGCCGTCCGTCATCACCCTGCATTCCATCATCCAGGCGTCATACGAGCACTTCCCTACGTCACGACAGCCTCGGTGGCCTGCGCAGTAGAGCGTGGGAACGACGTAGAGCCCCCCCGCCAGGCCGAGGAACGACACCATCGCGGCGCTGAGGAGAAGCGTACGCACGTTCGCCGGCCCCGACCCCGAGGTCCGGGGCGTCACGTCGGGGAGATGCTTCACGGAGGGCGCGCTCCGAAGGTCGTGAGGACGGCTCCCGCCTCGTGGCACTGAAACGTGGTGCGGCTCGCCGTCGCGGGCGCGAACCGCAACGCCTGGTCGAGCGCCACCCCGAGAAAGTGGCAGCACGCGGCGCGAACGACCCCCGCGTGGGTCACCACCACCAGTCGGCGGGCTCCGCCTCGGGTGAGCTCATCCAACGTAGCCTCGACCCGCTCGGCCACGTCGCCGAAGCACTCGCCCCCGGGCGGCCGGGTGGCCACGTAGTCCGACCAAAACCCGCTGACCGCCGCCGGGTCGTCTCGGGTGAGATCGTCCCAGGTACGACCCTCCCACGCCCCCATGTGCTGCTCGCGAAGGGCCGGCAGAGGCCGGTACGCCACGCCGGTGTGTCGCGCGATCGTCTCGCCGAGAACGACGCAACGCTCGAGGTCGCTACCCCACAGGGCGAACGGGGCCGAGACGGTTTCGGCGAGCCAATCGGCCAGGCGCAGCGATTGGGCGTGGCCGGCCGGAGACAGCGGTACGTCGAGGTGCCCGTAGACGGTCGCGGGCCTGGCGACCGCGACGTCCGCGTGTCGCACCAGGTGCAGCTCGGTCACATCGTGCATGTGAGCGCCAAGAGAAAAGCCACTTCGGACACCTGCTCGGTCGCGCCGAGAAAATCGCCGGTGATCCCCCCCACCCGACGCAGAAAACGAAACGCACAGACGGCCGACGCCAAGACGACGGCGATCGCGCCGATTCCGACCGCCCCCGCCACGGGCGTGGGAAACCACGTGATGGCCGCGACCAGGAGCGCCGCGGCCTCGCACGTGCACACCACCGCCTGCCAGGGGCCGGCGCGTACGACGGGGCGGCTCTTGGCGTGTTCGGGGTCAGTGACGTACGGCATCGACGCCATCATCCACGTCGGGGTCACCCGGGCCGCGACGTGGGTCGTGACGAAGGCGAAGATACCAGCCTGCGCCAGGGAAACCCCATCTCCGCTCGACCGCACGGCGTACGAGACCAAGAGGGCCACGCGAAGGCTCACGCTGACGATGAGCGCGAGCGCGCCGAAGGTGCCGACGCGGCTGTCCTTGAGAATCTCCAGCACCCGTCGACGATCGAAGATCGCGCCGCCGAGGGCGTCTGCGGTGTCGGCGAGCCCATCTTCGTGAAAGCCGCCCGTCGCGAACATGGTCACCGCGAGGCCCACGAGCGCCGCGACCCAGGCCCCCGCGTCGCGCACGAGGACGAAGGCCGACGCCCCGAGAGCGCCGACCACGAGACCCACGAGCGGCGCGTGCGCCGGAGCCCACGCGAAGTCTTCGTCGCGGTAGGGAAATCCGCCGAGCGGAAGTCGAGAGAGAAACACGAACGCCGCCCGCATGCCCCGCACGGGAGGCGGCAGGCGCCAGCGGTCGCGCCCTGCCGTCATGCCGAAGGGCCGGCCAGCGCGGCCTCGTCGAAGGTCGCCATTTCCGCGTGAAGCCGACATGCGAGCTCGACGAGGCCGAAGGCCGCGATCGCCCCCGACCCTTCGCCGAGACGGAGGCCGAGGTCGAGCAGGGGCTCGGCGTGCAACGCATCGAGGAGCAGCGCGTGTCCGGGCTCGCCCGAGCGATGGGCGAACAGGAGGTGACCCGCGAGGTCGGGGCAGTGACGGACCGCCGCGAGGATGGCGGCCGTCACGATGAACCCGTCGACCAACACGATGGCCTCCTGGTCCATCGCCGCTAGGGCCGCCCCGAAGAGGGCCGCCATCTCACGTCCGCCGACGCGGCGCAGGACCTCACGCGGATCGGACCGGTCGTCGAGCCTCGCGAGGGCCCGCGTGATCACCGCTGCTTTGCGCGCCAACCCGGCCGCGTCGACCCCGGTGCCCGGGCCGACGACGTCCACGGCCGGACGGTCGAGCAGGGCGGCCGTGACCGCGCTGGCCGGGGTCGTGTTGCCGATCCCCATCTCGCCCAGGATCACGACCCGGGGCGACGGGTCGAGACTGCGAACCGCGTCGGCCCCGGCCCGCACCGCCCCGGCGAACAGCGTAGGCGACATCGCATCCTCGACTGCGAGGTCTCCGGCGGTCTCCCCCGCACATGCGTGTCGCACCACGGAAATCCCATCGGGGGGCGGACCCACCGCGTAGGGGGTGTCGACCCCGACGTCGTGGACGTGGAGCGAAAGGCCCAGCACGCCCACCGCCCCCACGGATGCCGCCGCCCCCCCCCGGCCAAAATTGCCGACCATCCCCGCCGTCACCGACGATGGGTACGCGCTTATTCCGTGCTTCGTCACCGGATGGTCGGCGGCGAACAACAAGGCCGCCGCCGGCCTCGCCTGGGGCCGGGGTTCCCCCTGAACCTCGGCCATGACGAGCGCGACGTCTTCGAGTCTCCCGAGGCTCCCGGGCGGCTTGGTGAGCTCCCGCTGTCGCGCCTTCGCTGCCCTCAGGGCGTCCGCGCGTCGTTTGGCGTCACGCATCGGGGCGGACGGTACTACAAGAGCGCGAGGCGAGCCCTGGCCCGCTGACCGGAGCTGTGGCACGGCGTCGGGTCATGGGTTGGTTCGATAAGGTGGGCAAGGCCGCCATGGACGCGGTCGACGCGGCGGTAAAGGTGTCGTCGGAAGTGAAGCAACGGGTCGACCCGCTCGTCGACAAGTCGCCCGTGGCGCAACGGGTACGCGATCGCCTGGTCCCCTCCGCCCCCGACGCCACCGACACCCCGACCCCCGAGTCGAACGCGTCGCCGTTTGCGCCGCCCCCGACCGAAACGACGGCGGAAGCGGAGGAGGCGCCGCCCCTCGCCGATGCCACGCAGGCGGCGCAAGTGTTTGGTGGCGCCAACGACCCTTGGACCCACCGCACCCGCCAACTTCTGGATGACCGGAACGTCGCGTACGCCTTCGTCGACCTCGAAGGGGAGGACACGCCCGCCTCGCTGGAAGGGCGACTGGTGCGCGAGACCGGTCAACAGCGGGCCCCCTACGTTTTTCTGCGGGGCGACTTCATCGGGGGGTTCAACGCCTTGGACGAACTCGCCCGGCTCGGGCTGCTCGAGGACCGGGTGCTGCCGCCGGAAGCGCGCAGCGCGGCGGGGGGGCGGACGCGCATCGTCGTCCCGTCCCGGGCCGAGGACGCAGCGGTCCCGGGCGAGCGCCTGCACGACGACCGCAAGTGAGGCGCCGCGATGAGGAATCGTACCGGCGCCTGGTGGCCATGGCTCGCGATGGGCCTCTGGGCCTGTAGCGCCTTCGGTCGCTCGAAGACGCCGTCCTCCGCCCCGCCTCCCCCCGTCGCGACGGTACGTCGTCCCGTCCACCGTCCTCCCCCCGTCACCCCCGTCACCCCCGCCCCGCCGCCGGCCCAACCCCCGGGATCCCTCCGGCTCACCGAAGCGACCGAGCTCGCGGGCACGCGGGTCGTACATCTCGGAGACTCGTTCGTGCACGCCGGCCTATCGCAACGACTGCGGGTCTTCTTCGAGGCGTTGGGGGTCCGCTACGTCGCCCGTTCGATCCCGAGCTCCAACACCCTCGACTGGGCCGCTCGACTCTCGGTCGACGTGGCCCAATTGCAACCTGACCTGCTGATCCTCACCCTCGGCGCAAACGAGATCGCCTCCTCATACCCCGACCTACACGCCCGCGCGATCCAGCGACTCGTCGCTCAGATCGGCGACCGTCCTTGCGTATGGACCACGCCCCCGTTGTGGCGCCCGGAGCGCGGGTTCTTCGACACGCTGCAGGCCAACGTCGCCCCCTGTCGGTTTTTCGAAACCGACGCGGAGCTCGGCGAGTTTCTCCCCCGTAGCGACGGCGTCCACCCGACCGCCGAGGCGGGCGCACGGTGGGCCGACGCCCTCATCGATTACCTGGGCGAGGCGCGGGTCGGCGCGCCCGAGCGCCCCTGGAACCTCGAGGCGGCGCCCGCCGCCGAGCGGACCCCACGGGGACTCAGGTCACCCCTCGCGGCGACTCGATAACCTTTCACAGCGGGGCGTCGATATCCATGTCCCTTATCTTCTTGTAGAGCGTCGTCCGGGAGATCCCGAGGACGGTGGCGGTGGCCTTGATGTTTCCCCGCTGCTCGCGCAGCACGCGTCGAATGTGCTCGCGCTGTACGTCCTCCAGCGTCTCGGGCACGGGAAAGGAGCCGGAATCATCCGGCGCGTGGCTGTCGGGGGGGACGTCGCTCAGCAACTCGACCTCGGGGAGGTGTTGGGTGTCGACCGCTTCGTTTCCGGCCATCACCATGGCGCGCATCATCACGTTCTCGAGCTCGCGCACGTTGCCGGGCCAATGGTATTTTTCGAGCTGGGCGAGGGCCGCGGCGGTCATCGACGGGGCCCCACCGTAGCCGCGCATGAACCGCTGGGCGTGGAGGTCGAGGATCGCTTCCGCCAAGTACTTGAGATCGCCTTTTCGCTCGCGCAATGAGGGGACACGAATCGGAAATACCGCGAGGCGATAATACAGGTCTTCGCGAAACGTCCCGGCCGCGACCATGGATTCGAGGTCGCGGTTGGTGGCGCTGATGAGGCGGTAGTCGCTGGTGCGCTGGGCGGCGTCGCCGAGGCGGGTGAAGGTGCCCTCCTGGAGAAAGCGCAGCAGCTTGACCTGGTTGGCCAGACTCAGGTCGCCCACCTCGTCGAGAAAGAGGGTTCCCCCATCGCAGCGTTCGACGAGCCCTACGTAGTCCGACACGGCGCCGGTGAACGCCCCCCGAGCGTGGCCGAACACCTGCGACTCGAAGAGCGTCTCGGTCAGCGTCGCGCAATTTACCGCCCCGAAGAAGGCGCGGCGTCGCGGGCTGATGTCGTGGATCGCCCGGGCTACGAGTTCTTTACCGGTACCGGTCTCGCCGCGGATGAGGACCGGGACGTCGATGCGCGCCACTTGTCGGACGAGTTCGAACACCACCTGCATTTTGGGGTCGACGCCGATCATGCCCCCCAACAGATGATGGCGGACGTGCCGCTCCCGCCGCAGCTCGTCGGCATGCTCGTCCACGAAGGCCGTGAGCCGCGCCCGTACGTCCGACGGCATGGTCGTACTCAAGCGGTAGCGCGAGCCGTCGAACTCGACGATCCCATGGCGCACCATCGGCGAGAAACACGCCTCGACGTCCTGGCGGTAACGACCGGTGCGCAGCACCGCATCCTCCAGCGTGAGCCCGACCTCGCCCAGCTCGAGGAGCTCGGCGGCGAGCCGGAGCCGGAGGGGAGAGGAGAGCTCGTGCTCCAAGCGCGCCCCCACCCCGATCCGCCACGCGCGGGCCCGGTCGAGGTGGGGCGTCGCCCCGTTGGCGAGCAGCCTCAGCAACCCCTCGTCGCGGCGCGAGAACGCGTCGACATCAGGACTGCTCGCCGAGACCACCCCGACCACGGCGCCCCCCACCAGCATGGGGACCGCCACCAAGGATGCGGCGGGAAAGCCGGGGTCGTAGCCGGCCGACCGGTCGTCGTTCCGGAGGTCGGCGACCCGGGCGCTCCGGCCCGTGTCCCGCACCCAGCCGGCGGGACGATGGGCGACGTCGAGCCCCGATCGGGCCTCTCCTTCGACGCCAGATTGCGCGGCCGAGACCAGGTGCTCCCCCGAGGCATCGAGCAGCAGCACATCGGTGTGGTCCGCCGGGATCAGCTCCAACGCGTGGTCGGCGACCATCTGGAGGCAAGTCTCGAGATCGTGCTCCTCGGACAGTCGCCAGGTCAGGTCGAGCAGGCGGTCCAGCCGCGTGGATTCCATGAGCTGTCCACTCTTGCATCAGACATTGAACAGTCCAAGCTTCTGTTCACATCTTAGACAAGCTAGCGAACAATGTTCGCCTCGAGTCGCATGGCAACACATGTGTTGTGCGACCCTGGACCGAGGTGCCTTGACCCGCGCGGGTGCCCGTGTCGCAGTGCGACATGGATGAGGCGCCCGACCAGGCGATGGAACGCGCGCGTCGCCAATCGCGCTGGATCCTCGCCATCACCGTCGTGACGGTTTTGGTCACTGGGGGGGTGATTTTCGCCGTCCTCCTCTCGGTCTGATTTTTGGGTCTGAGGCGACGGCTTGGCCCCGGCGCCGCCGGCCGGGTACATCTGGCCGGTGCGCCGCTTCTTGCTGATCTTGCTTTCGGCGCTCGGCGGCATGGTCGCGTCTTCGGCGACGTCGCGGGCTCAAGCCCCCACCGCGACGACGACCGCGACCGCGCCCTCAGTGGAGGACGTCGCTCCTCCCGAAGAGGACATCGACCCCGAGGTCGTCGCGCTGCGCGAGTTGGCGGCCCAGATCCGCGACTTGATGGCCGGCACGTTGGCGTTGGAGGTGGACCCGCCTTCACTGTTCGAGGGTGTCGACCTCGATGACGAGAGGTCGGTGGCGATCGAAGTCCGGCGCCTCCGTCTCCTCGTGGAGGCCGCCGACCCCCCCGCGGCCGGGGGCGCAGGCGGCCGTGGAGGCGGCGGCGGCGGCGGCGGCGGCGGGGTGGGGGGAAATCTGCCACCGGCGGATGCGGATGAAGATGGAGCCGACGCGGTTCGCTGGCGCGCCCGCCTCGAACTCGACCGGGCCCGCCTCGACTTTCTCGGCGGGTCCGCGACGCAGCGCCGCGCCTGGCGGGAACGACACCGCGAGCGACGGCTCCAGGCCGACGAGGATGCACGACGGCGGCGCGAAGCGGAGGCCCAAAAGAAGGAGGCGGAGCTGGCGCTGCGCGCCGCACGCGAAGCCGAGCGCCGTGCGGAGAACGAAGCTCAGCGGCGGGTGAAGGGCGAGATCCGCCGCCTCGCCGAGATCCGCGTGAAGAACCGTGCGTACCGACGAGTCCTCCTGCAGCGCGAGGAGAGCCTCGACGAGCCGCTCGAGGCCCTCCTGCGCCGACAGCGGCGCGTCGAAGAGGCGGGGACGCTGGAGCCGGCGGTCGCCGACGGGATCTACGTCGAGGTGGTCCGGGCGCTCTCGGCGCGACGGGCGGATCTCAACGCCCGCCTCGACCGTTACGCGGCCGACCGCACCGACGTGGTCCCGGTCGGCGACGACCCCCTCGCCGATCTCGATCTCGTCGACGATACGGAAGCCACCCTTCAGCGCGCCGAAGTGGCGGCCGAGGCGACCACCCTGCGCACCCTCGAACGAAGCCTGCTCGCGCGGGAGATCGAGGTCCTCGTCGAGGCCAGCCGCGGCCTGAATGAACTTCGACTGAAGCTGCTTCCTCGCATCTCGAGTGCCCGCCGCGACCCCCTGTACGACTTCGGCGCGCCCGGGCGCGACCAAGCTCGGGCGGAGCTCGACCTCTTCGCCACCGTGTTGCGGTACCACGTGGCGGTGGTGACCCGGTGGTTCCGGGGGCTGCCCGACGCGAGCTACGACGATCGGGCCGCCGCGGCGTGGCTCGCCTTCAGAATCGCGTTTGCGGGGCTGGTCTACGTGATTTGGACACGGCGCGCCGAAGCCCTGATGGTGGCGTGGCGCCGGCGGGAGTCGGAACACGAGCGCAAGCACCGCACGCGCCGCGGTCGGGAGGGGCTCGTCCGGTTCCTCCAGGCCATTCGACGCTCGGTCGAGTATCTCGTGTTGTTCCTCGTCATTCGGCTGCTCCTGCCCGAGGAAGCACGCGAGCTCGACGAGATCATGCTGGTGGAGATCGCCCTCCAGTGGACCCTCGGCGAAGTCGTCGTCGTCAATCTGGTGAACGCCGTGTTCGCCCGCCAACGGCGCCTCCGGGGGACGGGCGACGCCAGCGTCGACCGCCTCCGACTCCGATCCCTGCACTTCGTCGGGCGCTGGGTGGTCGCCTTCGGCCTCACCTTGTCGATGACCGAACAGCTCGTCGGCCGCGGCACCGTCTACCATTGGGTCACGCTCGCGATCGGGGTGGCCGTCGTTCCCGTGCTCGCGGTCGTGCTCCATGGGTGGCGGCCGGTGATCGCGAGCCGCATCGCGGGCATCCCCAAGCGCAACGTGGCGCTCGAATGGATTCACCGCAACTGCAGTGGCGCCCTCTCATACGCGGCCGCCGCCCTGGGGGCCGTGTTCCTCATGCTGCGTGCAGTCTACCGCGTGGCGCGAAGCTACCTCGGCGGATACGACGTGGTTCGTCGAGGCCTCGCCTACTGGTTTCGCCGTGAGCTCTCGCGGGAGGAATCGGAAGCTGTACCTCCCGCGAGCGAGCGACGGCTGGCGGGGGTCACGTTCGAGGCGTTCGACCCCGATCGACCGGCCGCCGTCATCGTGCCCAGCGTCGCCGATGCCCAACTCGATGAAATCGTCGCGCGCATCGATGCGCCGGGCGGAGGGGTGTTCGCCATCGTGGGCGAGCGGGGGGCGGGCAAGAGCAGTCTGTTGACCCGACTCGAACTGCGGTGTCGTACCCGCCGCCTGCCCTGCCCCGACCGGCTCGACGACTTCTTCGCGCAACTCCGGTCGGCGTACGCGCTCCCGGACGACGTGACGCCCGACGACCTCGTGGGCGCGATCGAGTCGTGGGGCGCCGACACCGCGTTGCTCATCGACGACGCCCATCACCTCATCCGGCCCGAGATCGGCGGCCTCGACGATTTCGAGCGTGTCCTCGAGCTCGCCCGGCGCTCCAGCATTCGCGCCTGCACCTGGGTCTTCTGTCTCGACGCCGTGATCTGGCGCTTCTTCGAGCGCGCGCGCGGGGCCCGCCCCTTGTTCGACGACGTGGTCGACCTCACGCCATGGTCGGAAGAAGGTATCGCCGGCCTCCTCACCCAACGCACCGCGGCAGCGGGACTCGAGCCGCGATTCGGGCGTCTTTTGCGCGAAGCCGAGCGCGGGGGCGATGCCGAGGAGCGGCGGGCGGCGAGGCGGCGCGCCGAGCAAAACTACTACCGGCTCCTCTGGGACTACGCGAAGGGAAACCCGGGCGTCGCGCTCGAATTCTGGCGCGACTCCCTTCGTATCGATGAAGGGGGGCGCTGCTGGGTTCGGCTCTTCGAACCGCCGAGTACGGCCGACATCGAGTCCCTCCCCGACGAGGCCGTGTTCGTACTCCGGGCCGTCATTCAATTGGAGTGCGCTCGGGTCGACGACATCGCCGCCGCCACCATGCTCTCGGAGAGCCGCATCCGCGACGCGCTTCGCTACGCACAAGGTCGCGGCTATGTCGCCGAGGTGAACGGGCGCTACCGCGTCGAATGGCGTTGGTTTCGCGCCATCACGTCCGTCCTCCTCCGCCGCCACCTCCTCACCACGCGCTGAACATGACTGCGATGCCCCGAGCCACCCCCATCGCCGCGTGCGCCCTGGTCCTTCTTCGGGCGCGGGACGCCGCCGCGCAGGATTTGCCGCAGACCGACGACCTCGTGCGGCTCCTGGGATTCGTGCGCCCCCTCGGGGTCTTCCTCTCCGTGTTCGTGGTGCTGGGGAGCAACTTTCTCCTCCGCTTCATCACCGACACCGCCGCCCGCATCGCCGAGCGATTTCCGACCCGGCGCCTCCTCGCGCAGAAGGCCGAGTCGATCCTGCGCTTTGCGCTTTACGTCACCGTGGCCCTGACGGTGTTGGGGCTTAGTTTCGAGATCAACACCGAGACCCTCCAACTCGTGGCGCTGGTGTTCGGCTTCGGCATCGGCCTCGCGACCAAGGATGTCGCCGCCTCCGTCATCGCGGGGGTGACGATCATCTTCGACCGCCCCTTCCAGGTCGGCGACCGCGTCACCTATGCGGGCGAATACGGCGACATCATCAAGATCGGTCTGCGCAGCGTGCGCATGTGCACGCTCGACGACAACATCGTCACCATTCCCAACAACAAGATCCTCACCGAGGTCACCTCGAGCGGCAACTACGGCGCGCTCGACATGCAAGTCGCCGTCGACTTCTTCGTGGGCGCCGACCAGGATCTCGAGGTGGCCGAGCGCATCGTCCGCGAAGCGATGCTGACGAGCCGCTACGTCTTTCTCGACAAGCCCGTCGTGGTGCTCGTGAGCCAAGACATCGTGGCCGACATGGTCGTGGTCCGGCTTCGGGCCAAGGGCTACGTTCTCGACGTCCGCTACGAGAAGGCTTTCCAGACCGACGTGTGCAAGCGGGTCCTCGCGGCCTTTCCCCGCTACGGCGTCCTCCCCCCCGCCTCGTTCGAGCGCGCCGCCCGGGCCGAGGTGAGTTCTCTCCCCACCGCGCCTCCGCCATGAAGCTCCACCTCGTCGACGGCACCTACGAATTGTTCCGGGCCTTTTTCGGCCCCCCGCCGGCGCGTGCCCCCGACGGCCGTGAGGTCGGCGCCGTCCGTGGTCTGATGCGGTCGATGGCGCAGTTGCTCGGAGACCCCGACGTGACCCACGTCGCCGTCGCCTTCGACACCGTCATCGAGTCATTTCGCAACGAACTTTTCGATGGCTACAAAACGGGCGAAGGGCTCGAGCCGCGATTGAAGGCGCAGTTCCCGCTCGCGGAAGCGGCGATGGAGGCCATGGGCCTGCGCGTGTTTGGCATGGTGACCTTCGAGGCCGACGATGCGATCGCCAGCGCCGCGGCCCGGTGGCGCGGCGAGGTCGAACAGGTGGTGCTGTGCTCGCCGGACAAGGACCTCGCCCAGTGCGTCCGGGGAGCGCACGTCGTCTTGCGCGACCGTATGCGTCGGGTGACGACCGACGAAGACGGCGTCCGCGACAAGTTTGGGGTGAGCCCCCGGTCCATCCCCGACTACCTCGCACTCGTCGGCGACAACGCGGACGGCATCCCGGGGATCCCGCGGTGGGGCGCCAAGAGCACCGCCAGCGTCTTGGCGCACTACGAACGACTGGAGGCGATCCCCGACGACGCGACGCGATGGGAGGTTGCGGTGCGAGGGGCGAAGGGTCTGGCCGCCAACCTCGCGACCGCGCGACCCGAGGCGCTTCTCTATCGAACCCTGGCCACGTTGCGAGAGGACGTGCCCCTGGAGGTGAACCTCGACGACCTCCGGTGGCGAGGACCGCGGGCGGACCTCGAGGCCTTGGTCGCCGACCTCGGCGCGCGGCCCCTGGCGTTGCCAGAGCCAAGGCGTTGAACGGCCCCGAGGGGCGCGTTACCTAATGGGGACCGAGCATGCAGATCCACGTCGATCCCTACGCGAAACCACCCCCCGGCATGGCGACTCCCGGGCCTGGTCCGCGGGCGCCGCGTCCTCCGGAGGGGCCTTCTCCTCCCCCCCGCCGCCGCGGGCTTCGGCTCCTCGCGGCCCTGCTGCTCGCGCTCATCACCGTCAACGTGGGGCTCTTGGGATGGCTGCTCTACCGTCCCGGGACGTTGCCGCGCGCGCCGTTGCAAACCGCGCAGCCGCAGCTCCCCCGGTTCGAGATCGAGGTGAGCCCGGGCGCATCGCCATCGACGCCGCTCCCGGACGACCTCGCCCCCGGTGAAGAGCGAAACATCGAGATCTTCCGCCAGGCCGCCCCCTCGGTGGTGTTCATCACCAACATCGCGGTGAGCCGCGGGCTCTTGAGCCGCAAGGCCACCGAAATCCCCCGGGGGACCGGATCGGGGTTCGTATGGGACGACCAGGGCCACGTCGTCACCAACTTTCACGTCATCCGCGGCGGCAACGCGGCGAAAGTCACGTTTTCCAACCAAAAGGAATACGACGCGAAGGTCGTGGGGATGGCCCCCGACAAGGACATCGCGGTGCTGAAGATCGAGGCCCCGGCCGACGCGCTGGTGGCCCTTCCGCGCGGGAGCTCATCCAACCTCGTGGTGGGCCAACAGACGTTCGCCATCGGCAACCCCTTCGGCCTCGACCACACCCTGTCGACCGGCGTCGTGAGCGGGCTCGAGCGCGAGATCGACTCGCTGGTGGGGCGGCCGATCTTCGGGGTGATCCAAACGGACGCGGCCATCAACCCCGGCAACTCGGGGGGTCCACTGCTCGATTCCAGCGGCCGACTCATCGGCATCAACACCGCCATCTACAGCCCGTCGGGCGCGAGCGCGGGCATCGGCTTCGCGGTTCCCGTCGACACGGTGACGCGCATCGTTCCCCAGCTCATCGAGTACGGAAAAGTCATTCGGCCCGGGCTCGGCATCACCTTCGACCCGGTGCTGAACCAGCGCACGGGCGAGAAAGGGATCATCGTGCTCACGGTGCAGCCCGACTCGGCCGCCGACGACGCGGGTCTACGGCCGACCACCCGCGATGGACGCACGGGCGACATCATCCTCGGCGACATCATCTTCGAAATCGATGGGGCGTCGATCGAGACGGAAAAGGATCTCTTCAAGCAGCTCGACGACAAGGAAGTCGGCGACACCCTCAAACTCAAGGTGCGCCGCGGCGACGAGGAGCGCGCGCTCGAGCTGACGCTGAAGGAGCTTCCCGTCGACGCTGCGCCCCCCCGCCGCCGCGGCCCTTGAAGGCGGCGCGGCACGTCGGCGCGGGGCCACGAATCACTTCTCACACGCGACCGATTTCCGCGACACGGACGTCCCGACGAGGTGTGCCACCAGCTGGACATGACGTCGGGGGGACTTAAGGCGTCGATGTGACGTGGAACCCGTGCCCTGACCCTGTTCCTGGCGACCGTCCATCGACGAACGCGGTCGAGACCATCGTCGTCCCGCGCGCGGTCGACCTGGGCGAGATGACCGTGCGCCGGGCCCTGCCGTCGACCCGACGGCAGATGGTGGGGCCCTTCATTTTCTTCGACCAGATGGGCCCGGCCGCCTTCCTGACCGGCCAGGGGATCGACGTGCGCCCTCATCCGCACATCAACCTCGCCACGGTCACCTACCTCTTCGAGGGCAGCATCCTGCACCGGGACTCCCTCGGCACCGAGATGTCGATCGAGCCCGGCGCCGTCAACTGGATGCGCGCGGGTCGCGGCATCGTGCATTCGGAGCGCACCGCCCCGGCGCTTCGCGAGACCGGCCAGCGACTCTTCGGGCTTCAGACCTGGGTGGCGTTGCCTTCCGCCCAGGAGGAAAGCGAACCCGCGTTCGTACACCACGCAGCCGACGCCCTTCCCCGCACGAGCGATGGGAAGAAGACGGTCCGGCTCATCGCGGGGGACGCGTTCGGCCTGCGAAGTCCCCTCGAGACCGCATCGCCGACGCTTTACGCCGAGATCGTCCTGGGACCTGACGCGGAGATCTGCTTGGACCCGCCGTACGAAGAGCGCGCGCTCTACACCATCGCGGGAACCATTCAGGTCGCGGGCCAGAGCTTCGAGCCTAGCCAGCTCATCGTCGTGCAGCCCGGGAGCGCCCCGGTCGTCCGAGCGCCCCGGGGCGCCAAGGTGATGGTGTTCGGAGGCGAGCCCATGGACGGCCCTCGCTACATTTGGTGGAATTTCGTGTCGAGTCGCCTCGAACGGATCGAGCAAGCCAAAGAGGAATGGGCACGGGGCCAATTCGACACCGTCCCCGGGGATGCGGAAGCGTTCATCCCCCTGCCCACCGACCGCGGCCGCCCGCGCCGCGCCACCGGCGACGCCCCGCGCTCACGAACTGCGTGAAACTTCTCCCTACCCCGTCACGCGCCTCGAACGCCGGGTTCGCCGCCGCCGGCGTAGCGTCGCGCGAAGCTCTCGATGAAGCGGACTTGGCCCCGCGTCTGGATCGCGAGTCTTTGGGCGGCGCGGACCTGGTCGATCGCCGCCGAGGCCGCGTGCCCCGACCACACGAGACAACACGCGAGCAAGGTCCCGGTACGCCCTAGGCCCGCCCGGCAGTGCAGGACCACCGCCGCCCCGCGCTGGGTATGGTCGTCGACGAAGCGGCACACCGATGCGGCCGCTTGGTAGGACGGGACCCCCATATCGGCGACGGGAACGTGAAGTGAGGTGAGGCCATGGCTCGAGAGCCGACGGGCGGCCCCCGCTTGCTCCGTAAGGTTGACGACTGCCCGCACCCCCAACCCGGCGATCGATGCCAGGTCCTCGTCCGCGTCGCGGTTCAGACCGGGGCGGCCCATCCCCGCGAGACGGTTCGGGAGCAGCCAAAAAAAGTGGGAAGGTGGTTCGAGATCACGTTGAACCGAAGCGCAGCTTCCGCGGCCCACGAATTGCGCCGCGAGCTCCGACGGCGGACACCGAAAGAACGTCTCGGCTTCGACCATCGGCTCCGCGCCCCCTACCCGAGCGAACAGAACGTAGTCGCACCAGGTACGGGCAAACGCTTGGTGATGGGTCACGATGATGGTCGTCCCCTCATGGCGCCGCAGATCACGACCCAGGGCGTCGCTCAGCGGCGGCTCGTCGAGAAAGACGTAGTCGGCGCGCGCGAGCACCGTCGCGGGGTCGACCGGCGCCGCGGCGCCCGTGCGTCCGGCTTGCGGTAGGTACGCCGACGCGCCACACGCGCACGCCTCGGCGGCCGAATGCGGCCCGATACGGACTAAGCCTTCCGTCGTGATGCCCTCCCGCGGTTTCATGCCGGCCAGGGCCCGAAGGACCGCGCTTTTCCCGCTTCCGCCCGGACCCATCAATGCGACGACCGCGTTGTTCGGGACGTCGGCGGCGACTCGGGCGAGCACGGGCTGACCTCGGTACGCAACCGAGAGCTCGAATGCGATCATCCTGCCTCGCTCGCGACCGCCGAGCCGGGTGACGCTTTCAACCACGCCCGTACGGCCGCCGGCGACGAGACCTCCCCGGGGTCGATGGCGAGGCGCTCGCCAAGGTCCGGCGAGGCTTCGACGAACGTCGTGGCCAGGGCCGTGACCCATCGCTCCTGGAGCGACGCGTCGAATTCCCCGTCGATCGCGGCCGCCGCCCGCCTCAGCTCGTCGACGGCATCTGCCGGCTCGATCTCCTCACGCAGCTGGGTCGCCAAACACACGAGCACGTCCCGCGGATGCATCGAGAAGTGGGTCGTACTCGCGTCGGCGATGGGGGTCGCGTCGCCGGCTCGGCTGAAGCAATCGGCGAGGAATCGGGCGAGCATGCCGAGAACGCGATCGATACCGTCGCCGTCCGCCGCTTCCTTCATCTCCGCGAGCTGTTCGTCGAGCCGGGGCGCCGAGCGAGGCACCACCGACCAGAGTCGGTACCCTTCATCGGCTTCTTCCACGAGGACGAGGGCACCTCCAACCGGGGCCACCCGGCCGAGGCGCATGGCGGCCGCGGCCCGGGCGCGAATGGCTGACCGCGCCTCGGCCCGGTCTCGGAAACACCATCGCTCATGCGTCCGGTAGCGAGCGTCACCGACGACGCCTTCAATGTCGCCTCCCTTCAGCCGCTGGAATTGGGTCGGCCGAGCAAGACCCTGCAACCAGGCCCGTACCTCCCGCGCCGGCCAGATGTGAGGCGTCGGCTCCGAGCCGGTGGGGATCTCGCGAAACGTGGGTTGCGCTCCACTTTGCGTACGCGGACGGGTCGCTCCGAGGTCGACGCTCGACGGTGGTGGTTCCGACCCATCATCCGGAGGGTAGACGGGGGTGATGACCGGATTCGAGGGGTGCGCTCCCGACTTCGGCATGCCCGCCTGGTCTCGCGGCGGGCGCTCCGATTCGCCGGGTACGAGCGTTTTGGTCCGCACCTCGACCCTTTCGAGATGTTCGAGCACGCGTGCCATGAGTTCCTCCGGGTCGCGGGGAAGAACGAGCGAACCTGGCGCACGCGACCTGGCCCCGACCCTCTGCGCGGCAGAAACCGCCTCGCGAAGGGTCGCCTCGACGCCGTGTCCCGATCCGGAGCTTGCGCCCACCGTCACGAGCCGGACGCCGAGTCGCTCCACGACGACTCCTGGCGGCAGCGCCTCGGCGAGGTCTTGCTTGTTCGCCTGCAGTACGACCGCATCCGCATCGGGGCGCGAGACCATGGCTTCATGCAGCGCGGGGATGGCCCACCGCAGTCGGTTCGCCGTACTCTCGACGACGAAGACCACGGCGTCGGCGAGTTCCAAGAGAAAGTGCCGCGTGGACCGATAGGCCCCATGCCCAGGCGTGCCCAGCAGCAGCAAGCTGCAGGTCGTGCCATTGGCGAGTTCAAACTCGTCGAGCCGGAGCCAATCGAACATCGTGGTCTCGCCGTCGCGCTCTTCCGGAGACACGAGCCCGGCCTCAGATCCGTTCGAATGGTCTTCGTAGAGCCGTCGAAGGTTGCTGGTCTTGCCCGCGCAGGCGGGCCCGTCGAACACGATCGTCCAAGTTGGCGTGGTCATGGCGTGGCGACGGACCGAGGGCCCGCACGAAGTCTAGATGGCGGCTTCGAGCTTGGGCAGCATCATACGCGTTTTGCTGAGGGCCATACCGAGGTTCACCTTATTTCGGCACACCGTCACGACCACGAGGTTCTGGTGCCGCTGGCACCGCTGAAACACGTGGAGGAGGTTGTCACTAAGGACGAGAATCTCCTGAAAGTAGCTGCGGCCGTCTTCGGGCACGCCGCGAGACTCACGGAACATTCGCTCGATCGTCCGTACATTGTCGCCCTGAAAGAGATCGCCCGTCGCGGCCGCCACGAGGTCGAGGACTTCGGAGGGATGACTATCGACCGTGCGAACGCTCAACAACATCCCGGTGTGCATGTCGACGATACCGATCGCGAGGCATTCGGGGACGGAAGACTGCACGTCATTGATCATGTGCTCCAAACTCATCGTTCGCTCCAAACCGCGACCGTCGCAATGGGGCCGCGAGGTCGAGCCTATGGACAGCGCAGGTCCTGACAATCGCCACACATAGGTGAGGATCACCTCTCAGCGGTGATGGGGAAACGTGCGCCTCGATGGAACACCGTACCGACCAAGTCGTGTCCAGACGATGGTTGCCGATGTAGAACCAACGTCCATCTCCGCGGTCGGCTTGCCGCGGGGCGCGACGGCGCACTAAATAAAGAGTTTTTTTCTCGAACGGCGCGTCGTGCGTCGGGCGCGGCCTCTTCCGCGCGGAGGCGACCACCAACGCTCATCCTTCTGGCGGAGACGATAGCCCCCCGTGGGTCGGGGACAGCGCTTCGGCGAACACCTCGACGAGAAAGTCGGCGACGGCGCGAACAGGACGGGCCTGGCGCAGGTCTTCGTGAAGAACCAACCAGACGTCGCGCGACGGAAGTCCGGCGCCAACCGCCAGCCCTACGAGCCCCTGCCCCATGATGGTCGGCAGCAGCCCCACCGCGCCTCCGCCGGCGACCAAACGATGCATGGCGGAAGCTGTCGTCACCCGGAACGCGGGTACGTTCCCGGCCATTCGCTCCGCCAGCCAGACCATTTCGGGCTGGTCGTCCCACGCCTCGTCAAACATGACCACGTCGTGCGTGTCGAGGCGGAGGGCATCGACGGCGCGATCGCCAAGATACTCACGGCTGGCGTACAAGCCGTAGGACAGGGTGCCGAGTTTGCGTCCCACCACGCGCGACTCGTTGGGACGGACGACCCGTACCGCGAGGTCGGCCGCCCCCCGATCGAGATTGACGACCTGGGTCGTCGACCGCAGCACCACGTTGAGCCTCGGGTGGCGTCGGCGGAGCCGGGCGAGTCTCGGGGCAATGAGCTCAGCCGCGATCGTCTCGATGGTACTGACGGTGACGTCACCTTCAGCGGCCTTGGAACCCGCCGTCGCGGCGCGCATCAGCGCATCCATGTCGCGTCCGAGCCCCTGCGCGCGCGCCAACACCTCTTCGGCCTCTGGTGTGGGCGAGAGTCCGTTTGCGTGCCGTTGAAAGAGCCGCAGGCCGAGCGCCGTCTCCAAGCGGTCGAGACGACGTCCCACGGTCGCGACCGACAAGTTGAGACGTTGCGCGGCGCCGGATTGCGTCCCGGCGGCGGCCGCCACCACCGCAACGTGAACATCGTCCCAGACGATCGGGTTTTTCATGGTTGAAAACTCCCCTTCCGCCTCCTTCGATACCTTCCGGGCGAAAGTCGGCGAAGGTTATCCAGACATGGACGAGGAGGCCGAGGCAAAACGACGTCGCGACGTCCCCGGAACAGCATCAGCCGACCTGGTCATCGCGTCGCGGGACGGCTACCCGTTGGCCGCGACCCGGTTCGGCAGCGTCGCGGCGCCCGATTGGGTCATCATGAACAGCGCCACGGCCGTACCTCGCCGTGTTTACCGGCGCGTCGCGCCCCCCGGGGGGGCGGCCCGGGTCGGCGGGCACCCCAAAGAAAAACGACGGGTAGG
>JBCCLB010000032.1:0-69734 GCA_039027095.1 Myxococcota bacterium
ACGGGATTGCCGTCGGCGAACAGCGCGATGGCGAACTGCGTGGCGTCGGGCGAGATCGCAAACGCATCGATCTCGTCGAGGGTCGTGATCCCCATGAGACCCACGGTCGACGGGGTGCCCCCGGGAAAGTCGACGCGGCCGAGTTGGTCGTCGCCATTGTTGATGAAGTCGCCGAAGTAAAACGCGGTCTGCGGCACCATCGGGCCCATGCCCCCCGCGCCGCCGGTGCCCATGCCTCCCGCGCCGCCGGTGCCCATGCCCCCCGCGCCGCCGGTGCCCATGCCCCCCGCGCCGCCGGTGCCCATGCCTCCCGCGCCGCCGGTGCCCATGCCCCCCCCGCCGCCGGTGCCCATGCCCCCCACGCCGCCGGTGCCCATGCCCCCCCCGCCGCCGGTGCCCATGCCCCCCGCGCCGTTGCCGCCGATCCCCGTCGTCGTCGTCGTCGTCGCCGCCATTCCCCCCGTTCCGCTCGTGGTGACGCCCGAGGCGGTGGTGGTGGTGGTGCTCGGACCGCCGGTGGTGACCGTCGTCGTGGTGGTCGTGTCGTCGTCGTCGCCGCCCTCATCGTCGCCGCAACCCGAGGCGACGACGGTGGCGAGAAGAGCTCCGAGCGAGAACAAACGGTATCGATAAAAAGCGTGCGGCATCGTGTCTCCTGACGGCTGTCTCTCGCCGTCGCGTATCACGTCCGCGCGCTCGCCGGAGCATCGAGGTGGGGTTTCCGGCGCAGACCGCCCGATCGCACGACCTCAGAGCCTGCCGTCGATGACGCGACTCACGATGGCACGGTAGGCCTCAGCGAGGCGACGGTCGCGCGCGCTCCACGTGGCGCCGCCCGACGCGAGGTGGGTCGCGATGACCATCTCTCGCCCCCACCCCGACGCCGGAGCGCCCTCGGGGTCGAGAACCGGGAAGCAGCCGTAACCCACGTTGAGAAATTGCCCCTGGGTTCCAAGCCCGAGTTTACTGAAGACCCGCCACCGCCCCTGCGCCCGCTGGTCGAGGTAGGCGATGTCGTGTCCCGTCTGCAGGTAAATCGCCGTGTCGGCACTCATGCCGCCCCACGGTCCGTAGGCGGTCCCGCCCTCGGTGCCGTACAGCAGCGTCTGTACGTCCGCCCACTGAATGCCCGGCAGCCTCTGGTCCGGTACCTCCCGATGGAGCACGAGCCGCTTGAGCGCCTCGGCCATCGTGAAGCTCGAAAGGAAGTTCGACGGCCCGCTCGTCGGGTCGGGACTCACCGTCACCGACGCCCCACCGCCCTCGGCGAAGGTGTACCCGAGGCTCGGTGCCGCGGCGCCGTAGTTGCCCCCGAACGTTTCGGCGGCGGGTCGCTCCAGCCAATCATCGTGGATCAGACCATTGGCGCGCGTCCTTCCTCCGATGTCGTGAAAGTAGCGCCCGAGGCTGTTGCTGCTGAATGGACTGTCGTCGTAGTTGTGGAGACTGGTGACCAAGTCTCCAAGGGGGAAAGAACCCACCCGGGCGGTGAGTCCTACCTGATAGCCGGATTGAATCCGGAGATGGGCGGCCGCGTTGGCCGCGGCGAGGAACTTGGTGGTGCTCCAGGGTTGATAAGGCGCATACGCCGTCCCATTCGACAGGTAGCGGACGTGCGGTACGCCGCCGACGCGCCGTATGAGGATCACGGTGACGAACAGCGCGGCGGGGACGACGTCCCCCAGGACGTTCTCGACGACCACGGGCGCCGTGACGGGCCGATAGACAGCGTCGCCGCCTTCGGCGAGCGGCACCGTCGTCGAGGCGTCCGTGACCGGACACGAGAAATCCCGGTCGACGTACGAGGGCCACATGCGTGCCGTGCAGGTATCGTCGAGAAACTGAAAGTAGTTGGCCGGCGACGGATCAGCGCACAGCGGCGGTACGTCCGCGGACACACTCGGGATGGGCTCGGGGGTGAAGGGCGCGCCACCGCCTTCCGCCTTCGTGGTGCCCCCGCTCCCTGTCGCCGCGGCCGATCCCCCCGTGCCTCCCGTGGGTTCGGCGCCCGC
This sequence comes from Myxococcota bacterium, assembly GCA_039027095.1. Lineage (GTDB taxonomy): Bacteria > Myxococcota_A > Polyangia > Polyangiales > Polyangiaceae > JAPYTK01. Next base: position 2,013 of record JBCCLB010000032.1, read on the forward strand.
GTCCTGACCCCCGTGCCCTTCGTCGATGGAGGTCAGCGCCGGATCGTCGGCGGGCGCCGACGCGCCCCGACACGAGACGAGAACCGCCAGCGCCAAGACCACCTTCGCCCCATCCACCCTCGTTTCTTAACCCGGCGACGGAACGTATTCTACTCAGAAGTAGCTTTCTTGTTCGAGCCGCGAACCCGCACCCTGAGCCGCTTGCCTTCGCCGCCTCCCGTCGGGTAGCCCCAAAGGATGGCGAGGCGAACGAGTGAGTTTCCCCGGGACGCGGGGGCCGTGGTCACCGGCGGCGGCAGCGGACTGGGTCGGGCGCTCTCGCTCGAACTGGCGCGTCGCGGGGTCCGCGTCCTGGTCACCGACGTCGATCGGGATGCCGCGGAAACGACCGCCGGCGGCGTGCGTGACGCCGGTGGCGTCGCGTTCGTCGAGACGTGCGACGTCCGCTCGGAATCCGAGGTCTTCAAGCTCGCCGACGCGGCCCGAGACCACTTCGGCCGCGACGCCGACATCGTCTGCAACAACGCAGGGGTCGCCGTCGCCGGTCCGTTCGCCGACATTTCATCCGACGACTGGAAGTGGATCATCGACGTCAACCTGTGGGGCGTCATCCACGGATGTCGCGCCTTCGCCCCCGCGATGCAGGAACGTCGCCGCGGCTACATCCTCAACGTGGCGAGCGCCGCCGGCCTCCTGTGTGCGCCTCAAATGGCGCCGTACAACGTGACCAAGAGCGCTGTGGTCGGCCTGAGCGAGACCTTATTTTCGGAATTCAAGCCGCGCGGGGTTCGGGTGTCGGTGCTCTGTCCGACGTTCTTTCAGACGCAGATCATGGCCTCGAGCCGCGGTCCGGTGGACGGCGAGATGCGCGGACTCGCGGAGAAAGCCATGACCCGCAGCAAAGTCCAGGCCCCCGAGGTGGCGTCGCAGGCCATCGACGGGCTGCGGGCAGGAAGACTGTACGTCGTGCCGATGTCCGACGGACGGGTGGCATGGCGCCTCAAGCGTGCCAACCCGCAGCGGTTTCACGCCCTGCTCGCCGGCGGTCTCGAGCGGGTGGGCCAGCTCTTGGGCCGCTTAGGCTGAGGTCCGCGCAAAAACGGTCGGACAACAGCCCAGCCGCACCAGCCCAGCCGCACCAGCCCAGCCTCAGCGAGGGCGAGCGCACCTCATGTGCGCCGGGCGACGGCAGCCCGGAGGTGCTGCAGGGCCACCTGGCTGACGCCTTCGGGCCCGACGGCGCGACGGGATACGAGGTAAAGCGGCATCGTCACCCCGAGGTCGACGGGCAGCCGATACAGGCCGTGGGCCCGGGCTTCGGGGTCGGGGAGCAGAGCGAGATACGCGCCCGTCTCCGCCAATGCCACCCCGGCGAGGTAGAGATCGACCCGCGCCCCGAGGCGCCGGGTGACCTCCGGTGGCCATTGGTCGTCCACCCCGTCCGGGGGGCCGATGAACGGGTGTTGCCGGAGGGCGCGATCCTCCAGGGTATCGACCCCGTGGAGCGGATGGTCCCGGCCGCAGTACACCCCGTAGGTGACTTCGGTCAGGCGCTCGACGGTCAGATCGGCTTGGCTTGGCGCCCGGTCGGCGAGCGCCACGTCGAGCTCGCCGCGACGAAGGGCGGCGCCGATTCGGTCGTCGTTGTACGTCCGTAGGATCGGCATGACCTCGGGATGCGCCCGCGCCAGAGCCGCGACCGCGGGGATGACGACCCACGCGTGGGTGCTTCGGGACGCGATGCGAAGGCGGCCGCGCAAGACCCCAGGCTCGAGGCCAGAGAGGCCGTCGTCGACCCGACGCATCGCGTCGCGCACCGAAGCCAGAAACGCCCTCCCGGCATCGCTCAGCTGCAGACTGCGCCCGACCCGGTGAAAGAGCACCGCGTCGAGCTCCCCCTCGAGCAGCTTGATGGTCCGGGAGAGCGCTTGCGCCGATACGCCGAGCTGTTGGGCCGCGCTGGGGAGATGTTCGGTCTCGGCCACGGCGCGAAATGCAGGCAACCAACTCCAAAATTGCGCGATGCGTCGCGCACGCTCCATGCCCTGGCTGCCCTTCATTCCGGAATCTTACAACGAACCGTCAACCTGAAGGTGATGACTCATACAAAACATAAGTATTTTCTTGATGCGGTCGGGTCACCTACATCGGCGGTCGTCAGGGAGGAGCGACACCGACTCGCCCCGCAACATCATCACATTGGAACCATCGTCATGAGCATCTCGACCATCAAGCGCACCAGCCTCGTCTCCCTCGGCCTCCTCGTCGTCGCCTGCGCGGCGGAAGGCCCCACCGAAGAGACCACGGAAGACTTCGCGGGCGTGGGCCCCGAGACCGGCGACCTGACGCCCCAGGGCAAGGCCGACGGCGAAGACGTGAGCGTCGTCTTCGGCAACCCCTACGACCGGATCGATCTTTCCGGCAGTGCCGCCGCCGACCTGTTCGACGCGCTGGGCTCCGCCTCCGGCGTCACCGAGTCCACGCGTAACGGACTGACCTACCGCTACGGCTACTTCTCGATCTGCGCCAGCAACGGGGCCGCCGAGGCCTGCAACATCTACACCCGCGACGCGACGACCGGCTTCGGCGACTACGCGGCGACGCTCCACGGCCAACGCTTCAGCTCTGCCGCGAGCGAGGTCTTCGGCGTGCTCGCCGCCCGCAATGGCGTGGCCCCGGCTTCGGTCAACGTCGTCGAGCACGGCCGCTTGCTGTGCGAGAAGACCACCCAGGAGGTTTGGTGTGGGGTGGAGGACAGCGGCGGCGCCACCGCCCAGCCCGAGCTGAGCGTACGCCTCCAAAACCTCGGCGACCTCGGACCCGACTACGTCTACGAGGGATGGCTCATCACGAGCGAAGGCCCCATCGCGGCCGGCCGCTTCAACCTCACGAGCGACGACGAGACGGTCACCTTTGCCGTCGACCCCACCGTGGCGGCGGACAGCACCGCCTACGTGCTCACGATCGAGCCCGCGGTCGGGGACGACCCGGCGCCGTCGTCGGTCCACGTGGTGGCCGGCAACTTCAACGGCACGTCCGCGGCGCTCGACACCACCCACCCCGCCGCCCTCGGCGCCGACCACACCAACGCTGCGGGCGCCTTTTTCCTCGCGACGCCGACCACGGCCGACAACCCGAACGACAACGACCTCGGGGTGTGGTTCCTCGACCCCACGGCCGGCCCCGGTGCGAGCCTCGACCTCCCGCCGCTTCCCACCGGTTGGACCTACGAGGGTTGGGTCGTCGGCAGCGAAGGTCCCGTCAGCACGGGCACGTTCCTCTCGGGCACGGGTCCGGATAGCGACGGCCCCGGCGCCGCCGCCGGTCCGGACGCGGCTCCGCCCTTCCCCGGCCAGGATTTCATCAACCCCCCCATGAGCCTCGAGGGCGCCGCGGTGGTCATCAGCGTCGAGCCGACCCCCGACAACAGCCCCGCCCCGTTCTTCCTCAAGCCCCTCGTCAACGGCAACGCGATGAACCTCGGTGCCGGCGTGCTCCAGAGCATGACCAACCAGGTCGAGAGCAACTACCCGACCGGAACCGCATCCTTCAACTGAGCGCTCTGCCCGTCGCTCTCGCCCCCGAACCTGGAGCCGCGCACTCCAGATTCGGGGGCGTTTTCCGTTCAGGTCGGTGTTTTCCAGTGAGAGCCCAGCCCGATTCGTGTTCGGCCGACCCATGCGTTGCGAGGGTGTGACCCCTCGGCTACGCGACCCTTACTTCAAAGGTCCTCATGCGCATCCCCGTGTTCCTCGGTACCGTCCTCGCCCTCCTCGTACCGGGGGTCGCGTCCGCCACGACCTACCAGGTCGGCCCCACCGCGGACCACCCCGACGTTCAGTCGCTGATGCAGTCGGTGACGCTCGCGGCGGGAGACGTCGTAGAGGTCGAAGGTGACCACCTCTACCCCGGCGACCTTTGGCTCCGCGAAGAAGCGCAGGGCGAGCCCGGCAACCCGATCGTCTTTCGCGGCCTGCGAAAGAACGGGCAGCGGCCACGACTCCAGGGCGTAGGCACCGAGCAATGGCACGACATGGTCGTGTTTCTCGCCGGCAACCACATGGTCTTCGAAGGGTTCGAGATCATCGGCGACGACGACACGTCTCACTCCTGCATCATCACCCAAGGCGACGACATCGTGATCCGCGACGTCTGGGTCCACGGCTGCGCCGGCCAGGGCATACTCGCGACCGATTGGGGTACCGGCGACCTGACGATCGAATACAGCGAGTTCTCCGACAACGGCAGCGGCAACTTCTACCACTCGATCTACGTCACCACCGACCAGGACCTCTACCCGGGTTCCCGCGTACGCATTCAGTTCAACTACGTGCACGACCTGTCCGGCGGGTTGGCGATCAAGTCCCGGGCCGAGCGCGGTGAGGTCTACTTCAACTGGATCGAAGGGGCTCCGCTAAACGCCCTCGACCTCATCGGCCCCGATGCCGATGCCGACGACGCGCGTGAGGACACCGACGTCGTCGGTAACGTCATCTACTACGACGGGATCTACGCTGCCGCGCGCATCGGAGACGATGGCACCAACGGTACCGACGGACGGTACCGCTTCGCCTACAACACCTTCGTGATCGACGGTCCCGGGGTGGTGTTCCGCCCTCAGGTGAACATCGACGCGCTCGAGGTCTACAACAACGTCTTCATTGCCCTAAACGGCGCCACGCCGCGGATGTACGACGAGGTCGAGTACTCGGGCACCCCCCCGGTGGTCATGGGCAGTCACAACTTCATCGGTGCTGCGTTCACCGCCATTCCCTCCGAGTTCACCGAGACCCTGACCGGTGAGCCCGGGCTCGCCGATCCGGCGGGCTTCGACTTTCGCCCCGTGGAGGGTTCCCTCTTGATCGACGCCGGCACCACGTCTCCCTTCGGTCCCGAACGCGCCCTGCCGAACCCGTTGACCCAGCTCGACTACGTCCCCCCGCCCCGTGTCGACGCTCCGGCCGGGATGCCCTACGCGCGCAATCCCAACGGAATGCCGGACATCGGCGCCTATGCCTTCGGCAGTGGTACCGAGCCTGGCCCCGGTGGCCCTCCGCCTTCCGGGGGCGGCAGCGGCGGCTCATCATCCGCCGGCGGCGGAGGCGCCGATGGCCCGAGCGACGGCTCCGACGCGGACGACGACTGGCGCGATCGCGACGACGGGTGCCACCTGAGCCGCACCCCCGGGCGGCACGGCACCGGGGGGTCGGGCGGAGAGATGGCCGTCATCGCCGCCCTCGGGCTCGCGGCCGCGTCGCGTCGGCGACGCGCGCGCGGCTGAACCCACGCGTCTCCCATCGGCGGAACTCGCCGTGGCGGGCGTTGCCCGACCCGGGTAGCGTACGCGCCATGACGACGACGGCTCCGTGGCAGGTGGTGATCGTGGGGGCGAGCGGTGACTTGACCCGTCGCAAGTTGATCCCGGCGCTGGTGCGTTTGGCCGCGCGGGGCAAACCCGAGGCCGGCTTTTCCGTTTTGGGTCTGTCGCGAAGAGAAAAGAGTGACGACGCGTTTCGCGACGAGCTCGCGAGCGCCATCCCCGAGGCCGACCGCAGTGCCTTCGAGGCCCTGCGGCCGCGCATCTTTTACGAACCGGCCGACATTCAGGACCCCGACCACCTCGAGCGGGTCAAAGCGCGCCTCGCGGCGATGCCCGGCGGCACGGACGCCGGCGTCGTCTTTTACCTCGCGCTGAAGCCCGAGCTGTTCGCGCCTGCCGTCACCCAACTCGCCGCCGCCGACCTGCTCCCGGGTTCTCCCCGACGACGTCGCGTCGTCATCGAAAAGCCCTTTGGTCACGATACCGATTCAGCACGTACGCTCAACAACTCCCTTCACCAGGTCTTGAGAGAAGAGCAGATTTATCGCATCGATCATTACCTCGGAAAGGAAACGGTCCAAAACCTGCTCGGGTTCCGCTTTCACAATGCCATCTTCGAACCCCTGTGGAACCGGCATCACGTCGAGTTGGTGCAGTTGACGGTCGCCGAAGACCTGGGTGTCGAACACGGGCGGGCCGCGTATTACGACACCACCGGCGCCGTGCGCGACATGCTGCAAAACCACATGCTTCAAATCCTCGCGCTGGTGACGATGGAGCCGCCTTCGTCCCTCGACCCCGAAGAACTCCGCGACCAAAAGGTCGCGGTCCTCAAGGCGCTACGGCCCCCCGAGCCCGACCAACTGGTGACCCACTCGGTGCGGGCGCGCTACGGCGCCGGCCAGAGCCGGGGCGAACCCGTCATCGGGTACGCGGAGGAGGATGGCGTCCCCGACGACTCCACCACGGAGACGTACGTTGCCCTCCGCGTCCAGATCGACAACTGGCGTTGGAGCGGCGTCCCGATCCTCCTCCGTCACGGCAAGCGTCTCCCCCACAAGATGACCGAGGTGAAGGTTCAATTCCGGACGCCGCCGCTTCAGCTCTTCAACCAGCCGGAAGGGATGAGCCCTCGGGCGTACCAGCGGAAGGTGCGCGACGGTGACCTGTGCCAGATTCGTCCCAACGTTCTCACCCTGAGCATCCAGCCCCGGGAGGCGATCAGCCTTTCGTTCGGGGTGAAGACCCCAGGTCCGACGATGGTGATGTCTCCCGCGTCCCTCGCGTTCGACTACCGCGACCATTTCAATGACGCCGGCGCCGACGCTTACGAACGCCTGCTGCTCGACGCCATGCTCGGGGACCCGAGCCTCTTTTTGCGCTCGGACGAGATCGAGGCGAGCTGGCGCTTCGCCGACGAGGTGCTCGAGCAATGGCGGGCCCAGTCGGTACCCCTCGTCACGTACCCGGCCGGAAGTTGGGGCCCGCGGGAGGCCGACACGCTGTTCGAGGGCTGTGAGGGCGGGTGGTCGCGTGGCTGAATGGCGTCGGTGCGACGACCCGCTGGCGGCGGCGGCGTCGACCCTGGCCGCCGGCCTCGACGGGGTGGCGGAACCTCGCATCGCCATCCCCGGTGGCTCGGCGGTGGCCGCGCTTCCGGCCCTCCGCGTCGCCCTCGGCCCGGCGCGGTGGGCGCAGACCACGATCACGTGGGTCGACGAACGCTGCGTGCCCCCCGACCATCCCGACAGCAACCAGGCCGCCGCCGCGAGGACGGGCGCGCTCGCGGGGGTGGGGGTGACGGTTCCGCTCTGGCGAGACGGCGACACGTTTGCGACGGCGCAGGCGCGCTTCGAGGCGCACTGGCGCGCCCATTGGGCCGCGGCGCCTCACCCGGGACTGCACGCGCTGTTGCTCGGCGTCGGGGGCGACGGCCACATCGCCTCTCTGTTCCCCGGGCGACCCCGCCCGACCGAGGGCCGGATCGCGGCCGTCTCCGACAGCCCCAAGCCCCCGTCACGGCGCCTCACCCTCACCCCGGCCGCTCTGGCCACGGCATCGACGGTCGTGGTGCTCGCGCTCGGTGAAGGCAAGCGGGACGCCCTCACCCGGATCACCCGGGGCGACCCGGAGCTGGTCGCGAGCACCCTTCACCCCACCATCGTCACCGACATCCCCCGGGAGTTGCCCCCCTCATGAGCCACGCCAACGACGAATACGACATCGCGGTCGCCGGTACCGGCGTCATGGGCGGAAATCTGGCCCGCAACCTCGCCTCACGCGGCCATCGGGTCGTGGGCTACGACCACGATCCGGCTCGGGCGCAGGCCCTCGCCGACGCCCATCCCGACGCCCACCTCGGCGTTGCGAATACCTGGGCCGAGGCCGTCGCCAAGCTCCGGCGCCCCCGTCGCCTCTTGTTGATGGTGCCCGCCGGCGCCCCCGTCGACCAAAGCCTCGATGCCCTCGATCCTCTGCTCGAGACCGATGACGTCGTCATCGACGGCGGCAACAGTCTCTATACGGACACCGACCGGCGCGCCGCGAGGGCCGAACCGCGTCCGTGGCGGTTTCTCGGGATGGGGGTGTCCGGGGGCGCAGAGGGCGCCCGCCTCGGCCCCTCGCTGATGCCGGGGGGCGACCCGAAAGCCTTCGCCACGCTCTCCCCCATGCTCGAAGCGATCGCGGCGCAGAGCGAGCACGGCGCCTGCGTCACGTATTGTGGCCGAAAGTCCGCCGGTCACTTCGTCAAGATGGTGCACAACGGTATCGAGTACGGCGACATGCAGCTCATCGCCGAGACGGCGACCCTATTGCGCCGCGGTCTCGGCCAGAGCCCCGCCGACGTCAGCGCCACCTTCGCCGAATGGAATCGAGGCGCGCTCGACAGTTATCTCGTCGCCATCACCGCGGCCATCTTTCGCACCCCGGACCCGAAGCGCGAGGGGGCGGCCCTCGTCGACGCCATCCTCGACCAGGCCGGCCAGAAGGGCACCGGCCGATGGACAGTCAAGGCGGCGCTCGATCTCGGGGTCGCCATCCCGACCATCGCGGCCGCCGTCGATGCCCGCGTGTTGAGCGCCGGCAAGGCCCAACGTCAGCGCGCCGAGGCGGCCTTCGGGCGCGACCCCGCTTCGATACCGACCCTCGCCGTGTCGACCGACGACCTGAGCGACGCGCTCTACGCGGCAAAGATCGCGAGCTACGCGCAGGGGTTCACCATGATGGCCGAAGCGTCGAAGGCATGGGACTACGGCATCGACCTCGCCGAGGTGGCGAGGATCTGGACCGGGGGCTGCATCATTCGGGCGGCGTTCCTCGGCCGCATCAGTCAAGCCTTCAAGGCCGAACCCGTCCCGGAAAGCCTCGCCCTCGCCGCCGACTTCACCGGCGAGCTAGGCCGACGGATACCGGCCCTGCGCCGGGTGGTCGCCGCGGGAACCGGGGCCGGGATCCCGGTGCCAGGGCTCGCCGCCTCCCTCGGCTGGTTCGATACGCTGACCACCGCCCGCGGTAGCGCCAACGTCATCCAGGCGCAGCGCGACTACTTCGGCCGTCACACCTATCGCCGTCTCGACGCCCCCGAGGAGGCCATCAGCACCGACTGGCCCGACCACGACGACGCTTAGCGCCGGGCGGCGACGGCTTTCACTGGAACACCTCAACAACAAGCCCGCTGTGTCGGCGGAACTGGGCTTCGCCGCCGGGCCCCCATCCATGTGCCCGTGTCACACAAGATCAGAGGTTCTGCTCATGCTCAACCATAAAAGGCTCATCCTGGCCGCGACTGCGATTTCACTTGTTTCTCTTACGATGATCGCGTGCAAAGGTAGCGCTGAGAACGACGATTCCTCCAAGTCCAAGCGCAGAGACGACGTTAATCGTAGCGACAACCCGAAGGGTGACGACCGCGAACCTAGAGGGTCCGTGGGCCTAAGAGCCAGGAACAATGACGAGGTTGTCGTGAAACTGGCAAAGAAGATCATCTCTGATTGCGAGATGGTCATGTCCCGCTGGGATGAAAAAACGTGCCCCGACTATGCAAGCTGGTCCGAGGGAGACATCTTTGAGGCCGGCGCGCATGACGTGACCCTGGTCAATTTGGTCGAAGATCCTGAGCCGAAGGTACGCGGGCTCGCGGCGACCGCACTGAGTCGTCGCGGCGTCCAGTATCGGAACGAGGCCGAGTTGGCATCGCGGGTCACGTCGGCCTTGAAGCGCGAAAGGAATGAGGCTGTCGCGCGCGACATGGCTTCTGCTGTCAGTAGGATTCAACTCGAGAAAGTCAGTTTGACCGACGATGTGCTCTCCCTCGCGGCCGATCACCCCCTCGAAGAAGTGCGCCACCGACTCACACAAGGCTTGCTGCGACCGAACGGGGAGACGGAAAAGGTCTATCTCTTCGTGAGGAACGCGGCCGAGCGCCACCAGGAACCCAAGATGCGCATCAATGCTCTCGAGGCCTTCGGGATGAACCCGATCCGGGGAAGAGACGCCGACCTTTGTGCGATGTTACGGCGAGTCAGCACGACCGACGCGAACGGCGAAGTCGCGGCAACCGCAGTCAAGGTAGCGTTGCAGAAGAACCACGACGACTGCGGCGCCGAGTATGACGCCGTGCTGAGCCATGTGGAGAAGCTTGCCAAGGGGGGCGAGGTTAGTTCGAGCGATATTCCCTTGGGACTCAGGACGCTCTCCAAGCGAAAGGACATCGACGACCAGCTACGGCAGCGTACATTGGCCGCGGCGGAGGCGATCCTCGCGAACCCGGCGAACGACGGCCGAGCCCGTGGTTGGGCACTGCGAGTCATCGGAGAGTCAGACCCAGAAGGGGCGGTCATTGCGGGCAAATACGCGTCCGACACGAGTCGTCACGTCAAGGAGATGGCCGCTGACATCGCGGCCGGAAAAGTCAAGGTGAAGGAGCGGTGACGCGACGCCGGCCCAGTGTCAGCGTCAGCGCGGTCCCGTTCAGGTCTGGTCTTCCGTAGATTGCGACGTTCGAACGAGGGCGGCATTCCATGAGTTCGAAAGTAAAGCACTCCCACATATATAAGTTCGCCCGACCGATGGCAGCGCCGAAATAGCCTCAAGATGGTCGACCGAGGCATCTCGTTCGAGGACCGGTATCGCCGGCATCAACCGTGTCCCCCACTCGGCGCGGGGGGACACAACAACACGGGAAAAATTGAGGCAGCGGTGAACCGAAACGAAACCTCGCAGTTCTGCTTCAACGGGAAATTCGGTCGTAGAGGGCACGGAGTCTGGCGCCTCGGGCCGGCGAGGTCTGGCCGACCCACGCGATGCGACCTTGGAGATGGGCGCGAAAGTCGGGGTGGCCGTCGCGGTTGTTGCGGTCGAGGCCGTGCCGCACGCAGTTGGTCAGGACCGCCCGGAGCCGGTCGTATTCCGCCCGGCGCACTTGCGGCCTTCGATTCACCACGAGGCCGCCGATCTCCTGCCGTTGGCCCCGGCGCATGATCCGGGTTTTTCGGAACTGCACCGTGAAGCGCTCGTCCATCGCGATGGCCGCGATGACGGGCACCAAGCGGTCGGCCCGGCGCGACAGCGCGCTGTCGCCCGAAAACACGAGGTCGTCGGCGTAGCGGCTGTAGCGGGCACCCACGGCGTCGGCCAGGCCCCGCAGCCGACGGTCGAGACGGCGCGCGCACAGATTGGCGAGCCACGGCGACGTAGGCGCACCCTGCGGTAAGTGACGCCCATACCAACGGCGACGCGCCCGGACGTTGGCGTCGCCATCTGCGGCCGACCGAGCTGCCCCGGACAGAGCCGCGCCCGACAGAGCTGGCCCCGACAGAGCTGGCCCCGACAGAGCCGCGTCCGGCGGAGGAAACGCCATGAACTCGGGCATCGAGGTGGTGCAGAGGCCCGCCATCGTGCGGGCGACATCGGCGGGGTGATCGGCGAGCCGGAGCTGCCACACGACCCGCGCGTGGGTCACCGACGCGAAGAAGTCCTCCAGGTCGACACGGAGCACGACGGCCTGGTCGGCGTGAAGGGCCGCGTGATCCACCATCGACCGACCCCGAACGAACCCCATGGCCGCTTCATCGACGGGGATGGCCTCGAGCACCTCGCGCAGGAGCCGCCGCTGGATCGCCTTGAGGCGGGGTTTTGGGCGCTCGATGAGCCGGTACCCCCCGCTCCGTTTGCGCACCCAGTCGCGGTGGTAGTGGTGCAGCCGAGGATCGCGCTGACGCCGAAGAATGCCTCGCGGATCGGCGAGCCACGCGAGCTCCGTCGCCGTGACGTCGAGCCATCCCGCAAGCGTGGCCAAAGAATCGAACGCGTCCATGTCCCCCGCCGCGGCACTACCCGGTGAGACGACGCCGGCCGGTGAGACGACGCCGGGCCCGACGTGTCTCGATGCTCGCGAGGGGAAGCCCGTGAAGCGGGCTCAACGCAGTACCTCGTGAGTTGAATGGTGGGGTCACTTCGTAGCTCCGGGGTAGCCCCGGAGCGCGGCGGCGTGCGCCGTCGCAGCTCGGGCCCGACGTCGGGGGGAAGGCTAACCGCGACGACGCGCCCGAGGCAACGCAGGGGGTCATCCCGTCAGGCCGCCGCCCCCCGCGCCCGTCGCACGCGACGCACTCCGGCGCGCATCAACCAGGCGAACGCCGCGAGCGGGAGCGCCCAGGGAAGGAAGGCGATCGCGACGAGGGCCGTGCCCCGGCCGAATCCTGCGAGCGCCCGCCACGACGAAGCGAGCTGCGACCGGGCGTCCTCGGTGAACGTGGGGGCGGCGGCGGCGACGTAGACGCGACGCGTGGTGAGCTCGAGGGTGACGGTACTCATCGCGACGCGTTCGTCCCACGAACGGATCTGGGCGTCGTAGCGCTCGATCTCGCCGCGAACCCGCGCGAGCTCGCGCTCGACCTCCAGCAGGTCTTTGACCCCCGAGGTCTGGCTCGCGACCAGTTCCTGGAGTCGCGCCTCGAGGTGGCGGGCGTTCTTTCGGCGGGCGGCGGTATCGACGTACGCATCGGTGACGTCCTCGGCGTTCAGCTGCTCGCGCAACACCTCTCCCTCACCGGAAGCCTCGTGGAGAAATGTGGCGAGCTGATCGCTCGGGACCCGGAGGACGAGGCGGGCCCGTGAGACCTCGCCCTCGTGGTGGTCGATCTGGGCGTCGGCGACGAAGCCGCCAAACGAGGCCAACAGGGTATCGAGTCGTCGCCGCGTGGCGCGGTAGTCATCCACTTCGACCGCGAGCTCCGCGGTCTGGATGAGCTTGCGTGGCGCCACCACCGGCTCTTTCCTCTCCCCGGCGGAAGCGGCGAGCGCCCCCATGTCCTCCTCGTGGTCCACGCTCGCGGCATGAGACTCGGACATCGACGCCGGCGCCGCATCCTTGCTCCGGGAGCAGCCGACCGCGGCGACGACGACGGTGAACAGAAAACAGACCATCAGTGAGAAACGGTTCATGCCTCATTGGACGCCGCGGAAGGGCGGCGGGGCATCACCACTTCGTCACCGGTCACGGCGGCGTGTCGTCATTCCGTCACGCCGCGGCCGCGCGGAGGGCGATGGCCTCACCGCAGCCCTCTTCGCCCCACAAGGCCGCGATGGCGTCCCGCGCCGTCTTGCGGTCGTCGCGCCCGAGCGCCCTCAGCGTCGTGGCGACCTTCGGGTGGGCCGTCTGCGCCGCCACTTCCGCAAACGCGGGGCTCGGTCCCCGCCGGACATCCGTCGCTTCCCCGACCACCCATGCCACCACCGCCTGCTGCAGCGGGGTGGTCGCCGACCGCACGACCCGACGCCACGTGTCGGTCAGCTCGACCCCGAGCCGTCGATGGGCCCCCACCCGCAACGCCGCCCGCTGGGCGCGGAACCAGGCCTCGAAGTCGTCACCCGAGGCTCGGATCGACGCGACCGCCACGGGGACGGAATCCTCGGCGCGGCGGCGGCGCTGGGCCTCGATGGCCGCGACCATGACCTCGGGCCGGTTGCCCGCCGCCGCCCCGCACGACCCGAAGACGAAGGCCTCGGGCCGGTGGTCATGGCAGCGGAGCCGGACTGTCCCCGGCCCCGCCGCCCACAGGGCTTGCTCGTGGGCCACCGAGACGACGTCGGCGTAGGGCACGAACGTTTCGGCCCGCAGAAACGCCGAGCGCAACAGCAACCCGTCGCTTCCCACCACCACCTCGCGGTGACGCCGCGACAGCCACGCCCCCACCGCGACGACGAACGCGAGGACCGCCGCCCGGTCGCTCACCGACAGCTCGAGTACGAGATTTCCCACCGGCAGGGCATAAACGCAGAGCAACACGAGCAGCGGCAACCGCTCGAGATGCTCCGCTGGCCCCGAGGCAACGAAGGTTCGACGCTCATCCACGCTGAAACGCTACCAGACCGCGTCCCGCTGCCCCACACCTTCATCCGCACTCCGTCATCCGTACCGGGACCAGGCCCGCCTCAGGGAAGGCCAAAGAGATGGCGGGAAGCCAGCCCGAGGCCGAGGCTGAGCCCGTTGGCCACGAGGGACCAGGCGAGGGCGCGTCGCACGCCCCAGCGCCGCAAGAGCAGCGCCTCGACCCCGACCGCAAACGCCTCCGCGAGCACCACCATGGTGCGGTAGCCCACCGGCGCGAGGGGGAACGCAAACCACACCCATGGATGCGTCACCGCGCTCGGCACCAAGGCCCAGAGCCAGGGGCGACGCATCGAATCACCGAGGGCGCGACGGTAGACGCCGACCTCGACCGCCTGAGTGAACGCGAAGGCCAGAAGCCAGCGAGTCAACGGATGCACGTCGAGGGCTCAGCCCAGAGTCGCGCTCAAGGACGATCGCGCCGCCGTCGCCGCCGGGCCGCCAACCCGACCATCGTCCCGAGGACGACGACGACCACGCCGCTGGCGTTGCCGGTCGAGCGGGGCACACTGACGGCGCAGCCGCTGTCGTCATCCGCTTCGGCCGACGTCCCGTCCCCCTCGCCAGAGCCAGAGCCAGAGCCAGAGCCAGAGCCAGAGCCAGAGCCAGAGCCAGAGCCAGAGCCAGAGCCAGAGCCAGAGCCAGAGCCGACCGCACACCCGAGAGACCCGCTGCCCGTCGCCTGGCAGGTGCCGGCGTCACCGGTCAGCGTCTCGCAGGCGTCGCCCACCGAGAGATTGAGGCACGGGTCATTGGGCACGTCCGCCGCCGCCGTCGTCGCCACCCCCATCAAAGCCGCCACCCCCAAGCCCATCGCACGCCGTTTCAGCATCGCGGCAGGATACCGACAAGGGGCGCCGGTGGCGACCGCCACCTCGGCGCCGGCGGTCCGCCACCCCGAGGCACGCCTAGGTCCTCGAATGGTGGCGGCGCGGGGCCGGGCACGCGGCGTGCTGTGGGGCCCGGGCATGAAGAACACGTTTTTCGACCCCATGACCCTCTGGTTGGCCGGCTGTCTCCGCGAAGGCCGTCGCTACGCGGAGGAGGCCCACCGTGAATCGGCGGAAGAGCGGCGCATGGCGCTTCACTTCGTGCTGCTCGCCGCCGACGTCGCGACCCGCACCTGGTCGGCCGACGACGCGCCCTGCACCCCGGCCCCAACCTGGGGCCACTTCGACCTCGCGGCGTGGTTGGCCGAGCTTCGACGCGAACCGGACTGGGGTCCTGACCACCAGGCGGCCGCAGTCGCGAGCCTCCTCGGTTGGTTTACGTTTCTCCATCGGCGTCGGTTGCTCTCGGCCGAGGTCGCCGCCCGCCATCTCTGCGCGCTCGAGCACCACGTGAACGAACCGCTCCGCCGGCGGGGCTATCGCCCTCGGTTTCGGGCCCTCCCCGCATCCGCACAGGACCTCGCGGCGTGACGGGCGCGTTTCGGGAGCGACGTTGTCGTGTGGTTTAATGTCGCACGTCGTTTGGTCAGAAGTTCGCACCTTCATTGACGAAGGCGGGGCCATCCGGTCCACTAGATGCATGCGCAACTTGGCTTTTCGCACCGGGCTCGTGGGCCTGACTTCTGCTCTGTGGCTCGCATGGGGATGTGGCGGCGGGAGCATCGATGGGGGCGGGAGCGGCGGCGGGGGCGCCGACTCGAGTGGTAACGCCACCAACTCCGGCGGCGCGGGCGCGGCCGACAGCGGTCAAGTGGTGACCATCGGAACCGGGGGCACGGGCCAGGGAGGGGACGACGCGTGCGCCGCCGTGTCTCAGGAGGCCGACCTCGTCAGCCGCCCCGTCGACATCGTCTTCGTCATCGACAACTCCGGGTCGATGGGCGACGAGATCGAAGAAGTCGAGAAACAGATCAACGCCAACTTCGCCACGATCATCAACGGGGCCAATCCCCCCATCGATTACCGCGTCATCATGGTGTCGGCGTTTGGCTCGTTCCAATCCCGCGAGATTTGCATTGCGCAACCGCTCGGCGGTGTCCCGGACGCCGATATGGATGGCCTCTGCGACAGCATTCCCGCCGCCCCAGTCGAGACGATGAACTTCTTCCACTACGATCAACGGATCAGCAGTGTCGATGCGCTGTGTCGTCTCATCGATCGGTACAGCATCGCCGACCAGGCGGGCAATCATCCGATGGGTTGGGGCTTCCTGCTGCGACAAGAAGCGTTCAAGTTCATCGTCGTGATCACCGACGACCGCGTCATATGTTCCAACAACGGAACGTTGTGGAACGACAACAACACCGCCGCCGACGGGCAGACCGTGGCCACGCAGTTCGATACCGCCCTGAGAACCCTCGACCCGGCTCAGTTCGGGGCCGACGCGATGAATCGGCAGTACAGCTTCTGGAGCATCATCAGCCAGCAGGAGTTCATGACGAGCCCCACGGATCCTCTCGGTGAGCCCGTTCCCCCGACCGAGCCGATCACCGCCAACGAATGCTCGCCGAACCTCAACCCGAACAAGCCGGGAGGTTTCCCCTCGAATCCGGGCACCGGGTACCAGGCGTTGAGCATCATGACGGGCGGCTACCGGTACCCGACGTGCGCCCTCGACTACACCGACCTCTTCACCCTGATGGCTCAGGGCGTCATCGACGGAGCCCAGGTCGCCTGCGAATTCGAGATCCCCGAGCCGCCCGAGGGCGAGACGCTCGACCTCGATACCGTCGAGGTCATCTACAGCTCCATGGGCAACGAGCAGGCGACCTACACCCAGGTCGCCAGCGAAGCCGCCTGCACCCCCAACGGCTTTTACATCGCCGACGGCACCATCACCCTCTGCCCCGATGCCTGCTCCGTCGTTCAGGCCGACGAAGACGCCAAACTCGACCTCCGCTTCGACTGCCTCGACATCGTTCAGTAGCGGCCTCCGCCAGAACAGGCGCACGGCGAATGGGGCGCGGCGGGTCGGGCCGGACGGTGAGGTAGTCAACATCACGACGAAGTGGTCTGACCTCGCACGTCCTGCGACCAGAAACGGCCGCCTACATTGACGAGGCCGTGGGCCATCCGGTCCACTACGGCCATGCGCACCTTTGCTTTTCGCACCGGGCTCCTGGGCCTGACTTCTGCTCTGTGGCTCGCGTGGGGGTGTAACGGCGGGAGCATCGACGGGGGCGGAAGCGGAGGCGGGGGCGCGGACTCGAGTGGTAACGCCACCAACTCCGGCGGCGCGGGCGCGGCCGACAGCGGGTCTGGCCAGGTCGTCACCATCGGAAGCGGGGGCGCGGGCCAAGGAGGCGATGACGCGTGCGCCGCCGTGTCTCAGGAGGCCGACCTCGTCAGCCGCCCCGTCGACATCGTCTTCGTCATCGACAACTCCGGGTCGATGGGCGACGAGATCGAAGAAGTCGAGCAACAGATCAACGCCAACTTCGCCACGATCATCAACGGGGCCAACCCGCCCATCGACTACCGCGTGATCATGGTGAGCGGGTTCGGAAACTCTTCCTCGTGGCGGATCTGCGTATCCCAACCGCTGGGCGGCATCCCCGACGCAAACATGGACGGCCGCTGCGACAGCATTCCTTCCGCGCCGGTCGAGACGCCGAACTTCTTCCATTACAACGTGAGCATCGGCAGCCACAACGCACTGTGCCAACTCCTCGACCGCTACAGCGTGCCCGACCAGGCGGGCAATCACATGATGGGGTGGGGAAGCCTCCTCCGCACCGAGGCCTTCAAGTTCATCACCGTCATCTCGGACGACGGCGTGTCCTGCAACCACGGCGGAGGCCAGCTTCGCGACAACAACAACGTCGCCGACGGACAAACGGTAAGCACCCAATTCGACAACGCCCTCCGCGCGCTCGACCCGGCCCAGTTCGGGGTCGACGAGATGAACCGCCAGTACACGTTTTGGAGCATCATCAGCCAACGCGAGTTCATGACGAGCGGGATGGACCCGCTGGGCGAACCCGTGCCTCCGTCCGAAGCGATCACCACCGACCGGTGCTCGGCGAACCTCAACCCCAACGCCAGTGGCGGTAATCCCGTCGACCCCGGCACCGGGTACCAGGCGTTGAGCATCATGACGGGCGGCTTCCGGTACCCGACGTGCGCCCTCGACTACACCGACCTCTTCACCCTGATGGCCCAGGGCGTCATCGACGGAGCCCAGGTCGCCTGCGAATTCGAGATCCCCGAGCCGCCCGAGGGCGAGACGCTCGACCTCGAGACCGTCGAGGTCATCTACAGCTCCATGGGCAACGAGCAGGCGACCTACACCCAGGTCGCCAGCGAGGCCGCCTGCACCCCCAACGGCTTTTACATTGCCGACGGCACCATCACCCTCTGCCCCGATGCCTGCTCCGTCGTTCAGGCAGACGAAGACGCCAAACTCGACCTCCGCTTCGACTGCCTCGACATCGTTCAGTAGCGGCCTCCGCCCGAACAGGCGCACGGCGAATGGGGCGCCTTGCCGGTTTGGGCGCCGGGCCGGTTTGGGCGCCGGGCCGGTTTGGGCGCCGGGCCGGTTTGGGCGCTGGGCCAGTTTGAACGCCACGCTACGCTGCTTGGCCTTCGCGCACCGAGCACGCACGCTCGCGGAACGGCAGGGGCGTGCTACTCGGCGGGCACGACTTCGATGGTGTGGCGCACCGGCGCCCGCTCGGGCGGCCGTGGCGTCGTCAGTTCGTCGTCGCGTTCGCGCGCCTGGTGCGCACGCCACCATCGACGCGCGTCGTCCGCCGTCCACGGGTGCTGTCGCGCCAATTCTTCGAGTGCTTCGAGCACGTCGAGGGCGGACGCGGGGCGCGCGTCGCGTGACTTCGCCAGACACGAAAGGATGAGCGTACGGAGCGCCGGAGGTACCCCCACCTCTTCGAGGGCGGCCGCCTCGGGCGCCTCGTGGAGGTGCTGGCTGCAGACTTCGATGATCGAGGCGCCGTCGAACACGGGGCGACCGAGCACGAGAAACCAGGCCACGGCCCCGAGCGCGTACAGGTCGGTCCGCCCGTCCGCCGGCGTGTCGCCACGGATGGTCTCGGGCGCCATGTACAGCGGCGTTCCCCGAAGGGTGTCGGTGCGGCTCTCCTCGACGCCCCCGGCCCGAACCTGGCGGGCCAAACCGAAGTCGAGAACCTTGGTCTGTTCGCCCACGCCCCCATGGAGGTGGGGCATCGAGACCATGAGGTTGCCGGGTTTGATGTCGCGATGGATGAGCCCCACCCCGTGGGCCTCTACGAGCGCTCCCGCCGCCTGCCGAAGAATGTGGATGGCGCGGGCGGGCGACAGAGGGCCGTTGGCTTCGACGAGGTCGTCGAGGGTGAGCCCATCGATGAGTTCCATGGCGTAATAGAAGACGCCGTCGGCGGTGTGGCCGTAGTCGAAAATGGTCACCGTGTTGGGGTGGCGGAGCTGGGCCGTGAGGCGAACCTCGCGCTCGAATTGCTCGGATCGGCCATCGGGAGCGTCGGCGGACAAGAGCTTGACCGCCGTCGGTCGCTCGAGGAGCGCGTGGTGCGCCTGGTACACCTCGCCCATACCTCCCGCCCCGAGGCGCTCCCCCAGCTCGTACCTCCCGAGACGTCGGACATGACGCATGTCGCGATGCAGTTCGTAGAGCACCCGACTGGTGGCCGTCGCCACGGCGACGGCGCCGAACCACCACACGCCTGTGTTGAGCACCTTGCCCGCGACCAGCGCTTCCCGGGAGGCCGCGGCGACCACCGGCGCCAGCGCCGTCCATGGGGCCGGCTCGAATTGTGCCGCGTACGAGAACCCCACCCCGACGAGGAGCGGAAGGGCCGCCAGCGCGCCGAGGCTCGCGGTTCGGGTTCCCGTAGACGGAATCGCCGCCGCCCGCGTGAAGGTCGTCAACGTCATCGCGAGGAGCACGATGAACTCGGGGCTCAGCCAAATCGGGATGGTGGGCGCCATCCCCGCGTAGGCGGCACACGCCGCGAGGTAGGCGCCCGCATCGACCCGACGAAGGTACCGCGGCGCGCGAGGCCGCCGCGTGAGCCACCAGAGCACGCCCGCCGTGCACACCCCGGTGGCGTGCAAGAGAAGGCTTCCCAGTTCGCCGCTCCAGTCGTGCGAACGACTCAGGATGATGCCCGCGACCCGGTAGAGGAGAAAGCCTCCGCTGACGGCGCTCATGATGAGCGCGAAGACGCGTGTGCGCCGCTGCAACAGGGCACGCGCCTCGTCGTCGACCGAGTCCCGGTTCGAGGCGGCCGCGCTTCGGCCACGCGTGACGAGGTGGGGGTTGTACATCGAACGCGCCCAGGACCGCCGGAATGCGGCGCCACCCGCCGGCAGCTCGAACTTAGCGACTCGCCGTCGTCGGCGCCACCGCAGGCCGCGGCCGAAGACGACACGGCGCCATCAGCGGACCTTCTCTTTCCGAAGCTGCCGGATCATCCGTCGGCGGGCGTCGAGGATCTCCTGCACCCCCTTCGGCGTCGGGAGCCGCTTCCAGACGTAGCCTTTGCCGCGGCGCACCCGCTGATGCCCGCAGAAGATGTGTCGGCTCGGGCGGCTGAAGCCGCCGTACCCGGCGAGCCAATCCCTCATGTTTGGAGCCCGCCCCATCTTCTCGGTACAGAGCTTGCGCCAAGCCGTGATCGCGCCCGCCATCGCCCGAATGTTGGCCTCGGGGTCGAGCAACCGTTCCTTCACCTCGGCGCAGGCGTCGCTCTCGCGGTCTTCAACGCACGGCCGGTGCACCGTGTAGCGAATCTGAGCGAGCCCGATGTCCTGCCCATCCGCGCTGATCGCGGTCGGATCCCACCCACTCTCGTGGTCGATGATCGCCCACGCCGAGAGGGGGTCGAAGTTGTGCGCCTTGGCCACGTCGACCACCAGTCGCGCCAGACGTTTGCGGTCTGCCGGACGGAGCCGCGCGCGCGATACCTCGATGGCCCGTTCCACCTGCACGACCGACCGCCGCGGGGCCACGTACGCGGCCATCGCCCCCACCGCCCCCAGAGACACCACGAGCAGCACTGCCGCCGCGAGCAAATGTCGGGTCCTGTAGGTCATGACCCGAGAGCCCTAAAGCACCCGGGCTTCGTCGGCCACCTTTTCCACCAACGCCCACGACCTAGTCTTCGAGCTCGCGCTGGACAAAAGCCGTGGCGGAAACGACGCTGGTCACCGTGCCATGCTCCGTGACCTCCCGAAGCATCGGCGTAAGTGTCATCGCCGGGGGATGTTTGATGACGGCATGCTGGTCATCTCCAACCGAGACGAACGGGAAGGGGGAGGCCGCGACGGTCTCCTCGGCACGCTCCTCTGCACGCTCCTCTGGGCGACACGCCTCATCACCGCCGGATGCAGCGGCCACAACGACTGATTCCGTGCATCAGGTGATTCCAGAAGGGAAATACCGCAGCCCTTCCTGCGGCCCTCGCACGTATGGTCGGAACATCCAAGGACGCGAACGTGTCGGCGAAACGCACGACCCCTTGTGACTTATTGTCTCTGGCATCCTGTGACGCCCGAGGGGCGGTTGACCATTCGCGCCGAAGGGAACGCGACCTAAACCACGCGGCCTCTCAGCTCATCATCGGCAATTTTTTTCTCCTCACCAAGGCTTCGACGGAGGAGGCTAAACCCTTCAGCCTCGACCACTTGGGTTGCGAGGTCGCTCATCGCGCCGGCGAAGACGCGATGAGCCTCACGCGTCTCGTGAGCTGCAAAGCGGACTTCGAAGGACGACAGGTCGAGCTGAGCAAGGAAACGGGCGCTATTCTTTACGCGATCTTTGGTGACGAAGACTGTGCGATGGGGCGATGCGTGTTCCACGTACCCCGACTGCATTGTGAGCCAAAGGTACAGCGCTGCCGCCTCACCGTCACGCCTCGAATGGCTGAACCTTGAAGACGCCCACGGCCTCTGTACGTCGAACGACAGGGCCGACGCCCCAAGGCTGCATAGCGACGAAACAACCAAGGCGACAACGGGAGCGGTGGCCCATTTCGCCCCAAGGGTGGGGCGTTTCGGCCCGGCGCAGGTGCATATCGGTCCCATAGCGAGGCGTTTAGCCCCGCCATCGGGTACGTTTCGCTCGGGGGAAGACGCGTTTCGCCCCATGACGAGGCGTTTTGCCCCGGTGCGGGTTGCGTCGGCCGCGCCGTGCTCGCCCCGATGACCTTCGGCGTCACCGCCTCAATCTTCGCCCACGGTCGTCCTCACGGTTCATCTCCGCCTGGTACTGCGTGCGCGGCGCTGTCCGAAGAAGTGAAGGCGGGGCCGGACCATCTTCGGGTCTGCGGGGCCGAAGACGCCGGTGGTCGCCTCACCAGACGAATCGCAGACGATGGATCGTCGCGCTCGCTCGGGCGTCGAGACTCAAGCCCACCCCCGTCTCGTAAACGGGCGACTCGATGGTTGCGTATGCGAGGGGATCGCCACCCCGTTGGAGGACCCGGAGGGGTACCTGATATACGCGCGGGCCTGGAAGATCGGCGTCGCCGCGAAACGTGACCCCATTGAGTCGGTGAGGACCTGCCTCCGCTTGCAGCCACAGACGGATCTCGCTCCAGTCCGAGGGGCTGCCCTGAACTTCGAGCGTGACCTCGAGGAACGCGGTGGTTGCGAATTGGCCCTCGGTGATGTGTTCGCCGAGGGTGAACGCGGCCGGGCGCAACCGTAGATTCTCGTAACAGGGGGCATCGCCCTCGCACTGCCACGAATAGCAGCCCCGGGCGGGCGTTGCGCACATGGTCGAAAAGTCGAGGGCGGGTTGCGTCGCCGCCACCTCGTCCCCGTCGAACACGTCAAGCGAGCCGACTGCCGGCTCTTGGGTGCGCTGCTGGGCGACGTTGGTCGCGCTCACCCGCCCCGCGGTGTCGGTGGCGACGAGCCGCGCAAAGTACAGCGTGCTCGGCTCCAACTGGTCGCTGAAGGTAGAGATGACGGGGTCGAGACCGTTCGTGTGGCGAAGATAGTAGGCGCGCAGCTCGGGGCTGTCCTTGTTGGTGTAGACCCGCGCGCTCCCCGACTCCGACATCACCTCCGCAACGGAGGTGGCGACCACCAATCGGAATCCCACCAGCTGGTCGGGAACATCATCTGCGCCGAGCTGCCAACTCCAGCGGATCACGTTCGGCGTCGACCAGTCGGCGATGAGGTTCGTCACCTGCACCGCGGCCAGCGGATCGCTGTCGCAATTGTCCCGCTCGGAACCAGCGGGAACGCAGGTGGCGGTGCACGGGTCGCACACCAGCTCCGCCCCGCAGGGGCAGGCCTTTCCCGTGGCCGTCAGGTCGGGAATGACGCAGGCGGACGCCACCGTCACGGTTGCCGCCGTGGTGACGCCAAGGGTCGCCAGCGCGTATCGCCGCCCGGAGCCATCGCGTCGCTGCACGCTCCTAAGGTAGACGATGTTGGGCGGTGCTGCCGCATCCGCGCACTCGGGGTAATCGGATCCGGGTGCGTGGGCGCGTACCATGCTCGGCATGAAGGTGCGTCATGTGATGTTCGCGGCCCTGGGCCTCCTTGCCTGCGGCGACGAAGCCAGCCGTACGGGAGACGAGGATGAACCCGAAGCGACCGTGGGCGCGACGTCGTCGAGCCCGTCCACGTCGACGGGCAGCAGCGGCGGGAGAGGAGGCGGCGGCTCGGGCGCGACGACAGGGAGCGGAGCGGGCGCGCCGGGCAACGGCATCGCGTCCCAGTGTCCCGGTGACGAGGGCATCGCCTCCCACCCGAGCGTGATCTTTCACTCCGACTTCGAGTCCGACATGGATGGCTGGGACGCGTACACCCAAAATGCGGAGCGCCTCGACGTTATCGACGACGCTTCGCTGGCGCATGGGGGCAACAAGTTTCTGCGCGCCCGCATCACCCGCACCATGCTTGCGCAGCAAGCGAACATCTCCGCCCAGGCCAATAAGGTTTTTTCGCCGGTTGACGAGATCTATTGGCGCTTCTACGCGCGCTTTGTCGGCAACACCGCGCCACCCCACCACTGGGTCCGAACCATCGCGTTGAGCGATAGCTACAGCGCCGGTGGACACGCCGGCTTCAAGCCGGGCGGAGGCGATGGCTTCTGGTACGACTTCGACATTCGTAACGACGATACCTTCAGTTTCTACACCTACTGGCACGAGATGCGATCGTGGATGTGCAACGACGGCAGCACCGATCCCGGTTGCGCCGGCTACAATGGGCCCAGCAACAATGCCTATTATGGCAACAATTTCCACTGGGCGAATCAGAACGGTTTCGAGCGCGACGCCTGGTTCTGCTTGGAGCTTCATGGCAAGGCGAACACGCCCGGTGCATACGACGGCGAAGTGAGCTTCTACCTCAACGGCGATGAAATCGCGCGCTACCGCAGCGGGTCCCCCAACGGTCGGTGGTTACGCGAGAACTTCTTCACGCACGGACCGTACTTCGAGGACGACGGCCCCTTCGACGGGTTCAACTTTCGCACAGACGCCAACGTCGGATGGCGGCAGGTGGTGCTTGACGCGTACTACCAACGCAATACGCTCGATGCCAAAGAGGACAACGGCTACCCGGTCCAGGAGACGCAGACCATTCTCTACGACGATGTCGTGGTAGCCACCGAACGCATCGGCTGTAAGGCGCCCTGATGACCGCGAGGCTGGGCGTGCCAGGTGCAGGCACGACCGGGCGCGAAACGCTGGGCGCCGACGACCCGGCGCCAACGACCGAGCGATGGCGCGCGCCAGCCTAGAAGCGGACGCGAAGCCCCAGACGACGGGCTGACAGCTGAAGCGCGACTTCCGTCGACGCGGTACCGTCGGCAGCGTCGATCTGGCCCACCACGCCCAGCGTTACCCCCACGGCGAGAAGCGTGCCGCCCGCGATCAGGCTCACCGTGGAGGCGGTGCCGAAGGTGGTCGCTTCGTTCTGCAGTTCGAGCGCGGTCTCGTGCACGGGCTCGGCCACCGCGCGGTCATGACGCGCGAGCCCGACGCCGCCGAGGATGGCCCCCACCCCGAGCCCCGCCCCGCCCAATCCTGCAATCACCCATGGCAGAGGGCCCTCCAGCAAGCTTGGCGATTCACGGACCTCGACGAGGACTTCAGGCTTCGGTGGACGACGTTCGTCTATCTGAGCCAGGAGCTTGGTCAACGTCTCGATGCGCGCGTCGATGGCCACGATGTCCGGCGCGTTCGGCTCCGCCGCGCGATATCTCTTGAGCGCGTCGAGGGCGCGCGCATAGTCCTCGGCTTTTTCGTAGGTGAGGGCGAGATTGTAGAGGAACGTAGGGTTGGGCTCGAGAGCGTAGCCGCGGCGGAAGTGCTCCGCGGCTTCCGCGTACTTGCCCGCCTCGAAAAGGCGCTCACCCGCGTCGTTGAGCTCTACCGCGCGGTCACCGTTGGCCGGCGACTGGGCGTACGCCGGTGGTGCGACCAGCAGGCCAGCCACCACGAGCATGACGATCGGCAACCGCATCAACGCTCTCCAATGCGACGAATGCGCGGTGAGGTGGGGGCGGGATGAACGAGGGCCCGGGGGGGAGGCGGTCGCCGGGGCACAGGCGCGGGTTGGCGGTGACGCACGCTGGTCGTAGCGGGCGCGGTCGGCTTCACGGATCGTTCGGGGCCCGGCGTGGATGCGTCATCCGCCACGTCGTCTCGCAGCGGACGCAACGACACCCGTACTCGAGACGAGGAAGCGAGACTGACCGATTCGACCGCATCTGCGAACCCCGGGCGCGCGATGGTCATGGTCAGCTGGTCGGAGGAGCGCGGAAACAGCAGCGTCAGGGGCGTTCGACCCGCGACGCCGTCGGCGAGGGTTGCGGTGGCGCCGCTGGGGTCGCTCTCGATGTCCACGCTGACCAGCGGTACGGGCGGTGGGGCGAGCGGCTGGAGCGCAATGGAGTCTGAGGTGTAGGTGACCCAGCCCGTGGTGGCGGCCCCTACCGCGATCACCGCGGCGACGGCGATCCACCGGATGCGCGCGTAAGCAGGTGGCGCGGGGGTTACGCGGGCCGCCCCGTCCCGGGTCGCGACGGGGGTTGCGGCTGAAGCTCGTGAGCGCGACGCGGTGGCTTGAGGGACGGCCGCGCGGTGCGGGGCAGCGCGGTGCGGGGCCGGCGTCTGCCCGAAGGCCGTTAGGGAGGCGGCGGCATGCGACTCGGCCGCCGCTTCGGCCTCCGCCGCGATCCGCTGAAGCCCATCGTCGATGAGCTTTTTGGTCTTGGCGCGCTGCGCATGGAGGTGGGCCAGCAGATACTCCCCCACATCCACCACCCCATCGAGCACTGCTTGCTCGGCGACGATGTCGTCCAACGTGCGCGCCACCACAAGCGCAGACGCCGGGCGGTGGGCGGGGTCTTTGGCGAGCAGCCGAAAAAGCAAATCGACCAAGTCGGGCGGCACGTCGTTTCGAAAGTCCTGAATGTCCGGCGGCGACTCGCTCAGGATCCGCCGTGCCCCGTCCATGCCCTGGCGATTGCGGTAGAGGCGTTGCCCGGAGAGGAGCTCGAACAGCACCACCCCCAACGCGAACAGATCGCTGCGTCGATCTGGCTCTTCGAAGCGCAGCTGCTCGGGGGATAAGTAGCCGAGCTTGCCCTTGATGATGCCGGTGCTCGTCTTGGTGGATTGGCTGGCCGCCTTCGCGATTCCAAAGTCGGTGACTTTGGCCACCCCGTCGAATCCCAACAGAATGTTCTGCGGCGACACGTCGCGATGAACCAGGTGCAGCGGCTCGCCGGTCGGGCCGCACAGCTCGGGTGCGGCATGGAGGCCCCGCGCGACCTGGCTCGC
This sequence comes from Myxococcota bacterium, assembly GCA_039027095.1. GTDB lineage: Bacteria > Myxococcota_A > Polyangia > Polyangiales > Polyangiaceae > JAPYTK01. Next base: position 28,440 of record JBCCLB010000032.1, read on the forward strand.
GATTCGGGCGGCGACCTGGCAGGGGACGTCCAGTCCGTTGGCGCTGTGGTGCTGAAGCAGCGTGTCGACGGCCACGCCGTCCACGAACTCCATGACCAGGAAGGGCCCCTCGTGGTCGATGCCCGTGTCGAGCACACTCACCACATGGCTGTGGCGGATCATGCCCGCGAACCGCGCCTCGTCCAGAAACATTGCCTGCACGTGCTCGTCGGCTTGCAGCGGCTCGAGCAGCCTCTTGAGCGCGTAGAGCCGCCGGAATTCACCTTGATGGCGGAGGACCACCGAGACGCGGGCCATGCCGCCGCTCGCAAGGGTGCCGACGAGCAGATATCCCGGGTCGCGGGGGCCGGTCTCGTCGTTGCGGTGCGGCATACGCGGATGCGTCGAGTATAGAGGGGTGTGCTCGCCGATTCACCAAGCGCGGTGCTGCGTCGATGTCTGGACGCGGCCGCACGGGGGGTGATGGGGCCGTGTCTCGAAGGTCTGGGGCAAGCCCGTGACGGCGAGCGCCTTTCTCTCGCGTTGGCGGCATGGCTCGCGGGTTGCGGGTCACAGACCGCTCCCGACATCGACGCCGTCGCGGCGCAGCTGGGGCAGGGGCCGCCCGCCGAGCAAATTCTCGCCGCGCAGGCGCTCCCTTTGCTCTCGCGGGCGCGGTGGCTCGCGCTCGACGTTGAGGGCGTGACCGCAGTGGCAGCCCTCGGCCGATCGCACGAAGCGGTTGCGCGCGAGGCAGGGGTTGACGTGGAACGCCTCACGCTCCGGGCCGGTGTCTTCCAGCAGGCGGTGAGCGCGGATGCCGCCTCTGCGCTCGAGACACGCGGGCGCAGCGCCGGACGCGCGGATGTGGTTGTGGAAGCGGCGGCGCTCGGCGCCTTGGCCCGTGCCGCAAGCGGAGAAGTCCAACCCGCGCTCGAGCTTGCCCGCCGCGCGGTGCGCATGGCGCGCGCGGAAGGCCTCCGACAAGAGCAGTACTTTGCCGGCCTCGTGCTTGCCCATATCCGCCGCTCGTTGGGCCAAACGCATCTTGCCAGCCACATCCTCACCACCCTCGGACGCGTGGCGTCCAACCCCTGGCAACCATGGATCGGTTGGGAGCTGGCCCTCGCCAGCTGCATCGCCGACGCGGCTCCGGCCGCCTCGCCCGGCCCGTGGCTGGTCGAGCTCGCACGCGCCCGCGAGCAAAACAACGACGCCACCGCGGAGGACCGGATCGCACAACTAGACCGCTGTTTCGCGGTGCCCTCCCTCCTGGCCAGCGATTGGCGCTGCGCGCGGGGGCTGCTGGATCCGCAGGGGGCCGACGACGACGACGCGGCGGTGCAGGCGTTTCGCGCGGGCCGCGCGCACGTCGTGCCGCGGGGTATGGGACACCTACTCGCCGATGAGCCTCCGGTCGCTTACGCGGTGATGGGTCGGGCACCCGCCCGCGTTGGCGCCCGCCCCCTCGGAAGGACGTTCCCCGCGGAGCGCATCTTCGAGCGTACCCAACGGCAGCAGCGCATCTTTACGCTCCTGTCGGTGGTGGGATTGGCCGGCGCGGAGGGGATTGACGAAGACAAAGCGTTTCGAGAGACCTATGGCTTCCGTTACGACCGCGACGTGCATCGCGAAGTGTTCAACGTTCTGTGCCATCGGGCGCGCGGCGTGCTCGGCGATCGGGGAGCGCTGCATCGTACGGGCGGCCGTATGCGCCTCACCACCGATGCGCCTCTCGCGGTACCCGATCCGCGCTGCGAGCAACCGCTCGACAATCGCGTGCTCGCCCTCGTCTCGCGCCGAGGAGCCATGGGTGCCCGCGACATTTCCAAGTCGCTCGGCGTATCGCTTCGCGCCACCCAGAAGGCGCTTGAAACGCTCGTAAGCGACGGCGCCTGTCAGCGCGTCAAAGCAGGACGCGCCGTGTCGTACGCGGTGGAGGACACCACGTTCTCCGAGCCGACGGTGCCCGGCGCCGCCGCCCCCCCTGCGTAAGCGGCGCTCGGGCCCTGCGCGTCTTTGCGATGGGCGGGCGGGGCACGGATTCGAACGAGGGGCCTACCCGCGCATCTTGGGAAATCGCGCGGTGCGAACGCTTTGGCTAGCCTCTAGCTCATGCTGAAGCGACGAACCTTGCTGGCGGGAGGGGTGAGCCTGGCGGTGGCCTGCGCCAGCGAAGCCAACCCTAGCGGCGACGCGGGGGGCGCCCGGGCGGGCGGCTCCGACGGGGTCGGCAGTGATGGCGGCGGCACCGGGGGCGCGGGGGCCGGTAGCGGTGGGGCGGGCGGCGGCAATCCGAGCACCCCTACCCTCCAGTTGCCGGAGGGCCACTATACGCCGGCCAAATTGCCTCCCAACATCGTCGCCCCGCGCCCCAACGACGAGCTTGGGCCCGACAGCACCTACCGCTGGGCCCACGAAGGCGTGCGCTACGAAGTTCCCATCGGCGTGGTGGGGGGCGCGTGGCCGTTCACCTTCGAGGTCGTGGAGGGTCCCGAGGGCATGGAGGTGGGCACGGATCTGCTCGCCGTCGACGATCGCTATGAACGCTACGACAACTACGGGGTCGTGACGTGGACCCCGCCCCCGGGCTCCGACGGTCAATCCTTCAGCTACACCATGCGGGTCACCGACCAAGAAGGGACCGCGGCCGAGGTTTCGGTCGAGGTGTTGGTGCAGAACGCCAAGTTCGTATTCGTCGCCCCCGACGATGGCACCGCGTCCGGTGATGGCAGCATCGACGCGCCTCTCCGTGGCTTTGACGCCTTGTACGAAGGGAGCAGTACCATCGCGACCTACGCCGGACGGTTGGTCTACTTTCGTGCTGGGAGTTACACCCTGACCGGCGGCGGTGACGCCAACGGCAATGCCCGCCTGACCACCGCCAAGCCCAAGGTGTGGCGCGCATTTCCCGACGAGGTCCCGGTGTTCGATTGCCGTACCGCCAAGGTCTTCTTTGCCAATGGCGGCATGGATGACTGTTGCTTCGCCGGCATTCGCTGGGAGCATGGGCGACAGGACGTCAACAACGCGCACTTCGTCTGGGCCGCGGGCCGCTTCGACCGGGGCTTGTTCTGGCGCAACACCTTCTTCGACCTGGAGCGGGGCCAAGTCGGGAACGATAATCCCGCGGCGATCTTCCTGAGTTCGGCGGCAAACTACCGCCGTCATATCGTGGTATTGTCCAATGTCTTCGATACCCTTGGCGCGGGAGGGGGCAATGGTGTGGCCGCCTACGACTCCTACGGGCTGGACGAGTCACTCTTCGAAAACAACGTCGCCCAACGCTGCGCCAGCTCCCATTGCTTCTGGCTAAAGGGCGGGCATCAGCGGACCACGGTCCGGGGAGAGCGCGGCACGGAGGGCAATGCCATCGGCACCGCACTGCTCGTGGTGTCGCTGGGACGCGACGGCGGCACCGATCCCTCGTTCCAAGTGGAGGTCAGCTATTGTGCGATGACCACCGCATCGGGAGACGCCATGCGGCTGGTGTACAACACGTCGGGGGGTGAGACGGATCCGCTTTGGGTGTTCCGCTGTTCGGTGAACGGCGACGTGGCCGCGCTCAACACGGACTCAGCGGTGTGCTTCCTCGAGCATTGTGTGTTCACCGAACCCGCGGACGGCTGGCCGGACGGCGCCACGTTTGCCTACGACGAAGTCGTCCAGGTCGACGGCAGCGATCTCGGCGCGAGTCTGGCGCTCATGGGGGCCGCGCGCAGCACCTACTTGGGCACACATGGGTTTGAGGTCGCCTAAATGGGTGCTCATCGGTCCGCCATCCCCACGATCCCGGCGCTTCCCTCGGCAGTGCCTGCTCACGAATGGACCTTCGCTCGGCGGGTTTCCCCGAGGGACGCCTCGACCACGCCATGGTCTCTGCGTCGTTCCCTTCGACACGGTGATCCAGTGGCAGGTCCTGGCGGGTCGAGCTCCTGAGGTATACCGGCTCACCTTCGACGCTCGTAGAGCTCGTCGTAGGGCGCGAAGGTGTTGTCGAACGCGTAGTGTTTGGCGCCGGCGGCGCGCAAGCCCGCGTGCATGACCTTGGCGGCGGCGCGACAACGACCCCGAGCCACTCGCTGACGACCGTACTTCTCGCTGCAGATTCGATTCATGTCGGCGAGCATTCGGTCGTCGCACCATTTCTGGCTCCGCCGGGCAGAGCGAGGCTCGTGGTGGTAGCAGTGGTCATGGTAGACGCACGCGCGATGAAACATCTCTCCCCACGTGTCGGCGCCGCCGGGCGGATTCCCCGGAGCCTGGCCCGAGCACCCATCGTCAAAAAAGGTGTAGCTACGCTTGCGCTTGGGGAAGTAGACCTCCATCTCGCAAACACCGCCGGGCGACTTGCGCTGCCACACCTTCCCGCCAGGCGTCGTGTAGTTGCCACGGTGCCACTTGACTTTACGCACCCGGATCTGGCGAGAGAGTTGTTTGCCGGGCAGGTGGTACGAACCCAACGCGCGGGCCTGGTGGCAGAAGTAGCGTCGGAACTTTTCGTTCTTTCCCCCGGCGAACCGCTCCTTGGTCGACGCGGTCGCCGTGACGGTGAAGCCGAGCCCTACCGCGATCAAAACCAAGTGTTTTCGCAACTTCATCGCCCGCCAGGCTACCGGTCTCGGCGTCCGCTGACCACCGCTGCGCGCGTGAAGAAGGTGCTCAGTTCGGATGTCGTAGGCGACGGACGTGCGAGAAATTCGACGTGGCCAACGCACACGATGGGGGCCAAACGAGACGCGACGTCACGCGGCGGGGAGATCTACAGACCGGACTCGGCGAAACCGTCGGGGAGAAGCAGTCGACCCACCGCAATCTCGATCGCGTCGAACGGAGCAATTCGTACGACGGCGGCCTCGTCATGGTTGCCCACCAACACCCATCGTCCCTGGTCAAGCTCGAACGCCTCGAGCGCTCGCGCATCGACATCGATGATCCAATAGTGGTGATTCCGTGAGCCGCGTACAGATTGCGCTTGTCGACCCGGTCCCGCTTCGCGGTGCTTGGAGAGAGAACCTCGCATACTCAGTCCGGCCCGATCTCGATCGGGCGCTTCTCCCCCGGGTCGCGCAGTCGCTCGCGTCGCCATCCGGCGACGTCCGGTCGGACGACATCGTGCGTCGACAACGCGACGTCGACCTCAACGAAGATCCACCACCCTCCCGGGCCGCCGTGGCCGTCGTCGTCGTCAAACGGTCCTCCCACGAACGGCGCACGGCCCCCTGGGCCTTGGAGTGCTTGGGGGAGGGCGCGGGAGCAGACTGCAGGGTGCCGGCGATGACCTCGCCCCGAACGTCGTCCGACAGCGCGACGAGATCGGCGTACGTCGCAAGCTTTGGCGCTGGGTCCGACACAGGAACGAAGATAGCACGGCGCATCGAACACCCCGTGGCATCGACGCCCAACGGGCCAACAGAACCAATTGACACTGGACGCAGGCGAGCACCATGCCATGAAGCCGGGCCGCTCACCGAAAGCCCGTTTCGTCATCTATGGCTCGCGCTCGGCCTCGTCGGACGGCGACGAGCGAACGGGAGGCCCTATGGGCCGACGCCGTGGCGTGCACCGGCGCAGAGGATGGGGCACCCCCAAGGCAATAGAACGGGCTCTGAGGAGCGATGCTCGCCCTCGCCGGCTCTCGTCGGCGCTCTTGGACGTTGACGGCACACCATCAACAGTTTTTGTCGAGGGTGCAGGTCGCCTTCGGTTCTCCGGGCAGAGCCCAGTGTTGACCAAGCGCCCAGCCGAGCAAGCGCCGCTCGCCGTTGCGGCCTCGGCCAGTCAGACCAAACCGAGCGCCGCCCACCACGGCCTTCAGCCCCGCGAATGCAGGCTTCAATCGAACGAAGGTCTCCGGGTCCTCGGCTGCGAATTCGCCGAACAGATCCGCCAGCACACCCCTCTGGCGCCGTTCGTCGACGAAGGACAGGAAGAAGACCGCCTGCCGCCACGCGTACGCGGTGTTCTTGATCGTACGCCGGCGAGGCATGACGTCCTCGGGCAATCGTGTCTGGCGAGCAAACGCCCAGCGAAGCGCCTTTGAGGCCAGGTGGGCGCCGCGCTGTCGAAGTTCACCACTCAGGTCCAGACCCACGACCAGGGACGCGAGGTTGTAGGTGGTCAAGACCTGCATTTGCTCGAGCATGGCGCCGTTCTTCGCGACATACCCCCCGCCCGTTCCGGCCTCGGCGGAGCGAGACGCACAGAGCGAATCGAATACGGGGTGGGTCTTCTTCCCCCACCGGGTGAACCCACCGTGAGAGCTTGCTGCAGGGTAGGCCTGCGACGGCGGCAGGTCGTAGTAGCGAGCATACAGTGTGCCTTCCATGAGGCGGCTCGACAGGGCTGCCGCGTCGCTGAACTTCTTCGTGAAGGTCCCCATGAAAATGTCGGCGGCGATCTCCTCGACGAACGGCACGTCGATGTTGGCCTTCTTGGCCAGGGCCGAGAACTCGCGGAGGAGGGGGTTGGGAATGATGGTGTGGGGGAAGTGCTCCAAGGTTAGGAGTGCGAGCTCGCGGAAGCTCTGTGCCGCGAGGTGGGTCGAGGCGATGTCGTTTTGCCGGAGCCCGCCCAGGGCAGCGACCCAGGGCAGCTCCTCGAGCTGGACCTGGTGCTCGAGGTTGAGCAGGAGCAGGGAGCGTCGTCGCCGAAACGCAGCGTAGGTTCGGGCGAACAGATCGCGGCAGACGGGATCCTCGATACCGGCCGCGGCGATCTGTGAGGTCAGCTGAGGGAGCACGATGGCGAGTACCTCCGCCGAGCGGACGATCCCTCGCGCGACGAGTTCGTCGATGGGAGCGAGCAGCGCACGCGCGACCTTGGCGACGAAGCGCGTCGGTACCTGGGTTCCGGCCGGGACCGATGGATGTTCCCCTTCGCCGACGTCCGCGGAGGCGACCGAGAGATCGGCCAGCCCGTCGTCCTGTGGAAGTGCAGCGAGCCGTTTGGCGACCACGGCGGCAATGTCACGATGCAGAGGGAGGGCGGCGATGCGGGCCTGCTCGGCCCGCCGCGTCTGCGAGGCCTCCGAGCTCGGAGCGTCGTGGCGATGGGCGTGGGCGGCGAGCGCCTGTCGGACGGCACCAACCGACGCCTCGCTCAGCGCCGCCGCATCGCTTGGGCACGCCTCGAGGAGCTTTCGAAGAAGCTGGAAATTGCTCTTGTCGGCGTGGTGCCGACCACTCGCTCCATGCTCGTCGACGGCGGCCTGGTACTGCGCGAGCCAGAGGTCGCGTTGCTCAGCCCATCCGCCAGGCCAGACACGGCAAGGCCAGCCGCCCTCCGCGATGGGCTGCCCATCATCGGCGCGAATCAGGATGCCGTTCCTCTTCTGAAAGGCGGGTGCCGGTCCCTCGACGGTCGTCAGCCAGAGGCCGACGAGGGCGTCGTAGAGCGGGTTCCACACGGCCAGGGTCTTGTTCATCAACTGGACTTCTTGCGACGGCTTGGTCGCCGACAGCGATTCCCGCACGAACGCCGTGGTCACGAGGTGAACACCGGCCCCGGACGCACGAGGCGTCTCGGTGAGACGAGGGTAGAAGCGCAGCCGATGCATCAATGGCCAGAGCTCGGTGAGCAAATCCAACGCCGCTTCACCGTGGCCATTGTCGGCGAGCCAGAGGGCGACGGGCAGAGCCGCTTCCTCGGGGATGTCGACTTCGCATCGGCCCGTCGCCATCGCATCGCGCAGCTGAGCCAGTCCGCGGTCACTCGCAAAGAAGAGGTTGAGCCGCTCTCGGTCGCTGCGGCCCGGAGCGTCGGCCGCCAGCTCGGCCAGCCGCTCGCGCTCGTGTTCCCTCAGTTCGCCTTCCGCGAGGTATCGCCCCGTGGCGAAGCCTCCGTGGGCCACTTCGAGGGTCACCCACGCCGGCGTGTCGGCGAGGGGAACCCGCGAGCCGACCGTGAGCGTCCCGTCGGCCATGCCGGCGAGCACCGCGCGCCACGTGTTGGCTTTCACCAGCGCCCGCTCGCGGGTCTTGGCATCCGGGTGCTCGACCGCCGTCGCGAGGGCCTTCTCGAGCTGGCCAAAGGCGTAGCCGGGGTCGCGGTATGTCACTCGTTCTTCATTCAAGTCGCTCGTCCTGGCCCTGGAGGCGGGATTCGAACCCGCGCCCCGCCGGTAACTAGCACTAGCCGGCTGCTCGCCGCCGAGCTTCTTCAAGACTCACGCCGAAGTGGCGCGGCCATGGGGGCAGGATTCGAACCCGCGCCCTCCCGGTCCTGAGCCGGGCGCTCAGCCGCTGAGCTTCCCCACGAGCAACCATCGTACCACTGGGGCAGGCCTTGGGTCGGAATTGAATCTCGCCCTCGTTCCTCCTCCTCGTTTCGGAGGAAAGAGGCTCCCACCGCCCTTTGCGGCGATGGGTCACGGGGCGACGTTGCATCACGGCGATGCTCGCGCTCGGTCAGGGACACGCGCTGCGGATCACGACGCTCGCGAAGTCGCGTCCGAAGCCGATCTGGCCGCAGGGCTGGGGGCATAGCTCCAAAGATGTCGGGGCGGCGGGATCGTCGACGAAAAAGCCCGGCTGCTCGTCGCAGGCGCTGCGGTCGGCGACGCGCTGGAGCGGGAGGTCAACGGGCACCCCCGAAAACGAGAGAACCACCTCGGTCCAGGCATCGACGCCAGGGGCGGGCGGATCGACGAGGTAGCGACACGGAGTAGCCGCGGTTTCCACCTCGGCGAGCGCTTCGTCCACGTCGTTTTCGTCGCCTCGGTAGTCCAAGAGGCGGGTGCCCCCCGCCTGCGCCATGGCTTCGTAAAGGTCATCGACGTCGGGGGTGCCGCCCACCAAGACGACATGGGTTGGGGCGCCCACCTGTGTGGTGTCGCCGATGGCCTCGATGGCCTGGCCATTGCTCTCGTTGCAGGCCGAGGCTGGCCCGTCTCCGATGACCAGGACGATGGTCGACGCATCCGGCTGGCCCGCGATGGCGCTTTGAGCCAGCGTCGTCGCCGCCGACATCGCGGTCGCCAGAGGGGCCGGACCGCCCGGCGTGTGCGCCTGCATCGCGGCGACTACACCCTCGACCACAACCGTTGATGGTGTCGCGATGCTCGCCGACAAGTCGGCGAGGGCGAGCATCGCTCCTCAGGGCCGGTTCTATTGTCTTGGGAGTGCCTTACTTTTTGGGCCGGTCAAATCTACCGATTTGACCGGCACGATAAGCTCGAGGCGCCGCTCGGTAGGGCTGTGAGGCCCACGGTCGGCGGATCGTAGGTGCTCGCGGCGCAGGGTTCTGGGCTCTGCGGAAAGACATTGAGCGCGACCTCTACCCCGGCTGCGTCCTCCAGGTAGTCGGTGATGCCGTCGACGACGTCTGCCCAGACGCCGTTGCTGTTCATGCTCCCCGAGCCGTCGAGAAACAGAAGGATCTGCAACGGCACGACGATCGGCGTCGCGACCCGCTCGGCAACACAACTCCGGCCGCCGACTCCGCTCCCCCCGACGTCGCCTGCTCCTGCCCCCAATGACCCTGACGAAGAGGAGCCGCCGCCGAGACCGGACGACGTCATCGACGCAGTTTCCTCGCGCGGGTCGAGCACCGCCCAGTCCAGGCTGCAGGCCACCACGAAGGGGAGCACGGCCGCGGGAACGAGGCGTCGCATGGAGCGACTGTATCAGGTGCGTCGCGGCAATGACGCCACGGCCGCACGCCGCTCTTCGCCCCTCTGTACACCCGATTGATTCGCGTTGGGTGCCGGTTACGGTTCCCAGCTCGCTTTGCTGTGACCGAAACTCGGCTCAGACGCAGGGTGGGACAGGCAGGCGGTGATGCCACCGATCCCCGAGTTGGCGTCGAAGACGTCGGTGATGATGTTGGTCAGGTCGTAGCCGAGGCCCTCGCCAAAGCCGATGTCGACCGGGTTGATGAGGTTGCGGTAACAGGGGCTGATCGGGGCATCGACGGCCTTGCCCTCGTCGCGGAACCAGAAGTACAGCGAGCGGACCGTCCACAGGTAGCCGTACTCGTAGGCGGTGGGGTTGTCGGCCCAGCCCGCGATCCGCGCGGGGTCGGCGCGGTACTGGCTCTCGCGCTGCTGGACGATCACGAGGGCGTCGTCGAGCGCGGTGCGCGCCGCGTCGAGCTGCATCTGCCGGGTGCTCTGCGGGGTGTCGAACCAACCGTCGACGTAGTCGTAGAGGTTGTGGATTTGGGTCGCGCGCAGCGCCGTCACCCGCGCGGCATCGGCGAGGTCGTCGAACAGCGGCAGCGCGACTTCCGCCACCTGGGGGCGCAACGCCTCCAGGTCGTCTGCGATCTTGGCGAGCTTGGTCTCCATCTCCGCCAGCAGCGGCTCCACCTCCGCCGAGTACCCGGGCGGGGCGTGAAACGGGTTGCGCATTTCTACGAGCCCCAGCCGGTCGGGCTGCGTCGTGTGCAGACCGATGGATCCGGTGAGGTCGGCGACGTCGTCCCACGACTCGACGCCCTGCAGATACGCCTGGCCACTCCGCTTCTCGATCTCCGACGGCGCCTGGCCGGCCACCTCGCCGAGGATGAGCAATCGATGCTGCGTCTCCATCGCGTCGAGGAGCAGCTCGGTCAGCGGGGCGGCGGCATCGCCGAACACACGCAGGGCGGGCGCGAGCGTGGCCTTCAACGCCGCGCGCTCATCCGCGATCTCCGTGTGCGGGTCGCTCGCGGCCCGCGCGGTGACCACCTCGTGGAGCCAGTAGCCCCACTCCCACCCGCTGCTGAAGGTGAGCTGTCCGTCCATCGTCGCGCCGGCGTGGGGCCCGCGGCCCATCAGGCCGCCGTCTTCATCGGCGGCGAGGAGCCGAAGGTCGTGAAAGCGACGATGGCCGTACACCGGCAGAAAGAGAGGCACATCGACGTCGAAACTCACCCAGTACGCCGTCTCTGGGTACCAGACGGTGGGGCGCGCGCCCGCCTCTTCCTGCAAGAACTCCCGAATGTAGGCGAAGTCGGTGTTGCCGTAGGTCGGGGCCGGGTCGTCGAGGCTGTAGTGCTGCACCGTGTGGGGCAGGACCCCGAGGCGCGGGTCGGCGTAATGGGGGAGAAAGTTGAAGTTGAGCGGTTCTTGGGTGTCGGGGTCGACGAAGTTGTCGGCGGTCTGCCCGGTCGAGGCGTGAACTTTGATGAAGACCTCTGCCCCGTACATCTGGTCCGCGTAGTCGGTCAGCGCGTCCATCCACGCGAGCATGCGCGTGTCGTCGGGGCTGGTGAACTCGGTGGTGCCGCTCTCGGTCTTGAGAAAATCGAGCCCCATCGCCATCAGGTAGTCGACCCGCGACCGCAGCTGCGCGACCTCGTCGGACAGTTCCCCGGTGTCGGTAATGAGGCGAAAGGCGTGTTGCTGCTGGAGCACGATGGGGGCGTCGATCCCCACCGCCACGCCGTACTCGTGGGCGATGTCGACCAACGAGGCGAGCCGGGTCTGCCGCGTCTCGCTCTCGGCGAATTCGGCCCACGAAGCACTTTCGAGCAGGGCCCAGGTCACCCGGTTCTGCCGGTTGGCCACCAGCCACTCGACGAACGACTCCCACTCGGGCACCAACGTCTCGAAGCCCGCCGCATCGTCGGGGCCGAGCGGTCCCCATCCGTTGAGCACGTGGGTGAGTTCCAGCGGATGCATGGTGTGGAGGTGCAGCCCGCGCACCGGCCACCGGGGTGACTCGCGGTGATCGACCGGACCCGAAGGCCACGTGACCGCGGCGGGCAGACTCGGAGCCAGGGGGTGCAAAAACCCGAAGCCCAGCTCTTCGAGCGCCGCGTAGGCGGCAAAGCCATCGCCGAGGCTGCTGTGGCCGAACGGATCGTCGGTGGTCGGGCGCCCATCGGCGGCGAGCACGTCGACCCCGAGGTGCGTGCCCGTTTTGACGACGAACCCCTCGCTGCCCACGGGCTCGAGATCGGCGAGGGGGATCACGGCGCGGGTCGATGGCGTGTCGCCGATCGCAATGATGCGGCTGTCGGGATGAACCGCGTCCGGGAGGGCTTCGGTCGAGAGCGGGAGCGACGTGCGACCCGCCAAGAGCTCGAGGACCCGGTCGCGAATGGTGGGCGTCACGTCGTCGCCGAGCTGCACGTAGACCTGCGGGTCGGCGAGCGGCGGCGCTTCGCCACCCGTGCCTCCGGAGGTCGTCGGGCTCCCGCCCCCGACCCCCACGCTACTGCTCGCCGGATCCGCGCCGCCGACGTCCGCGTCGGAGCCACACGCACCGGCCAAAACCACGCACGCACCCACCAGGCCCCACGCGGGCCACGTCGCTTCCCTCATCCCTCGTCCTCCCCGCGTCGGTCCCCACCGATTCGCGTGTCCTCGACACTAGCCCCCGATCATGCATGCCCCCAACCTGAGAAGGATAGAATTTCCTGAAAGGCCTCGCGATCGACGGCCATCACGTAGCGCTCCTGCGACTCGTTGCACCAGATCTCGTGGGTCGATCACCTCCTGGCAGCGACGCTGCATCTCCGGGTTGTCGCGCTGGACGGACGCGTAATCGAGATCTTCGTGGCTCGTGCCCGCGGCGACCGACGAGGCTGCCCCACCGCCGAGGCCGATGAGCATCGCCGGCCCGCCGAGGACCACGATCGCGGCCCCGTGGGGGTTCTCCCCCTTGTCCACGTGCTCGCGGCGGATGTTGCCGAAGCCTCCCGCGATCATGATCGGCCTGTGGTAGCCGCGCACCTCGGGCTCCCCGCCTCGACCGGGAATGGCGAGCTCGAAGGAGCGAAAGTAGCCGGCGAGCGCGGGTCGCCCGAACTCGTTGTTGAACGCCGCGCCGCCGATGGGCCCCTGAGCATGATGTCGAGCGCGGAGGCCATGCGGCCCGGCCGCCCATGGCTCGCTTCCCATGGGCGCTCGCCGCCGGGGATGCGGAGGCCGACCAGGCCGGCCTTGGGCTTGCTGCCGCGCCCGGTGGCGCCCTCATCGCGGATCTCCTTTTCCAGTTTAGGCCTCGCGGGACCGTTCTGGAACCACTGACGGGTTACGAGCCCGAGGGTTCGATCTTCCAGATCCCGGTGGGCCCCACCAGCCAGCGACCCTCAAGGGTCACAGCGACTTGGGCAAAGCCGACGGTCGGACTCAGGGCATGCGTGTCGACCGCGCGCAGGTGGTCGCCATCAAAAACAAGCAGCAGTCCGTCGTCGCCGGCCAGCCAGACCTCCTTGGGTCCCGCGGCAGCAACGCTGCGAATCGCGACCCGCAAACGCTTTCCCGCACGAGTGAGATGCATCACCTCCGCCTGACCGTCGGCAACCCGCACGACGCCTCCATCCAACCCTGCACTCCAGGCCTGATGTGCCCCCGTGGCTCCAACCGACAGCAGCGCTCCGTGGGGGCCTCGGTGGTGTCGCAGGGACTGTCCATCGTAGTGAACCAAAGCCCCCTCCCCCGCCGGCCACAGTCTCGTCGTCGTGTCGTCGTTCGAGAGACTGCCTGCGAGCCAAACGTCGTCAGCACCGGAGACCACCACGTCGGAATAGGCGAAGGACGGTAGCTCCCCCACGAGGGAAATGCCGGAGTCGGTGTGGAGAAATGCGGTTGGGACGTGACTCTCAACCGCGATCGAAGTGACCCAGGCATCGTGGGGCCCAGCGGCCGCGACCCCGGTATGCGCGGCGAACAATCGAGCGGCGCCGGCGGCACCCTTGCGCACGGGGACCCATCCATCCTGGGAGATGAGCGAGCCTACGCCCGCACCGTAAGGAGCGACGCAGCGATGACAGCTCAGGGGATACGGTCGTCGCTCGGTACAACCCGCACAGGCGCCGCAATCGGGAACGGATACCGACCAGCATACGAAGGGCTCGGGGTCGGGTTCGCGAAATAGGGTTCGGGCCTTGCCGCGCTCGAGTTCGACCACCCTGACTCCGTCGTGGAACCAGGTCACTCCACCCCCGCCGGCAACGCTTACAGCTCCTCGGAGGGACGGCTCGCCGGGGATGGTGATGGTGACCGGCTCCAGTCGAAACGGGGCGTTGCCCTCGACGGGGAGCGGAATGCTGCGGGTGGCCGCCGGAGGTGCAGGGGCCCGTCGCGCCGCCAGCGGGCGGTCCGGGTTGCGACTCGCTCGCCACAGGCCCTCGGGACCGTAGAGCCAGGCGTCGCCCCGGCGACTGCCGGTGACTTTCACATCGACGTGTTCGGACACCGCCTCCCACATGGTCGGCAGCCCCTCCAGCTGAAAGATGCGTGCGAAGCGGCTTCCGTCGAAGTGAGCAACGCCTCGTTCCGAGGTGATCCACAGATCGTTGGCGCGACTCGCCCACATGGACTGCACTGAGACTAGAGGAGATGGAAGTTCCTCCGGCGCTCCGCCCTCCAGCCATGCGAGCCCGTTGTAGTTTGCCGCGAGGACGCGTGTCTCGCCGCCGTCGCGGAAGGCGAAACCGTGAAGGCGGCGCAACGTCTCGCCCACGAACACGAGCGGAGGTAGGCCCCCATCAGCGCCAGGCACATCGTCGTAGGCCTCAGCCCGCTGCGGCTCGTCGTCACCGAGAATGCGAACAGCTCCGTCCGCCTCGCGTATCACGCACGCAAAGGTCGCTCGAAAGCCCTGTCGTCCGCCCTGGCAGAGCAGCTCGCGCCCTCCTTCGCTGGTGATGTAGCTCACGAGATGGGCATGCATCGTCCCTCGGCTCGGGGACTTGATCGTCGCGACGACGCGAGCGAGATCGCGGCGCTCTTGCCACCCCTGTCCGTCGTATTCGAGCATGCACATGCGTGCGGTTTCGCCATGGACGCGCGTTCCTACCGCCGCGAGCTTTCCCTTGGGTGTGCGCCCCAAGCGAAGCGGAACGAAGCGACCGCTCGCGGCTGGCGCGCCTGCGGCAAAGACCTCGCTCGCAAATTCGACGTCGGGAGCGGCCTCCAACGACCATCGCGCGCCGTCGTAGTGGTAGAGCTTCGCCGGGAGCGCCTTCTTGCCGGGGATCTTCACCGGCTTCTTCGCCAGCACCCATACATCATCTGGGGCATGCGCCTCCACGGACTCAACCCCGACGAGCGGCACCCCTCCCACGGTCATTCGCTCGACGTGAACGCCATCGTCCACGGGAGCTCGCGGGAAGGGGTTCGGCACCGGCTCCTCCGCCAGCCGCACACTCCCGTCCGACCGCACCAAGGTGATGTTCGGTGCGTCGCTGCGGACAGCAAACCAGCCATCGGCCCGCGTCTCGATGCCCTGCACCTCACCCGGTACCCCCACCTGAAACAGCGGATTGCCATCGCGGTCCAACGCGATCATCGAACCGTCGGCGGCGCCGGTCAAAACCGTACCGTCGGTGCCTACCCCCACCTTCCGCGTTCCCTCGTGCGACCCCATCCTCAGCGAAGGCATGCGCCCCACCCACTTCGACCAGAGCGTCTTGCCTGTCCGATCGATGCGTTCAATCCCGTGTTCCCTGACCACCACCGCCACGTCGCCGTAGCCGGCGACATCCGTGAGTGGGGTGGAGAACTCGCCCGCGAGCGTGCCCTCGGGATCGATGACGGTGACCTCGTTATCGCTCGCCCGGAACAGAACCGCGTGATCGTCGACCATGGTGAGCCCGAGAAATTTCGGGTCCTCAAGCCCGTCGTAGGCCCAACGCTTTTTCCCGCGTACGTCGAAGCGCACCACACTCGCGGGAGTGATCCCGCGCCCCTCACTCACCGTGTAGCCGTGATTCACAAGGACCACGGCGTCGCCCCCCGGCGCAACCACGACCGCCTCGGCCGTGGCTCTCAGTCGCAGCTCGAACCGCAGCTGACGTTCCTCATCGAAGCACCGGACATTGCGCTTCTCCTCACCGATCACCTCGCAGCGAGGCAGCACCTTGGGCCCGCGGATCGCGACCCGCTCGGCGCCCGCGACCGCAGGCGTAGGGCCCACCACCGAGGGCGAAGGAGCGGGAGCCGGACCGCAAGCGCACAACAGCGCAATGAGGGACCAGCGCTTCATTTCGCAACCCCTTGCGGTGGCAGTCGAAACACCGCGCCCCGACCATTCATCTCGCCTGCGATCCAGAGCTCCCCGCCATCGTCGAGCCAGCCCGCGTGGTAGTTCAGCGGCGAGGTTACTTTTCGCAGAACGTCCCCCTCGTAGACGTAGAGGCCGCCCGCGCCCAACAACCAGAAGCCGGTCTCGGAGCGATGCACTTCGTCGGCTCCCGGAGCGGCGGTCGCCGTCCAGCTGGACGCCAATTCGTCCCAACGCAGCAAGGTCGCACTCGATGCATCGCCATGCGCTGCAAGAGCCCATACGGCCCCGCCCGCCATCCAGAGCTCGGCCAACTGATCGAAGTCGATCGCGACCCCCTGCCAGCGCAGACCGTTGCCGCGCCACACATCGCCTGACGGCGTCCACAGCCACAGGTCATCGGCACGGTCGGCCGCGAGGTAGGTCCCGCGCTCCGCGCCCGGTGGAACCAGCACCCTTCGACCGTCGATCACCAGGCTGGTTCCGCCGAGAGGATTCACGAGCCAAGCCGGCCCCTCGAGTCGCACCACATGCCCGTCCAACGTGAGCTCGTCGGCATCGGCCTTCTGTCCTCGTATACCGGTCCCCGGGTACACGAGATCGCCCTGCGGCTGCTCACACCGAAACCGAGTCGAGGCCCGCGCTTCGATCAGGCTCGGCCGAAGCCCACCGGTGTCGATCACCGCGACGGCAACCACCTCGGTACCTCGAACCTCGAGCGCTGAAAACGCCACCGGGCGCGCGCACTGCATCGGGGGCAACGAGCAGGTGGGACCGCAGGCTGCGGGCGTCGCTCGACAATTGACCAATCGGCCGCAGCAGCTGTCGGCAAAGCACTGCAGCCGTCCGTGGGACTTCACGCGGTGCCCATTCCACTGCAACACCTCGCTTTGGGACGTGAGCATCCACATATCGGTCGGTCCACGCCCGTCGATCGCGAGAATGCTCGGCGTCCCGGCGGGGAGCTGTACCGGCTCGAACGAGACCTCATGGGGCTCGGGCTGAATCGGTGCCGCCGCATCGACCCCGCCCGACGTGAAGGGCGACTCGAGCAGACTGAAGATGGGCTCTCCATTCGCCTCGGGCGAACTCTGCACGGGCACGGGCACCGGCACCGGAGGAGGGGCTGGAGACGGCGGACGGTGGCAGGCCATCAGCACCACCACCGCTGCTGCAGCAAGGCCACGTCGAAGCCAACGCCTCATCGCCGAGACGTTACCACGGAGGTTTGCGCCCGAGCCGGAGCACCGGTGAACCTACCGGGGTAGTTGGACTGGTACTTCAACGTCTTGAACTGCGACTCGCTGAACGCGTTGTCGTTCGATACGCGCGGACGGCCAAAGCTACGGGTCAGGCCGAGCGTCGACAGCAACTGCGCCAGGCTGGCCGACTTCATCGGGCCGCCGCGATCGGCGTGCACCACCATCTCGCCCGGCGCGATGCCGTGACGGGCGATCGTGTCCTCGAAGAGTTGAACCGCCAGCTCCTTCGACTCCCGCTCGGCCAACCGCCACCCCACCACGTAGCGGCTGAACAGGTCGATGATCACGTAGAGGCGGCGTTACGTTTCTCCAGCTCCTCGATACGGCGACAGCGGAGCGTCGAAAGAAACGTGCCCACGAGCACCCAAGGACGCCGCGCTCTCCTTCGAGTGCACGGATGAGGGCGGTCCCCTAAGCTCAACCTCATGGCGGGGCGAGGTACACCGGACGACGGCTTCAAGTAAGAGCATCCAAGATACACCCTCAGCTCGTGGCCGCGCTGGTGGCCGCCGCGTGTAATGGGTCTCTGGCCCCGGCGACCGAGATGCCAGCGCCCCTTCATCCGGGGGCGCGGAACCATGTGCTCCCCGCACCCGACGACCGGCCTGAGGTTCTCGATCAGCGCATCCGCGGCGCCGCGTCCGACGCGGTCGTGTCACCGGACGGAGCGTTGGTGGCGTACCCGACGGGCGATGGTCGTGTGCAGATTCTCCGTCGCCGTGATCAGGCAGTCGTGGCCGATCTCGACGCCGTCGCGGCGCGCCTGCCGCAGCTGGTGTGGGCGAGCAAGAACCTGCTGATCGACGGGAGCCAGCTGTGGAGCACCACGCTGCACCGGTCGCTGCAGAACCTGGGGTGCGACGCCTGCGCTGCGACGGTCAATCGCCCTGGTAATGTGGCCGCGCTGAGCACGAGCGATGGCGACGGCGCCATCCTCATCGATCCGCAAGACGGTGCCGTGCTCGGGAGGCTGCCGGCCGCACCGGCTTTCGTGTCGGATAGCGGCGCGCTGGCTCTTTCTCGCGACCCCGCAGGAGCTTGGCAGCTTTGGAGCATCGTCAGCGGCGAGCAGATCCGGTCCTTCGCGTCTCGGTGCGAACGAGCGGAGCTCAGTGCCGACGACCGCCTGCTGATCTGGTCTGGCTGCCCCGATGGCCAGCCGCGCATGCAGACCGTGTTCGGAGGGCAAGAAGGGGTGCGCGGGCTCGGCTACACCGACGTGGTGGATCGGTCCCACGTCGGTGGCGCCGTCCTGGTCGACGACGCGGACGGCCTGTGGCTCGCAACCGAGTCCGGCGAGGAGCAGCTGGCCACGGGCTATGTCACGGCCGCAACGTTTGCCCACGGGAGCCGATCTCATGCCGCCATCGTCGATGGATCGATATATGTGGATGACCGCCGAATCGGCGCGCTGAAGAACGGAACGAGCATTCGCTTCAGCCGCGACGACAGCCGCGTCGTGGCCTGGCACAGCTATGAGCTGATCGCCATCGACGTGGCCAGCGGCAACGTCACACAACAGCAGAAGCTCGAGCGGAATCCGCGGGTCGTCATCGACGAGGGCGATCTCTTCACGCCCATCGAGGTCCGGCGTGCCGACACGACGATGGACGCCCGCACGCACTGGTCGCCGGACGGCAAGCGCATTCTCATCGACTGCGATGGCTCGGTTGCGACCGTCCTCGGTCAACGCGGTTCGCACCCGATCGAGCCGCTCGCGAGCGGGCCAAGGCGCCCCTGGGTCAGCTGGTCGCCCGACGGGCACGCCATCGCGCTCTCGTCGCCCCTAGGCACGACCGTCGTCGATGCCACGACGTCTGGGATCCGTTTCGGCCCGATCGCGCCAGCTCCCATCGAGGGGCGCGTCCCGGCAGCCGTGTGGTGGGGCGACGGCGAGCGCTTGCTCACCTACCTGCCTGACTTCGGGCCGCCGGATGAGAGCGCGACGACCGATGTGGTCGTGACCGACATGACCACGGGTGCCGCGCAGGCGTCGTTCGATCTGCCCGGACGCGTCGGCCACATTGCCGTGCATCCCGACGGCGATCTCCTCTTCACGGGCGGCGGTGCAGGTTCGATGTTCGCGATGGCGTGGTGGGCGGGAAGCGAGGTGACCATCGTGCGCGCGAGCGATGGAACCGTGGTCGGCACCCTGCCGGGGCACACCGCTTTCTTCAGCCCCCGCGGGCGCCTTTTTGCCGTCATCGAGGGACACCCCTCGCGTAGCCCGGGCGGTGCCTGGACCACGCTCTACGATGCGCGCACGCGCCGCGCTCTGGTGCGGCTGGAGGGAGTGATCGCGGCCTGGTCTCCCGACGAACGCTGGGTGACCGTGTCCGTCCAGCCGGTGAGCGATCACAATGCCCCGGCGGGGCCAACCAGCTGGCGAACCCATGAGCTGCCAACGGGGCGCGAGCTCAATCGCTTCGAGAGCGGCCTCCTCAGCACCGCTCCCGTGTTCACCATACCGTCTCGGGGGCTAGCGGGGGTGGTACAGCAGCACCGGGGAGAGGATCGGCCCGAGAGCTGGACCATTCGGCTGCATGATCTGGTGCGGGGTGGGGAGCCCGCTACGCTACGCTGGGCTCCGGGCCCCGATGATCTCACGCACGAGTGGGGCGCAGTCGTCTCTGCCGGTGCCTACGGCTGGCAAGAAAGACGCCTACGCAACGTGACGAGCGGCGCCTCCGCGACCCTGCTCGCCTTCGCGCGCCACGGCCAGTGCGCGGCCGCGCTTCTTGACGACGAGGGCAAGCTCGAAGGCGATGCGAGTGCAATCTACGCCGTGCGCACCGGCGGCGATCTGCGGAACGCCGCGATACGTTACAGCGGGCCGGAGCTCACGGCGTTGAAGCGTACCGGTCTGTTCATGGCTCTCACCCAGTGAGGGCCATGGGTCAGTCGGACAGGCCGAGGACGGGACCAAGATCCAGCAGGAAGTCACCCACCGCATCGCGGCGCCCGCAGCGAAAACCCCAACCTCCTTCTGTCGACGACGTCCAACGCATCGATGCCCGCGCCCACGACGACGGCTTCAGACGGCGACGTTCCCGCCCACGCCGTATCCCCGACTACATGTCGGCCCGTGTGCGCGGGCTCATCGTACCGGCCTCAAGGGAGCTTCTTTTCGAGCTCAGCGATCCGCGCGGCCATGGCGTCTCGTTCCGCGGCCATGGCGTCTCGTTCCGCGGCCATGGCGTCTCGTTCCGCGGCCACGGCGTCTCGTTCCGCGAGGAGTGCCGCGTGCTCTCGCCTCACCTCGTGGGACCGAGGAATTTCCGCGCCGGTCGTGGGGTCGCCGACATGCATGCGACGTCCTTCGTCGAACCACATCGTGAGCCCCAGACTCTTCACTTCAAACACCCCACCCGGACCCGGCTGGAGGCGGCGGTACTCGCCGTCCTCGCTCAATCGATATCCCTGCAGCGGCGGATCGAGCGCCACCCCTTCCGGGTCGAACAGAAAATACTCCGCGACCCCGAGACGGGCGTAGATCGCTTTCTTGTTGCCGTGGTCTTCGATCCACGTGCTCCGGGACGACATCTCGACCACGAAGCAGGGCCCCGCGGCCTCTTCCCACAGTTTAAAGACCCGTCGCGTGCGCTTGGGCACCCCGCGCACGACGTAGACGTCGGGCGACACGACCGACGAGGGGACGCCCTCCTCGAAATAGAGCCCGTTGTTTCCGCTGACCTGGACGTGGTCGTCGTCGCGAAAGTGCCACCTCAACATGTCGATGAGGGCGAGCATCTCGTCCCGGTGAACCTCCGATTCCACCGGCTTACCGTCGGACGCGGGGTAGTCGATGGCCGGCGGGGAAGCGGCGGGGTGGGATCGCATGGGCTGATGCAACGAGCGGTGTCTCCATGGTGCGGGATGAGCGGGCCGTGTTCAAGCCACGTTCAGCCCTCCGCTTCGCACCTCTCGTGCCGCCGTAACCCGCCCAAACCCCATGCGCGGACTCCGGCGGCCGCCGGCGACCGCCGACGCTTCCGCCACGTTCCGCTGTCCCGTCCCGGTGCCTTGTCGCGCGCATCGCGGAGGCTAAGGCTCAGGGGATGTCGGTGGTGGCTCCGCAGCGCGACGCCCTCTCGGTCTTCGGGCCCGCGACCGCCACGTGGTTCAGCCGCGTGTTCGAGGGCCCGACGGAGGTGCAACGCCGGGGCTGGGCTCAGATCGCCGACGGCGCCCACGCGCTGCTGCTCGCGCCCACCGGGAGCGGCAAGACGCTCGCCGCCTTTCTCTACTGCCTCGACCGCCTCGCGCAGCGCGCTCCCGACGACCGCAAGGGCACCCGCGTGCTCTACGTATCGCCCCTCAAGGCGCTCGCCTACGACGTCGAGCGCAACCTGCGGTCGCCGCTGGTGGGGATCGAGCGGGCCGCGAAGCAGCTCGGGATCACCCTCACGCCCCCGCGGGTGGCGATCCGCTCCGGCGACACGTCCCAAAAGGAACGGCGGCAGCAGGCGAAAGACCCGTCGGAGATCGTGGTCACCACCCCCGAGTCGCTCTACCTGTTGCTCGGTTCCCAGGCCCGGGAAAACCTCCGCACCGTCGAGTGGGTGATTCTCGACGAGGTGCACGCGCTCGCCCCCACCAAGCGCGGCGTTCACCTCGCGCTGAGCCTCGAGCGTTTGGCCGATCTCGCGGCGTCCGATCCGCAGCGCATCGGTCTCTCCGCCACGGCGACCCCCGTGGCCGAAGTCGCCCGCTACCTGGGGGGCGACCGCGAGGTCGCCATCGTCGACACGACCCAGCCGCCCGCGCTCGATCTCCAGGTGGTGGTGCCGGTCCCCGACATGACCAAACCGGACCAGCAACGCCTCGACCCCGCGGGAGACGACGACGACGAGGACGTGCCGCCCCCCTCGGGCCCCCAGGTGGTCCAAGACATGGTCACACCGCCCGCGGAGGCAGATCAGCCGGAATTCGACGACGACGACGACTTCGCGCCGCCGGAGATGGACGACCTGTTCTTCGACGGCAGCGGCGAGGACGCCCCCGCGATGGGCAAGGCGGCCCCGGAGGAGCTGTTCGGCAGCGAAGGCGAGCCCAAGCAGCACGGGATTTGGCCGGTGGTGGTCCCCGAGCTGATCGACCTCATCCAATCGCACCAGACCACCATCGTCTTCGTAAACAGCCGCGGCCTCTGCGAGCGGCTCGTACAACGGATCGCCGAGGCCTCCGAAGACGAGGGCCTCGTCCGCGCGCACCACGGAAGCCTCTCGCAGACCCACCGTCGCGAGACGGAAGAGATGCTCAAGACGGGACGCATCAAGGGGATCATCGCCACCTCGTCGCTCGAACTGGGCATCGACATGGGGGCGGTCGACCTCGTGATCATGGTCGAATCACCTGGCTCCGTCGCCCGCGGCCTCCAGCGAATCGGTCGGGCCGGCCACGGCGTCGGCCAGACGAGCAAGGGGCGCCTCTTCCCCAAGCATCGTGGCGACCTCCTCGAGGCGACGGTCATCGCGCGTCGCATGCGCTTCGGCGAGCTCGAGCCGATCCGCATCCCCCACAACCCGCTCGACGTGCTCGCCCAGCAAGTGGTGGCCATGTGCGCGCTCGAGGCCCAGCCGCTCGCCCACGTCGAGCGGGTGTTGCGACGCTCGGCGAGTTTTCACGACCTCCCCCACGACGCATTCGTCGCCGTGCTCGACATGCTGACCGGGCGCTACCCCTCGACCGACTTTTCCGACCTGCGGCCGCGCCTCAATTGGGATCGCGACGCCGACGAGCTCTCGCCCCGCAAGGGGACCCGCTCGCTCGCGATCGTCAACGGCGGCACCATCCCCGACCGCGGCATGTACAGCGTGCACCTCGCCTCGCCCGACGGGATCCGCGTGGGAGAGCTCGACGAGGAAATGGTGCACGAGACCCAACCCGGCCACGTCATCACCCTCGGCGCGACGAGCTGGCGGATCGACGAGGTGACCCGCGATCGCGTCATGGTCACCCCTGCCCCCGGTGAAGTGGGGCGCATGCCCTATTGGCGCGGCGAGGGGCCCGGGCGACCCATCGAGCTCGGCCGCGCGATGGGGGGCTTTCTTCGGCGGCTCGCCAAAAAGTCGAAGGAAGAAGCAGAAGCGGAGCTGGTCGGCGAATACCTTCTGCACCCGCTTTCGGCGGAAAACCTGCTCCGCTACCTCGAAGAGCAACGCGAGGCGACCGGCGCCCTCCCGACCGACCGCGCCATCACGGTCGAGCGGTTTCGCGACGAGCTCGGCGACTACCGCGTATGCATTCTCTCTCCCTTCGGCGCCCGGGTGCACGCGCCGTGGGCGCTCGCCCTCGAGGCCAAGCTCACGGCCGAGGAGAGCGAGATGGAGGTGCAGTGCATGTGGAGCGACGACGGGATCTGCGTGCGGATCGCCGACGCCGACGAGCTGCCCGACATCCCCGCGCTCTTTCCCCAACCGGAAGAGGTCGAAGAGCTGGTGGTGAATCAGCTCGGCAATTCCGCCCTCTTCAGCAGCCATTTCCGAGAAAACGCCGCCCGCTCGCTCTTGTTGCCCCGTCGTCGGCCCGGAAGCCGGACCCCCCTGTGGCAGCAGCGATTGAAGTCGCAGCAGCTGCTCAAGGTGGCGCGGTCCTACCCATCGTTTCCCATCGTGGTCGAGACCTACCGGGAGTGCCTCCAGGACGTCTTCGACCTGCCCTCGCTCCGCGAGCTGCTCGGCGACATCCGGTCGCGCAAGATCCGCATTCACGACTGCGAAACCAGCGTCGCCTCTCCCTTTGCCCGCTCGCTCGTCTTCGCCTTCGTCGCCGCCTATCTCTACGAAGGCGACGCCCCGCTCGCCGAGCGTCGGGCCCAGGCGCTCGCCCTCGACCGCAACCTCCTGCGCGAATTGCTGGGGGAGGAAGAGCTCCGATCGCTCCTCGACCCCGAAGTGATCGTCGCGCTCGAGCGCGAGCTCCAACACCTCGCCGACGACCGCAAGATGCAACACGTCGACGGGCTCCACGACCTCTTGCGGCGACTCGGCGCGCTCACCGACGAGGAAGTGGCCGCACGATGCGAAGGGCCGACCGAAACGTGGCTCGCCGAACTGGAGAAGGGCCGGCGAGCCGTCTCGGTGGGGATCGGCGAGGCCCGCATGTGGGTCGCGGTCGAAGACGTGGCGCTCTACCGCGATGCGCTGGGGGCGATGCCGCCGATGGGGTTGCCGCGTGCGTTCCTCGAGCCCGCGCTCAACCCCCTCGAAGAGCTGGTCAGCCGCTGGGCCCGCACCCACGGCCCCTTCACCGCCGAGGCGTTCGCCGCGCGCCACGGCTTGTCGGCCGCCGCCGTGACGCCGGTGCTCCGGCTCTTGGAGGGCCAGGGTCGGGTGACCCCAGGGGCGTTCTCGTCGACGGGCGACCGGGAATGGTGCGACCTCGACGTGCTCCGCCGCATCAAGCGACGCACCCTCGCCCGGCTCCGGGGCGAGGTCGAGCCGGTCGACCGCGCCACCTTCGCGCGATTTTTGCCGTCGTGGCACGGGCTCGACGATCCGCGCCGGGGCCAGGTTCGGCTCGAAGAAACGATCCTGCAGCTCGAGGGGATGCCGCTGTCGTACGCCGAACTCGAGCGCAGCGTGCTGCCCGCGCGCGTCGCGGAGTTCAGCCCCCGCATGCTCGACGACCTCGGCGCGATGGGCGAGGTGGTGTGGGTGGGCCACGGGTCGCTCGGGGCGAGCGACGGCAAAGTCGCGCTCTACCGCCGCACGCAGATCAGCAAGCTCCTCGACCCGCCCGAGGTCGATCTCGAAGGGCTGTCCGACATCGAGCGCGCGCTGATGGAGCGGCTGACGCAACGGGGCGCCTGCTTCTTCAAGGAGCTGCAGATGGCCTGCCGGGGGCTCGAGGCGCGCCTCGAAGAGATCGTCGCCGCCCTGTGGGACCTGGTGTGGAAGGGCCTCGTCACCAACGACACGTTTCAGCCGCTGCGAGCGCTCGGCCTGCGCAAAGCGAAGCGATCCCGCCGGCGCGGCAACGTCGACCTGCGGGTGGCGGGTCGCTGGTCGCGTGTCGCCGACCTGCTCGACGAGGTGTCGGTGACCGAGCGGCTTCACGCGCGCGCCGTCATGCTGCTCGAGCGCCACGGGATCGTGAGTCGCGAGGCGGCGACGATGGAGTCGCTCCCCGGCGGATTTTCCTCCGTCTACCCGGTGCTCAAGCAAATGGAAGACTCCGGCAAGGTACGGCGCGGCTACTTCGTCGACGGGATCGGCGGTGCGCAGTTCGCCTTTGCCGGAGCCGTCGACCGACTTCGCGGCTTTCGCGAGCCCCGGACCGAGCCGCTCGCCCTCGTGGTGAGCAGCCCCGACCCCGCCAACCCCTACGGCTGGGTGCTGCCGTGGCCCGACCAGCCGGCCGAGGTCACCCGGACGCCACGACGGGTCAGCGGCGCCTTGCTCGTCCTCGTCGACGGCACCCCCGCGCTCTACCTCGAGCGCGGCGGCAAGGTGCTGCTCACGTTCGATGGGGTCGAAGGTCCCGCGCTGGAGCGTGGCTTCGACGCGCTGCACGACCACCTCGCCCAGTACAGCCGCAAGACGATCCACATCGAGCAGATCGACGACCAGCCCGCGCTCCGTTCCCCGCACGCGCCGTTGCTGAAAGAGATCGGCCTCTCTTTCGATCACCGGGGCCTCATCATCGAGCGTCGGCTCTCGTGAGCGGTTGGGGGCCCGATGCCTGAGGGAGATACCCTGCATCGACTGGCGGCGCGGCTGTCGCCCGCGCTTCTCGACCGCACCGTTCGGCGCGCGTTCAACCGGGCTCAGGGCGACCTCGAGGTGATCCGCGGGGCGACCGTCACGCAGATCTCGGCTCTGGGAAAGAACCTCGTCATCGAGCTTTCGGGGGGCTGGAGCTTTCGCGTGCACCTCGGGATCGGCGGCAAGTGCGATACCTATCCGCGGGGCCACCGTTGGCGTCGCTCGCGCCGTAACGCGACGTTGATCATCCTCACGGAAGCCCACGACGTCGTCTTCTTCGAGGCGCCGCAGACGAAGCTGGTGCGAACCGCCCACCTCCGCGCGACCCCGGGCTTGGTCAAGCTGGGCCCTGACCTCCTGGCGCCATCGATCGACTACGCGGCCATCCTCGAGCGCGCCCGGCAGCCGGGCAACGCGGGCCGCCCGCTCGGCGAAGTCCTTCTCGATCAGCGGATCGCCGCCGGGATCGGCAACGTCTACAAATCCGAGGTGCTCTTTCTGCGGCGGCTCCACCCGTGGGCGCCGTTGCGCTCGGTCGACGACGAGCGGCTCCAGGGCTTGTTTCGGCTCTCCCGGGACCTGATGAAGAAGAACATGCGCACGCGCTGGCGCACGACGCGGTTTCTGCCCGGCGACCGCCACTGGGTCTACGGCCGCACGGGGCGGGCCTGCTTTCGGTGCCGTACCGCCATCGAGAGCGGCCGCCAGGGCACCCAAGCCCGCAACACCTATTTCTGCCCCCGCTGCCAACGCCAGAACGCCATCGCGACCACCGACACGCGCGACGCGAACGCCTAGCCCTTTTTTCCCTAGGCGGACGGGCGACGACGGCCCGTTTTGTCCCTAGGGCCCTGGGCCTCGGGGACGACTTCGTCCCGGCGAGCGACCGCGCGGACGCCACGGGCCGAGCTTGCGACGCACCGCAGCATGACATCCGTGTCGCGCTTTGCGGTCTAAACTGCGACAGATTTGGCGCACCCAGATGCGAATCGGCCCGATCAGCGGGCCTCGGGCGTCCACCACCGACGGACATTTTCCGTTTTATTTCAAATCTTCCGCGAAAACGTGCCGGTTTTGAGGACTGAATCTACGCTTCTGTGACGACGGGTGGTCAGGGAGGTGGCATGCGAGCTGCACCACCGTCGGGTCGCCCCGTTCTTTCTTACGTGCCGGGGAGGTAACCCATGAGAAACCTCATATCTTCCGCCCGACTCCTCCAAGCGCGACGTGCGCGTGAGGTGGAGCAAGCGCGCGACGCGATGCGTCAGCAGGCCGAGCAGATCACCTCCGTGGCGTCACGGCTCGACGAGCGCTTCGTGGAGGCGGTGTCGCTCCTCCAGCACACGCGAGGTCGTGTGGTCGTGGCCGGGGTAGGAAAGTCCGGACAAGTGGGCTGCAAACTCGCCTCGACGCTGTCGTCGACGGGCACGCCCGCCTTCTTCGTGAACGCCGCCGAGGCCGCCCACGGCGACCTCGGGATGATCACCGAGGACGACACCGTCATTCTCATCTCGTACAGCGGCAAGACCGAGGAAGTCCTCCGCATGCTGCCGAGGTTGCGGGACATCGGGGCGACGACCATCGCCTTGGTCGGAAACCAGAACTCGCCTTTGGGGCGGAGCTGCAACATCGCGCTCGACGTGTCGGTCGACCGTGAGGCGTGCCCCAACAACCTCGCCCCGACGACCTCGTCGCTCGCCACGCTGGCCATGGGCGATGCCCTCGCCGTCGCGCTGATGCGACGCCGTCGCTTTGGCGCCCACGATTTCGCCCAGCTGCACCCGGGAGGCAGCCTTGGCGACCGCCTCAGTCGACGCGTCGGCGAAGTCATGCGCCGGCGAAGCACCCGGGTCCCCGGGTGGGACCTCCCCATCGTGTCCCCCGCGTCGAGTGTGACCGATTGTCTTCTCGCGATGACCGAGGGCCGACTCGGCCTGGTCCTGGTCATGGAGGACAACCGCCTCCTCGGGATCCTCACCGACGGCGACCTCCGACGCAGCCTTCATCGGCACGGAGGCCAGCTCCAGGGCCTCGACGTGCGTCGGGTGATGACCCCCAACCCGATGACCGTCGGCGAAGACGTCCTCCTCGGCGACGCCTACGAGCTCATGATCAAAGAGAAGGTCACCGCCCTCGTGGTGGTCGACCACGCCGGCGACGTTTCGGGCGTCGTCCAAGTCTTCGACGTGGAGTAGGCTCCCGCCCATGAGCGCTCTGCGCGGCTTGGTCGTGCAGTCCGAAGTCGTGCACGCGATCTTTCTCCGGGAGACGCGGACCCGCTTCGGCCAGTACCGGATGGGTTACGTGTGGGCGATCGCCGACCCGGCGATCGTCATCCTCACCATCGCCGCGTTTCTCGCTCTGGTCGACCGACCGGCCCCGTTCGGGATGGACGTCTACAGCTTCATCGCGACGGGAATCATCCCCTACAAGCTGTTCGCGAGCTCGGCCCAGCAGGTCGGCGAAGCGGTGAACGGCAACCGCGCGCTCTTGTTCTACCCGCGGGTCCTCCCGGTCGATCTCGCCATTGCGCGGTGGCTGTTCGAATTGGCCACCTACACCACGGTCTTCGTGGTGCTGATGGGACTGCACGCCCTCTACGAGCAACGCCTCCTGGTCGACGAGCCGCTCTTCGTGCTCCTCGGCCTCACCCTCGCCTCGCTCCTGGGCACCGGCATGGGTCTCGTCTTCTGCACCTTGGGGGTCCTTTCTCGTACCGCCGACCGTGCCCGCGGACCGCTGCTGCGGCCGCTCTTTTGGATCTCGGGGATCTTCTTCACCGTGGCGTCCCTTCCCCCGCACGTCCGCCCGCTCGCGGGACTGAATCCGGTCATTCACTGCACCGAGCTGGTGCGCGCCGGCTGGTTCGAGAGCTACGAGGCCACCTACGTCGACCTCGCCTACCTCGCGGTGTGGGTGATCGCGCTCCTCGCGATCGGACTCGTCATGGAGCGCCGGGTCCGTCGCAAGATCGAGGTCACGTGATTCGGCTCGAGGACATCACCAAGGTGTACGCCACCAAGCGCGGCCTGCACACCGTGCTCGACGGCGTCTCGTTCGAGGTCCCCCTCGGCACCAGCATGGGGATCATGGGAAAAAACGGGGCCGGGAAGTCGACCCTGCTCCGCATCATCGGGGGCGCGGAGATGCCGACGTCGGGAACGGTCACCCGCGGGAGTCGGGTGTCGTTCCCCATCGGATTCACGGGGGCGTTTCACGGCTCGCTCACCGGTGAGGAAAATTGTCGGTTCGCGGCCCGCATCTACGGCCAAGAGCTCACCCGCGTGGTGGCCGAAACCCGTGCCTTTGCCGACATCGGGGCCTACTTCTACAACCCGGTGTCGACCTATTCGACGGGAATGCGGGCCCGACTCGCCTTTGGGCTCAGCATGAGCATCGACTTCGACGTCTACTTGATCGACGAAGTCACCGCGGTCGGTGACCGTCGCTTCAAAAAGAAGTGCCAGGCGGCGCTCAAGGAGCGGGCCGCGCACGGAAGCCTCATCGTCATCTCCCACAGTGTCGCCACCCTCAAACAACTGTGCGACAAGTGCGCGGTCCTGGACCAGGGCAAGCTCCAGGTGTGTGCGTCGGTGGACGAAGCGAGCAAATTGTACGCGGCGTAAGAGGTGGCATGGGCGAGCGCCGTGAGGTCAAAGGGGAGGAAGAACTACGTCAGCGACGGTACCGCCGCCTCTCGCGCATCTTCATGGTGGTCGTGCTGCTGCCGACGCTCGTCGCCGTCGCGTACTACGGGTTCATCGCCCGCGCGCAGTACGGCTCGGTGATGACGCTCGGCCTCGAGACGGGGGCCGCGCCGATGCCCACGGCCAAACGAGGGGCTGCCTCTGACCCCTTGGCGCGGCTCGAGGCGATGGTGCGTTCCCGGGCCGCGTACGACGCGCTCAAGGAACATGGATTCCGCACGCACTTCGCGTCGACCGACGTCGACTTCGTCTCGCGCCTCGGCTCCGGCGAGGATCGCGGTTATGCGCGCTACCGCGACCAGATCGACATCGAGGCGACCTCCGAGGCGGCGGTCGACGTCACCCTGTTCGCCTTCGACCCCGAGACGGCCGAGACCCTCAACCGGGCGCTGCTCGAGCATCTTCGCCAACGACTCGAAGAAGAACGGGACGCGACGCGTCAGCAGCTCGTCGCCCCCGCCCAGCTGCGGGCGGAGGAGGCGCAACGCGCCATGACCGATGCGCAGGGAGAGGTTCCGCGGGCGGTCGCGCAGCGGCGCCTGACGGAGGCGGTCCGCGAAGTCGAGCTCGCGAAGACGGAGGCGCTCCGCCGAGAGGCACGGGTGGTGGTGGTCGCCGCGCCCTCCCGCCCCGACCTCGCGACGCGCCCCCGCCGGCTGTGGAACGTTTTGACCGTGTTCTTCACCGCTTTCGCCCTGGGCGGGTTGGTGCTGTTGCTCGGCGACGTCGTGCGCGAGCACGGTCAGTTTTAAGGAAGGGTCGAGATGAAGCTGTTGCACTTCGAGGCGGGCCCGCGGGCGCCGCTGTTCCTCATCGCCGGTCCTTGCGTCATCGAGAGCGCCGACATGGCGCTCGCCACCGCCGAGCGGCTGGCGGAGCTGACCCAGCGGCTATCGCTCCCTTACATTTTCAAAGCGAGCTTCGACAAGGCCAACCGCACCTCGCACCGGAGCCAACGGGGCATCGGGATCGAAGCGGGCCTCCGCGTCTTCGAGCGCATCAAGCGCGACGTCGGGGTTCCGGTGTTGACCGACGTCCACGAGGACACGCCCATGGACGAGGTCGCCGACGTGATCGACGTGCTGCAGACCCCGGCCTTTCTCTGCCGGCAGACCAACTTCATGCAGCGGGTGGCCAAGACGGGCCGCCCGATGAACGTCAAGAAGGGTCAATTTCTCGCTCCGTGGGACATGACCCACGTCGTGGAAAAGTGCCGGGCGGTGGGCAACGACGCCGTGATGGTGTGTGAGCGGGGCGCATCTTTTGGCTACAACACCCTCGTGACCGACATGCGCAGTCTCGCCTGGATGCGGTCCACGGGCTGCCCGGTCGTCCTCGACGCCACCCATTCCGCCCAGCAGCCCGGCGGGGCCGGCGGCGCATCGAGTGGGCAGCGGGAGATGATCCCGGTCCTCGCCCGCGCCGGGGTCGCCGCCGGCGTCGCGGGCCTGTTCATGGAAATCCATCCGCGACCCGACGAGGCGTGGAGCGACGGGGCCAATCAATGGCCCCTCGATCGGGCCGAACCCCTCCTCCAGACGCTGATGGACATCGACCACCTCGTGAAGTCCCGCCCGTACGACGAGGACGTCGACGCGCGGCCGTCGGAAGGGCCATGAGGTCGTCAACCACCGCCCCCGGGGCCGCCCGTCGCCCCTGATGTCCGTCAGGCCATGTCCAAGCTGAGCAAGCTCCTGCGCGATCCCCGACGCTTCGTCCACGATGCCGTTCTGAACGCACAGGCCAGCCTCGCCGTGGCTCGGATCACCCCGGCGCGCGACCGAGGTTTCCGGGACCGGGTGCAACGGCATGGCGATGGCGACGACGTGGGCGAAACGCTGCGGCGCGCGCTCGCCGACACGGCACGGGTCTTCATCACCCCCGATGAAAGCGGGCGGGACGCGTACAATTGCTTTGCCCACGAACTCGATTGGGTCCTTCACTTCGCGCGGCTCATCGCCGAGCGACGAGGCGTCGCGGTCCGGGTCCTCCGAGCTGGCCACGAGACGGAGCTCAACCGCGCGAACGTGATGACCACGGCGCGACGGCTCCGAGCCGCCACCGATTTCGCCTTGGTCTGGGGATTCGACCCTGGGGCGGAGGCACGGTTGCCGCTCGCGGTCTGGGAGCGTCGCGACGACGCGGCGCAATATTACGCGAAAGGCCACAACGCGTTCGTGAAACGCCTCCCCCAGTCGGACTTCGATCGCCTGTACGAGCCCGACACCGGACGCGTCGATCTCCGCCGCCTCCACCGCCATCCGATCGATGGCGTTTGCGATTTCGACGTCGACTTCGTCTACACCTGGGTCAACCACGCTGACCCCGAATGGAGGCGGCTCATCGGCGAGCACCGACCGCTCGATTCGGTCGACTGGGACCGCTACCACGCCGCCGACGAGCTCCGCTACTCGCTTCGCTCGGTCCATCATTTCGCCCCGTGGGCCCGCACGATCCACGTCGTGACGAACTGCGCCGAGCCCCCGTGGCTTCGTCCGCACCCGCAGATTCGGTGGGTGACGCACGAAGAGGTCTTTCCCTCGGGCGCCGACTACCTGCCGACCTTCAATTCGCACGCGATCGAATCCTGCCTGATGAGGATCGAGGGGCTCAGTGAGCACTTCGTGTACCTCAACGACGACGTCTTTCTCGGCGGGCCCGCGAGCCCGCTCGACTTCTTCGCCGCCAACGGCACGAGCGTGTCGTACCTCGAGCCTTACGGCATGGTGCTCGGGACGCCCGACCCCGAAAAGCCCGACTACCTGAACGCCGCATTGAACGGAAAGCGCCTCATCGAAGAGACCTTCGGCGTCTCGCCCACGCGATTGCACGAGCACGTCCCCTACGCGCTGAAGCGAAGCGTGCTGAGCGAGATCGAGGGCCGTTTCGCGGCCGACTTCGACCGGGTACGGCGCGCGCGCTTCCGGACCATGGACGACATCTCCGTCGTGTCGTTTCTCTATCATCAGTACGCGTTTCAGACGCGACACGCGCTCCGGGCGCCCGCGGCCAACGCCATCCTCATCCGCCCCGCCAACAGCGCGAGCGCCTTCGTCGAACTGCTCTCGGGACGACGACGCCAGTTCTTTTGCATCAACGACGGCGGCGACAGTGCCGCCGACGCGAGCTACGCCGCCCGGTCGACGCGATTCCTCGCACGGTTCTTCCCCGAACCCGCGCCCTGGGAGGCGTCCTCCTCATCGTGATGCCTCAGATTCGTGCGCCCGGCGACGACGACCCGCGCGACTGCGTCGGGCCGCGGTCGACATAGGGGGAAACGTCGCCACGGATGATGCGCGCGTGAAACTCCCGGGCCTCGCGACGACATCGCTCGGCTTCGGCCGACCGTTCGTGGCGCACGTCGCCTCCCGGCGCGACCACGGTATCGCCGTGGGAGAAGAGAAGCGAATCGGGATGAAACCCCGCGAAGTACAAGGGCGTGTAGAGCCGAAGCTCGGTGTGGCGCCCGTAGACGGTTTTGATACGCTCGAGGTATTCGCTGTCTTCCCCCACCACCAGGGGCATGAAGTAGCCGAGCGCGTCGAACGTCTCACGCGAGAACATCATGCTGATCACCGCTTTCCGATCGACGCGGCCGTTGACGCGGACCGGTCGGCCCGCCTCGTCGACCCGACGCCCGTTGCTCACGCAGACCCGAGCCCCGGGGTTGCCGAGAAGACCGGCCAGCTGCCGCTCCAGGCGCTCGGGATGCGCCGTGTCGTCGGCATCCTGAAACGTGATGAACCTCCCCGTGGCGGCAGCGAGGCCATCATTGCGCGCCCGCCCGGCGCCGCCCGCGCGCGCCCGGCGTACCACCCGGAGGCGTTCATCGTCGATTTGCGCCACCACCGACGCGGTCGCGTCATCGCTCGCGTCGTCGACGACGACGACTTCGAGCTGCCGGTACGATTGAGACAAAAGCGATCCTATGGCCGATTCAATCGTGGCGGACGCGTTCTGCGCCGCCATCACGACGGAAACCTTGGGCTCGCCGTGGTCGGTGACGAGCCGTCGCCGTTGTCGGCGTCGTCGCCATGCGCGGGACAAATACGCGTCAGCGAGCGGCGTCGAGGCGACCAACTCGGCGAGTTCGTGGTCCCAGTCGGGCGTCCAGGCGCGACCCCGGACGGCGCGCGTCAACGCCGAACCCACGACGCGGAGCACCGGCGAGCGCGCATCGCGCAGGAACTGTTCCGGGTCGCGGTGAAGTTTACGAATGCGCGCCGAAACGGACGACATGGTTCGGCCCCGGACCGCGGTTCAGTCCGCCCCGCGCTCGAACACCCGAGGGTCGAGACCACAGGGGAGAAAGCCCGGGAGTCGCGTGTAAAAGCTCCCGTTGATCTGGCAGTGGTGCCTCAGGTACCGAAAGAAACTCTCGACGAGGTCCTCGTCGACCTCCCCCGGATCATCCAAAAACTCAGCCAGGCTCCGCTGGCTGGTCAGCTCGGGCATGTCGTAGACCGCTCGGCCCAATACCTTGACCGGAGCCCGGTGGTACAGGGCGGAGAGGCCGACGGTGCTGTTCATCGTGATCACGCCCCGGCAATGGCGAAGCAGGGTCGGGAGATGGAGGTCGTGAATGTAAACGACGCGGTCGCCGAGCTCGTGATGACGCCGCAGGCGCGCCACGAGCGCGGTGTAGTCGGTGTAACCGCGATCGTGGGGGTGATGCTTGAGAACCAATCGGTCGGTCGGTCGGCCGTGAAGGGCAAAACGCGCGACCACGTCTTCGATCATCTCGGCGACACTGCCGTAACTCGAATGCTGGAGCTGACTGTCGACGTAGACTTGGAGGGGGACCAGATAAAACGGCGGCGCGGCGGGCCCGCACAGCGCGGCGAGCATCCCCTGCTCGATCCGCTGGTACTTCAGTTTTCGGTAACCGGCGCGCGTCCACCAGTACGCTTGTTTGAACGCATTGATGTCACGGTGGTGTTCGTAGTGAGGGTACCGATAACTGAGAAAGGTGAACGCGACGGCGTTGAAGGTGGTGAGCCACGCGTGAGGGCGAAACGTGTTCCCCACCGGCCGGGCCGGCGGCAGCTCGGCCAGTTCGGCGCCGGCCCGCCGATAGAACGCGGGGTCGCGGGGCAGAGGAGAGTTGGCGTTGGCCCCGTCGACTTCGATCGTCACGTGATCGGGCCGCAGATAGCCTTCTTCCAGCGCGAAGAAACGGAGCCCGCGGGCCTCGGCCACCCGCTTCGCTTGCCGGTGAATGGGGCGTTGGTCGCCGTAGACGAAGACGACCTCGAGATCCCGCTCGTCGATGAGCCGGGTGAGAAAGTCCGGCCATTGATCCATCGGAGCGTTAAAACGAACCCGCTCCGGCCCCCGGTAGAAGAGGTCGTCGCCCGAGTTGAAGTTGACCTTCGTCACCTCGCAGCCGCGCGAGCGTAGCTCGGCCGCGAAGCGCATGAAGAAGGGACCGTTGGGGCCCTGCAGCAACAGCACCCGTCGGCCGACGACGTCACGAAGCATCGCGCCCCTTCAGGCCGAGGGCGGCGAAGCGAGCCTTTCGCGCCTGACGACGCCACCAACTTCCGTCGACCCGACCGGGCCCCGAGGCGGCGCGCTCGGCCAACAGTTGGTCGATGGTGATCTCGGGACTGACGAAAAACATGCGGTCGCGGTCCAGGTAACGCGGGTACCGAAGCAGCGCCCCCGCCACCAGCGCGTCGAGGTCGAGACGACGGGTGCGCCGTGGACACGGAGGCGCGTGGTCGTCGGTCAGTCCCCATCCGGCGTAAAACGGCAGGCCATACGTCACGACGCGGATGCCGCGGAGGAGGGCTTCGAAACCGACGAGCGAGGTCATGGTGTGGACTTCCGAAGCGACGGCCAGGCATTGGGCGAGCGTCGCCTCCGTCTCTACGTGGTCGCAGACGCCCGCGAGCCGCGTGGGGTCGACGTGACCCCGTCGGTTGCCCGCCAACACGTCGGGGTGAGGCTTGAAGATGACGTAGGCGTCGGGGCGGGCCCGCCGCGCCGACGCCACCAAGGCGAAGTTGGTCTTCACCGCACCTCCGCCGAGACGGACGGAGGCATCGTCTTCAACCTGACCCGGTACGAGCAGGACGTACTTTCCCACGGGGACGGGCAGCGTACGGTCGGCGGCGCCGACGTTGTACTTCGACAAGCCAGCCGCAACGATTCGCTCTCGCAGCGCGCGCGCGCGCCGGCGCTCCTCCTCGTTGAAGGTCGCGGTCTCGAGGATGTGCTCGAGGTCGCTGACGCCGCGGGGGTCGTAGTAGATGCCGCGACGATCGAAGACGAGCGACGCCGGCATGGCGAGGTCGGATCCGAGCCCGACCGACCGGAGAAATCCATCCTCGACCCGACAGACGTCGATGCCGCGCCGCTCGGCGAGGTCGCGGAGCGCCTCCGGTTCCCGCTGCCCCCACACGACGAAACGCGCCTCTTCCTCGGCGGCGGGTCCGAGATTTCGTTCGGCCTCCGCGACCGACCGGGGAAAGTGCACCTCGTTGCCGGGGCAGCGCAGGTAGGCCCGCATGTAGGCGTGTTTCCAGGGGCGAAACCCGAAGCAGTAGTGACGTCCGCGGTTTTGGGTGAACGCGCGTCGTTGACGTTCGAGGTGGGTCAACACGTCCTCCAGCGTCCCCGGGGTGCCCGAGATCGGATCGAGGTAACGCGCGTACTTGAGGTACGCCGCGGCGAAGAGGGCCGCGAGGGAACGCGATCGGCCCCGCCCGGGAACGGGCACGCGGTCGTCCGTCTGAGACCACCCGGCGTACCAAGGGGCTCCGAAACAGGTGACGGGTAGGTTCGCGAGGCGGGCCTCGAATCCGAGCTGAGAGGTCACGCAGTAGACGCGGTCCACCTGCGCGAGCAGACCGTAGGGGGCGACCGGTCGGGCGAACCGTCGCACGCCCGGTCGATCCCCCGAGGCCTCGAGATACCCACGCTTTTTTCCGGTGAGTACGTCGGGATGCGTCTTGACGATGATCTCGGCGTCGGGGTTTTCGTCCCGCGCGGCCTCCAGCATGGCCGAAAAACTCGTCTCGCTCGCGAGACCGCCGCGCACCGACTGGTCGCCGACCGTTTGGTCGACCACCAAGACCCGCGGTCGCTCCTTCGGTCCGAGGTCCACCGCCCTGGGGGGAGCGTGGTTGTACTTCGAGAGGTCGGCGGCCACGATCCGGCGCATCGCCGCCTCCGCCCTCGCGACGGTTTCCGGCTCGTCGAGGGTCTCGTCTTCGGCGAGCCACCGCTCGAGCTGCGATGGGCGCGACGCATCGTAGTAGATCCCCTCCTCGTCGAAGACGAGCGACAGGGGCCGCGCCCCGTCGACCCCGAGCCCGATCGACCGAACGAAGCCGTCTTCGACGTACACCGTGGGCAGCCCGCGGCGCCGGGCCAGCTGCGCCGCGGCGCGCCCCCCGGGTTTTCGACCCCACACCATCACCGCATCGATGTCACCGGCGACCACGGGCTCGAAGGGCCACCACACCGTGCGGCGCACCCCCGCCAGCACGGCCAGGTGCGGATTGGTCCGCATGCCCCACGTGGGCACGGCGACGAGGTCGAACCGGTGGCTCGCCGTCACCCCGCCCCCCATGGTCTGATGACGGTATGGCCTTTCACGTCGTCATCCCCGCCCGCTACGGCGCGAGCCGTCTGCCCGGCAAACCGCTCCTCGACATCGCGGGGCGACCGATGATCGAGCACACCTACCGCCGCGCCGTCGCCTCCGGAGCGGCCTCGGTGGTGGTCGCCACCGACGACGAGCGGATCCGCGACGCGGTCGTGGGCTTCGGGGGGCGCGTGGCCATGACCCGGTCCGACCACCCCTCGGGCACCGACCGGGTGGCCGAGGTCACGGCCGCGGAGGGGTGGGCCCGCGACGCGGTGGTGGTCAACGTTCAGGGCGACGAGCCGCGCATGCCGCCCGACGCCATCGCCGACGTCGCGCACCTGACCCGAGCCCGGGGCACCGAATTGGCGACCCTCGCCACGCCGATCACGACCCCCGAGGAGCTGTTCTCGCCCCACGTCGTCAAGGTTGTCGTCGACGACCACGACTGCGCCGGTTGGTTCAGCCGGGCGCCCATCCCCTGGGTTCGCGACGCTTTCGCCGCGGACGGCGCCGCGCCGTCGGTCTTGCCCGAGGGCGTACCCTTTCTTCGCCACCTCGGTCTGTACGCCTACCGCGTCGACGCCTTGCTCCGCCTCACGTCGCTGCCACCGCATCCCCACGAGCAGGCGGAGCGGCTCGAACAGCTGCGCGCTCTCGCCGATGGACTTCGGATCGCCGTTCACGTCGTCGCCGAGCCCCCCGGCCACGGGGTCGACACCCCGGAAGATCTGGAGCGGGTCCGCGCCCTGTTCATAAGCGAGTAAGGTTCACCAGCGAGTAGCGTTCGCGCGTACGTAGGAGACCCCTCTGGATGTTGGCTGCCCTTCTCAAGGGTCGGTGGGGACCTGGACCAGCTCGGCGATGTTGGGCTGGAGGACAATCTCGATCCGCCGGTTCTTGGCTTTGCCGGCGCGGTCGTCGTTGCTCGCCACCGGGTCGTACTCGCCGTAGCCCGCCGCCGACAGCTCCCCGGGCGCGACGCCTTGCTCGACGAGAAACTTCACGACGTTGACGGCGCGCGCGGTCGACAGCTCCCAGTTGCTGGGAAAGCGACCGGTCGAGATCGGCACGTTGTCGGTATGGCCGGCGACCTGGAGCTTGCGCTGCTCGAGGGTCGTGAGAATGGTCGCGACCTCCTTCAACGCATCCTTCCCCGCCGGCTTGATGTCGACCCGGCCGGGATCGAAGAGCACCTCGTTGCGGAGCTGAAGCACCATGCGGCCGTCGCGAAGCACGATCGCCAGGTCGCCCGCGTCGATCATCTTTTTGAACTTGAGCACCAGACTCTTGAACAGGTCCGCGCGCTTCTGGGCCGCCGCCTGGGCCCGCCGTAGCTCTTCGAGGCGGTCCTTGCTGTCTTGAAGGGCCTTGCTGAGGTCGCCCTTCTCCGCGAGCAGCTTGTCGACGCTCTTCCCCGCGCGCTCCAGGGTGCCTCGGAGCTGTTCGCCGAGGGCGACGGCATCGTCGAGCTTGCGTTGGAGATCGGCGACCTTGGCCTGCTCCTCTCCGATCCGCTGGTCTCGTTGGGCGATCTCCGCCTCGAGCAGCCCGATGCGGGTCTGGAGGTCGGTGATCTCTTGATCCTTGGTCGCGATTTGGCCCTGGTAGCCCTGCGCGGCGCGCTGAAAAGCCTGCTGCGCTTCGCCCATCAGCCGGTCGTGCTCGCTCCGCGTAATGCAGCCGGAAAGCGTCAGCAGCACCAAGGCGGTGCCGCCCACCCGTATCGTCGGAAGCGCCATGAGGCGCGTCTTACACGATCGACCGGAGAAGAACCCGGTTTTTGCCCCGCTGCGCGCTCAGAGGGGGGCCGACCCACCCCCGTTCCCCCCGTCGCCGCCAAAGAACGAGGCACAGTCGGTCGGCAACGTCCCCGGACAGGGGTTGGACTCGGGCGGGTCGGGGATGATGCCGTCGATCCCAAGGACGGCTTCGGTGTTGAAGCCCATGGCGAAGCTCACCGCATCGCACGCGGTCGTGGGACCCGGCTGTGGATTGACCGTGGCATCTCGGGAATCGCAGAAAAACGCTGCCGCTTGTCCGTAGGCGACGCTGCCGGGGCAGAATGGTTGGCTGTCTTGGTCGCGGTAGGAGGCCAACGCCCCAAACAGCCCTTCTTCGCTGACGAGACCGGCGATCACTCCGTTACGCAGTTCGAGGCCACGGTCGGGATCGTCGACGATGTCGGCGACCACGCCGCCGCCGAGCAGCTCCAGCACCACGCGACTCGTCGTCCCGGCGAAGACGATCTCGTTGCTGACGAGCCCGGACACGAGCTGCCCGTTGGTCACGTAGGCATTGGTGTCGACGTAGCGGGGCTCATCGATGGTGCCTCCCGCCACGAGAGACCCTTCGGAAACCGGCCACACGTCGGCCCCGTCCCACATCGGGCTGTCGGTGCGACCGGTGGCGGAATACACCGAGACGGTGACCTGCGGGTCATCCGGGAGTCGATTCCATTCCTGAACCCGGAACAACAGACTCGCGCTGCCGTTCTCTGCCGCCTGACTGAAGACGGCCTCGAAATCGAGTTGGAATAGCAGCTTCGACAGCTCGATGATGTCGAAGAAGGCGTTGTCGCGGCCGTTGCCTTCGTCGCAGACGATCTCAGCGTCACGGTTGGGCTGGCAGCTCGGCCCCTCGTCGAAGCCGGTGGGGTCGCAGGTGCAACGCCGGTCGAGGTCGAGGCCGACGGCACGGTCGCTGCGATCGCGAAAGTTCACCTCGCGGACCACGCTGAAGAACTCGGTCCGGACGTTGGTGTCGTTCGTCGCGGGCGGCGGCGGGTAGCCGTCGCTTTGACAGGAAGCGCCGACCCCTCCACTTCCGCCGTCCGCCGCCGTGCCGCCGACTCCCCCTGCGGCGCCCGCGCCGCCGCCGCCCATCACGACGGCGTCTCCCTTCGTGAACGAGGAGAGGGCACAGCTCCACCCGAGGGCGAACAGGGCCGCCGCAGCCAGAGCTATGGTTGGCGAAGGACGCACGTCCGATAGTGTACATCGCCCGCTCGCGCGCGCCGAGAGCCGCCCCGGCCACGGGGATCAGGGCGGCGGGCAGGCGTCTTCTCGCGGGTCGTCGCCCGGCGCGCACTCGGGGGACGGAAACGGCACGTCGAGCACCGACCCCAGGCGGGCGGCGCTGGCGCTAAACCCCACGCCGACCGAGACGGCGTTGCACGTTCTATCCGGGCTCCCTTCGTCGACGCGGCCATCGGCGGCCCGACAGATGGCGGCACGGAAGATCGTGTACTCGGGCCTCGGGTTGCACAGCCGCACGAGCGGCGTGTTGGGCCCGGGGGGCTGGTACTGGTAGCTCGCCAACATGCGGAGGGCGTTCTCCTCCGACAGCCAGCCCCCGAGGGTTCCGTCGACGAGGGCGAGTCCCGACGGCGCTTCTTCGATCGTCGCGACCAGCCGTACGTCGGTGACGCGGAGCCGGCCCGAAGCCGTCGCGAACACGACGTCGAGGTCGACGCGGGGCAGGTGCGCTACGAGCATCCCGTCGCGTACGTAGGCCTCCGGGTCCACGCTGATCGGGGTGGACTCCTCGGAGGCTTCGTCGGCGGCAAAGCCATCCGCACGAATGGTCCATGCGTCCTCCCCGTCCCACGTCGGGGCCCCGAGCCCGCCTTCGAAACCGGCCGCGGAATGCGTCGTCACCGTCACGCGCTGGTCGTCGCGCCGGTCGTTGTATCCCGCGACTTCGATCAAAAGAGACCAGACGCCCCCCTCGGCCGCGCCGCTCAGCAGTTCGCTCAACGGCCGGGGCGCCACCGCGTTGAGCGGCGCCAGCGCGGCCCCGAGGTTGTTGTCGCGGCCGCGGGCGTCGTCACACTGCCGCTGCAGAAACGCAGTCGGGGCGCTGACGCAGGCGAGACCGACGTCGTCGGTACAACTGCAACGACCGTCGAGGTCGAAGCCCACCCGTTCCGGATTCGGACGTCTTGCGTCCCCGTCTTCGTCGTCGCCGGCGGCGGGAAGCGGAGGCCACGTGACCGATCGCACCGCCACCACGAAGGAGGTATCCCCCTCGGGAAGCTCCTCGTCCGGGCGTGCGGGCGGCACGGCGGCCGAGCAAACTTGGGGGACGGGCGGGGGCGGGGGCGGG